>NZ_LSIJ01000096.1 GCF_001556185.1 Sphingomonas sp. CCH10-B3 | reverse complement strand
GCGTCACCAGCCATCCGCCACGCCGATTTCGCGCAAGCCTTTTTCAACGGTCTCGATCGGTTGTACCCCCGTAGAGGCGTATCTCCGTCATCGCGGCATTGCGGCTTTGCACGGAACCGGAAACCTCCGTTTCCATCCACGCTGCTACTACCGGCCCGACGATCATGGCCAGACCGAAACCTGGCCGGCGATGATCGCCGCCGTCACCGATCTCAGGGGTACGATCACCGGCGCGCATCGGACCTGGATCGCTCCTGACGGCTCCGACAAGGCGCCGATCGACACGCAGCGTAAAGCAATGGGCGACCTGCTCGGTCACGCCGTCCGTTTCGGGATCGCCGGCGAGGTGATGGCGGCAGGCGAAGGAATCGAAAGCGTCCTGTCAGCACGTCAGGCGATACCGCACATGGCGATGGCGGCGGCGCTCTCCGCTGCCCACCTGGCCGCCTTCCTGTTCCCCGAGCCCCTGCGCCGGCTCTACATCGTCCGCGACAATGACCCGGCGGGCGACAGCGCGCGGGATAGCCTGGTCGAACGGGCGAACACGGCCGGGATCGAGGCCATCGTGCTCTCGCCGGTGTTGGAGGACTTCAACGAGGATCTCCGACGCCTCGGCATCGACGCGCTCCGCGCCAATCTGCGGGTGCAGCTCGCACCGGCAGACGTCGCCCGTTTCTGGCTCGAAGCGGGATAGTCGCCGGCAAGGAGTGTCAGGGCCGCAATCATCATGCCCGCCCGGATGCGTCCAACCCTCGGAGAGGGCCGCGCCTCGGCCTTCGAGAGGGCGATCGGCCGTCAGCCGAGCCGGATCGGCAATGGCTGCGGCCAACGATTTTCCGGCGCGGCCCCCAAAGAAGAGAAAGGGGGGCCGCTTTCCATCGCGAAGCAAAATCGCCGGCCTTCGCCATCCTTCGCTGCGCTTCGGCCCTCTCGCTTCGCTCCGGGTGCAGGTCCGTCCCGCCCGACGGCTTCGTCGCCATGAAGGCCGCGACGGTCGCGGTCCAACCGACGGAGCATCCCATGAGCGAGCACGACGACTACGAACCCGAACACGCTGCATCGCCGACCGACCAGATCGCACAAGAGCTTCAGCTCTACGGCTACCGACCTTCGGAAGACGAAGCCGATCCCAGGCCCGTGCCGGAGGACCGCATCATCGAAGGCGCCGTCGCCGACATCTTCGACGCCTTGATCTCCACCGTGGCCGATACGAGCCTCGATCCTGACCTCGACGACCTCCTCTGGTCCACCGTCAATATGTTCCACCGCGCCGTCGAACGGGCAGACCGCAAGCTCGACGACAACGAGCAGGCGCAGAAACGGCTCCAGCGCGAACAGGACGGATCGGAGGTCAAATCCGTCCAGCTCGAACGTCTCATCGAACTCGGGCAATCATTGATCGAACGGCGCGACAGCCTGGAAGTCTTCCGCGACAGCGCCGCAGACCACTACCACCGCGCCACCGGTTCGCCCTGGTCCCAGCGCACAGGATCGAGGGTCAACCATCGCCACCTCACCGCTGCGATGATCGACAGCCGTGACTTCATCGCCGCCAAACGCCGCGCTGACACCGAGGTGCTCGTGCCAGCCGGCCCGAAGATCGCCTTCTCCGGCGGCGACACCGCCGACCACAAGCTGATCTGGGCCAAACTCGACCAGGTTCACGCCAAGCACTCCGACATGGTGCTGATGCACGGCGGTTCCCCGAAAGGGGCCGAAAAGATCGCCGCCAAATGGGCGGAGACGCGCAAGGTGCCGCAGGTCGCCTTCAAGCCCGACTGGACGAAGCACGCCAAGGCCGCCCCGTTCAAGCGCAACGACGCCATGCTGGCGGTGATGCCGATCGGCGTCCTTATCTTCCCCGGCACGGGCATCCAGGACAACCTCGCCGACAAAGCCAGGAAGCTCGGCATCCCGGTCTATCGGTTCGGCACGGGCGGCGCGTAAGCGCCGCCATCCCTTATTTCACTTCCGTAAGGGCGAAGGCGATCAGGGCTGCTGGCGCCAGAATTGCGTGCTGTAGTTGTTCAGATCGCGGCTGTAGGAATCGACCGTTACCTGGAACGTCTCTGGAATCTTGGCACCGTCACCGCCGTCCCTGAAATAATCTCTCACCGAATAAAGCGCGCCGCGCATCAGGTGTTCCCAGGTCTGATAAAGTCGGTTCTGAAGCTCCTGCTCCTGTTTGGCGGCGCTTGGCTTCCGCGTGGGCACCGGCACCGCGTAGTTGGGGCGCGGGTCGTGGTGATGGACAAAGGTAATGCTACCCCATTGCCATTCGTCCTCGATGGTTCGCCGCCACCGATAGCTCACCCTGACACTCATTTGCGTGGTGAAGCGGTAGGGCGGCACGATCTGGTCATCGACGATGAAGAATTGGGCGTCCTTCTGTTCGGTTTCCAAACGCTGCTTCATAGCCCCAACGGCAAAGGACAAATCATGGCCTGCGCGTCGAAGGGCATCCCCTGTTTCCGCCCGCTTTCGCGGCGCCTTGGCCTCGCGGTGTTTCGCCAACGCCCGGTCGAAGGAATGGAGCTTTGTTCCGATGTGGGAGCCGCAGGCCGCGAGAGGGAGACGGTGCAATTCGCCCGATCGTTCCTCCCGGATTGCCTGGTCGATCAGCCTGTCCAATTCTCTGGCGTCGATCGCCGTGATGGCAGTCTGCTGATCGCGAGGGATATTAATTTCTCCCATGCGGTAGATCCTCGCTCTCTTACTGAAGCATGTGTCACCATGACTGCCTCAAGGCTGAAGACGCAGAATCCGAGTCAGCCAATGCCAACATAGCCGACATACAGTGACTTCGCACGACGGAGGGCATGACATCTATGGACTTATCAGCGGCCCATGCAGAGCAGAGCCACCCCCCGCTTCAAATGCGCTGATCCTTGGTCCGGCCGAGGGCCTGACGCCATCAACCCGTAAAGGGTCGGACTACGCATGCGCGTGCCGCCGCTTCGGCTGCGCCTGTCGCGGTGATTGCGGCCCTCGGCCGAACACATCGGGCGCCTGTCAGCGGGGGATGGACCTCCGCTCGAAACAGGAGCTGGATCAATGTCCTTCCACGACGCACACGCCTTCGCCTTCAGCCTCGCCACCACCCTGATGGCCGTCATCGTCATCTTCCGCGCCGGTGACGGCACGCTCTCGGTCATGCCCGCCAGCGAATATGACGGCGACAGCGTGGCCATCGTCGATGAAATCGACCCTTTCGCCCCATGACCGGCAGAAAATTACCGCGCGCGATGCCGAAACCCTGCTGGTTTCCGCTCCCGCCGACGGCGATGTTCTGCTATGGTTCCGGCCGCGCCGCGGTGGTGGTGGAGGCGCGACCTTCAGACCTTTCTGTCTCGGAGACACCACCATGTTCATTTTTGGCATCATCTTGTCCATCGCAGCCATCGGCTTCTTCTGCTGGCTGCTGTTTACGCTCGCCGTCTTCGCGCTGCCTTTCTTCGCAGGTGTCACCGCTGGCGGCTGGGCCTATCACACTGGCGCAGGCTGGCTGGGCGCAATCCTCATCGGCACGGTCGCGGCCGGGCTGACGCTCGGCTTCGGCCAGGTCTTGCTTGCAACCGTCCGTCCGCTCTGGGCCAAGTTTGCGATCGCCGCGATCTTCGTCGCGCCCGCCGTCATCGCGGGTTATCACGCCGTCCACGGAATCGTGAAACACACCATCCCTTCGGAGACTTGGCAGATCGTCTTCTCGGTCCTCGGCTCGATTGCGGTGGGCATCACGGCGTTTCTGCGCATTGCGGGCATGGCAGCGCCCGACCCTGTAAACCAGGGGCTGGCGCGGGCTTAGGCGGCCCCGACACCGTGGGCGGCAACGCCCGAACAGCGGGGATAGACGCCATCCCTGTCGCCAGAGATCGCGTGGGTGTTGGGCAGGAGCGACGGATCGGAGCCGCGCCCCAAGGCCCGCACCCTCGAGGGAGCTTCGATCAGCGGCACACACGAATGGCGGCAAAGCCCGAACATGGGTGACGGGTTTGTTCTGTGGTGGCCGGGCACGGGAGGGAGCACAACCTGCCTGTCCTGCAAGATGCAACGATGCCGGTGAACCGCCGGTCCTGTTCTCTTGCCGATCGCGAGATGTCGCCGTGCGTCTCCTTCATCTGTCCCGTTGAACGAGCGCACCTCACGGCCTCTCCAATGGCCTGATCTGGCCGAAGACCGGCTTCGCCTCGACCGCCTATGCCGCAACGGCGTGTCGCAACTTTCTTCCCCTGGGTTTCACCCATTCCTCGCGAGACAAGAAAGTCGCGCCTGCGCCGTCCTCCGCTCCGCTTCGGTCGCAAGCGATGCGTCGTCGGTCGCCTCCGGCCCACCGATCGCCATCGAGGCCGCATGGTGCGGGCTCGAAAACGCAAAAAAAGGAGACTTACCATGGCGACCATCGGCACCTTCAAGAAGACCGGCTCGAACGAATTCACCGGCGAAATCGTCACTCTCAGCGTCCAGGCCAAGGGCGTGCGCATCGTTCCCGACCTGCGCGCCACCGGCGAAAACGCCCCCAGCCACCGCGTTCTGGTCGGCCGCGCCGAGATCGGCGCCGCCTGGTCCAAGCGTTCCAACGAAGGCCGCGACTATCTGGGCCTCAAGCTCGACGATCCGAGCTTCAACGCCCCGATCTACGCCAATCTCTTCGACGATGAGGATGGCGAAGGTTACTCGCTGATCTGGTCCCGTCCCAACGGGCGCCGGGGCGACTGAGCCCCCGGAGCAAGGCCCCGGTCGAAAGGCCGGGGCCGCTTACCCGCCAAAACCGAATCAGTTCGGCACGTAGAGCGGCGACGGGCCAGAAGTTGAGCACCACAAACACCGAATTGTGGTGGCGCTCACTCCAAGAACGACTAAAATAGCCGTAGTTCTGGCAAGTGCGTTTCGGCCGGTGGGAGGTGATCATGCATGATCACCGCCCGACAATCACGGGCCGCACGCGCGTTGCTGGGTTGGACGCAGGAGACGCTCGCTGACAAGGCCCGAGTATCGCTGACCGCTCTCAAACGCCTCGAATCCGAAAGCGGGCTTGATGTGTATGAGACGACGCGCGATCAAGTCAGGCGGGCACTGGAAGCCGCTGGCGTCGTCCTTCTGTCCACCGACAAGGGCGAAGGAGTGCTGCGGCTTCATGACGAACACCAGCGACGATCCCCATCCTAGCCGTCGCGCCCACGCGGCGGCGATCCTGCCTGTTTTTCCACGGTCCGCATGTCCTGCGTCAATGACGGCGGCGGATTTGGTTAACAGGATCGCGTCAGGCGAATAGGATGGCCCGGTGACACGATCAGCCCCGCAGTTTCTTGACGAACCACCTCCCGGCCAGGGTCTGACGCCCTATGACCGAAAGCACATGACTTTGTATCTCCGCTTGCTCGACGCCGCTCGCGATGGTGCCGACTGGCGCGAGGCTGTACGGATTCTGTTCGGTCTCGATCCCGAACTCGATCCAAGACGTTGTCGCCTGATCCACGACTCGCATCTTGCCCGTGCGCGCTGGATGTCCGACCGCGGCTATCGAAATCTGGTCCGCGACAGTCAAAGGCACTGACGGAGTGATGCCGCCCCGGCATCGCTCTCTGCCGTCAAGACCTCTTCCCTCAATCAACCTTTCCGGGAAATCATATCGCTCCCGCAATTTGGTCAATCGATGGGAGGAACGCGATGACGCCGGACGCATCCCTGTGGCGCTCGCCCGCGCACTACGATCCCATCGATGATCTCACCGCATCCGACCTTGCCTGGGAGTGGCTGCGCCGAAACGATGCTTATGACCATGACTACGAAGCGTTTGATGACGCGCATGTCGATCGACAAGAGCTGACAGGTAAGATCCGTCAGCAATGGGGGTTACGATTTCCCTGTCGATCCTCTGCGCGCCCCACCAAACGCCCCCGTCTTTTGGCTACCGCAGCATGACACCAGCATCCTGGTGCTCGGAGCTTCGCCAGCCGAGTTGGGCCCAGTCGATCCGCCACCGGTTATCGATGCAGCGGTCTCAGTGACCGAAAACAACACTGCTTACTTGCTGTTTGACCTCGGCAGCGGCCAACAACTTCAACTCATTCACCAGGGTCTTGCAGCTACAGCAGCAATCATTCCGCTCGGTGTGGATGGGTTCGATCGCCTCGAAGCCGTTTATCGGCTTCTGGCTGCTCTGCATGGCCGTGCGGTTCCTCCCGACACACGTTTGACTGCCCAGCAACGGGCACGAATGCGCCGAATGCTGCAAGCTTTCGACGGTCATCGGGCCGGCGCGACCGGGCGCGAGATCGCGCAGGTCATGTTCAGAACCGGCGCACTGGACCGCAGCGAATGGCAAACTTCTTCAGTGCGGTATGCCGTCAAGGCGCTGATCCGCGATGCCCGAACTATGATCGCGGGTGGCTATCGCAAACTGCTTCGGCATCGCCGCGCTTTTTAGGCGTAGATGGCTCGCCCGGTGGGCGATTTCGATACCCCCCAACTTCGCCCTCCATCCCGACACTCGCCCTTCGCCATCGTGACCTTCGTCCGCCGCCGATCATCGGCGGCCCCACCGAAGATCACGAAAGGCCGATCCATGCGACCCGACCTCGCCGTTTTGCCGCCGCGCTTTCTGCGCACCAAGGAAGCGGCTGAATTCCTCAGCCTTTCCGCCCGCACGCTGGAGAAACATCGCACCTACGGGACTGGCCCGGCCTATCGCAAGCTCGGCGGGCGCGTCGTCTATTCGGTAGACGATCTCGAAGCTTGGGCCGCGCGTGGCGCGGTGACCTCGACCTCCGATCCGCGGGGCAACGTGCTGCCTGCCAAGCGTCAGGTGCAGCCGCTTGTGGCGCAGCCTGGCCGCTTCGCACGCTGATCGCGGTTTCAGAATGGCGGCGCGGCATCAGTCCCTCTCGGAGCGCGGACAGCTCGACCTGTTCCGGGCGCTCCCCGGCGATTTCGCGCCACGAGACGCGCAGGATCTCATGGCCTATCCGTTCTTCTCCCTCTCCAAATCCCATCGCGTCGCGCCGATCGACTTTTGCGCCGGCAAGATCGCGATCCGGGTCGAGGCTGTCCCCGATCACGGCATGGCGACCATATGGGACGCCGACATCCTGATCTGGGCGGCGAGTCAGATCGTCGAAGCCCGCGACGCGAGGCTTCGCACCTCACGGCTGATGGCCGCCACCCCGTATGAAATTCTCCGGTTCATCGGCCGCGGCACGAGCCTGCGCGATTATCAACGCCTGAAGGCGGCGCTCGATCGGCTCCAGTCCACCACCATTTCGACCACGATCCGCCAGCGCGCCGAGGGCCGACGGCATCGCTTCTCGTGGATCAACGAGTGGAAGGAACGCACCGATCGCAACGGGCGGCCTGACGGGATCGAACTGATCGTTCCCGACTGGTTCTACCAGGCCGTGCTCGACGACGCGCTCGTGCTGACCATCGACCGCGCTTATTTCGATCTCACCGGCGGCCTCGATCGCTGGCTATACCGCATCGTGCGCAAGCATGGCGGCCGGCAACGCAATGGTTGGCGTTTCGACTTCCGTCATCTGCACCAGAAGTCGGGTAGCCTGTCGCCCTTCAAGCGCTTTGCCTTCGAGCTGCGCGACATCATTCGACGCCAGCCACTGCCCGGCTACACGCTGTTTCTCGAAGCCGAAATCGGCGGGCGGATGCTGCTCGCCTTCGAGCCGATTCCGGCCTGTGGACAGACTGTGGATAGCGTCGTGCCATCGGGAACCGGCAGGCGCGTGCTATCGGGAACCACCCCCTCGTGCCATCGGGAACCTAAACAAGGCCTAACCCTCGGCACGAAAAGCGGAATTTGCTCCCCTAACTTAGAGTCTAACAGAGAATCTAACTCTGTAGAGCGGACGCGTGAGGTGGAAAATCTCATCCGCGGCGCCGCAAAGGCCCTTCGCGGTGCTCGCAAGCGGCCGACAGCGCCAACCGCCGAAACCCTGGTCGCGCCGTTGCTTCCCCTTCCGTCACCGGGGAAGAAGCCATGATCGTCGCGCTCCTCAACCAGAAGGGCGGCGTCGGCAAGACGACCCTGGCCCTGAATCTCGCCGGCGAATGGGCACGGCAAGGCAAGCGGGTCACTTTAATCGACGCCGACCCGCAGGGATCGGCGCTGGACTGGTCGCAGCAGCGGGCGCGCGAAGGACTGCCGCGTCTGTTCGGCGTCGTCGGCCTGGCGCGCGACACATTACACCGGGAAGCGCCGGAACTGGGGCGCACCGCCGACGTGATCGTGATCGATGGTCCGCCGCGTGTCGCAGCGCTGATGCGCTCGGCGCTCCTCGCCGCCGACCTGGTGCTGATTCCGGTGCAGCCGTCGCCACTCGATGGCTGGGCTTCCGCCGAGATGCTGACGCTTCTTGCGGAAGCGCGCATCTACCGACCGGATCTCACCGCCCGCTTCGTGCTGAACCGCTGCGGCGCGCGCACTGTGCTCGCCCGCGAAACGGCCGAGACGCTGGCCGATCACGATCCGCCGGTGCTCACCGCCACCATCAGTCAGCGCGTCGCCTTCGCGGTCGCCGCGCAATCGGGACGGCTGGTGTCCGAACTGGACGACGAAACGCCCGCCGCGCGCGAGATCGCGGTGCTGGTAGCGGCGATCGATGCACTCGACACAGGAAGGACGACGCCATGAGCGAACGCCCGACCCGTCGCGGATTCGCCTCACGCCCAGCCGATCCGGAGCAGTGGATCAAGGCGGCAGATAGTGCGCCGCGCGACAGCGACGCCGGCAGTTTTTACGCACGGCTCACCATCGACGTGACGCCAGAGCTGCGCGGCCGGATCAAGATCGCCGCCTTCCGGCGCGGCGTCACCGTCGCCGACATGCTGCGCGAGCTGCTCGCGCGTGAATTTCCCCTTGACCCCGATGGAGACCATCCATGACCGGCAACGCGGCTCCTCGCGTGCTCGGCGGCTCCGTGCCGATCGCACACGCATCCGACGACCTCACCCATGTCGAATTGACCTGGGTGGAAAAAAGAATCGAGAACTGGATCAGGTTCGGCCGCGAGGCGCGAGAAACCATCCTCGACCGCCGCCGCCGCGTGCTGTCGTTCCGGCCCGGCAGCACCTTCGCCTTCGTCCGTTGGGCGTCCAATGACTTCGGCACGATCATCTCGCGCATCGACATCGTGTGCGCCGTCAGACCCGGCGATGCCTATCAGACGCTGCCCTTCGTGCGCCCTGGCGGCGACATCCTGCTCAAGATCGAGGGCTGGCCGAATGTCCAACGGGTGCTCCGCCATATCGATGCGGTGGAAGCCGCTGGGATCGACCCTTGCGAGGTCGGCGCCGATCACTGGCGCCATGTCGCCAACCGTCTGAGCGCCGGACATGAGCCGCGTCCCTACACGGCCGAGCGCCATCAGGCGTGGCTCAAGCGGCGGGAGATCGAGCGATGACCCGCTTCGGCTATGTCATGGTGACGTATTTCTCTATCATGGGCGTCGCCATCGCGTCGTTCGTTCCGACGCCGCTACGCCTCGTGTGGAACGCCTCGGCCAGCGTGCCAATCGGCCTCTATGACCTCGATCCGCCCCGCCATCTGGCGGTCGGCGATCTGGTCGCCGTCATGCCGGACAAGCCGCTCGCCGATTTCATGGTCGAGCGCGGCTATATCGGGCGCGGCTTGCCGCTGATGAAGCGTGTCGCCGCACTTCCCGGTCAACAGGTCTGCCGCACCGGCGATGCCGTGACGGTCGATACCGTGCCGATCGGCGGCGCGCTCGACCGTGATAGACATGGCCGTCCGCTGCCGGTCTGGCAGGGCTGCCGCCGCATCGCGGATGGCGACATCTTCCTGATGAATCCGTCCGTCCCCGACAGCCTTGATGGCCGCTATTTCGGCCCGATGCCGGCACGCACCGTCATCGGCAAGGCGACGCCGATCTACACCGACGAGGCCGGCGATAGCCGTTTCGTTTGGCGGGCCCAAACCTCAACGACCACGCACTGACCCGCTTCCCATCGGCGGGAGCGGTGCTCGCCGATGGGTCTTCCAACGCCACCGCTAAGGAAACCACCATGCCACAGATCGGGACATTTACGCACGACGAAGACGGCATTGGCTTCGTCGGACATCTGACAACACTGATGCTGGCTCAGGACATTCTCATCGTCCCGGCCGAGCCATCAGACGCCGAGAACGCGCCCCAGTACCGCGTCCATATCGTCGATGGCGAGACCGGAGAAGCGGGCGCGGAGATCGGCGCCGGCTGGAAGCGCACCGGGGAGCGCGCGGGCGGATACATTGCTGTGGTGATCGACGATCCGGCACTGCCGCAGCCGGTCCGCGCCAACCTGTTCCGCAACGACGATGCCGGCAAGGACTGGTCATTGCATTGGAGCCGTCCCGCCAAGCGCGACGCGAAGGACTGACGCCATGCGCAGCACCGTCCTCCTCCTCCTTTCCGGCCTCGCGCTTGCTTGCGTTCAATCCGTGCCGTCGCTCGCCGATCCCGTCGCGACCGCCCGGCCAACGCCGCGCGATCCTTACGCCGATCATGTCGCGGAAGCGGCACAGCGCTTCGAGCTTCCGGCTGCATGGATCTGGGCGGTGCTGCGCGCGGAAAGCAATGGCGATCCGCGCGCCGTCTCGCCCAAGGGGGCGATCGGCCTGATGCAGATCATGCCACAGACCTGGGTGGGCCTGCGCGTCCGTCACCGTCTCGGCGCGGACCCATACGACCCGCACGACAACATCATCGCGGGCGCGGCCTATATCCGCGAGCTGTTCGACCGCTACGGCTCGCCTGGCTGGATCGCCGCCTACAATGCCGGTCCCGGTCGCTATGAGGCGTCGCTGAGCGGCCGTCCGTTGCCATCCGAAACCCGCGCCTATCTCGCCAATGTGGCACCAGCGCTGGACGGCAACGGTGCGACCAGACCTACCGTCGTGGCGGCCGTCGATCCGCTGGCGTGGACCCGTGCGCCGCTGTTCATCGGACAGCCGGATCGCCGCCCCGCTGCCGATCCTGTGCAGGCCGAGCGCTCCTCGACCGATACGGGACAGACGCCAGCAGTGCGCGACGTTTCTGCCATCGTGCCGCAATCCGGCGGGCTGTTCGTCGCCCGCGCTGATACGGGGACGATGCGATGAGCACCGTAGTTCCCGATCGCACGATAGCGGGCGCTGGCGTATTCCGGAGAGCGCAGAGGTGGAGCACAGGCAACACGACCGAAGGATGGCAGGATAAAAGGCCGCAATGTGCGGCTTTGGCCGGTCGTGTTGTTTCAAGGACTTATGAGGCGTTTTCGCGATGTGCGGCGTTGCTGCGCACCTCGCGGCCATGCCGATTTTCTCATCTGTTCCGGGGCTTGGCGAGATGTGCGGAGCCTCAGCCATGACAGACGAGATCAATTTCCGCATCCGTCCCGGCCGCATTCGCTCATCCGGCGCGCAGCGCGCACGGCCCTTCATCGCCCAGGCGCTCGCCGCCGCCAAAAAGGCCGGGGCCGGCGTCTCCCGCTCAGGGCGGATCGTCTCCGGTCATCGCTCCCGCTTCGGCCGGGGACAGCGCGCCAGCGTCCAGGCAAATCGGCTGATTACGGCCCGTACACGCGGCGCGGTTATCAAGGCGCGGGTGGTGCGTCATAGCGCCCGGTCGGCGCCGCTCGCCGCCCATCTCACCTATCTGCGCCGCGAGGGCGTGACCCGGGACGGGGAGAAGGCCCGGCTGTTCGGCCCCGGCGGGGAGGACGTCGATCCCAAAGCGTTCGCCGGACGCTGCGAAGGTGATCGCCACCATTTCCGGTTCATCGTGTCCCCGGACGACGCGACGGAGATGACGGACCTCAAATCCTTCGCCCGCGATCTCGTCGGTCAGATGGAGAAGGATCTTGGCACCCGTCTGGACTGGGTGGCCGTCGATCACTGGAACACCGAGCATCCGCACGTCCATCTGATCGTGCGCGGCGTCCGCGACGACGGCCAGGATCTCGTCATCTCCCGCGATTACATCAAGGACGGAATGCACGACCGCGCCCGCGATCTCATCACTCAGGAGCTGGGGCCGAGAACCGATCTCGACATCCGCCGCGGGCTGGAACGCCAGGTCGATGCGGAGCGCTGGACGCAGCTCGATCGCCAGCTTGTCCGCGACGCACGAGACTCCGGTGTCATCGATCTGGCCCCACGACCGGGCGAGCAACCGGATGCGTATCACGCCCAGAAGGTCGGACGGCTGCGCAAACTCGAAGGGCTGGGTCTCGCCGCCGAAGTCGGTCCCGGCCAATGGACGATCGACGACAAGGCCGAGGCGGTGCTTCGAGAACTGGGTGAGCGCGGTGACATCATCAAGCGGATGCACCGCGCACTGACCGAGCGCGGCATCGAGCGTGGATCGGCGAGCTATGTGCTGGCCGCCGAGAGCCTTGACGTGCCCATCATAGGCCGGCTGGTGACGCGCGGTCTCGACGACGAGCTGAGCGGCACCGCTTACGCCGTGGTCGATGGTGTGGACGGGCGCACCCACCATATCAAGATGCCCGATCTCGATGCCGCCGGCGACAGCGCGCCCGGGTCGATCGTCGAGCTGCGTCGGTTCGATGACGCCAAGGGACAGCGCCGGGTCGCCATCGCCATCCGCTCTGATCTCGACATCGATCGCCAGATCACAGCATCGGGTGCGACCTGGCTCGACCGGCAGAACATCGCGCGCGAACCGGTCGCGCTGTCCGATGGCGGGTTCGGGGCCGAGGTCCGCCAGGCGCTCGACCGCCGAGCCGAGCATCTGGTCGAGCAGGGTTTCGCCGAACGCGGCGGCCAGCGCGTCATCTTCACCCGGAACCTGATCGACACGCTGCGTGCCCGGGAGCTGGAGGCGCTGGGGGAGAAGCTGGCGGCCGAGACCGGCCAGTCCTTCAACCGCGCCGCCAGCGGCGAATATGTCGCCGGCTCCTATCGCCAGCGCTTCACGCTCGCCTCCGGCCGCTTCGCCATGCTGGACGACGGCCTTGGCTTCCAACTCGTGCCCTGGACGCCCTCCCTCGAAAAGCACCTGGGCCGCCATGTCTCGGGCATCGCCCGCAGCGATGGCGGCATCGACTGGAGCTTCGGCCGCAAGCGCGGCCTCGGCCTTTGATCCCATGCAGAAAGACCCGACGATGTCCGCTACCAAAATACTCTGGGGCCAGATTCTTGTCGTCGCCGCCATTGTCCTGACCTGCGTCTGGGGCGCGACCGAATGGGTCGCCTGGCGTCTCGCCTTCCAGCCCGAATTGGGCGCACCGTGGTTCCGGCTGCTCGGTTTTCCCTTCTACCTGCCGCCGTCCTTCTTCTGGTGGTGGTACGCTTATGATGCCTATGCGCCACAGGTCTTCATTGAGGGCGCCTATATCGCCGCTTCGGGTGGATTGATCGGCGCCGCCGTCGCGATTCTCATGTCGGTCTGGCGGGCGCGCGAGGCCAAGAATGTCGAGACTTATGGGTCCGCGCGCTGGGCCGAGAAGGGGGAGGTTCAGGGCGCCGGCCTGCTCGGCGCCGATGGCGTGGTGCTCGGCCGCTATGATCGCGACTATCTTCGCCATGACGGGCCGGAGCATGTGCTGTGCTTCGCGCCGACCCGCTCCGGCAAGGGCGTCGGTCTGGTCGTGCCCTCGCTGCTGACCTGGCCGGGATCGGCTATTGTCCACGACATCAAGGGCGAGAACTGGCAGCTCACCGCCGGCTTCCGGTCGAAGCATGGCCGCGTGCTGCTGTTCGATCCGACCAACGCCAAATCCTCGGCCTATAATCCGCTGCTGGAAGTGCGCCGCGGCGAATGGGAAGTGCGCGACGTCCAGAACATCGCCGACATCCTGGTCGATCCCGAAGGCAGTCTTGAGAAGCGAAACCACTGGGAGAAAACCAGCCATGCCCTGCTGGTCGGCGCGATCCTGCATGTCCTCTATGCCGAATCCGACAAGACGCTGGCTGGCGTCGCCGCCTTCCTGTCCGATCCAAAGCGGCCGATCGAATCCACGCTCGCGGCGATGATGAAGACCGCGCATCTGGGCGAAGCAGGGCCACACCCCGTCATCGCCAGCGCCGCCCGCGAGCTGTTGAACAAATCGGAGAACGAACGATCGGGCGTGCTCTCAACCGCCATGTCGTTCCTCGGCCTCTACCGCGATCCCGTCGTCGCCGAGGTCACGCGCCGCTGCGACTGGCGGATCGGCGATATCGTGGGTGGGAAGCATTCCGCCACGCTTTACCTTGTCGTGCCGCCCTCCGACATCAACCGCACCAAGCCGCTGATCCGCCTGATCCTCAATCAGATCGGCCGCCGCCTGACCGAGGATCTGCAGGCGAAAGGCGGCCGCCATCGCCTGCTCTTGATGTTGGACGAGTTCCCGGCGCTCGGACGGCTCGACTTCTTCGAGAGCGCGCTGGCCTTCATGGCCGGTTACGGCCTCAAGAGCTTCCTGATCGCCCAGTCGCTGAACCAGATCGAGAAGGCGTATGGCGCCAACAATTCGATCCTCGACAACTGCCATGTCCGCGTCAGCTTCGCCACCAATGACGAGCGCACCGCCAAGCGGGTGTCGGACGCCCTCGGCACCGCCACCGAAATGAAGGCAATGCGGAACTATGCCGGGCACCGGCTTTCGCCCTGGCTCGGCCATCTGATGGTGTCGCGCTCGGAAACCGCCCGACCGCTGCTCACGCCCGGCGAGGTGATGCAGCTCCCGCCGACCGACGAGATCGTCATGGTCGCCGGCCTTGCCCCGATCCGGGCGAAGAAGGCGCGCTACTATGAGGACGCCAGGTTCAAGGAACGCATCCTGCCGCCGCCGGCACTTGCCGCGCCCAAAATTGCCCGGCCTGACGATTGGACCGCCTTGCCATTGCCACCCGGCCCGCAGATCGCCGAGGGGACGGCAGCCGCTGAAACCGGGGATGACGATCCCACCGAATCCGAACGCCGCCAGCAGCCGGAACTCAACCGGGTACTGTCGCCCGAGAAGAAGATGCCGATCGACAATCCGTTCGAGATCGACGCCGACCGCGACGAGACGGAGGACGATGCAGCGCGCAACAGCAGGATGAGCCGGTTGATGCAGGGCGTGGCGCGCCAGGTCTCGCTCGATCCCGGTGATGGAATGGAACTGTGAGGGACCGATGACGAAACCGCCCCGTAAGCAGCGCCTCTCCGTCTATCTCGATCCCTCCATCATGAGCCGCCTGGCGGAACATGCCGCGCGCCGCGACCATTCGCGCTCGCTGGTGGCGGAAGCGGCGATCGAATCCTTCCTCTCGCCCGATGCCGCCGAACGGCAGGAGGCCGTCATCGCCAAGCGCCTCGACCAGCTCGATCGACGCATGACGAGGCTGGAGCGCGATGTCGGCATCGCCGTGGAGAGCCTTGCCGTCTTCATCAAATACTGGGTCTCGACCACGCCGACCTTGCCGGAGCCAGCCGCCCAGGCGGCCCGCGCCAAGGCGGGCGAACGCTACGATCAGTTCGTCACGGCGCTCGGCCGCCGTCTCGCCAAAGGACCGAAGCTGCGGCAGGAAATCTCGGAGGACATAATGGGAAACGGGTCAGATTAAGTCTTCCTACGCACGACGTTAGCCCTCGCGGCACAAGGTGTCTAATCGCCTGACTTACTGACCCGTATCGGGGTTGAAACATGAAGCGGCTCGAAGTCCAGCGGTGTCGGGTCATCGCCTTGACCGTTCTCGAAAAGCAACTGGGCCAGTCCGCTCGTCAACATGCAGAGATGCGGACCGGGATTCTCGACGATGCCTTCGTGCAGAACCGGACCATGGGCAAACAGGATCCCCCCGGACGGCTGGACCCACCGGCCGATCTCGGCGGCTTCGCATTTCCATGGATCAACCCGATTTTGGATCAGAAGATCAAGGCCACTCCAGTCCGCCCAGAAGATGCCGACGCCCGCGCCGGTATCCTTGATGCGAACGAAGTAGACCTTCGTTTCGTCAGTGTGTCCGTAATCGCCCATCGCTGCCTCCTGGCGCAGTCACGTCGTGACGCTCCAATCTTTTAACAGATGTCTTGGCAAAAGAAAGCTGTCCTGATAGAGGAAGTTCGGAAAGGGGCGCTCGGCGATGCGGCGATTCGGATGGAAGACGGCGGTGATCGCTCTCCTGTCGTTTTTGCCAGCGGCTTGCGGCTCCAATGCAAGCACTCAGCATGAGAGCGCCAAACCAGATACGAATGCCGAGCAGGTGCAGGCATCGGCCGGGAAGCCCGCACAGTCGGGCGATTGCATCGTTTCCCCGGTGGCAGAAGCCGAGAGCATCGCGCTCGACGATATACGCTGGCAGCGCTTCGATTTCTGGGTCGATCGGATGCGCCGCGGCGTCGCGCGACCCGCCGACGCCGGCGACCGGTCCGGCATCGGGCATTTCTGCGGCAGTTGGCTGGTAACGGTGCGTCAGCCCGATGCCGATAGTCGTTCGGGGACCATCGGTCTGACGGTGATGCCTGACGGCAGCTATTTCGCGCTGGTCCGTGACGGGCTGGCGGACGATGGCTACGAGTTCCACATCGATCGCGGGCAACTGGCGGCGAGCGAGCGCGGTCTGCGCTTCGTTTCCGATCAGGGCTGGAACGACGAGGGACAATGGTTGCCGGTCAAGGGCGGTGGCATGGTCGCGATGATGCTACAGCGCATCCTGCTGTTTCAACCGATCGGGCCGATTGCCGGCCGACAGGTACGGACCGTGGCGGACAGCGTGGCGACGACGGGCAAGGACATGGCCTCCAACGTCGCGCTGGCGTTGGCCGTCGCGCACACCTGGTCGCCCGACGCCGAACTGCGCGCGCTGGAGGCGCGACCGCACGATGGCGATTTCACGAACCCGGTCATCGTCCCGTCCTTCTATTCGCCGCAGAAGAACGTGACGATGGTCATGCTGTTCGATCCCGCCAAGGGGCAACTGCCGTCCGGCCGGACCTATCCGGGCGATGCGACCGGCACGGCGCACGCCATCCCGGCCGCGGCGACAGGCCTGCCGGCGGTCGCGGGCGGCGGTCGCGACGACGGCCCTGCTGTCTTGCGCTGGTGGGGAGACGGAGACGCCGCGCGACTGTGGTGGGTGTTCGGGCGCCCGATGACCGCGAGTGGTCGCGGCGACATTTGCTATGATGTGAAGCAGGGCACGACGCGGGACTGCCGGGCGCTGTTCGGCGATGATGTCGCCGATTACGAACGGCGCGCTGCCCAAGTCAGACGCGCACGTGCGCGACCGCCTGCGCCGTCTCCGCTGCAAGAAGGGGAAGCGAACGGCTGGTTCCTACCCCCGTGTGCGCGGGGCGGATTCGCGCCCGGTGATCAATGCTGGGACGGCGGACCGAAGACCGTGGTGCAATGAAGTCAACCGGGACGTTGGAACCGTGGTGCGGGAAAGGCGATGATGGGGAAAGTATCGAGCGTGGCGGGCAATCTGCTCAAGGTCGGACTGATGGTCCTGTTGGTAGTTTGGGTCTGGGGCGCGCGCCGGCAGGCGGGCGACCGTCACTGCTATCCGGTGAAGGCGACCCAGGAAGAGGCGTTCGGTTTCTTCGACTGGATCGCGACCGGGTGGGACTGGCCGCTTCACTGGATCAACGGCACGCGCGCCGAACCGATCCCGTGCAAACCGGGCGTCATCGGCATCATGCAGGGCAAGGTCACGGTCGATATCTCCGACGACGTTTGGAGGGGGAGCGAGGCGTTTCGGAGCGAGGCGTTTCCCGGCGTCGGTGGCGTAGTGAAAAACGGGCACAACCCGCTCGACGCCATAACCAGCTCGCCGGTCGGGCATCGCTATCTCGATCGCTACCTGGCCGAGCATTCCGGCAACCGGGCCGCGACGCCGGGCGCCACACCGACCACCGCCACTGGCGACGAGGATCAGGGTCTCAGCCCCGAGGCGCGCGACCTGTTGGACCGGCGCCTGCAAGAGATGAATCGCTCGAACGTTCAGCGGTGACGCGCGCCATGCGCAGCGGATGGCGCGCGGCATGGCGGGCGAGCAGCATCGCCGCCGCCTGCGCGGTATCGCGTCGCATCCCGGTCATCACCGTCGCGACCACGGCGCTGTCCGGACGGCTCGCCATGCAAAGCCGCGATGCCTCGTTCCGTATCTTGACCACCACACACAGGCCGCGCGCGACGTCGCTATAGGCGACCGACCGGATCGGACCGACCCTCGCCAGCCAGCCCGACGGCAGGAAGCCGCGCAGGAACGCGCGATCGTCATCGCCTTGCGGTCCATCGCCCAGGCCGCGCGACAGCAGCGCCACCCGCCGCGCATCCTCTGCGGATCGGTAGAAGGTCAGCATCATGCGCGCGCCGTCGCTGCGTCCGACCCAGCGCCGCGCCCAGGGGCCGCGCGTATCGTCGGACGCGAAACGCTCGGCGCGTTCGGCGCCCCACGGCGCAAGCAGCGGCCGTGGTGAGGCGAGCAGAAGCGCCACCGGGAGCAGATACCTCACGCACCAAGCTCCATCATCGTCATTAGCCGCTCGAACGGCTGCGGCACCGCATCGGGGAACAGTTGATCGAGCAGTTCCGGCGGTGTCGCCGGATCGCGCGCCGCCGCCCGCGCGAGCAGCGCGATGGCGAGGTGATCCGGCGTCAGATGCAACGCGGCTGCCGTATCGCGAACGACGGGCACGGCGGCGACCTCGCGCACCAGCGCCGCCGCCGCCGGCGGCAGGTGCGCGGGATCGCCGGAGCGCAGCGACAGCATCCCGTCCTGACGCCACAGCACCTGTCCGGCCGCCGACCGCAGACGGCGGCCGAGCAGCGGCAGGTTGAGCGGCCGTGTCCGTGGCAGCAGATGATCGCGCAGCCAGTTGCCAAGCCGGACGGTCCACGGCGCGCGGGCGTTGGGGGTCGGAAGCCTCGGCAATGTCCTGCCTCGCCGGCCGGGCTGGATGTCGCCACCATCATCCAGTGGCGGCGCTTCAATGACCGGTGAGACGGGTTCCGCGACCGGCGGCATCGCGGCGGGGACGGGCTGGACCTCGGCCGCCCGCGCATCGACCAGCGCGAGCTTGCGCATCGCGGGCAGGACGCCGGACGCCTCTCCCTCCGGGCCGACGAAGACGAGGCTGGTTTCCGTCGTCAGCAGATTGCCCTTCACCGCCAGGTCGCGCACCCGCGCGCGATCGACTTTGCCGCCGGCCGTGAGCAGCGCCGCGATTTCGGTCGCGCAATGCAGCGCCATTTCCGCGCGCACGTCGTCGGCCGAGCGATCGGTCAGCGCCCCCTTGAAGCCGGCTGGGACGACGACCTCCAGCATTATCGGCGACCCGTCGATCCGCTGCTTCGGCGGCAGATCGCGTCCGGCGGCGAGCACCCGGATCGCGTCGGCGCCCTCAATGGTCAGCGTGACCGGATGCGACACGCCGCTGTGGCGCGGCAGCAAATGATCGGGCAACGCCGGAACGGCGCGGTCCGGATCCACGCCCGGGCACAGCCGCAGCATCGCGCCGGTCTCCCCGATACCGATCACGCTTTCGAAACGCAGCGTGACCGACTCTCCCGGCCGGACGCCGGCGACCGACAGCGCCTGCCAGCCCTGCTTCAGTTCTTCCAGAAGGATCGCTCGGTTCCCGTCGATCGCACCGCCGTCATAGGTCCCTTCGGCGCGACGACGCGCGCGCGCGCGCGCGCTCCAGCGCTGGTCGCCGATGCTGACCGCCATGTCGTGGACGACGGCCCCGGCCAGCGCTGGTGGCATCGTCAACACCACCTCGATCGGCACGTGTTCTCGATTGGTAAACGTGCGCACGAGGATCAGCCGGGCGATCGGCGGCACAATGCGGAGCCGGATGTCGGTGGTATCGAGCAGCAACGGCGGGCGGGGTGTCGCCGCGGGCCGCAACAGCGGCAGCAGCGGATCGGTCAGCCCGGGGCCGGTCGGCTCGATCATCCCGCCCCCCCGGCCGCTGCGCGCCGGCGCGGCTTCGATGCCCCGCTGGACAGGGCGGACCGCAACCGCGCCTCCGTCCGCTCGACGATCTGATCGACCGCCGCATCACTGCCCAGAAGCTCGGGCGCGATGACCAGCGTCACGCCATCCACGACCGGAACGGGTACGCCTTCGCGGGCGTCGAGAAGCAACCGGATCGCCGCGTTGGGAAAGCCAAGATCCTTGAGGCGCTGGAACCGCCGGATCACCTTGACATGCGCGTCACCGTAGCGGGCATAGGTCCGCCCGCCATCCGGCGAAGGAACGAAGCCCTCGCCGATCAGGAACCGGATCTGGCGAACCGTCGCGCCTGTCGCGGCGGCCAGGTCATCGAGTTTCATGGGATATCAGCATATCGACCTGTCCGTGGGCGACCCAGGAATTCCAGCATCGCCGTTGCTCCCTTTTAACACATGATTTGTGAAAAGCAATTCGGTCGGTGACGGTGCGCACATTCTCCCTTGCCGTATATCTCGCTTCTTGCGACAATATTCTTGTCAAAAGAGACAGGGGACGAGTCGGATGAATATGCGTCTAGCGCTGCTGACCATCGCGTTGCTGTCGGGATGCAATCGGCCATCGGACAGCTCGAACACCGCGACGCAGTTGGAAGGGGAGAACCGATCGCAGGAAACGACCGAACCTTTTGCCGCGACCAATGCCCTTGCAGGCGGCTTCGACGCCCGCGCCGATATCGACAGCTACAACCGCACGGTCGAGCTTGCGAAGGATGCGCTCGCGCTTGGCAATCTCTCCGGTGCCTCGGGCGTCAGGAAGGAAACGCCCGGAATGTCCGAGGGCGAGCGGGAGTTCACCGCACGCGCGCTCGCCAGCACCCTCCCGCCAGTCGGCAGCGGTGATGGACCCGAACGCGTGGTGCAGCACGAGGTCAATCTCGATCCGCCCCGGGATGCCAAATGGATCGCGCGGTCACGGGTCGTCTATGCGGGTGCAAGGCCGATCGAAGTCTATCTGTTCGATGACCCGGTTGTTCCCGCCAACGCCGCGCCCGAAGATGCGGCGTCGATGCTGGCGTGGAAATCCGACCGGCTCATCGACATGCCGATCGGAGAACTGGCGCGCACGAGCAGCACGGGCAAAGGCCCCGCGGCGTGGTGCATCGCGTTTCCGATAAAGGTGTCACGCGAGGGCATCTGCACCATGACCGCCAACAGCACGAAGCGGTTGCTGCTGACCACCTACATTCGCCGCGACGACAGCGAGCCTGTCGCCAACCGCGAGGCTCTCGGACGGCTTTTTGACGCACTAAGAGCAATGTATGCGAAGCGGTGAGCAGCAATCATCTGATTGCCCACATCGCTAAAAGGCCGATACCTGGTGGTCTATGGACGATCGCCAGGACAGGAAGGCGACAACTCCCTATGTTTATTTGGGTCTTGCTTCTCGCGTGGATCGGATCCGTTGTGATCGTCGTCCGCTCCTTTCCGAAGGCACCGGAGGTACGGCGTCGTCTGAATGCCTTATTGTTCATGATCATACCGTGGGGTCTCACGATTTTCTTGGGTCCTTTCGTGATAGACCATCATGCGGTCGGCACGCACATCCGGGAACGGATGATATTCGGCCAGTATGCGGCCGTGGTCCTTCTTTGTTTCATTGCTGCTATCGGCATCGTTCGGGCGCGTGGCGCGAGACGATGCGCATTGGCGATCAGCGTCGCTAACTTGATCCCAGTCTTTCTGCTGGTCTGCGTCAGCGTCATGATCCTTGACCCCGGCTCCTAAGCAACGCGCAACGTGCGTGAACCGAGTGCCGCCAACCGTCGCAGCCGCGCCGATCCGCTTGCGGCACGCGCCACGGCCGGCGAGCGCTACGATCAGTTCGTCACCGCGCTCGGCCGCCGTCTCGCCAAAGGACCGAATCTGCGGCAGGAAATCTCGGAGGACGTGCCGTCAAACGAGTCTGGGTAGGTATCAGGTCACATAGCGTCACGGACGCTTGAACCTTGCTCGCATGAGTTCCGCCTCTTCGCGGATCACACATCCAACGACGTGATCGTTGATGAGGCCCATCGCCTGCATGAATGCATAGACGGTGGTCGGGCCGACAAAGGCCCAGCCGCGTTTCTTGAGGTCTTTCGACAATGCGATGGAAGCGGCCGTGGTCGACGCCGTTTGCGGCGCAGCCAGTTCGTCCGCCTTCGGCTCGAAGCGCCAGATATAGGCGGCGATCGAGCCTTCCCGCTTCACCATCTCTTGCGCCCGCTTGGCATTGTTGATGACAGCGGCGATCTTGCCACGATGTCGGACAATGCCGGCGTCGGCGAGGAGGCGTTCGACATCCGCATCGGTGAAGCGTGCGATGCGGTTGAAATCGAACCCGTGAAACGCGGCACGGAAATTCTCGCGCTTCGCAAGGATGGTCCGCCAGCTCAGACCCGATTGGAACCCTTCGAGGCACAACTTCTCGAATAGACGGCGATCATCAGCGACCGGGAAGCCCCATTCGGTGTCATGATAGTGCAGGAACTCGGGCGCCGCCGCGCACCAGCGACAGCGCGGGCGATCGTCGGGACCGGGAATGGTTGCGTTCATAGCTCAAACCTTGAGGAAGGCGAGCCGGTCATCGGTGCGGCCGGGCGTGACGGCGAGGATATCGGCGCTGACCACGCCTTCGGCAACGAAGGGATCGTCGCGCACCCGCGTTTCGATCTCTTCGGCCGAAGCGTTGTGCGCGATGATCGCGCCGCCCATGTTCGGCAGGAGACTTCCAACCAGCAGGAAGACGCCATCGTCGAAGCCCTGCCTGATCCAGGCATTATGCCCGTCCATGAACTGCGGAGCCTTGGTCTTGTCGGCGAAGCGAAGGGTGATGATGAACATGCTGGCATCCTCAAGCGGGGTGGCGGGAATCGGCGGCTAAGGCGGCCGAACATTCTGTACGCAGCCACGCCTCAATGTCCGCGACCTCGCGGCGGATAAACTGTTCGTCCCGAAAGGCAGTGGCGAGTGTTGCGACGCCCTGGCTTCGCATCAAGAGATGAAGGGCCAGCGCATCCGCATCCGCATCACGCCCGAGCGCCGCGAACTGGCCCGCGAGCCAGTTGCGGAACAACGTGAGCAAGCCAGCGGCCTCATCCTTTGCCACATGATCGAGCTTGGCCAGCTCGTTGCACAGCGTTCCAACCGGGCAACCATACGCCATGATCTTCGTGCGGTTGGCGATCAGGATATGCACGAAGCTCAGGATGCGATCCGAAGGCGATTCCGTATCCTGCTCCCACGTTTCCAGCATGGCGCGGGTGTTCGAGATGCGCTGCGCGATCACCGCGGCGAGGATCTCGTCCTTGGTCTTGAAGTGATAATAGAAGTTGCCGCGTGACAGGCCGACATCCCTGGCGATGTCGGCAAACGACGACGCCTCGAAGCCATGCTCGTAAAAGAGACGGTCGGCGACATCGACGATCTGCCGGCGTGTATTGCTCGCACTCATATACGGCTTCCACGATCAGGGCGCAGAGACAAGCCAACCTGACCCGCGCCGTAGGACATTTGACCTAATTTTCTAGGTCGATTGTCCTACGGCGTCAAGAGCCTCGATTGAGGCACTATGTCTGCTCAGCGAATCGCCGACGGCGCATCACCGCGTTCTTCGTCAACCTCGAAGCTGTTGTCAGCAATAGGACATGGCGTTCCGCCGTTCTCCTGTATTTGCACGCTACACTACTACGACGCTGAATACTTGTTGTAACCGCCCAAAATCCGGCTCTTTTAATCAACCCCGCAAGGGGAAGGTCTGTCGATCCCCGCTGAACTCGGGGTGACATGAAGGCTTCACAACACAATCGAGAAGGTTTCGCACGCGGCGCGCGGATGCTGCGCACGGCGCTAGGGCCAGCGATTGCCCGGTTTCTGGAAGATGCGTCCGTCGTCGAGGTGATGCTGAACCCGGACGGGCGCATCTGGGTCGACCGGCCTTCCGAAGGACTGTCCGACACGGGCGAGCGGCTGTCGCCCGCCGATGGCGAGCGGATCGTCCGCCTGGTCGCCCACCATGTCGGCGCCGAGGTCCATGCCGGCGCCCCGCGCGTCTCGGCCGAGCTGCCCGAAACCGGAGAGCGGTTCGAGGGGCTGTTGCCACCCGTGGTCGCGGCCCCGGCCTTCGCCATCCGCAAGCCCGCCGTCGCCGTGTTCACGCTGGACGATTATGTCGCGGCGGGGATCATGTCGGCGGCCCAGGCCGATGCGCTGCGCGAGGGTGTCGCGTCCCGCGCCAACATCCTCGTCGCCGGCGGTACATCGACCGGCAAGACCACACTAACCAATGCGCTGTTGGCCGAAGTGGCGAAGACCTCCGATCGCGTCGTCATCATCGAGGATACCCGCGAACTGCAATGCGCTGCACCCAACCTCGTCGCCATGCGGACCAAGGATGGCGTCGCCTCGCTCTCCGATCTCGTCCGCTCCAGCTTACGCCTGCGCCCCGACCGCATCCCCATCGGTGAGGTGCGCGGCGCGGAAGCTCTCGACCTCCTGAAGGCATGGGGCACCGGCCATCCCGGCGGTGTCGGCACGATCCACGCCGGCAGCGCCATTGGCGCTTTGCGGCGGATGGAACAGCTCATTCAGGAAGCCGTCGTCACCGTACCCCGCGCGCTGATCGCCGAGACGATCGACCTGGTGGCCGTGCTGTCCGGCCGCGGTTCCGCGCGGCGCGTGTCCGAACTCGCCCGCGTCGCGGGCCTCGGCCCGGACGGGGATTACCGCATCGCGCCCGTCAACCATCACCCCCAGCCTGAAGGAGCCTCCCAATGATGCCTGTTGTCCACCGCCTGCGCCTGTCGCGCCGGCGCCTCGCCATGACCGTTTCGGTCGCCACGCTCAGCGTGATGGTGGCGGCGCCCGCCCATGCTTCCGGCTCATCGATGCCGTGGGAAGCGCCGCTGCAATCCATCCTCCAGTCGATCGAAGGACCCGTCGCCAAGATCATCGCCGTCATCATCATTATCACCACCGGCCTGACGCTGGCCTTCGGCGATACCAACGGTGGGTTCCGCCGACTGATCCAGATCGTCTTCGGCCTGTCGATCGCGTTCGCCGCGTCGAGTTTCTTCCTGTCGTTCTTCTCGTTCGGCGGCGGGGCGCTGGTCTGATGGGCGTCGTCGATCAGGGCGGAGAGGTGCCGGGCTACACCGTCCCGCTGCACCGGGCGCTCAGCGAACCCATCCTGCTCGGCGGCGCGCCGCGCGCCATCGCCATCATGAACGGTACGCTGGCCGGCGCGGTCGGGCTCGGCCTGCGGCTCTGGCTGGCCGGCATCCTCATCTGGGCGATCGGGCATTTCGCGGCGGTGTGGGCGGCGAAGCGCGATCCGCTCTTCGTCGAGGTCGGCCGCCGCCATCTACGCATCCCCGCGCACCTTTCGGTCTGAGGGGGCGCGGCCATGATGAACCTCGCCGAATATCGCGACAGACAAGCCCGGCTCGCCGATTTCCTGCCCTGGGTGGCGCTGGCGGCTCCCGGCATCGTGCTCAACAAGGACGGCAGCTTCCAGCGCACCGCGCGGTTTCGCGGTCCCGATCTGGATTCGGCCGTGCCGGCCGAGCTGGTGGCCGTCGCCGGCCGCCTCAATAACGCCTTCCGCCGTTTGGGTTCGGGCTGGGCGATCTTCGTCGAGGCGCAGCGCCATGCCGCCGCGACCTATCCGAACAGCACCTTCCCGGATTCGGCGTCGGCGCTGGTCGATGCGGAACGGAAAGCCGATTTCGAGGAAGCCGGATCGCATTTCGAGTCGGGCTATTTCCTCACCTTCACCTATCTGCCGCCGGCCGAGGACGCGGCGCGCGCCGAGACCTGGCTCTATGAGGGCCGCGAGAAGACCGGTATCGATCCCCATGAGGTGATGGCTGGCTTCGCCGACCGCACCGACCGGCTGCTGCGCCTGGTCGAAGCCTTCATGCCGGAATGCCGCTGGCTCGATGACGGCGAAACGCTGACTTATCTGCATGGCTGCGTCTCGACACACCGCCATCGCGTCCGCGTCCCCGAGACGCCGGTCTATCTCGACGCGCTGCTCGCCAATCAGCCGCTCACCGGCGGGTTGGAACCGCGCCTGGGGTCGGCGCATCTGCGCGTGCTGACCATCACCGGCTTCCCGACCGCCACGACGCCGGGCCTGCTCGACGAGCTGAACCGGCTGGCCTTTCCCTATCGCTGGTCCACCCGCGCGATCCTGCTCGACAAGACGGACGCGACGAAGCTGCTGACGAAGATTAGGCGGCAATGGTTCGCCAAGCGCAAGTCGATCGCCGCGATCCTGAAGGAGGTGATGACCAACGAGGCGTCGGCGCTGGTCGATACCGACGCCTCGAACAAGGCAGCGGACGCCGATCTCGCGCTTCAGGAACTCGGCGCCGACTATGCCGGCATCGCCTATGTCACCGCGACGGTGACGGTGTGGGACGCCGATCCGCGCATCGCCGACGAGAAGCTGCGGCTGGTCGAGAAGGTCATTCAGGGCCGCGACTTCACCGCGATGGCCGAGACCATCAACGCCGTGGACGCCTGGCTGGGATCATTGCCCGGCCATGTCTACGCCAATGTCCGGCAGCCGCCGATCTCCACGCTCAATCTCGCCCACATGATTCCCCTGTCAGCGGTGTGGGCGGGGCCGGAACGGGACGAGCACTTCGCAGCCCCCCCGCTGCTGTTCGGCAAGACCGAAGGCTCGACCCCGTTCCGGTTTTCCCTTCATGTCGGCGATGTCGGCCATACGCTGATCGTCGGCCCGACCGGCGCGGGCAAGTCGGTGCTGCTGGCGCTGATGGCCTTGCAGTTCCGGCGCTATGCCGGCGCGCAGGTCTTCGCCTTCGACTTCGGCGGCTCGATCCGCGCGGCGGCGCTCTCCATGCGCGGCGACTGGCACGATCTCGGCGGCGGGCTGACCGAGGGCAGCGCCGACAGCGTATCGCTGCAACCGCTCGCCCGCGTCGATGACGCCGCCGAACGGGCATGGGCGGCCGACTGGCTCGGCGCGATCCTCGCCCGCGAAAGCGTCGCCATCACGCCGGAGGTGAAAGAGCATCTCTGGACAGCGCTGACCTCGCTGGCCTCCGCGCCGATCGAGGAACGCACGATCACCGGCCTCTGCGTCCTCTTGCAGTCCAACGACCTCAAGCAGGCGCTGCGTCCCTATTGCATTGGCGGGGCGTGGGGCCGGTTGCTCGATGCCGAGGCCGAACATCTCGGCACGGCGACGGTGCAGGCGTTCGAGACCGAGGGGCTGATCGGCACCGAAGCCGCGCCCGCCGTGTTGGCCTATCTGTTCCATCGCATCGAAGACCGGCTCGACGGATCGCCGACCCTCATCATCGTCGATGAGGGCTGGCTCGCGCTCGACGACGAGGGCTTCGCCGGCCAGCTCCGCGAATGGCTGAAGACGCTCAGGAAGAAGAACGCCAGCGTCATCTTCGCCACGCAGTCGCTGTCGGACATCGACGGCAGCGCCATCGCGCCCGCCATCATCGAAAGCTGCCAGACCCGGTTGCTGCTTCCCAACGAGCGCGCGATCGAGCCGCAGATCACCGCCATCTATCGCCGCTTCGGTCTCAACGACCGGCAGATCGAGATCATCGCGCGGGCCATGCCCAAGCGTGACTATTACTGCCAGTCGCGGCGCGGCAACCGGCTGTTCGAGCTGGGCCTGTCGGAGGTGGCGCTAGCGCTCTGCGCCGCATCCTCGAAGACCGATCAGGCCGCCATCGCCCGCGTCACCGCCGAGCATGGCACGGACGGATTCCTCGACGCCTGGCTGCGCCATCGCGGCGTCGGCTGGGCCGCCGATCTCATTCCCAACCTCACCAACAAGGAGAAGTCCCAATGAAACTGCGCCGTTCACGCGCGGCGTTGCTTGCCGCGTCCATCCTGTCCGTCCCGCTGGCCCTGTCGCCGATCATCACGACACCAGCGCAGGCGCAATGGGTCGTGTTTGATCCGTCCAACTATGCGCAGAACGTGCTGACCGCCGCGCGCTCGCTTCAGCAGATCACCAACCAGATCACCTCGCTCCAGAACGAAGCGCAGTCGCTCATCAATCAGGCGCGCAATCTGGCGAGCCTGCCTTACTCGTCACTCCAGCAGTTGCAGCAGTCGGTGCAGCGCACCCAGCAACTGCTCAGCCAGGCGCAGAACATCGCCTATGACGTCCAGAAGATCGATCAGGTCTTCAGCCAGAAATACTCGACCGCTTCCATGTCGGCGTCGGACGCGCAGCTCGTCGCCGACGCGAAATCGCGCTGGCAGAACACGGTCGGCGGCTTGCAGGACGCGATGCGCGTGCAGGCCACCGTGGTCGGCAACATCGACACCAACCGCACGCAGATGTCGGCGCTGGTCGGGTCGAGCCAGTCGGCGACCGGCGCGTTGCAGGCGACGCAGGCCGGTAACCAGCTTCTCGCGCTCCAGGCCCAGCAACTCGCCGACCTCACCGCGCTCGTTGCCGCCAACGGCCGGGCGCAGGCGCTGACGGATGCCGAACGCGCTGCCGCCGCCGCACAGGGACAGGAACAGCGCCGCCGCTTCCTGACGCCGGGATCGGGCTACCAGCCCGGCAACGCGCAGATGTTCCACGGTAACAACTGAGCGGGGGCGTGATGGACGGCAAGACCCTCGCGCGTATCGGCGCCATCGTCTTCGTCGCGCTGGCGATCACCGCCACCGCAATCGAGATAAACCGGCCCGCCGAGCGGGCGGACGATCCGGTCGCGCAGGTGCGACCGGCACCGGCGCGAGATCCGCTGCGCGTGGAACTCGCGCGGTGTGGCGCAATGGGCGAAGCCGGTGGGCGCGATCCGTCCTGCCTTCACGCCTGGGCCGAAAACCGTCGCCGCTTCCTGGGCCAGCCCGCGCCGGTCGCGTCCCCGGAGCCGACCGCTCCAACCCCGTCCATACCAGACCAGAACGGGAGCCGCTGAGATGCAGGGCGCCGGCGTCATCGACCATTTCCTGGATGTCTTCACCCGCTATATCGACAGCGGCTTCGGCCTGCTGCGCCCCGAAGTGGCGTTCATCGCGACCACGCTGATCGTCATCGACGTGACGCTGGCGGCGCTGTTCTGGTCGTGGGGCGCCGATGAGGACATCATCGCGCGGCTGGTCAAGAAGACGTTGTTTGTCGGCGTGTTCGCCTACATCATCGGCAACTGGAACAACCTCGCCCGCATCGTCTTCGAGAGCTTCGCCGGTCTCGGGCTGAAGGCGTCAGGCACGGGGTTCACCACCGCCGATCTCCTGCGCCCCGGCAAGGTCGCGCAGACCGGCCTCGACGCCGCCCGGCCGCTGCTCGATTCCATCTCCGACCTGATGGGCTGGGTCTCGTTCTTCGAGAACTTCATCCAGATCGCCTGCCTGATGTTCGCCTGGGCGCTGATCCTGCTCGCCTTCTTCATCCTCGCCGTCCAGCTCTTCGTCACCCTGATCGAGTTCAAGCTGACGACGCTCGCCGGCTTCGTGCTGATCCCGTTCGGCCTGTTCGGTAAATCCGCCTTCATGGCCGAGCGCGTCCTCGGCAACGTCATCTCGTCGGGCATCAAAGTCCTGGTGCTCGCCGTCATCATCGGCATCGGCTCGACCCTGTTCTCCGAGTTCACCGCCGGCTTCAACGGCGCGACGCCCTCGATCGACGACGCCATGACCATCGTGCTCGCGGCCCTGGCACTGCTGGGCTTGGGCATCTTCGGCCCCGGCATCGCCAACGGTCTCGTTTCCGGCGGCCCGCAGCTTGGTGCGGGCGCGGCGGTCGGCACGGGTCTCGCCGCCGGTGGCATGGTCGCGGCGGGTGCAGCGACGGTCGGCGCCGTGGCATCTGGTGGAGCTGCCCTTGCCGGAGGCGCTGCCGCTGCCGCCCGTGGCGGGGCCACACTCGCGGGTGGCGCGTCCACCGCCTACAGCCTTGGCGCGGCCGGCCAGTCCGGCGCATCCGGCGTTGCCTCCGGTCTTGGCAATGTCGCATCGACCGGCGCATCGAAAGCCGGCTCTGCCATCGCCAGCCCATTCCGGCGTGCCGCCGCCTCGATGCGCGAGAGCTTTGAAGCGGGTGGCCGCGCCGTATCCGGTGATGCGGGCGCGGCCGAGGCAGATGCCAGCTCCGCCGCATCTGCACCCGCCGCCTCCGCCACGCCATCGTCCGCCGACCGCCCGCCCGCCTGGGCCAAACGCATGAAGCGCGGCCAGCAGATGACGCATGGCGTCCAGGCCGCTGCCCACGCCGTCAAATCCGGCGATGCCCATGGCGGCGGCTCTTCCGTCAACCTCTCCGAAAGCGACTGACCATGTTCAAGCGACCTTCCACCCACTACGGCAAATCCCCCGAACCCGAGACGCCCTATCAGCGCGCCGCCCAGGTCTGGGACGACCGCATCGGCTCGGCCCGTGTACAGGCGAAGAACTGGCGGCTGATGGCCTTCGGCTCGCTGGCGCTCTCCGCCGCTCTCTCGGCCGGAGTGTTCTGGCAGTCGATGAACGGTTCGATCGTGCCATGGGTGGTGCAGGTCGATCGGCTTGGACAGGCGCAGGCGATTGCGCCCGCGACCGCCGACTATCAGCCGAACGACGCGCAGATCGCCTTCTACCTCGCGCGGTTCATCGAGCAGGTCCGGGGCATTCCGGCCGACGCCATCATCGTGCGGCAGAACTGGCTGCGCGCCTATGACTTCACCACGCAGGCCGGCGCGCTGGCGCTCAACGACTATGCGCGCTCGAACGATCCGTTCGCCAAGGTCGGCAGGCAGCAGGTCGCGGTCGAGGTGTCGAGTGTGATCCGCGCCTCGCCATCGAGCTTCCGCGTCGCCTGGATCGAGCGCCGCTATCAGGACGGTTCGCTCGCCAGCTCCGAACGCTGGTCCGCGATCCTCACCGTCGCCGTACAGCCGCCCCGCGATGCCGACACGCTGCGGAAGAACCCGCTGGGAATCTACATCAACGCCATCAACTGGTCGAAGGAGCTTGGACAATGACACCGACCTTCCGCAAAGCTGGGAGGCCGGCTTTCCGCAATGCCTCACTCGCGGCTTTCCTGCTTTCCGCTTGCGCCCTCACGGGCTGTGCGGGGCACACCCCACCGCCGGAGATTTCCTATGACGATGCGGCTCCGGCCGTCATCGCCGCCGATCCGCCCAAGCCCGTGCAGGTCGTCGAGCTGCCCAGGCCGCTGCCGCTTCCCGGCCAGTTGAAACCGGTCAGCAAGGACGGCAAGCCCGAGCCAGAAGCCGCCGATCCGACCGTGCGCGTCAACCAGGCCAATGCCGCCGCGCGGATGCAGCCGGTGCGTAACGGCTTCATCAATTCGATGCAGGTCTATCCCTTCGTCGATGGCGCGCTCTATCAGGTCTATGCCTCGCCGGGGCAGATCACCGACATTTCGCTCCAGCCCGGAGAACAGCTCGTCGGCTCCGGCCCGGTCGCCGCTGGCGACACGGTGCGCTGGATAATCGGCGATACCGAGAGCGGCACAGGCGCGGCGAAGGTCGTGCATATCCTGGTGAAGCCCACGCGCGCCGAGCTGATGACCAACCTGGTTATCAACACTGATCGTCGCACCTACCATATGGAACTGCGCTCGACGCCTTCGACCTATATGGCGTCAGTGTCTTGGCAATATCCGCAGGACCAGCTCATCGCGCTGCGTCGCCAGAACAGCCAAGCCGAGGCCCAGCAACCGATCGCGAACGGCATCGATCTCTCCCGTGTAAATTTCCGCTACGAGGTGTTGGGCGACCGCGCGCCGTGGCGGCCGCTCCGCGCATTCGACGACGGCCGGCAGGTGTTCATCGAGTTTCCGCGCGGCATCGGCCAGGGCGAGATGCCGCCGCTGTTCGTCGTCGGGCCGGAGGGCGCGACATCCGAACTCGTGAACTACCGCGTGCGCGGCAACTACATGATCGTCGATCGGCTGTTCGCCGCCGCCGAGCTTCGCTTCGGAGCCGACAAGAACCAGAAGCGCGTCCGCATCTCCCGCACCGATGGGAGGCCAGCGTCGTGAAACAGGATGATCCCGACAAGAAAGAAGGGCGCGAGCCAGAGGTTGGGCGTCCTGTCGAGCCCACTGAAGATAATGCACGCCCGCTGACCGGCGAGCCGGTCGCGCCGATGCGGCTGCGGCCCGAGCCGCCGCGCATCACCCGCCTGTCGCGCAAGGTGCTCGCAGGTCTCGGTCTTGCCGCCAGCGTCGGCGTCGGCGGCGCGCTGATCTATGCGCTCCAGACCCGTCATGGCGGCGAACAAGGCCAGGAACTGATCTCAACCGATAACCGCACCACGCCGGATGGCCTCGCCGGACTACCCAAGGACTATAGCGGCGTCCCCAAACTCGGCCCGCCGCTGCCCGGCGATCTCGGCCGTCCGATCCTCAACGCACAGAATGCCGGTCAGCCCGTACCGACGCCGGGGATTGCCACCCCTTTGGGGCCTGTCGGACCAACACCGGAGGAACAACGCCGGGCGCAGGAACTGGAATCGGCGCGGACCGCAAGGCTGTTCGCCAACACCGAAACGAGGCCGGGGAACACCGCCACAACGCCGACTACCGCGACCGTACCGCAACCCGATCTCGCCAGTCTCGGCCTCGCGCCGCAGCCAGCCACACCCTCGGCGCAGGATCGGCAACTCGCCTTCCTCAACCAGACGCCCGACAAGCGCACCGTCTCCCCGGATCGCGTTGTAGCGCCCGCGTCGAAGAATGTGCTTCAGGCTGGCGCGGTGATCGCCGCCGCGCTCATCACCGGCATCCACTCCGATCTGCCAGGCCAGATCACGGCGCAGGTGACGGAGAATGTCTATGACAGCCCGACGGGTAAGATCCTACTCGTGCCGCAGGGCACCCGCGTCATCGGCCAGTATGATAGCGGCGTCGGGTTCGGACAGCGCCGCATCCTGCTCGTCTGGAGCCGGCTAATCTTCCCGAATGGCCACTCGATCGTACTGGAACGCCAACCCGGCGCCGACGCCGAGGGCTATGCCGGGCTGGAGGATGGCGTCGATTACCATTGGGGCGAACTGTTCAAGGCCGCGGCCTTGTCCACGCTGCTCAGCGTCGGCGCAGAATCTGGTTCGTCGAGCGGCGAAAGCGACATTGTGCGGGCCCTGCGTAACGGCGCATCGAACAGCATCAGCCAGACCGGCCAGCAGATCGTCCAGCGCCAGCTCAATATCGCACCAACGCTCACCATCCGGCCGGGCTTCCCCGTCCGCGTGATCGTCACGCGCGATCTTGTACTCGAACCCTACGGAGGCTGACATGGCGAAGCTGAAACTCGGCCCCATAACCGACGACAAGCCGGTCAAAGTCACGCTGGAACTGCCGGCCGGTCTGCACCGCGAACTTGTTGCCTATGCAGACATCCTCGCCAGCGACGCCGGGCAGGCTGTTGGCGATCCTGTTCGTCTGATCGTGCCAATGCTGCAGCGCTTCATCGCGACGGATCGGGAGTTTGTGAAGGCCCGGCGTGCAATGCTGCCGACTTCGCGGAACCGTTGATCCCGAAAGACTGATCCACTCGCGCCATTGAACGCGCGAGATCGAGCAGTCGCAGGAATGCCGGATTATCATTGCGCGACGCCCAGACGGCGCGAAATGGCAATATCTCGCCGACGATCGGGCGAAACACCACGCCGGGAAACTGCGTGCCCGTCGTGGCCTCGCTGGTCACGGTGAGTCCGCGTCCGAGCGCCACAAGCTGCATCAGATTATCTCGTCCTACCGCCTGCTGCTGGATCTCGGGATGGTGTCCGAGGTCGGCGAGACGCTGGACGAGATAGTCGTGGATTTCTTCGCCGGGCGCGCTCTCGCTGACTATGAAGGGCTCGCCAGCCAGATCGCCGAAGGTGACTTCCATGTCGTCGGCATGAGGGTGATGCAAAGGCAACACCGCGAAGATGCGTTCCGTCCAAAGGTGCTGGCTCTGGCAATCCGGCCAGCTCGTGAGCCCAGTCAAGAACGCAACGTCGAGTTGACGCTGCCGCACGGCGGCGACGTGTTCAGCGGGATTACCATCGGCAAAGCTCAACTTCACCGCTTTGTAGCGCTGCCCGAAGGCTTGGAAGAGGTCAGCCAGAAAGCCAGAGGCCAGCGACGAAAAGATGCCGATTCGAACTTCGCCATCTTCCCCGCGGCCGATCGCAGACACTTCCGCTCGCGCCATCCCGATTTGCGACAGTGCCTTTCGACCGCGTTGAACGAATTGCCTGCCTGCTTGGGTGAGTTGCACGCCACCTGCCGATCGCGTGAACAAGGGGGCGCCAAGCCGATCTTCCAGATCACGAATTCGGCGGCTGATAGCTGATTCCTGTATGCCCAGTGCGGCAGCTGCTCGGCGAAAGCTACCGTGATCGGCAGCGGCAATCACATAACGAATGTGCCGAATTTCAAAGGGCAACGCAGCAACTCCGCCTCTTCTCCGATTCGGGCCAATCGCCGTCTGCAGTTTGAGGAATTAGGTAACTCTACTTTCATTCGACTGACTTCTCGATGAACCCGAGGGTGTTCGCGTTCTCAATCAACGTTCTCACTTTTGCTCGATCTAGGCCTGATGGAACATCAGCGTCGATTTCCAAACGAAGTTTCACGGCGCTATTCGGAAGCGTTGTGAGCTGCTCGACGATCGCCTCGACAATCTGATGGATGTCCCGCGCTGGCCGCTCAGGTGAGATCATCACCGCGCCAATAAATCGCGTCGGCTTCTTTTCTGTCGGCGACGTGGTAGGTCCGCCACCGATGACAGGTTCGCCCGGCGTCGGCAGAGTACCGCCAGCGCCCCCTAGCGTGCCGCCAGCATCGGTTTGTACTGGCGCCGGACGGTGTGCGTCGGCGACATCCGGTTTAATGATGACACTGTCGCTGTCGATGACCACTGGCGTATTGCCCGCCCGCTCGATAGCAAGCCCCGCATAGGTGTCCGTCTTCTCGTCCCACCGCTCGGCATAGGCGAAAGGACCGGGCAGGATGCCGCTGATCGCCGCATGCACCGCCTTGACCAGCACATCCTGCCCTTTCAGGCGCGGCAAATAGATGTAGCGGTTCAGATATTCCCGCAGATCCTTGAGCGACAGTCTCGGCTTGTCGTTCCAGATGTATTTCTGGAGATCGCGGTCGAGGCGCGACGGCCCCAACTCCATCAGCAAGCCCTCTTCAGCCACCAGCTTCTTGCTAGCCCGAGCCAGCAGCCCGTCCTGCGCCGGAATCTTGCCCGACACCCACTCCCAATCGGCCTGGGCACTCTCCTGGGCCGGATAGTGCAGATAGCACCACGCCTCTTTGAGGCGGGTCTTCATCGTTTCTCTCGCTTCGGCTTGCTTCGCCTCGGCGAGCTTCTGGTCGCTCGGCCGGAGTTCAAGGCGCTCCTTGTCGCGGACGATTTCGCCCCAAGCCAGGGACGCGCGAACGGCATCCCGCAGATGGTCGAGTTGCCGGGCTTCCGCTGCGATGAACACCAGCATGTTGCGATAGACGCGCGGCGTACTGCCCCGCTGAGTGAGGATGTCCTTCGCTTCGACCAGTGCATCCGAGCCATCGCGCCCGTTGTGGGGATATTTGACGCCCAGCACGACGGCGCGCACGCCGCCCGCCTCGTCGGGAACTTCAGCTGATGACGCGGGTGCCACCTGCACGGCATCGAAATGCCCGCGGTCGGCGAGGCCGTTCACATATTTTCCGAGTTCGGCGTCGATCGTCACGTCGACAAGCGCCGCCTCGATCTGCGCAGCCTTGTCCGCGGCGATGCGATTGAGGCTCGCCGACATCGAATACCAGTACCGACCAAGATCGGCGTGCATGAACTTAGCCTGGTTGGTCAGCCGGCGCAGCGCATCGCCGAAGATCGCAGGGCGCTCGCCCGGCTGCACGACGCCGAGATTGATCTGCTTATCGTCGAGGCCGGTGTTCTGTTGCTGGGCAGTGGGCGCCGTTCCCATGAAAATCGCGCGGGCAACGCGGCGGGTCGCCGAGTACCGGTTCAGGTTCGGCGCCGACTGATCGACTTTGTAGGGAGTCGACGCAGTGCCATCGACATCGCCGGCGATGATCGACTGCCAGCTCACGTCGAGATAGTGGAGCAATTCCGGCTCCACACGCGGCGAACTCACCGCCACGCTGCCGGGCATAATCATCACCGACGGATCGGCATTCATCCAAAGCTCGTGAATGGCCTGCGCCATCAGGCGCAGCACGCCGCGCGTGCGCTGAAATTTTTCGAGGGATCCCCAACTTGTGTAGAGCTGGTCGAACAGTTCGGGATGGATCGGATAAGCCTTTTCCAGCTTGCGCCGGTAATCCTCATCCGCGCAGCCTTGCGGGAAATCGTTGGCGTTCTCGCGGTAGAGCTTGGCGAACTGCTTCAGCGTGTTGTCGCGGTGGTGGAATTTGTCTCCCGGGATGTCCTTGAACAGCCGCCGCCGGACGATCTCATAACTCTCTTCCTGACTAGCCGGTCTCCACGAGGATTCCACGCGGCTGAAGGTCTGCTTGAGACGCGCAAGCGCCTCTTGACCGCCTTCGCCGCCGACCTCGATCTGCGAGGCCGGCAAGGACGCGACGAGTAGTGTGCCAGGGCTGGCCTTGACCGCCTCGGTCAGCGACTGGACGAAGGACAGGTTCGCGTCGAACGATCCCGAAGGCAGCCCCTCGACCTTGTAGATCTGCCGCAGGTAAGCGACCCATTCATCGATCAGGATCAGGCACGGCGCGTATTTCTTGAAGAGCGCCTCTAGGAGGTGTGAGCCCGGCGCGATGCCGCTGGCGTCGTTTTCCGCCACCATCGCGTAAGCGTCAGCGCCGCCGAGCTGCCAAGCAAGTTCACCCCAGGTCGTGCGAATCTTGCGGTCGCCCTCCGCAAGGAGCAAGTCCTGCGGCCCCCGTGACGTGCCGACGAGCACGGCCCGGTTGATGGCCTTCGGCACGCTGAGCCCCTGCTTCTCGAGCAACTGGTCCAGGCCGGACAGGTCCTGGACCGGCGTCGGTCCCGCCATGTGATAGAGGGCCAGCATCGAGTGCGTCTTGCCGCCGCCAAAGTTGGTTTGAAGCTCGACGACCGGATCGCCGCCGGTGCCTGACAGCCGCTTCGCGGCCCCGACCAGAAGTGCGCTCAAACCTTCGGTAAGATACGTACGGCTGAAGAACTGGCGCGGATCGCGGTACTCCGGCGGCGCGCTGCCCGAGTGGACTTTGGCGAGGTCGGCCGCGAACTCAGCCTGCTGGAACTCGCCGGTAGCGACATCCTGGTGCGGCTCGACCACCTCGCGCCACGGCAAAAGCCCCGCCACCGTTTCTACCGAGATCTCGAGGCGCTGGGTTTTCCGCCGCTCCTCATTGCGCTGAAGTTCAGTGAATTTCGTGCGGAGGATGGTATCGCGCATCTTGCCAAGGAGCTCGGCCGTCTCGCCGGCGCTGATCGCCTCCATTAGACGACGCATAGAATCGAGCGCGCGCTCGGCATCGTCGTAGGTGAAGGTCTCGTTGTGCGAGAGTTTGTTGCGGACGTCGCCCAGTTCGTTGACCAACGAGCGTTCGGCGCGGCCGAGAACCGCCTTGAACGCCTCGCTCCAGAAACGATCCATCGCATTGAAGAGCGCGGCCTGATCCCAACCGACCTCGCCATTGCTGTTTGGGCGCAGGCCCGGCAGCTTCTCAAGAACCTGGACCTGCCAGTGCCCCTTGAGCGAGGTTTCGAGCCGCTTTTCGACGAAGGGAATCAGCGCCGCCGGCAGCAGTTCCATCCCTTCAAACACATATTGGCGCGTACTTTTTGCCACGGTCCGTTCCCCCCTTAAATGTCCAGCCGGATCTGACGATCGCCGCTTGTGTCGTGGATGGCTGCCGCAGCCTTTGTCAGCTCGGTCCAATCGGCGATCAGGGCGTTGTAGGCCGTGGCCTCCTTCGCATCCTTCCGCTTGTTGGCGCTGATGTCGTAAAGGCAGTAGGCGAGATCCTTCACCGCCTCGGCCTGGGTGTTGATTTTCTTCAACAGGACAGCGGTGTCGTGGGAGATGCCGTCCTTCTCGTGCCGCCTGACCAGATGCTGGAGGCACTCCCACACCGTCAGGTGTCGGTCCTCCTCCGGGTCCCAATCCTCGTCGAGTTCATCACGGGCGAGGATGCGGACCTTGCCGGCCGCGCTGTCCACGATCCCGGCATGCTTGACGCTTTCGACCGAGATGCCGCGCGCCGTGGCGATGCTGTTGGCCGTCCCGTACTCGCCGGTCTTCAGCCCATTCTGCTCGAACCAGGTGATAGCGAAGCGCGTGTCTGGGTCGAACTCCCCCTGGATACCGCCCAGGTATTCGTCCAGTTCCTTGTTGATCAGCTGTAGTGCGGTCTTCACACTCATCGGATTGTCGTCCGACTCCAGTACAGCCTTATAACGCGAGAATACCCCCATGCCGGGTCCAATCGCAGATTGCGGCATATCTGCTGGTGCAATGGTAGCAGCCTGAAGCTCTGAGATCGCCGGCGGCAATTCACGTTTCAGGGCACGGATAAATTCGGCACGGGTAACGACCTCGGCTGTGATCTCCTTTTTCCGGCACACCAAGACGACCGAATTTGCGAGAGCGTTGGTTCCAGTCGCAATTGTCCGGGCTGAACGCTCCGTTCGAACAGGCCACGTTCCAACAATCGCGTAACCTGCTTCAATCACAGCTTGTAAGAAGGTTGCCCAGCCGGTTGAACTCAGGCCGTCTTGCTCGACCTCGCTTTGCTTAAAGGCATAGTAGATTGTCGCGGGAAATGATGAAGATGATTGGCGGGCGAGGCTAGATATAGCCGCCGTCATACCCGTCAAAAAATGCTCCTCAGCATTCGCTTTCCCGCCGTGCCGATAAGGCGTCGCGACCAGCTCCTCTTCTTTAGGAACGGAAATAGTGCTTCCAAGATCAGGATAAACATCCTTGATATTACGCCTGAGCCATACATAAAAATAATCTGATAGATCCGCGTATCCTATATTGTCGTAGTATGGCGGATCAGTCGAAACGACTGCTCCATTCGGCAAACGTACATTCTGCGCATCGTGCTGGATCTCAGTGCCGGCCGCGTTTGGACTCAGCCCAGAGAGAGCCTTCCAGACCCAATCGACGGCACCGAGATAGTTTCCAGTACTATCGCTGAAGACATTGCATTCAGCGAAATCCCAAGTCATCGGGATCGCCTGCCGAGCAAACGTGAAACGGATGAACTCCGATGACGACCATGTGGCGATCGAACTGCCAGCATCCGCAAGCCGGTCAATCGCAAACGACAAATACACGCTGACAGCTTCGGCGTAGGCTTTGGCACCTTTGCCGCCATCGCGCAGTGGGGTCGGATCAGAAGCGAGCCCGGCAACCAATGCGTCAGTCTGAATCTGTGTTCGCGCCTCTTGGACTAACTCGCTGAAGGTGTTCAGCGCTACCAACTGTCGGTCGGTAAACAAATCACCGAAGGTCGCCAAACCGTAGTCCACGGTCCAGAAATTCCGTGGATCATTCGGCAAACTGGTTCCTGGTTTCCAGTCGGGTTTTGCCGAAAAAGCGAGATGCTCGTGCGCCTCCGCAGGTGCGACATACGCCCGGCCACGATTGCCTTCCGCCACGATCGCAATCAGGGTTTGACCCATGTTGCCGGCGCGGCCATTGCTTTTCACATAGTCAGGTGTGATCGCCGTATCCGACATAAGGCAACGGAAATTTGCACCGCGACCGGCCTTCGTCCCTTCTTTGGCCGCAGCGAGTTCGGCTTTCGTGCCACCTTGCCTGATCCGATAAGAGATGGCCTTGGCTTGCTTGTCGACAATCGGCTCTACCCACGTTTCCTTCCCGGCCTTAGTGCTGAGCAGGAAACTCGATGCGATAGGAACCTGCACGCTGGAAAAGGCAGGGTCGGGGCTGGGTACTGTTCTTGCCCAAATCCAAGCGATCACCGTCCCTTTGCCACCGCCGTACTCCTTCGGTAGATCCACTTGTGGATAAAGATGCCCGATGCGCTCCCACGCCTTCTCACGCACCCACTCGCCATAGTATTTGACGTCCTCCGCAATGCCCTCGGCGTTGCGGTAAAACTGCCGGTCCTTTGGGCCTGGATGAATCGGTTCCTCGTTCTTGAACTTCGGCGGGATCTCGATCATCGCCTTGCCGATCATCACCGCGACCGGATTCAGATCAGACCCATAGGCCGGAAAACCGAGACGCTGCGCCTCCAGTGGAATCGATCCACCGCCCGAGAACGGGTCATAGACCGGCGGCAGATCGCCGCCACAGCTCTTGCGGATTTCGGCGCGGGCACGTTCCAGCACCTCCTCGTTGGTCGAGTTCTCCCACTTCACCAATTCCTCAATGATGCCAAACAGGCGCTTGCGCTCGGCCTCCTGCGCTTCATGCGTGGGGAATTTTTCGAGGTCGCTCGACGGATCATCGACAAGCTGGGCGAACAGCACGGCGCGGCACGCCGCCAACGGCCGCCGCGCCCACCATAAATGCAGCGTGGACGGATGCCCGTGCCGGATCGATTTTTCGCGCGCTGAGGCCTCATTGATCTTCTCAAGAGGAATCGCGACTTCGATGAGCTTTTTCTTGTATTTTGTCACAGTTCCACCTCGATCCATTCAAAATCCGGAAATGGCTGGCTGGGACGCTGCAATCTCAGCTCGCCCAGTAAGGAACCATCCGAAAAAACACTGCCGTAAAACGCCCCACCATCCAGGTCAGCAGGCGTGTCTCGCCACTCGGAAGGCTCAAGTGCCATCAACTCTGAAGCGGCGGCAGATTGTGTCGCCGAGCTCAGTGCGTTGAGGACTTTGAGATCGAGACCGACTAGCTCGATGTCGACGCCATCCCGTAACCAGGGGAGAGGCCAGAAGGGCCAGTCCCTAAAATCACGCCAGAATTCACGGCTGGATAGTTCGGGGTGCCTTGGCATCACTGAGGCTATGCTGACGGCGTACCGACGCCCGGCAACGGAGATAACAGGAAGCTCGTACCGCTGCGGCTCTCCGTCGCCCGCACGAAGCCGAGCAGCCGCTTCGTCCAAGCCCATAGCCGACAGCCATGAGGCATAGTTTGCCCGGCGAACCACGTCCGGGGGAAACTCGACCGGACTTTCTGGGGTCTCCGGCTCGGGGTCGACGAAGGCGATGAGCGATGTCTCGCCAGAGGTATCGTTGGCCTCCCGCAGGAAGGTGCCGATCGCAAAACTCTTGATTGGCTGGGGATTGATATACTTGTCCCAACCGTCGAGTTGGCTCAGTCCATCTTTCAAAGCGCCTTTGATGGGTGGCATCTTGCCCGGGGAGGAAAATCCGCCCTTCGACTCAGCGAGGACCCATTCTCTTTGGCTATTTTCGGCGATAAAATCAGGCGCCTTGGACTTGTCCGCCGGCCATTGTCGGTTCTGCGTGGCGGCGCGTTGCGTCCACTCGGTTTCAAAGCGACCGACGTAGGCGTAGCCTTTGTCCTCCAGGAACAGCAGAGCCATGCCTTGTGCGATCCGCCCCGCAAAGCCCGACCCTGAGAAGTCGGCGTAGAAACTCGACATGCCGTCTAGCAGGCACCACTCGTTCGCCGTCCAATCAAACAAGTGGCCATTTTCGAGCAGAAACCCGGTAGCCCCCAGCCATCGAATCGGGGTGGTCGGCCATCGCAAGCAATCGGCCTTCTTGACCGCATGAGCTAAGCGCCAAGCGCTGAATTCAACGCTCCCCGATGCCTTAGGCAGCGGCCGTGTTCGACCGTGGGGCTTCTCTACCTTGGCTTTCGTCAATTCATGGAGAGGCAGGCAACTGCGTCCGCGAAGTGCACGAACGACCTGCCTGGAGGCGGCTCCCCAACTAGACATATTTACAAGCGGCAAGACCATCAGTGTGCGGCCTCCGCCCGTTCCAACAATCGGCGAAGATCAAACTGAATTGCGGTTTCAAGGAACGACGGCTCCCGCTCGACCAACGGGCCACGCACATAGCGCGGCGCATGGGCGAAGCCGGCCGTAACCGGCACAATAGCGAGAATGAACTTCTCCGGCTCGTGCAGCGATGTGATGACTTCCTGCCGCGTAACCATCACGCTGTCGGCTCCGTCGATGCGCCCCTTGACCTCGATGAAGCGCAGATGTCCCGACTTCGGATCGTGCGAGGCGATGTCATAGCCGATCTTCTGGGCGGAGACGTCGGCCGGCTCGTTGCCCAGCGCCCGCTCGGCCTCCATGACAGCTTCCATCGCAGCAAGCTCGATCACCCGGCGCGCAACGGGGTCTTCCGCGAAATGGTTCGGGACGCTTGGCGCCTGACGCTCTTCCAGTAGCCCACGCGGGATGACGACCATGCCGCCCCGCACGCGCGGCGGCTGCGAGGAGATAAACCGCTCCCGTTCAAGCTGGTCCATACGGCGCTTTTGCCGATCCGCCAGATCCTCGGCCCGGCGCTGCGCGTTCTGCCAGTTCACCCGAGTCTTCTTGCCGGCCCGCTCCTCTTCCTTCAGCTCGAAGGCGCGCGAGTCCCAGTAATTGATCTCCTTCTTGAGCCGGGCGCGAACCTCCTGCTCGACCTTTTCGATCTCGGGCAAGCGCCGCGCTTTAACCTCGGCGACATGGCCCTGCGCCAGCTCGACCGTCGCGAACCGGATCGCGGCCTTTTCCAGATCGGTAGTCAGCCAGCTCTCCTCCAGAAGATCACGCACGCTGGCGATCTCTTCCGGCTTGGCAGGCCGCAGGTTCAAATGCGGCGCGATGCCGGCGTTGACGGTGTTTCCGGCCTTGTCGATGGCGGCGAACTGGAGCCGCTGCGAAATCACATGCGGCTTGCCGGCGCTGGTGACGCGACCGTCCTGGACGGTGTGTTCCAGCAGGAAAATCGCCGACAGCGCGTCTCCAGCATCGGTGTCGTCTACCAGGATCGCGCCCTGCCGCATGATTTGCTCATACTGCTCGCGGATCAGGCTGATTACAGCTTCGAGCAGCGGATGGCCCGGGCAGACGAAAGCTGCGACCGGCTGCTGGTTGATTTTGTCCTTCTCGAAGCAGATCCGCTCATATTGCGTCTGGAGCGGTGCGCCATTACCGATCTGACGATCCCGCTCTCGGATACGCACCGGCACATGGGCAATCTCCCAGCGCCCTTCCTCGCGGCGCTTGATCCGGCCCCCCAGATGCTGGAACGCCTCGACGAAGAAGCTCTGGATGTGATGCGGTTGCAGGCGCAACGCGTCGGCGCGCTCCATTTCGAGCCGCAGTTCCTCGACCTTGGCCTCCGGCATCGTGTCGTTGGTCAGGGCGCGGCGGCGCAGAAGCTCAAGCAGGTTCGCCTGGTCGACGGCGCCATCGACCTGCTGGAACAGGCGGGCCTTGACCTCTTCCCGCTCGCCATACTGAATCGCCTCGAACAGCAGATCCTTGAGCGCCACGCCGTCGAACAATTCCCCGAGCACGTCATAGACGCGGCCGCCCAGCGCCTCGCGCGCAGCTTCCAGCTTTTCGAGCAGCCGGGCGTAGACCTCGCCCTCGCGCGTATCAGCCGCGACGAGATTCCACAGGTGGCACACCTCTGTCTGACCGATGCGATGGATGCGGCCGAACCGTTGCTCGATCTTGTTCGGGTTCCACGGCAGGTCGTAATTGACCATCAGGTGGCCGCGCTGAAGGTTCACGCCTTCACCGGCCGCGTCGTTGGCGATCAGGACCAGCATGTCCTTGTCCTGCATGAAGCGCTCGACGACCTTACGCCGCTCTTCGCGCGACACGCCGCCGTGGATCACCTCGACCGCCTCGGGATTGCCGAGCCGCGCCCTGACCTTGTCGAGCAGGTAGTGCAGCGTGTCCTTGGGCTCGGTGAAGATGATCAGCTTGCGGCGATTGCCAGCGGCGTCAACCATCAAATCGTCATCGAGGATACGGTTGAGCTGACTCCACTTTGTATCCACGCCAGAACGGAGAACACCGAGCGCCATAGTCTCCAAGCCCTTCAGAGTCTCGACTTCCAGGGCAAGTTGCTCGACCGTCTCGGCCGTCGTCGCGCCCGTCGAGATCAGGTCCTCAAGCTCGTCGATCTCCTCCTGACCATATTCCTCGATGTTGCCGAGCATGTCGGCATTGATCGTCGGCTCGCTCGTACCTGCCCGGCGGCCCTTGGCGGCAAGGCGAGCTTCGCCCAGTTCGTTTTCCAGCCGCTCGCGGCGACGCTTAAGGGACTGGTAAATTGCGGCCGGTGACGAAGCGAGCCGGCGCTGGAGGATCTGCAATGCGAAGCCGACATTGTTACGCTTCTTACCGTCGCCCTCCGCGAAGCGCTGCACGCGGTTCATCTCCGTGCGCACATATTCAGTGACGGCGGTGTAGAGCGCGGCCTCCCCCTCCGAGAGCTGATATTTGACCGTGCGCGCCCGCCGCTCAGGGAAGAGCGGCCGACCGTCGAATTTGAGCAGTTCCTCCTTGGTCAGCCGCCGCATCATGTCTTCGGTGTCGGCGTAGTGGACACCATCGCGGAACCGACCCTCGAACCGATCGCCGTCGAGCAGCGCCATGAAGAGCTGGAAATCCTCTTCCTTGCCATTGTGCGGTGTGGCCGACATCAACAGCAGATGCCGGCAGACCTGGCCGAGCTTCTGGCCGACCTGATAGCGGCGGGTGTATTTCACCTCTCCGCCAAAATAAGTGGCCGACATGCGATGGGCTTCGTCACAGATGATGAGGTCCCATTCGCGCGCGCTCATGAGCTTCTCCTGAAGCTCCTCGTTGCGCGCCAGCACATCGAGACGGACGATCAGCCGGTCCCGGTCGCTGAACGGATTGCCCGACCGCGAATTCTCGATCATGTCGCGGGAAAGGATGTCGAACTCGAGATTGAATTTCTGGCCGAGTTCGTCCTGCCATTGTTCAACCAGGCTGCCGGGCGCGACCACGAGGCAGCGCTCCAGGTCGCTACGGGCGATCAGTTCCTTCATCAGCAGCCCGGCCATAATCGTCTTGCCGGCGCCGGGATCGTCGGCGAGCAGGAAGCGCAGCGGCTGTCGCGGCAGCATTTCGCCATAGACTGCCGAAATCTGGTGCGGCAGCGGATCGACCAGACTCGTGTGGATCGCCAGATACGGATCGAAATAGTGCGCCAGCTTGATGCGGTTGGCTTCCGTCACCAGCCGCAGCAACGCGCCGTCAGCGTCGAACGACCAGGCCCGCCCGCTCTGCTCGACCTCAAGCCGGTGCTCGTCATCCCGATAAAGAACGGCCTCGGCCACCGAGCCGTTGTGGTCGCGGTAAACGACGCTGATCGCCTGATCGCCGATCCAGTCCACCGAGATCACATGCACAGCCTGAGCCGAGGCCACGCCCCGCACCGATGCGCCATTCTTTATGTCTTCAAGCCGTACCGCCATCAGCCGGCGCTCCCCAGGTCTTTCATAGCTGAAGCTCCGCTCGCTCAAGCGCAGCTTCAGTTTCTTTGCGGTTTATTGTTACGATATGCTGCGTATGGGCGCTCTGCTTCGTGGCGTCACCCAGCAAACCCAGACGCTTCAAAACATAAAAGAGCATCGCATAGCGGACTGCGAGCACGCCATTACCCTGATCGAGCCCATAATCCTTGGCGACAACCTTCTTCTGGCTCGCCGTCAGCGCAGGGTGCGGCCCGATGACGACATCGAAATAGTTGTTCCAGAGCCAGTCCCGGTCGCCCGATTCCCCCGGCTCGCCTTTCGCGCCGACATCGAGGATGCGCGGCAGCAGGAAGTCCTTGAACTTATGCTCCAGGTGGCAATAAGCCCGCGCGTGCCAGCGAAAGCCATCATAGCCGAAGGCATGAGGCGTGATGCGCCGCCAGATAGGGTCCGGCCGCACCTTGTTCATTGACTGATAGAAGATGTCGACGGAAACGCCCTCGCGGGTGGCGTCGAGGATTTTACGCAGAACCTTGATGTCGATGTCCCGCCTGGGGGTCAGCGCCACATCGGCGCTGGGCAGAGCCGCAATCCACGAATCATGGGCGGGAAGAGCGCCCTCGGCGACCGAGCGAAGCTGCGCGAGATAGACATAGGGGTCCGGCTCGAGAAAGCGCAGGACGAAGTGCTCGGCGGCGACATAGCGCTTGGCGCGGGTGTCGTACTCCATGTTGCCGGGCGCCCGCTCCTGATAGAGCGTCAGGTCCTTCGACGCCTGCGGAACCGACACGCCAAATACCTCCACGAGGTCGGCGCGGTTGATCGACCCCTCCCAAAAAAGCCGGAACTCGATGAACTCGAGCCGGCGCCCCACCCCCCATTTCAATGCCGTCGCGGCCTCTGCCATTGCCTCAGCCTCGTGTAGATGAGCATAAAAACTAGATGGACAACCCGATCTAGTCCGTGTAATTATTATTCACACTGCGAGGTTTCGTCAATGGATAATCAGATGCACTCGGAGGGGCAGGATGCGCAATCGCGCCGGCCGGAACCTCAAATCAGCGGCACGCGGACGGCGGTCACCGCCGCTGGCGCGGCGCCGCAAGCCTAAGCAGCGCCCGGAAGGAGAGCGTCCATGACCATCGCACATCGATCCACCCTGGTCGTTCATGGCCGCCTCGCCATGCGGGAGGCCCGTCTGGCGGCTGGACGGGAGAAGCGCCAAGGCCTTCAGATCATGTCCTTCGAGCAAGCCGCCGTGCGACTGGCCGGCGGCTTCGTCCGTCCCATCGACGACGAAAGCTTGCGCACGGCGATCCAGGCGGCCCTGCCGGCGACGCCGATGGGCGAGCTGGAGAGCATCAAGGATCTTCCTGGCATGATCGACGCAGCCGTCGACACGCTGCACAAAGCCTGGCGCGCGGGTATCGATCTGGCCATGCGCGCGGCCGACCATCCGCGCCTTGCCGCCATCGCGCGCCTGGAAGCGGCGGTCATCGAGCGGCTTCCGGCTGGCATGATGCGTCCTGTCGACATCGTCGCGACTGCGACCGCCCGCATCAATCATGCCACCGCCGTCCTTGGCCCCATGGAGATCGCCGGCCTTACCGAGCTTTCGCCGTGCTGGCGGCCGCTACTTCAGGCCCTCACGGCCTACATCCCCGTGCGGTGGGCCGCCGGCCCAAGGAGTGTTCCCGCATGGCTCGACGGCACAGGCGTCGCGATCGTGCGCACACCGGGGCAAGCGCCGGAGGTCGGCGCCGTCAGCGCGGCGACGGCCTATCACGAGGCTATCGAGGCGATGCGCTGGGCGCGACACCTGCTCGCCTCGGGCGTCTCGGCCTCAAAGATCGCTATCGCGACCGCCTCGCCCGCCGACTATGACGATCATTTCCTGGCCCTGCGCGCCGACGCCAATATCGACCTGCACTTCGTCCACGGCGTCCGCACCGTCACCACTCGCGAGGGACAGGCGGCAGCTGCGCTGGCCGACATCGTCGTGCGCGGCCTGTCGCAATCGCGTCTGCGGCGCCTGGCGACACTCTGCCGCGACGGTGGGGCATTCCAGGCTCTGCCTGAAGGCTGGCTGCGGGTTTTGCCGACCGATGCGCCCCTTTCGACGCTGGCCGCCTGGAACCGCCTGTTTGCCCGGCTGGCGCCGGAAGACTGGCCTGAAGCCGCCGATCACACTCCGGCGCTACGCGCGGCGATCGAGATGCTGGCAAAAGGCCCCGAAGCTGCCAGCGAAATCGGCGAGACCTTCCTCAAGGGCCGCGCGCTTGCGATCTGGCGCAAGGCGCTGCTCGCCGGCCCCGCCGCCTCGGTCGACGCGACGCTGGAGACCATGAAACAGGATGACGGCCTAGAGGCGTGCGCCTGTGTCGCCTGGATGCCGGCGAGCGCGCTCGCGGCCTCGCCCCGTCGCTTCGTGCGCCTCCTCGGGCTCAACTCCTCGCGTTGGCCGCGCGGCATCGCCGAGGACCGGCTGATCCCGGATCACATCATTCCGACACCGATTCTCGATCCCCTGCCGGTGAACCTCGCCGACCGCCGTGACTTCGAGACCATCCTCGCCACCACAGGCGATGCCGTCGTTCTCTCGCGCGCCCGGCGCGACAGCGATGGCCGTCTCCTCGGACGCAGTCCCCTCCTCGCCGGGCACGGCGACGAAACCTATCTGCGCCGCAACGCGACTCCGGCCCACGCCTTCAGTGAGAGCGACCGGCTGATGGCGCGGCCCCAGGAGTTCGCCGCCGATCCACAGGCGACTAGCGCGATCGGCTGCTGGCGCGACTGGCGGCAGGCGGAAATTACCGCCCATGACGGGCTGGTGCGCGCGGATCATCCGCTCATGCTCGCCATTCTTGGCCGCACCCAGTCGGCCAGCTCACTGCGCCGCCTGCTACGCAACCCGCTCAGTTTCGTGTGGGTCTACGGGTTCGGGTGGCGCGAGCCGCAGAGCAGCGCCGAACCCCTCGTGCTCGATGCGCTGGGAATCGGCGATCTTGTCCACATGGTACTCGACCGAGCCCTGCGCGATCTCGAAGCCGCAGGCGGGCTGGCCAGCGCCGCCACTGAAGCCATCGAGGCGGCTGTGGGCCGGGCGGCCCAAGCCGTCGCCACCGACTGGGAAAGCGAACGTCCGGTTCCACCGGCCGTCATCTGGGGGCGCACCCTCGATGATGCCCGCGTGCTGGCAGGCCGCGCCCTCATCTATGGCGACGATGCACTGCCCGGCGCGCGCGCTTATGGCGAGGTGCCCTTCGGCGGCTCGGAGCCGAAGACCAACGCTGACGTACCCTGGGATGTGAGCCTGCCGGTCACGATTCCTGACACCGGCTTCAACATCGCCGGCTATATCGACCGACTCGACATCTCGGGCGACGGCAAGCGCGCCCTCGTCCGTGATTACAAGACGGGCCGGCCGCCGCGCGGCGACATCCGCCTGAACGGCGGACGCGAGCTTCAGCGCTGCCTCTACGCGTTCGCGGTGAAGGCGCTCCTCGGCGACGACGTCGCCATCAGCGCCTCACTGCTCTATCCGCGCGAGCCGGTCGACCTCCAGCTCGACGATCCCGAGGCTGTGCTCACCGAGATCACTGGCTATCTGCGCGCCGCGAGAACCAGTCTCGCCGGCGGCGCAGCCCTGCCTGGTCCCGATACGGGCGGCGACTACGACGATCTCGCCTTCGCCCTGCCGGCCAATGCCGGCGCCACCTATTGCAAACGCAAGATGCCGGCCGCGACGGAGCGGCTGGGCGAAGTCGCTCAGGTCTGGGAGGCGGAATGATGAGCAACGTATCCAAGATGCTGAAGGATGACGGTGCCCGCCGCGATGCCATCAGCCTGCACGACCGCTCGATCCTGGTCGAGGCCGGCGCCGGTTCGGGCAAAACCGCTGTCATGGCCGGCCGCATCGCCGCCATGCTGGCGCAAGGCGTCGCGCCGCGTTCCATCGCCGCCGTCACCTTCACCGAGCTTGCCGCGAGCGAGCTGTTGTCCCGTGTCCGCGAGTTCGTCGCCGACCTCTCGGCCGGCAAGATCGCGACCGAACTGCGGGTGGCGCTGCCCGATGGGCTGTCGGAGACTCATTTGACCAATCTCGCCGCCGCCAGCGCCGCGATTGACGAAATCACCTGCTCGACCATCCACGGCTTTTGCCAACGCCTGATCAAGCCCTATCCGGCGGAGGCCGACATTGACCCCGGCGCGGGCGTCATGGATCGCAACCAGGCCGACCTCACCTTCCTCGAGATCGTCGATGGCTGGCTGCGCGAGCGCCTGTCCGGCGGCCAGGGCGGCCTCCTGGCCGAAATGGTGCTGCACAGCCCCGGCGAGACCGTGGCGCTCATCCACAAGATCGCCGAGAATCTGCGCCGCCGCCGCACGCTCCAAGCCCCGCCAATCTCTCCCCTTGACGGCCACATGACAGCGTTCCGGCAAGCGACGGCCGATTTTGCGGACTTCATGAACGGCACGGCGGCGGCTGAACCGGAAACGGTGACGATCGTGAAGCGTCTGGCCGAAATGGCGACGGCCCTTGCGAACGCGCCTGATTCCGCGACGCCCGCCGGCCTCGTCCGGCTCCTGACTTCGCGGCCCCATCCTGACCTTTGCACCAAGGCTGGCGCGTTCGCTTCCTACCGCAAGAAGGGCAAATGGGCGACAGCAGCCAAACAAGCGGGCCTCTCCAAGGCCGACGGCGATCGGCTGAACGACGCGGCCGAAGCGCATTACACCACCTCCTGCAATGCCTGGGGGGCGCTCATGCAGGCCACCGCCGGCCACGCTCTGGCGGCGCTGATCGAGGAGGCTCGCCCGATCCTGCAGCGCTACCGTGATCACAAACGGGCCAGCGCCCAACTGGACTTCGACGACCTCATCTTCGCCGCCCGCGATCTGCTGCGCGACCATGATGCTGTTCGTCGCGCACTCGGGCAGCGTTTCGCCCATGTCCTCGTCGACGAGTTCCAGGACACCGATCCCTTGCAGACCGAGATCTTCTGGCGTCTGTGCGGTGAGCCCGTCGACGACGCCAATGACTGGACGGGCTTTCACATCCGGCCTGGCGCGCTGTTCCTGGTCGGCGATCCCAAGCAGGCGATCTATCGCTTTCGCGGCGCCGACGTCGGCGCCTATGTCCAGGCGCGCGACGCCTTTCGCGCCCAGGCCCCCGACAGCCTGCTGTCGATCTCGACCAATTTCCGCTCCTGCGCCTCGATCCTGACTTTCGTCAACGAGCGCTTCGAGGCCGTGCTCTCGGCCGATGGACAGCCGGGTTTCACCGCACTGGACCCATTCCATGACGATCGCGGCGGAGTCTGCGTGGCGGCCCTCGACATCGCCGTAGCCGATGAAAACGGCAAGGCCAGCGCCGAGCAACAGCGGGACGCCGAAGCCGACGCCATCGCCGAGCTGTGCGCCCGGCTGATCGAAAGCCATCCGATCGTTGACCGTCGCAGCGGTGCCAAGCGGCCTTGTCTGCCAGGCGACATCGCCCTGCTGGCGCCCACCGGCGCGGAACTGTGGCGCTACGAGGAAGCCCTGGAGCGCCGCGGCATCCCCGTGGCGACCCAGGCCGGCAAGGGTCTGTTCCGCCGCCAGGAAATCCAGGACCTGATCGCGTTGACCCGCGCCCTGGCCGATCGCCGCGACACCCTGGCGCTCGGCGCGTTGCTGCGCGGACCTCTGGTCGGCCTGACCGAAGAAGAGTTGCTGGACATCATCTGGAGCCTGCCGCGCTCGGAAGAACAGCCGGATCGGATTCCGCGTCTGGATCTCAGCATCGACCCCGCCGTGATCGCCCATCCGCTCGCCCGCGAGGTCATCGAGCGGCTGCAATCGCTCTCCCGGCGTGGCAACAGCACGACGCCGCACGAACTGCTGTCGCAGGCAGTGGATGTCATGCGCGTCCGCCCGCTTCTCTTTGAGCGCCATCGCGGCCAAGCCGAGCGAGCGCTCGCCAATGTTGATCTCTATCTCAGCCTGTCGACCGGCTATGCCGTGCGCGGCCTGCGTGCCTTCGCAGAAGCCATGACGGCTGCCTGGTCGGACGAGGCGCGCGCCGTCGAGGGCCGACCGGACGCGCAGGAGGAGGCGGTCGCGCTCTTCACCATGCACGCGGCCAAGGGGCTCGAATGGCCGATCGTCATTCCGGTCAACACCATGACCGGCGTCATGGCGCCCGAGAGCGCGGTCATCGATCGGCAGACCGAAACCTTCTATTGCCCGGTCCTCGGCGTGCAGCCCGAGGGTTACGAAGCCGCGCGCGAGGCCGAAAAGAACGAGCTGGACCGCGAGCGCGTCCGGCTCTGGTATGTTGCGGCCACCCGCGCGCGCGAACTGCTGGTATTGCCCCGACTCGACACCACCCCCGCCAAATCCGCATGGATCGGTCTCGTCGATCTGTCGCTCGCCGATCTGCCGGGCATCGACCTCTCCCATCTGCCGGCCGACCTCACGCCGAGCAGCGCCGGCGCGGGCAACAGCCAGACGCGGGCGAGCTTCGCCGCCGAAGCCGAAAGCATCGCCGCCGCACAGACCCGGCTGACCTGGCTCGCCCCCAGCCGCGACGAGGACGCCACCGGGACCGTGCTGCGAGAGGAGGAAGTCGCGCTCTGGCCGGGGGCGGCCGACGACGAGCTGCCCGAGCTCGAAGCCGCCGCCCTCGTGCAGGGCGGCCGCGAGCGCGGGCTTATCCTGCATAAACTGATGGAAGAGGTGCTGACCGGCGAAACCCCGGAAGCGGAAGCTGCCCTGGTCGAACGGGCTGGCCACCTCATCCGCGCCCTCGGCCAATCCCCGGTCGCCGATCCGGCAACGGGACTGTCGGCGCAGGAGCTGGCGACCTGTGTGGCCCGGACCCTGGCGCTGCCCGAGATCGCAGCTCTACGGCCCGATCTTCTGGCCGAGCTTCCTGTCTATGCCGCAGAAGAGGCCGACGGCGTGGAGACCGTGACGGCCGGGATCGCCGACGCCCTGACCGTCGACGTCGACGGCCGGCCGGTCGTGGTGGTGGACTGGAAAAGCGACGTGAACCCTGACGACAAGGCGCTCGAACACTATCGGGCTCAGGTACGGGCCTATCTCGACATGACCAGCGCCGAGCGCGGGCTCATCGTCCTGATGACGAAGGGAACGGTCATCGTCGTCTCGCCCTCGCCACAGACCGTGGCAGCCTGACGGAGGGAGAAACGATGGCCTCCCGCAAGCGCCCCACCGGCTCCAACCAGGACGATCTCTTCAACCCCGAGATCGAACTCCTGCTGCCGGCTCGGCTTGCCGTTGACGGCAAGGTGCTGGGAAGCCCTGTGCGTCAGTTGGCTGTTCCGGCGAAGCGTGTGCGGTGCCGACTGCGTCCCTTCGCCATCCGCCGTGTCAATGGTCACGAGACGACCCTGGAATCCGGCGAGATTCTGAAGATCATCAGCGCGAAGACGACCACGCCATTGGAAGCCGATCTCATTCTCCTTGTGCCCGGCGCAACGGAGCCGGAACGGATCGCTGCGGCGCTCGAACTGGGTGAAGGCCGGTGGATGAATGTACCGCCCACCAGCATCGACACGCTGGATCGTTCCGCGCGCAGCGAGCGCCTGAAGGCTGTCTCCGCTTCCTGGATCGACGCGATTCATCTGCGCGAGGGGCGAGCCGCGGCGGACGGCCAGCCGGCGCAGCCTGGCTTGCGGCGTCCACAGGTCGGCGCGCTTCATGCCGCGCTTGCCCACGCGACGCGATCGACCGATCCGGCCACCATCGTCATGCCGACGGGCACGGGCAAGACCGAGACAATGCTGGCGCTCAATGCCAACCAGCGGTTCGAACGCCTGCTGGTGGTGGTGCCGACCGACGCGCTACGCGAGCAGATCGCGAGCAAATTCGAGACCTTCGGCGTCCTGAAGCAGCAGAAATGCCTCGATGAGACCGCAGCCTTCCCTTTGGTCATGCGGCTCTCGCATATTCCGACCAGCCAGGCCGAAGTCGACGAAATCTTCGACAGCGCCAATGTCATTGTCACCACGATGCAGATCGCTGGCCGCGCCGAGGCACCGGTGCAGGAGCGGATGGCGGCCCGCGCCTCAGCGCTCTTTATCGACGAGGCGCATCATATCGGGGCACGGACGTGGAAGTCCTTCCGCGGGCTCTTCGTCGAGCACGAGCCACCAATCCCAGTGATCCAGTTCACCGCTACGCCGTTTCGCGAGGACGGAGGCCGCGTCGATGGCGAGTTCATTTACACCTACCCGCTAAAAAAGGCGCAGCAGGAGGGCTATTTCAAGCCGATCCGCTTCGAAGCAGTCTTCGGTCTGGACCAGCCTGACGCGGACCAGGCCATCATCGACAAGCTCGGCGAAGTGCTCGCCACCGACCTGGATGCTGGCCTCAATCATCTTGCGATGGCCCGCTGCAACACGATCGAACGCGCCAAGCACCTGCACAGGCTCTATGCGGCGATCTATCCAGACTTTCGGCCAGTCATAGTCCACAGCCAGCAATCACTGAAGGAACGGCGCGAAAATCTTGCCGCGCTACGCCGTTTTGAGAGCCGGATCATCGTTTGCGTCGATATGCTCGGCGAGGGCTTCGACCTGCCCGAGCTGAAGATCGCTGCATTGCACGATCATCACAAGAGCGTTGCGGTGACGATCCAGTTCGTCGGCCGCTTCACCCGCCAGGACCCGAGGCTGGGTGATGCTACGGTGATCGCCAATACCGGCATCGACGATGTCGATCGCGCGCTGGCCAAGCTCTACGCTGAAGACGCCGACTGGAATGCGTTGGTGGAGGCGCTCAGTTCCGCAAAGATCGAACGCCAGGTTCGCCGCGCGGAAATGTTCAAGGGCTTTTCGGGAGATCTGAGCGACATTCCGCTCCAGACCCTGGAACCGAAAATGAACGCGGTCCTGTACCGGACCTCTTGCGACGCTTGGGATCCCGTTCGCGCTGAAGAACTCTACGACCCCGGCGTCTATCTCGGCATGAAGCTCAACCCGCATCAACGGGTCGCGATCTTCGTGACGCGGGCGGAGGAGCAGGCACGCTGGACCTCCGCGCAGCAGGCGGTGAACGTCACCTGGGACCTGCACATGCTTCACTGGGATCAGGCATGCGGCGTGCTCTATATCAGCAGTTCTGCAAAGGGGCCGTTTGACCGGCTCGCAAAGGCGGTTTGTGGCGATACGACGCGCCGCGTGGAAGGCGAGGAAGTGTTCCGCAGCCTCCACGGGTTCAAGCGGCTCATCCTGCGCAATCTCGGCCTCACCCACCATCAGGGACGAGGCGTCCGCTATTCGATGTATATGGGCGTGGATGTCGCCGATGGCCTCGACAGCGCGAAGTCCCAGTCGAGGATCAAGAACAACATCTTCGCCACCGGCTTCCTCGAAGGCCTTCCTGCTTCACGGGGATGCTCGGCCAAGGGCAAGTTCTGGTCCAGCGCCAAAGTCCATGACCTGACCGACTGGGTGGACTGGTGCCAGGATGTCGGCCGCACCGTGAACGATCCCAGCATCACGACCGACGGCGTCTTCAAGAGCGCGATGCGCCCCCACCAGATCAGCCAACGACCGGCTGTTCCGCCCGTGGCGATCCATTGGCCTGAATCTCTGATCACGCAGTTCGAGGAGCGGATTGAGATCTCGTTTGGCGATGTGCCGGTAACCTTCGCCGAATGCGATATCGAGTTGCTCGATAACGCGCGCACCGGGCCGCTGCGCTTCGCCGTGCGAAGCGACGACCACGCGGCCGAGTTCGAGATCGTCTTCAGCGACGGCCACGCCCGTTACCCCCAACGCGCCGGCCCCAAGGCGACGATCAAGATCGGCGGCAAGGTCCAGACGCTCTCGGAATCCTTCGGCGAGGACTCACCTCAGATCGACTTCGGTGATGGCTCGCTTCTCATCTACAGCCATCTCTACACCCTGCCCGAGGGCGAAACGATCGAGCCGTACCCGTCAGACAAGATCGAGGCATGGGATTGGTCAAAGGCCAATATTCGCGTCGAATCCCAGGGCACGGACAAGCGCGCTGACTCTGTCCAGCGTCTGGTCATCGACACCCTGTTGGCCGACCCAGATCCCTATGACGTGATCTTCGACGATGATGGCAAAGGCGAAATCGCCGATGTCGTGGCGCTGCGCATAACTGACAGCGTCGTTTCCGTGACCCTGTACCACTGCAAATATTCAGGGGCGGATACGCCAGGTGCGCGCCTCGGAGACCTTTATGAGGTTTGCGGACAGGCTCAGAAATCCGCTCGGTGGCGCGACCGGCCAAACCGCATGCTTCAACACATGCTGCGACGCGAAAAGATGCGCCGCGACCGTGGTCTCAGCTCGCGAATCGAGCAGGGCTCAGCCGCCGCGATCAAGAAGCTCAAGGTCGGGTGGCAAGATCACCGCTTCGAGTTCGACGTCCGCATTGTGCAGCCGGGGCTATCCCGACAAGCCATCGGCGAAGAAGGCCTGCATCTGCTCGCCGGCGTCGAAACCTACCTACTCGAAACCCGCGCCATGAGGCTGAAAGTTATTGGAAATGAATGATGCCTAGGGGCATCGGAAATCTTCTTATGCTGTGAATTTTCTCAAGCCTTGGGGGCAGGCTTCGTGTCAACTTTTGGGTTCACTTTTTTATCGCGCAAAGCGCTGGGCCAGGCCGAACAGATGATGTTCGGCGGCGCGGCGGGCGTGCGCGATGAGGTTGGTTTCCTCATCGTCCACCAGCGCTACGCAGATCACTTCTTCCCCGGCACATCGGTTCTGCACACACGGCTGCGCTACGCGCTTCTCATCCCCTGGCTTTACCAAAGCCTGCGGACGAAACGCCCTGTTCCCAAGGATTTTGGCCAAGCCTTTTCTGATCTCGAACATGAGCTGACCGGCCGGCTCAAATATGTCGAGGGCGTGGGCGGCGAGAAGGATGGCGTGATCGGAGGGGAGGTCTTCCCCCGCACGATCAGTCAGCCGCCAGCCTATGTCTATTGGACGGCGCTCACCAAATGGGGACTGATCGGCGCCCGCCCCGATGGCCGGCCGTGGAGCCGCCCGGACATGGCGAAGCTCCTGGCAGCGTCCAGCAAGCGCGCGCACCATGACGATGACGGAAAGCCCCTAGAAACAGTCGCCTGGCCCATCTCGGGGCTGATCGATGCACCCAGGGACTGGGATTCTTGGGGTGACTGGAATGACCGGTATTCCCAGGATGACCAAGGAAAACTAGCGCTCGACCTTTTACCCCCAGAGCAGATCTATCTCGCGACCAAACTCCGCGCCGTTCGCTCGCCGACCGATCCAAGTGAGCCGTCGCTCTTGTCGAAATTGGTTGGAAAACCACTCGGCGGGGCGGATCACTGCTGGGACAACGAAATCCTAGCCCTCGCCGGCAGGGAAGCCGCCATGCTGAAGCGGGCCGGCCAGGCTGCCGCGCTTTCGGCCATCGGCAGGGCGATCTATGCGGCTCAGGTCGAGACGCTCAAGGAAACCCGCGACAAGCGGCCACAGCCAAATTTGCACCGCGCCGAACTGAACGACGCGATCGAGCAATGGGGCAAGCAGGCCGCTCGGCTGGATATGGACCTGTTTCTCGCCGAAATCGGCCACCTCCCGCCTGCGGTGGAGGGTGTGTTGAAAGAAACTTCGGCCTGGGTCAGGGCGAATGGCAAGGACCCCATGCAGCTTCTCGAGGTGTACGCGCGGGCGGAAGTCAGCAGGAAAGACAATCGCGCGCGTCTCGCCAGCAATCAGTTCGGGGTCGATCGGCGTATGGAATGGCAAGGCGAGCACCATGGCCGCGCCGAGCCGCTCCATTATCGCTGGGGGAATGTGAAGCGGCTCCTGCGCGATCTGGAAGACGTCGCATGAGCGATCCTCAGGCATGGTCCGGTCAACCCTATCTCGACGAGATGCGGCCTGGGCGACTGGAGACGGTCAAGCTCGCATTGTTTGCGACCTACTCAGTCGATCTGTCGGCGGTCGCGGCGGCGTTGCTCGCCCTGATTGCTCGCAACAACGACAAGGGCAGCGGCACGGCGGTCGATTTTGCCGAGGCGATCGACAAGCTGCGCGATCGCGTCAGGATCATAATCCAGCGCGGTCGGATAGCGCGGCCGATAGCGCTTCCCCGTATCGCGGGCATCCTCGATCAGTTCATCGTCGAGCAGCCTTACGATGAACTAGAGCGCAGCTGGCATCCAAAGATTGCTTTGGTCGCCTACAACGGTCCCAAAGGGGAAACCCGCTGGAAGCTCTGGATTGGCAGCCGGAACCTCACCCGATCGCAGGATCTCGACGCGGGCGTTTTGCTGGACGGCAGCGAAAAGCGCGCGAAAGGACGAGTTCGGCTCCCAGGCATCGGAGCACTCGGGGCCATCCTCGCGCGCTCCGCGTCGCGCGAGGATGCCGATGGCATCGCAGAGCAACTGGAGGCGGTCTGGTGGGACGCCCCAGACGGGTTTCAGTTGCGCAGCCTGCTCAATGGACTGGATGAAGGCGTTGCTCTGCCATCGGAACCACCAGCCGGCGCGGTCGATGGCATAACCATCATCAGTCCGTTCTTGTCGCCCGATTTTGTGAAGAAGGCAGGTGGCTGGGGCAAGGCTGGATCCAGAACGCTGATTTCGTCGATGCCGGCCCTCACGGACATGGCGAGGCGGCCCGGCAAGCCGCTGGACGGATTCTCCAAAATCCTCGCCTATACTGCGCCAGACGTGCTCGTTGACGAAGCTCCGCTCGCGCTGCCAGGCGTCGAGCCCGCGTCCGAGGATGATGCGGAGCCGGCCCCCCTTGCTCTGCATGCCAAGATTTTTTGCTTCCACTCGGGCGAGAAGACCATCTTGAGAGTGGGGAGCGCCAATGCGACCGAGAGGGCCTGGTCGGGGCGCAACGCGGAAATCATGGTCGAACTCGAGGCCGGCGAAGCGTTCGGCTCCGGCCTGGCATTCCTGATCGGTAAAGCGACGCCGGTCACCATCGAGGAACTCGCCGTCGCCGATCCGCCCAGCACGAGCGCGGCCGATGCCCTGGAAGAGTCGCGCAAAGTGCTGATGGCATCCTGGAACCCGGTTCTGCGTCGAGACGGGGAACGCTTCTCGATCGATGCGGGGGCAGTTCCCTTGCTTGCCTATCCCGAGCACGTGCTGCACGCCGGACCTGCAAATGGCGACCTACTGGCTTGGCAGACGGACGCCGTCCGCCTCGATCTTGGCACGATCCCCTTGTCACTCCAGTCCGCCTTCATTCAGGCTCGGATCAGCGGACCGGACGGCGCTTTGCGATGGATGCAGCGTGTCACCGTCGATCCGCCGCTCGAAGAACAGCGTGATCTGGCCGCGCTGGCCAGCCACATGGGGCTTCGTGCATTTCATGACTGGATGCGCGCGATTCTCAGCGGCGACACACTGCCCGTCGGCGGTGGCGCATGGGATGAAGACGCCGGGGTGCAGAGCAACCGCCCCCAGAGCTTGGGATACGACCGCCTCACGCTCGAGGATATCCTCACGGCTTGGGCACGCGACCGCAAGGCGTTCGGTCGGGCCGATCGTCATTTTGCGCCCTATGTCGACGCCCTTCTCGCCCACGGTGAGAATCTGAGCGAAAGGGAAAAAGCTGACTTGAACGAACTTGTGCAGATCTGGGCCATCGCGCGGACGCGGCTTGCCTCATGAGCGCCAGATCGAAACCCTTCCAGTCCGCAACGGTCAGGGCTGCAACCGCTGCGCTGTCAGGAGGCAACCCGCTACGCCGGTTCCTGGTCGCGGACGAGGTCGGCCTCGGCAAAACCGTCGTTGCCCGTGACACGCTGGCAGCCCTGGCAAGCAAAGCGCGCAAGTTCACGGTCTATTATATTACGAGCGGGCTCAAGGTCGCGGACCAGAACAAGGTCGAGCTGCTCCGCTTCCTCGACAAGAACGAAGCCAAGGACGCACTCTCCACCATCGACCGCGTCGGCCTCATTCCGTTTGAGGAACGGCGCAAGGAAAAGATACGGCTCTACGCCTTTACGCCCACCACATCATTTTCCAGTTCGCAGCGCCTCTACGGCGGAAAGGCTGTCGAGCGTGCGTTCATCAAGCTGCTGTTGGATGAGCTGTACCCCGGCCTGACCGATGCCTTTCCTGAAGGCTATATCGAATATGGCGCGACCTCCGGCTGGCCATGGGCGTGCGAGGAGGCTCAGGGCAAATTCGACAACGTCTCCGCCCTCTTCAAGACGGCCTATGGCCGAGCGCTACGTACGGAATTTGGCAAGCCTGCCCGCGAGAACATTCTGCGTGCGATCGAGACGAGCAAATATGGTCAGAGCCTAGGCCGGATGCGAAAGGCGCTCGCTCAAGCCGCTTTGGATTCCGCCCCGCCCGACCTCGTGATTTTCGACGAGTTCCAATGCTATCGCGAGTTGCTCGACGCAGGCACGGATAACCCTTTAGCGCGCCAACTGCTGGCGGGTAACAATGGAACGCCGCCGCCGATCCTCCTCCTGTCAGCCACGCCCTACCGCTTCTATGCGGAGCGCTGGGAAAATGGCGTCGGAGCCGCTCCCCATGTCGAATTTTTCAAGATTATCGAGTTTCTGGGCGGGTCGGCTGCACGCGCAGAGGCCGAAACCCAATTTCGTCGGTTTGGTGATCTCTTGCATTTGATCGGTCATCTGCCGGCCGACAGTCGGCAGGCGGCGATCGAAGAGGCCCAAGCACTCAAGCATCATCTGGAGAGGCTCCTCACACCGCTCATGTCGCGGACCGAGCGCCCGGTTTCCGACCATGCCGGAGAGCCTGCGCCGCCCTCCGTAAGGATCGAGCCCCACGATCTCGACGTCTATCGCCATTTTACCGACCACGTATCGCCCAAGCTTGCCGGCAGCGCAGTCAGCTATTGGCTTTCAGTCCCGCTCCCTGCGCAGGCGCTGGGGGACCGTTATCAGATTTCTCGCAATATAGACTTTCCCGCCACACGCAGCGTTCCCCGCCTCGGGGTCACCAATTGCTTCAAGCCGCCAAAAGATGGCTGGGGGAGCGCCAAGCTGCGAGCCCTCAATAGCCTTGTACCGACAGAGGTGCTTGCGCTCCCTTGGGTGTTGCCATCGCTGACCTGGTGGACGCCTTCAGGCCCATGGGCGAAGATGACGCAATCGCCCAAGATGCTGATCTTCAGTAGGTTCAGGGCAACACCACAAAGTCTGGCAGCCCTCGTCAGGGTCGCGTCCGTCAATGTGGTGTAGAATTGGGTGTGGCCAGCGGGCTGCATTTTC
>NZ_LSIJ01000095.1 GCF_001556185.1 Sphingomonas sp. CCH10-B3 | reverse complement strand
CGAAGGCACGGCAAAACCTTAGCGTATATCTGGGTCCGTTCTGTGTACCGACCCCAAACACGCAGCATTGACGTCGATCGCAAGCTCTTCAGCCAGTTCGCGGATCAGTGCGGCTTCAGGCAGTTCGCCCGCGTCGATCTTGCCACCGGGAAACTCCCAGAGCCCGGCGTGCTGTTTGCCCTCAGGGCGCTGGGCCAGCAGCACACGTCCATCGGGGTCGACGAGCGCCACAGCGACGACGGGCAGGATGGGAAATGGCAACATTTCCGGCGCCGACTTCGCCATTCGTTAACGCTCCTTGGGCTAAGCATAGGCTGGCGCGACGAGCGTAACGACATGGGGTGGCTGATGGGCAAGCAAATTCGCCAGCTATTTGCCGACCGCAAGGGCGGAACCGCGATCGAATATGGTTTGATCGCGGCGCTCGTCGTCATCGCGATGATCGCGAGCCTCAGCTCGCTCGCCAATCAAACCGTCGGCATGTGGGGTAACGTGAACAACAAGGTTACGGCGGCGAACGGCGGCTGACGATTTTCCCGCGAATCGACCAAGTCGCTTAAACCTTTGTTAGGCTACCTACCGTACATGTCTCCAAGCTGAACCGGTTGACCGGTCAGCCGGGTAACTGAAGCCACCAAATCTGGAGACCGGAAAATGCAGACCATTCGCAAGTTCATCAAGAACAACAAGGGCGCGACCGCCATCGAATACGGCCTGATCGCTGCTCTGATCGCCGTTGCCGCCATCGCCGCAATGTCGGGCCTGGGCAACCAGCTGAAGACCACGTTCACCAACGTGACGTCGAACATGAAGGCTTCGTAAGCTTCTCCCAAGCTTATGCGTAGCGAAGGAGGGCAGCAGGCTTCGGTCTGCTGCCCTTTTCGCATTTGCAGTGTTTGCAGCGGCTAGAGTCGGCCGATTGCCAAGAATTTCGCGCGGCGCGCACGGATCAACGCCTGTGGATCCTGCCGCGTCAGCGGATCGAGGGCCGCCGCGATTGCATCGCCCAATGTCTTGATCGCCAACGCGGGGTCGCGTTGGGCACCGCCCACGGGTTCGGGCACGATCGTGTCGATCACCTTGAGCGCGGCAAGATCCTGCGCGGTCATCTTCATCGCTTCCGCCGCCTCGGCCGCCTTGTCGGCGGTGCGCCACAGGATCGACGCGCAGCCTTCGGGTGAGATCACCGAAAATACCGCATGCTCGAACATCAGCACCCGGTCGGCGGCGGCCAGTGCAACCGCACCGCCGGAGCCGCCCTCACCCACGATCGCCGCGACGATCGGCACGCCGAGCGCAAGACATTGCTCGGTCGAGCGCGCGATCGCTTCGGCCTGACCGCGTTCTTCGGCCTGAATGCCGGGAAACGCGCCCGAGGTATCGACCAGCGTCAGCACCGGCAGGCCGAACCGCTCGGCAAGCTGCATCAGCCGGATCGCCTTGCGATAGCCCTCGGGCTTGCCCATGCCGAAATTGTGGCGGATGCGGCTGGCAGTATCATTGCCCTTTTCATGGCCGATCACGACCACCCGCCGTCCGCGGAAGCGCGCAAGCCCGCCCATGATCGCCAGATCGTCGCCAAATGCGCGATCACCCGCGAGCGGCATGAAATCGTCGAACAGGCCCGCGACATAATGCTTGAAATGCGGCCGATCGCCATGCCGCGCGACCTGCGTCTTTTGCCAGGGCGTCAGATGCGCATAGGTGTCGCGCAGCAGGCGCTCGCTTTTCTGTTGGAGCCGCGCGACTTCGGGGCCGATGTCGATCGCCCCGGCAGTGGCGGAGGCGGTAGCGCGCAATTCGGCGATCCGGGCTTCAAGCTCGGCAATCGGTTTTTCGAAGTCGAGGAAACTGGCCATCAGGCGCGCTCGGTTAGGCGTCGCGCGCCCTCGCGTCAACGCATTGCGCGATCACCGAGCGGATGGCGGCTGTTGACGAGGTCAACGAGGCGCCGGCTGTCGACATGCGTATAGATTTCGGTCGTCGCGATATCGGCATGACCGAGCATCAGCTGGAGCGCGCGCAAATCGGCGCCACCTTCGAGCAGATGGGTAGCAAAGGCGTGGCGCAGGACGTGCGGACTGACCCGGTCGGGCGGGATACCCGCTTCAGCGGCAAGCTCCTTCAACAACTGGTACAGCCGGATGCGGCTGAGATGCCGCGCGCCGCCGGGGAACAGCCAGACCGAGCGCGGTGGCAGCGTCGCCCGCCAGGCCGCAACTGCCGCCCGCGCACGGTCCGAGATCGGCACCAGTCGCTCGCGTCCGCCCTTGCCCTTCAGGATCAGATAGGGGCGGTCGGGGGCGACCGCGGCGAAGGGCAGCGTCACCAACTCGCTCGCGCGCAGGCCCGATCCGTAGAGCAGCTCGACCAGCGCGGCGAGCCGCAGATCGCGCGGATCGGGCGGCACGCGCTCCAGCCGGGCCGCGACCGTCGTGAACAGCCGATCGACCGCGCTGTGATCGAGCGACTTGGGGAGTGCGCGCGCGGTGCCCGGCCGGGGCAGCGCCGCGCCGGGATCGTCGCTTCGGAATCCTTCCTCGACGAGGAAAGCAAAAAAGCGCCGCAGCGCCGCCGATTTGCGCGCGACGCTTGCGCGCGACAGGGTAGCCCAGCCGTCGCCGAGCCGGGCCAGCGCGGCAGCGTCGGCGCTCGCAAGCGCGCCGTCCAGCGCCTCGGACGCCAGCCGCAGGTCGCTCTCGTAAGCCGCCAGCGTATTGTGCGCGGCGCCCGCCTGCGCGGCCATCATTTCGAGGAAGCGGCCGATCAGCGCGCGGTCATCGCCCGCGCCACTCAGGGCTAGGCCAGTCAAAGCCGCGTCAAGGCCTCGACCGCGATCATGCGAGCTTCAGCATCGAGCCCGACCCGGTGCATGGCCGCGATCATCCGGTAAAAGGCGTCGGGCGACACGCCGTGCCAGTTGGCGGTCTGCATGCCGACCGCCGCCAGCAGCACGACAGTCGCAGGCTCGCCGCGCGCCGCCGCGCGGTCGATCGCTCGTGTCCAGCTATTGTCGCGCACCAGATCGATGCCAAGATCGCCCGCAAGCGACGCCATCGCCGACGAATCGACGCGACCAAGCCCGGCCAGCGCGGCAAAGAACATTTGCCGCTTGCGCTCGGTGTCGCCGCGTGTGCCGCCGCCATAGCGCCGCACGTCGCCGCGCGAGAGCGGGCCCCCAAACCGTTCAGCAAGCTTCAGCATTGCCCAGCCGTCGCTGCCCGCACTGACGATGTCGCGCCAGCGCACCGCGCGGGCATCAATCCCTGCCGACAGCATCGACGCAATCAGCCGGTCGGCTTCGGCATCAGCAGCGGGCGGCAACAGCGCCGCCGCCTGCGAGGTCAGCACCAGTCGGGCGTAGCGCCCGCGCGCGCCCTGCGGCTCGTCCCACAGCCGGACCATCGCGGCGATTCGCTGGGCGCGATCGGCTTCGGCATAGGCACTGCGCAGATCGCGCGCGACCGCGACTTCGGCCGAGCTGCCGTCATCGGCTTCGTCGAGTTCGCCAAACAGATCGATCAGCGCCGTGCTCGACAATACGCCTTGCGCGGCCGCCAGCTCACCGGCCGGCGCGCGGGTGCGCGCGGCCAGCATCGGCGCCTGCGCTCGCCAAAATTGCACGCGCGTGTTGACGGTCGCGAACAGCGGCTCAGGAATCTCGGTGCCGCTCGCGGTGGCCAGGCCATAGCGCCAGGCCGTCAGCTGCGAGACCGGCTCCCATTCGATCGTTACCGCGCGTCGCTTGGTGCCCGCACCAACGACCTTGTCGGCGAGCAACAGGTCGACCCCGCGCGCAACCCCCTGACGCCGCGCCGCATCGATCTGACGCCCGCCCTGTCCGGCGACACCCGAGAGCGCGCCGCAAATCGATTCCATCAGCACCCAGGCGCGATCATGCGGCCCTGAGAGCGCGCGGTCGACGACCGGGCAGACCAGCCCGGGATCACCCGTCGCCAGTGCTGCCTGCATCGCCGCTTCGCGCAGCTTCGGCGTGAAATTGTCGGTGTCGACTGCCTGAACGACGGCGCGCGCAACCTGCGACTCACCCATGCGGACGAGCAGCCATGCCCTTTCGGCGGCGAAATCGGCGCCATTGACGCCCGCGGGCGTGTCGAGCTGCGAGGCGAGCATGCGGCGCAACGCGATCGACAGCCAGCGCGACGGCAGCGGCGCGTCGAGCCGACCCATCAGGGTCTCAAGATAACGCCCCGGCGCCGTCCCGAAACCGTTCGCGGGCAATCCCCCCTGATCGGAGCCAATGATGCCGACGCGGGCCAGCGATCGGCGCGCATAGCTCGGCAATTCATAACTGGCGAGCGCTGCGGGATCGACCGGCGGCGGCGTGCCCGCGTCTTCGTCGGCCAGGCTGTTGGCAGTGAGCTCGTCGCTGGCGATCGGGTCCGGCGGCGGGAGCAATGGCGCCGGGGCGGGTGTGGTCGGATTGGGCTGCGCGCGCGGCGGCGGGCGATCGACGGGCGGCGGCGTTGTTTCGTTGAAGCCCGGCGGCAGGATCGATTCCGGCCGCTCCTGCGCAATGGCCGCGCCCGCGACCAGCGCGAGAACGACGCCGCCGATCGCTGCCTTATTGCTGGAGCGACGCAAGCGGCACGACCTTTTCGACGCGCGTCTGCGGCCGTTCGCTGTTGAGGCTGGCGAGCGCAGCCAGCCCCCCGCCGATGACGAGAAGAACAATGACGAGGGCGATAAGCAGCCGGGACATGAAACAATACCTGAAAGACGATGTGCGCTGGCCTTTTGCCGAGCGACAGCGACGCTGTATAGCCCCTGCCATGGTGTCGGACGAGGGTGACGCGCAAAATCGCTGGCAAGGCAAGCCGATCGTGCTGATCGGGCTGATGGGTGCGGGCAAGTCGACGGTCGGTCGTCGGCTCGCACAGCGCCTGCGGCTGCCCTTCGTCGATGCCGATGTCGAGATCGAAGCCGCCGCCGGCATGACGATCACCGAAATCTTCGACCGATTCGGCGAGGGCTACTTCCGCGACGGCGAGCGCCGCGTGATCGCGCGGCTCATCGACGGCACGCCCAAGGTGATTGCCACCGGTGGCGGCGCGTTCATCAACGAAGAGACGCGCGCGCTGATTTTGTCGGAAGCGATTGCGGTCTGGCTCGATGCCGATCCCGACGTGCTGGCCGAACGCGTCAAGCGGCGTGACACCCGGCCGCTGCTGCGCGGGCGCGACCCCGCCAAGGTGTTGCAGGAGCTCGCCGCCGTACGAAATCCCATTTATGCGATGGCGCCGGTCCGCGTTTCAAGTCATCGCGCACCGCATGACGCCACAGTGAGGGCCATTCTGGCCGCGATTGGCCCATGAGCGAGAATAAATGAGCGAAATCTGGGTCGAACTCGATGCACGCCGCTATCCCGTAGTGATCGAAGCCGGGCTGCTGGGGCGTGCGGCGGCGCGGCTTGCCCCGCTGGCACCGCGTGGACGCGCGCTGGTGATCGTTGCCGATGCGCAGGTGGCGCCGCATCTGGAAACGTTGCGCGACGGCCTGACGGCTGCGGGCATTGCCAGCGAACCGATCGTGCTGCCGTCGGGCGAAAGCACCAAGAGCTGGGCCATGCTCGAGGAATTATGTGAGGGGCTGCTTGAGCTCGGAGTGGAGCGCGGCGATCATGTGGTGGCACTCGGTGGCGGGGTGACCGGCGACCTGGTCGGTTTCGCCTGCGCGATCCTGAAGCGCGGCTGCGGTTTCGTGCAGGTGCCGACCACGCTGCTGGCGCAGGTCGATTCATCGGTCGGCGGCAAGACCGCAATCAACGCGCGCGCCGGCAAGAATCTGATCGGCGCCTTTCACCAGCCTGCGCTCGTGCTGATCGATCCGCTGACGCTCGACACGCTCTCCGCACGCGAACTGCGCGCAGGCTATGCCGAAGTCGTCAAATATGGCCTGATCGACGATGCGGCGTTCTTCGGCTGGTGCGAGGCGCATGGCTCGGCGTTGCTTGCGGGTGATCCTGCCGCGCGAACGCATGCGATTGAACACGCCGTCGCCGCCAAGGCGCGGATCGTTGCCGCCGATGAGCATGAGAAAACCGGCAAGCGCGCGCTGCTCAACCTCGGCCATACCTTCGGCCATGCGCTGGAGGCGGAGACGGGTTTCTCCGACCGGCTGCTGCACGGCGAAGGCGTGGCGGCGGGAATGGTGCTCGCCTTTGCCTATTCGGCGCGGCGCGGGCTGTGCAGTCCCAATGACGCAGCACGGGTGGCGGAACATCTGCGCAGTCTGGGCTTGCCCGATGGGTTGGCAGGCGCGGGAATCACGGCGTCGGGGGCATCGCTCGTCGCGCATATGCGCCACGACAAGAAAATGGACGGCGGCACCCTGCCCTTCCTGCTTGCGCGCGGCATCGGCGAGACCTTTCTCGACCGGTCGGTCGATCTCGCCGATGTCGCCGCCTTCCTCGACGATCAGCCGCGCGGCTGATGCCCAACGGGACCGCCAAGCGCGACTTGCCGACCAAGACCTGCCCGGTATGCGGGCGGCCTTTCGCGTGGCGCAAGAAATGGGCGCGCGATTGGGAGAATGTGATCTTCTGCTCGGACAAGTGCCGCGCGGTTGGCCGCTAACCGCGAGCGCCGGCCCAGGCGAGCCATAGCCAGCCCACAATCAGTATCACGCCGCCAATCGGCGTGATCGCGCCCAGCCATTTCGGCAGCCCCAGCGCCATCAGATAGAGCGTGCCTGCAAATAGCGCGCCGCCCGCGACAAAGCACCACCCCGCCCCGCGCGCGCCAATCTGTGCGGCGACGATCGCGGCCACTGCATGGACGAGCTGATATTGTCCGCCGGTCTTGAGCCATTCGGCGGCCTGACCATTCGCGCCATGCGCACCGAATGCACCAGCGCCGACCGCCAGCGCGCCGGACAAGGCCGCGGCAAGAACGAACGCATTCATCCGGGCTCGCTTTCCTGCGCAATCACCTGCGCCATCGATCGGTGCGTGAACATCTGGTCGGCCTGCGCATGCAGATCGCCCTCATCAGCTTGCGCGCGCAACCGCGCCGCGTCGCGGCGGCGATATTCGTCCTCGGTCCGCGCGATCATCTCGCTATCGACGCCCAGGTTCGCCATGGCATCCCGCGCCATCACCACCGCCGATTCGAACACTTCGCGGACCGTGCCAGCCACCGGCGCGCCGTCCATCTTGATCAAGCTGCGCCGATCGAACGCGCGCGCGAAAATCGCCGCGTCGGGGAAAGCAGTGTGGACAGCTTCGAGCAACTCGCGGTCGATCTGGTCGCCGTCAGTGCAAAAAGCGATCAGCTGCGCATCGGCGGCGCCTGCCTGACGCAACAGATCCATCCGCGTCCCGTCGCCATAATAGACTTTCATGCCGAAACTGTTGGCAACCTCGATCATTTCGATGTCGCGATCAATCAGCGTCACCTTGATCTGCTGCGCACTCAACATCTGCGCGACCGTCTGGCCGAAGCGGCCATAGCCGATCACGAGCGCGCTTGCGCCATCCGCCTTGGGTGCCTCCATCCCGTCGGCCTTGCGTTCGGGCGCCGTGCGCAGACCCTTGGTGAACGCCATCAGGAACGGCGTCGTCGCCATCGACAATGTGACGATGGCGCCGAACAGGCTCGCCGCTTCGGGGGCGATCAGCAGCGCACCCTGCGCCTGCGCGAACAACACGAAGCCGAACTCGCCGCCCTGGCTGAGCAACAAACCCAGGCTGAGCGCCTGCCGCCAGCCCATGCGAAACGCCATGCCGATCACCGTGATGATGATCGTCTTGGTCGCAATCAAGAGCACCGCCATGCCGATCACGAATGCCGGCCGCGCGGCAATCGCTTGCAAATCGAGCAGCATCCCGACGCTCAGGAAGAACAGGCCGAGCAGGATCGACCGGAACGGATCGACATCGGCCTCAAGCTCGTGCCGATAGGGGCTGTCGGCGAGCATCACGCCGGCAATGAATGCCCCCAGCGCGGTCGACAGGCCGAGCCACTCCATGATCGCCGCGGCGGCGATCACGGTGAACAAGGCCGCAAAGACGAACATTTCGCGCTCGCCCAGATTGCCGATCAGCCGGAACATCGGCCGCAGCACGAAACGCCCGGCGGCAACCAGCCCGGCGACCGCAAGCACGGTATAAATTGCCAGCAGCCATCCCGGCGTTGCCCCGGGCGGCACCGGCGCCCGCGACAGCGCGGCAATGATCGTGATCAGCGGCACGATCGACAGGTCCTGAAACAACAGGATCGAAAAGGCCCGCTCGCCGAACGGGGTGCGCAACCGCCCGGCCGACTGCAGCATCGGCAGCACCTGCGCGGTCGACGACAGCGCCAGGGGCAGCGCCACTGCCAGCGCAGCCGAGGGCGAGAAATTGGCAAAGGCCCAGATCACGCCGGTCAACGCCACCGCGCACAGCCCGACCTGCAACAGGCCGAGCCCGAAAATATCCTGCCGCATCCGCCATAGCCGCGACGGGCTCAGCTCAAGCCCGACCAGAAACAGCAGCAGCGTGATGCCGAGTTCTGCAACTCCGCGCTTTTCCTCGACATTGCCGACAAGGCCGAGCGCTTGCGGCCCGACGACCGCGCCCGCGACCAGAAACGCAAGCGTGGCCCCCAAACCGAGCCGCCGGAACAGCAGCACGAAAACCAGCGCGAAGCCGAGCAGCACGACGCCGTCGCGAAGCGCGCTTTCGCTCACGCAGCGGCCTGTCGGGCTTCGGCAGCGATGGCAGCGGCTTCGGCGACGGCCTCGAACGCCAGCCGGATCGAGGCATGGCGCGCGCTATGCGGCAGGGCGGGCGCAAAAATGTCGATCCCGGGCCAGTCGGGCTCGGGGCCGCGGCCCGCCAGCCAGGCAGCGAGCGCGTCGCGGGTCGCGGCAAGCTCGGCGGGCGACTTGCCGACCGCGTCCGCCGCCATCAGCGTGGCGCTCGCCTGGCCCAGCGCACATGCGCGCACCAGCATGCCGATCGCCGCCACGCGGCCTTCGCTGTCGACATCGACATCGACCGTCACCCGGCTGCCGCACACCGGCGAGCGCTTCTCGACGCTTGCCATCGGCGCGGCGAGCCGGGTCGCCGGCGTGTTCGCGGCGAGGCGGAGAATCTGCTGGTTATACAGCGGCGCGTTCACTCGGCCGAATCGCTTTCATTGTCGGCCGAAGCCGGATCGTTGCCGAACATCGCTTTGCCTTGCCGCCGGCGGTCGACGAAATCGGCGATCCCCGCGCTCGTCACCTTGAGCAGCGGATAAGTGCGCGATTTGGTAATCCACTCGGGCCGCTGCGATGCCCCGCCATAAGTGGTGTCGATCACGAGCACGATCAACAGGAAGACAAGGCTTGCAAACACCAGGCCCTTCAACCCGCCGAAGCCGAAGCCGAGCGCGCGGTCGACCGGCCCGAGAATCGAGGTCCGTGTGCGCTTGCCGATCGCATTGGCGACCCAGCGCCCGCCGAGATAGGTGACGCCCGCGATCAGCACGAATGCCAGCACTGTCGCGCCGCCATAGGTTGCGATCTTGGCCGACAGCAGGTTGGTGAGCGGTACCTGCAGCACGCGCAGCGCGAAGACGATGAACACCCAGGCGACCAGCGACAGCACTTCCGTAACAAAGCCCTTGATCGCCCCCTGCACCGCCCCGCCGAGGACGAGCACGAGCACGATGATGTCGAGTGCGGTCAGTCCCATGAAATCCGTCGTCCCTGCGCGCCAGCGTCCGCCGACCGCTAGCCACGCCCGAGCATATGGTCAACGAAGCTGGCGAGCGACTTGAACCCGGCGAGCTTGAGCGGCGACTTTTCGGCGGCCGATGCGGCGGGCAGCAATGCCCGCTCGAACCCGAGCTTGCCGGCTTCCTTCAGCCGCAGCGCGGCGTGGGCGACGGGGCGAATCTCGCCCGACAGTGCGACTTCGCCGAACGCGACGGCGCCCACCGGCACCGGCCGCTCGCTGAGCGCCGAAATCAACGCCGCGGCAACCGCGAGATCGGCGGCCGGGTCCTGCACGCGGTAGCCGCCAGCGATGTTGAGATAGACTTCGGATGACGAAAAGCTGAGCCCACAGCGCGCCTCGAGCACCGCGAGGATCATCGCCAGCCGCCCCGAATCCCACCCGACGACGGCGCGGCGCGGCGTGGCGCCGCTCGCCAGCCGCACCACCAGCGCCTGAATCTCGACCAGCACCGGCCGCGTGCCTTCGAGCGCGGGGAAGACCGTTGTCCCACTCACGCCTTCATCGCGTTGCGTCAGGAACAGCGCGGAAGGATTGGCAACTTCGCTCAGGCCCGCCTCGACCATCGCGAACACGCCGATCTCGTCGGTGCCGCCGAAGCGGTTCTTAATCGCCCGCAGGATGCGATACTGGTGGCTGCGCTCGCCTTCGAAGCTGAGCACGGTGTCGACCATATGTTCGAGCACGCGCGGCCCCGCGATGCTGCCGTCCTTGGTGACATGGCCGACGAGGACGACGGCGGTGCCGCGCTCCTTGGCAAAGCGAATCAGCTCCTGCGCCGAAGCGCGAACCTGGCTGACGGTGCCAGGGGCGCCTTCGATCAGGTCCGAATGCATCGTCTGGATCGAATCGATCACCAGCAGCCGCGGCGGCGTCCCCATGCCGAGCGTCGTCAGGATATCGCGGGTCGATGTGGCGGCGGCAAGCATCACCGGCGCGTTCCCCAGCCCCAGCCGCCGGGCGCGCAACCTCACCTGATCGGCGGCCTCTTCGCCCGAGACATAGGCGACGCTATGGCCCGCCAGCGCCAGCCTTGCAGCGGCTTGGAGCAGCAAAGTCGACTTGCCGATCCCCGGATCGCCGCCGATCAGCGTCGCCGACCCCTCGACGAAGCCGCCGCCCAGCGCCCGGTCGAGCTCGGCGATGCCGGTCGGCAACCGTTCAGGCAGCGCAATCTCGCTGTCGAGCCCGACGAGCTGGAGGGTGCGCCCGCCGCCTTGCAGGTTGTGCTTGGCCTGGAACGGCGTGACCGGGCCGGAGGCTTCCTCGACCAGCGTGTTCCAGGCGCTGCAATCCACGCATTGCCCTGCCCAGCGATGCGACACACTGCCGCACGACTGGCATACATAGCGTTTCTGAGGTTTGGCCATGAGATAGGCCTAACGAAATTGGAACGATAAGGGAACACAGAATCATTTCCCCTCCCTGCAAGGGAGGGGAGACAGAGAAACCGCGTTACGATTGACCGCTACCCCCGCGCCGGGATCGTCAGCCCGCGCTGCACCGCCGGTCGCGCCAGCCCGCGCGCGAGCCAGGCCTTCACATTGGCGAAATCGTCGAACCCGACCAGCGGGCCATTGCCGTAGAAATTGACCAGGCCATTCACCCAGCCGAGCATCGAAATGTCGGCAATCGAATAATCGCCCATGAACCACTCGCGCCCGTCGAGCGCGACCTCCATCACCCCGAGCAGCCGCTTGGTTTCGTCGAGGTAACGGTCGCGCGGGCGCTTGTCCTCATAGTCCTTGCCCGCGAACTTGGTGAAAAAGCCAAGCTGGCCGAACATTGGCCCCACGCCACCCATCTGGAACATCACCCATTGGATGGTCTGCCAGCGCTCGCGCGTGCCGACGGGCATGAACAGCCCGGTCTTTTCGGCCAGATAGAGCAGGATCGCGCCGCTTTCGAAAAGCGCGAGCGGCGCCCCACCCGGCCCCGCCGGATCGAGGATCGCGGGGATTTTGCCATTGGGGTTGAGCGACAGGAATTCGGGCGATTTCTGGTCGTTCTTGGCGAAATCGACGAGGTGGACTTCATAGGGGAGCCCGGTTTCCTCGAGCATGATCGACACCTTGACGCCATTGGGCGTCGGCAGCCCGTAATATTGCAGCCGATCGGGATGATGGGCGGGCCAGCGGGTGGTGACCGGGAAAGCGACGGGATCGATCATCGGGGCGAACTCCTGAACGGGGGTCGTCGCTAGATAGGGATTGCCCGGACGCCTCGCCACGCCCGGCTGCGACACAAAAACCGGCGCATTCGATCGTTTGACGCGGCGCAATTCCCTTTTGCCGGTGGCGCGGCTATGGCGCGGGGCGATGATGACTTCCGAACTCCGCGTCGCGCTGTTCAGCGGCAATTACAATTATGTGCGCGACGGACCGACCCAGGCTCTCAATCGGCTGGTCGGCTATCTGCTGGCGCAGGGCGCCGCCGTCCGCGTCTATGCCCCGACGGTCGACAAGCCGGCGTTCGAGCCGACCGGCGATCTCGTGAGTGCGCCGTCGTTCGCGATTCCCGGACGGAGCGAGTATCGCGTGGCGATCGGCCTGCCGCGGCGGCTCCGGCTCGACCTTGACGCGTTCAAGCCCAATCTGGTGCATGTGTCGGCGCCCGACATCCTCGGCCACCGCGCGGTCAGCTGGGCGCGGCGACGCGGCATTCCGGTGGTCGCATCGGTGCATACGCGGTTCGAAACCTATCTGCGCTATTATGGCGGCGGCTTTCTCGAGCCCGCTGCCGTTGCGCTGCTGCGGCGCTTCTATCGCCGCTGCGACGCGATCCTGCCGCCGTCGCAATCGATGGTCGATCTGCTGCGCGAGCAGCGGATGAACGACGACATCGGCATCTGGTCGCGCGGAGTCGATCGCACGATCTTCACACCGTCGGCGCGCAGCCTGGCGTGGCGGCGCGAACTCGGGATTGGCGACCAGGAATTCGTGATCGGCTTTCTTGGCCGGCTGGTGCTCGAAAAGGGGCTCGACGTTTTCGCCGCAGTGATCGGCGAGCTGATGCAGCGCGGCGTCCCGCACCGGGTAATGGTGGTCGGGGAAGGCCCGGCGCGCGACTGGTTCGCAGCCCAAGTGCCCACAGCCGTGTTCGCGGGATTTCAGGAAGGCAAGGATCTGGGCCGCGCGGTCGCGTCGATGGACGTGCTGTTCAACCCCAGCGTCACCGAGACGTTCGGCAATGTCACACTGGAGGCAATGGCGTGTGCGGTGCCGGTGGTGGCGGCGATCGCCACCGGAGCGACCAGCCTGATCGAGCACGGCGTCAACGGTCGGCTGGTCGATCCGGCCGACATCGCGGGCTATGCCAATGCGCTGCAGGCCTATGCCGAGGATCGCGACCTTGCCGACACCGACGGGCTGGCGGGCGAAGCCAAGGCGGGCGCCTATGGCTGGGATGCGATCAATCAGAAGGTGATCGACAAATATTTGGCCGTGCTGGCGCGGCGGGGGCGCTAGGCCCGCCGCGCAAGCTTGCGGAAACTATCCGACATCCTGCCACGCAAAGGCCAGCGGCGCTTCGCGGAAAGCAAAGCGGTCGAGGTGGCGAGCGACCGCGCCCTTTAGCGCATCGAGCTGATCGGGCGATGTCGCGTCGATGTGCACGTCAAGTCCATCCTCACGCGCGGTCAACGTCACCTGCGCATCGCCGGGATAGGCGGCGCCGCGGGCGTCCTTCGGGAACGTGATCGTCCCGCGCTCGGGCGTAAAATCAACTGCGAGATTGTGCTGCCAGTGCTTGCAGAGTTGCTGGAGATATTTGCTCGCGCTGGCTGTTGGCACCAGCGCCGTCGATTGGATCGCAAGGGAAATCATGGGTTTGTGTCCGAGGCGAAGCGGCGGCGGGCATGATGCCCAACCGCCGGCGGAGAAGGGCGAGGCGCGATGTGGCGCGCATCGGGGTTAGAGCCGCTCGATCTTCTGCGAGGCTTCGTCGATCAGCGCGACGATCGCGTGCAGCTTGTCGGTCGGCACGTCGCCGCGCCCGAGCGTGTGGACGAGCACCGAGCGCAGATTGCCCATCGCGCGCCGGACCGAGGCACTGTCGGACCGGGTGCGCGCTTCGCCCATCTCGGTCAGCCGGGCGATAAGCGCGTCGACTTCCTCGGCACGCTCGGCGAGGTGCTGATGACCGGCATCGGTCGCGGCGAATTGCTTCTTGGCGCCGTCGCTGCGCTGTTCGGCAATCAGATCCATCTCGTCGAGCAGAGTGAGCGTCGGATAGACGATGCCCGGGCTGGGCGCATAGGCGCCGCCGGTGAGCGTTTCGATCTCGCGGATCAGGTCATAGCCGTGGCGCGGCTGATCGGCGATGAGCTTGAGCAGCACGAGCCGCAACTCGCCGCCGTCGAAGACGCGCCGCCCGCGCCCGCGCCCGCCATCGCTGTCGAAGCTGATTTCGACGCCTGCCCAGCGGCGCGGACCGCCGCGGCGTCCGCTCATGTGGCTGCCGCAGCCGTGGCCGCGATACATATAGAACATGGTGCTTCCTTGTTGGGTCATGATGGCACTAAGATATATCTTATTAGCTTTGACGCAAGACTGGTGCTGCAAATTTTTTGCGGCGGTCTATCTTGCCCAAGATGGACGATCTTTTCGGCCCGACCGACTCCCCCGCCCCGCCTCCACCCACCGACGCGCCGCTTGCCGAGCGGTTGCGGCCGCGTTCGCTGGGCGAGGTCGTCGGCCAGACGCATATCACCGGCCCTGACGGCGCGATTGGGCGAATGGTCGCGGCGGGGCGGCTGTCGTCGATGATTCTGTGGGGGCCGCCGGGTACGGGCAAGACGACGATCGCGCGGCTGCTCGCCGATGCGGTGGGCTTGCGCTTCACTGCCATCTCGGCGGTGTTCTCTGGCGTCGCCGATCTGAAGAAAGCCTTTGCCGAGGCGCGTGACCATGCCCGGGCGGGGAAGCGCACCCTGTTGTTCGTCGACGAGATCCACCGCTTCAATCGCGCGCAGCAGGACGGCTTCCTGCCCTATGTCGAGGACGGCACGGTGACCCTGGTCGGCGCGACCACCGAAAATCCGTCGTTCGAACTCAACGCCGCGCTGCTCAGCCGCGCGCAGGTGCTGATCCTCCACCGGCTCGACGCGACCGCGCTGGCCGAGCTGCTCGACCGCGCGGAGGCGATCGAGGGCCGCCCCCTGCCCGTCACCCCCGACGCCCGCGCCGCGCTTGTCGCCAGTGCCGATGGCGACGGCCGCTTCCTGCTGAACCAGGCCGAGACGCTCTGGTCGGTCGATCTACCCGAGCCGCTCGATCCGGCCGCGCTCGGCGCTTTCCTCCAGCGCCGCGTCGCAGTGTACGACAAGGACCGCGAGGGGCATTACAACCTCATCTCGGCGCTCCACAAATCGCTGCGCGGCAGCGATCCGCAGGCGGCGCTCTATTATCTCGCGCGGATGCTGACGGCGGGCGAGGAGCCGCTCTACGTGCTGCGCCGCCTGACGCGCTTTGCGAGCGAGGACATCGGCCTCGCCGACCCGCAGGCGCTGGTGCAATGCCTCGCCGCCAAGGATGCCTATGACTTTCTCGGCTCGCCCGAGGGCGAACTGGCGATCGTGCAGGCGTGCCTCTATCTCGCGACCGCGCCCAAATCGAATGCTGCCTACAAGGCGCAGAAAGCGGCGTGGAAATCGGCGCGCGAGACCGGATCGCTGATGCCGCCCGCGCATATCCTGAACGCGCCGACCAAGCTGATGAAGGACATCGGCTATGGCAAAGGCTATGCCTATGATCATGATACCGACACCGGCTTTTCGGGCAGCGATTACTGGCCCGAAGGGATGGCGCGGGAGGACTTTTACCAGCCGACCGGGCGCGGCCATGAGAAGCGCATTGCCGAGCGGCTGGCCTATTGGGAGGAATTGCGGGGTGCCAAGGGCTGAACTTTTGATCCTCGGGGCGGCGCTGATCGCGTCGCCGCTTGCCGCGCAACAGGCCAAGGCGCCCGCGCCTTACACATTGGCGATTGCCGCCGGGTACAAGGCCGCGATCACCTGCAGCGCGATGTTCATCGGCGGGCGCACCGAAGCGCAGATGGCCAAGGACGAGCTGAACGGCATCTATCCCGAATATGATGCGATAGTCCCGACACTCGAGGCGAAAGTGGACGCGCGCACCGGGACCGTGACCGTCGCGTTCGATCCCGCGTTGCCGCCGCGCCGCGCCGTTTTCCATCCCGGCACCGGCTGCACCAACGAACCGATCGGCGCAGTGTCGCCGCCGGTCGTGACCACGTACACGAAGCTCGGCCCTGCGCCTGCCGATCCGGCACCGTGGCCGCTTGGAGACTCCTTGCCGCGCATCGCCTATCCCCCGATCCCGGCTGTCGGCAAGGCCATGGCCGGCGGCTATGGCGGCAAGACGACGGGCGTCGTGGTGCTGCGCGGCAAGCGGCTGGTTGCCGAGGCCTATGCCGACGGCTTTGGGCCGTACACGGCGCAGCGGACCTGGTCGGTCGCCAAGAGCATCACCGGCACGCTGGTCGGCATCGCCGCCAAGGACGGCCGGGTCCGTCCCGAAGCCGAAGTCCGCATCCCCGAATGGGATGCGGAGCCGTTGGCAAACACGCGGCGCAAGATCACGCTGGACAATCTGTTGCGCATGGCATCGGGGCTGCATAGCGCCACGGCGGGCAACCGCACCGACGCCGTCTATTTCGGCGGCACCGCCGTCACCGAGGAAACGGTGCACTGGCCGATCGAGGTCAAGCCCGGCACCCGCTTTCGCTATGCCAACAACGACATATTGCTGGCGATGCGCGCGCTGCGGGCGGCGCTCGGCGAGGAGCGCTACCGTGACTTTCCGACGCGCGCGCTGTTCGATCGGATCGGCATGAAGCACACCGTCGCCGAGACCGACTGGCAGGGCAATTACATCTCGTCGAGCCAGATGTGGACGACCGCGCGCGATCTGGCGCGGTTCGGGCTGCTCTATCTCGATGACGGCGTCTGGAACGGCGAGCGCATCCTGCCCGAGGGCTGGCGCACCTACGTCACCACGCCGAGCGGCCCGCAGCCCGCGAGCGGCTTTGGCTATGGCGCGACCTTCTGGCTGATGAACAAGGTGCCGGGCGTGCCCGCCGACACCTTCTCCGCCAATGGCAATCGCGGGCAATATGTCGTGATCGTGCCGAGCCGCGGCATCGTCATCGTGCGGCGCGGCGAGGACCCGGCCGCGAACGGCTTCGACGTCAGCAAATTCACCGCCGACGTGCTCGCCGAGGTGAAATGAAGACCTGGGACGAAGCGCTCGCCGCGGCGCTGCGGCTGCCGGATACGATCGTCGAGCCCTATTACGGCCGCCCGACCGCCAAGGTGGCGAGCAACGGGCGCCCCTTCCTCGCACCGGGGCGTGAAGCGGACTCGTTTTGCCTCCACCTCGACCTCGACACGATCGAGATGCTCAAGGAAACCGACCCGGCGACCTATCACCAGACGCCGCATTACGAAGGCTGGGGCGCGGTGCTGGTCCGCTATGGCAGCGACGATCCGGAGCGCGTCCTGGCGATGATCGAACTGGCGCATGCGCAGGCGACCGCCAAGCCCAAGGCGAAAGCGCGCAAAAGGGCGTGAGCCGCTTCGGGCATTTCGTCGCGATCGACTGGTCGGGCGCGGTCGGCCCCACCCAGCGGGGGATTGCGGTGGCGATCTGCGCGACCGGCGCGGCCGCGCCCGAACTGGTGCCGCCACCCGGTCGCCATTGGTCGCGGCTGGCTGTGCTAGACTGGCTGACGACGGCGTTGCCCGACGATGCGCTGGTGGGCTTCGATCTCGGCCCGGCGCTGCCCTTCGTCGATGTCGGCGCCTATTTCCCGGGCTGGGAGGCGAGCCCCGCCGACGCGCGGTCGCTCTGGGCGCTGGTCGAGCGGCTGTGTGCCGACGATCCGCACCTCGCCGCGTCGAGCTTCGTCGACCATGCGGACGCCGCCCCCCATTTCAGGCGGCACGGCGGGCGCGAGGGCGCGGCGTTCGGCGGTGGACGCGGGCGGCTGCGCGTCACCGAACTCGCCCAGCAGCGCCAAGGCCTCAACCCCTATTCGAATTTCAATCTCGTCGGTGCAGCACAAGTCGGCAAGTCGAGCCTGACCGGCATGCGGCTGCTCCACCGGCTCGGCGACCGGTTGCCGGTCTGGCCCTTCGATCCCCTCCCCGCGAGCGGATCGGTGGTGGTCGAAATCTATACCAGCCTCGCCGCGAGCGCCGCCGGGCGCGCGCGCGGGCGCAGCAAGATGCGTGCGCTTGCCGATCTCAACGCCGCGCTCGCAGCGCCCGCCATCGCGAGTGCCCCCATCGCCGCATCTGGTGCGATCGACGACCATGCGAGCGACGCGCTGCTCACCGCTGCCTGGCTGCGTCGCCATGCCGATGCACCCGCACTCTGGGCGCCACCGGCGCTGTCGGCCGATATTGCCCGCACAGAGGGCTGGACCTTCGGCGTCGTCTGACGCATTTGGGGCGCGGACGCCGGTTTAGCTCAGCTGGTAGAGCAGCGGTTTTGTAAACCGAAGGTCGCGGGTTCGATTCCTGCAACCGGCACCACGCTTCCCCGCCACTTCCACGTCGCCGCGCGACGCGCTAGCATTTCGGCCGACCGGCAACTGAACCGGCGGCGAGAGGGAGCGGGATGAACCGCGAAAAGGAACTGCGGCTCGCGCTCGTCTGTTATGGCGGCATCAGCCTTGCCGTCTACATGCACGGCATCACCAAGGAAATCTGGCGGCTGGCGCGGGCGAGCTGTGCCTTTCACGAAGGCCGTACCCCGGCCGGCGGGTCGCAAGGCGTGTACCGCGCGCTGCTGCAGGAAATCGAGGATGAGCACCAGATCAAGCTGCGCGTGCTGGTCGACATCATTGCCGGAGCGTCGGCGGGCGGCATCAATGGGGTGTTTCTGGCGCAGGCGATAGCGACTGGCCAATCGCTCGAACCACTTACCGAATTATGGTTCGATTCGGCCGATATCGAGGAACTGCTCGATCCCGATCAGGCCCCTGCAACCAGCTTTTCGAAAATCTGGGCACTGCCGCTTGCCTGGGCGGCGCAGCGGCGCAGCGGCGATCCGGTCGACCGGCTTGTCGAGCCCGCCGCGCGCGACGAAGTCCGCGCCAAATTGTCCAAGTTCGTCCGCTCGCGCTGGTTTGAGCCGCCCTTTGGCGGCAAGCGTTTCCTCAACCTCGTGCTTGATGCCTTTGAAGCGATGGCGGTTGCGCCCCGCGGCCCACGCCTGCTGCCCCAGGGACAGCCGCTCGATCTGTTCGTGACCGTGACCGACTTCACCGGTCATCCCGAGCGGCTGGCGCTGCACTCACCGCGCGAAGTGATCGAGACCGAACATCGGCTGATCTTTCCGTTCAGCGATCACGGCGCTGAATGCGATACACTCGCGCATGTCGGCGAGCTGGCCTTTGCCGCGCGCGCGACGTCGAGCTTTCCCGGCGCCTTTCCGCCGGTCACCGTCGGCGAGCTCGACGCAGTGCTGGCCGATCGCGCGATGGCGTGGCCCGAGCGCGAGGCGTTCCTGAAGAAGATGCTGCCGCGTCATCACGCCGTGGGGGCTGCCGACCGCGCGGTGCTGATCGACGGATCGGTGCTGGTCAATGCGCCGTTCCGCCCCGCCATCGCCGCCCTGCGCGAGCGCCCTGCCCGGCGCCAGGTCGACCGGCGCTTCATCTACATCGATCCGTCGCCAAGCGGCAAAATGGACATGGCACGCGCGGGCGTGCCCGGCTTTTTCCAGACTATCATCGGCGCGATTTCCGAGCTGCCGCGCCAGCAGCCGATCCGCGACAATCTGGAAGCGATCGCCGAGCGGTCCGAACGGATCGAGCGCATGGCGGAAATCATCGCCGGCATCCGCCCTGAAGTCGAAGCCCAAGTCGAGTCACTGTTCGGCTATACGCTGTTCCTCGACCATCCCACCGTCGCTCGCCTGGCCAACTGGCGCAAGCGCGCACAGGCCGCCGCGGCCAGCAAGGCGGGCTATGGCTATGCCGCCTATGGTCACCTGAAAATGGCGGGCGTGATCGAGACGATCACCCAGATCCTCTACAATGTCGGCGGCGAACAGGGCCCGCGCCGCTGGACCCATATCCACGGCCTCGTCAGCGCCGCCGTCAAGGCGAAGGGCAGCGGGATGGGCCCGACCTTCGCAGGCGGCACCAGCCCGGAGACAATCGCTTTCCTGCGATCCTATGACATTGGCTTCCGCATTCGGCGGTTGCGGCTGATGGCACGGCGGCTCACCGATATCGAAATCCAATATGACGAAGCCGATATCAGCGCCTTGCGGGAAGCGATTTATGCCTCGCTCGCGCGCTATCTCGATGCTGGCCGAACCGACAGCCATCTGGCGCTGCGGCGCGAGGTGCGTGCGTTGCGCGGGGATGCGAGCGCGCTGCTCGAGGCGCTGGGTGCGTCACTGGACCTGAAGACCCTTGACGATGAAACTGAGGTCCGGCTGGCGAGCGCGCTGTGCGCGGCCAACCGTGAGGTACGGCGGCCGATGCTGCTTGCCTATCTCGGCTTCCCCTATTTCGATGTTGCGACGCTGCCCTTGCTGCAGGGTGAAGGCCTCGACGAATTCGATGCGATCAAGGTCGATCGCATTGCCCCCGACGATGCGACCGCGATTCGCAGCGGGGGCGCCGAAGCAACGCTGAAAGGCATTCAGTTCGCGAGCTTTGGCGCGTTTTTCAGCCGCACCTACCGCGAGAACGACTATCTCTGGGGTCGGCTGCACGGTGCCGACCGGCTGATTGACATCGTCGTGTCGACGCTCCCGGCCGGCATGCGGATGAAGCCCGGTCGCATCGCGCAGATCAAGCGCGCGGCCTTTATTGCCATCCTCGACGAAGAAGAGCCCCGGCTGAGCACCATCGGCTCGCTGATCGAATCGTTACGACGTGAGATCGGCTGAGGCTGGCAAATTGCGCCGACGCGACTTAAACCATCGCCTGAGTGACCGCTGGAGCCTGTGCGCATGCAGTTCTTGAAAACCTTGTTCTGGGCGTTGCTGGCGGTGGTGGTCGTGGTGTTCGCGCTCGGCAACTGGACAAGCGTGCCGATCCACTTGTGGGCGGGGCTGATTGCCGAGATCAACCTGCCGTTGCTATTGATCGTCACTTTCCTTGCCGGGCTGTTCCCCACCCTGCTTTATCATCATGCGGTCAAATGGCGGTTGCGCCACCGTCTCGCCGCTGCCGAACGCGCCGTTGCCGATCTGCGCGGCATGGCGAGCGCGACGGCAGTCCCCCCGCCGATCGTGATCGAGGACAGTGCGGCCGTCGCCGTGATCCCCAGCCCCACACCGCCGAGCGAGGCATGAGCACGCGCATCTTCGTTGCCCTCGATACGCCGTCGCTGCCGCAAGCCTATGCGCTGGCGACCAAGGTTCGTCACCACGTCGGCGGGCTCAAGCTGGGGCTCGAATTCTTCGCCGCCAATGGTCAGGCGGGCGTGCGCGAAATGGCCGAATTGGGCCTGCCGATCTTTCTCGATCTCAAGCTACACGACATTCCCAACACCGTCGCCAAGGCCGTACAAGCCTTGCGCCCGATCGAGCCCGCCATCCTGACCGTCCATGCGTCGGGCGGGCGCGCCATGCTCGAGGACGCCAAAGCCGCCGCGGCGTCGGGGACCAAGGTGGTCGCGGTGACCACGCTCACCAGCCTCGACGGTGACGATCTCCGCTCGGTCGGCGTCCCCGGCGATCCGCGCGCGCAAGTGATGCGGCTCGCCGAACTCGCCATGGCAGCCGGTATCGACGGCGTGGTCTGTTCGGGCAAGGAAGTCGCTGCTGTCCGCTCGGCGTGGCCGAAGGGATTTTTCGTTGTCCCCGGGGTGCGCCCTCCCGATGCCGCCGCCGGTGACCAGAAGCGCGTCGTGACGCCGCGCGCCGCAATCGATGCGGGCGCCTCGATCATCGTTGTCGGACGGCCGATCACGCAAGCGGCTGACCCCGATCTTGCAGCACGGGCGATCGAAGCGACGCTTTGAACCGTTGTCGAACCCGTTAAGCTTAGTTCAACGCGCACTCGTTACGGTTGGGAAATCCCAAGCGTGAAGGTGTGACCTCGTCGATGTCCTCAGCTGTTTCCCCATCGCTGTCGGCGCGAGCGCGTCGTGCATTTGCGGGGCGTTCACCCGCGCAGATCGTCTTCGCAATCTGGAAAACCACAGCGCAAAAGATGCGGCAGTTAACGCCCGCCGCGCGCGCTGCAGCCCGCGCTGATGCAGCATTCGATCGGCAATGGGGCACCGATACCAGCCGCGAAGTGACGATGAGCGCGCTCGACTATCCGGCGGCGCTCCGCCGGTCGAGCCATCATTATCAAGCCAGCGGCGCACACCTGCTCGACCTGACCATCGCCTGTGCCGGGATCGACCCGGTCGACTTCCACTTCGTCGATCTGGGCTGTGGCAAGGGCCGGGTCGTCCTGCTTGCCGCGCAGCGCGGCTTCGTGACGGCGGTCGGCGTCGAATACTCGCCGCTGTTGACCGAAATAGCCGAGCGCAATGCAATCGAGTTTCTCGCCCGCGGAGGCGCAACGCTCGCGCCGCAGTTCTGGCAGGGCAATGCCGCCGATTATCCGCCGCCCGACGGCAACCTGTTCGTCTATCTCTACAACAGCTTCGGCGCCGATATTCTCGAAGCGTGTCTCGATCGAATGGAAGCTGCGAAGCGCGCACAGCCGTCGCGGCGTATCGTGCTGGTCTATGTCAATCCGCAGCATGGCGAAGTCGTTGCAAGTCGGGCGGCCTGGCGAGAAGGCAACAGTGGCGACGACATGCGCAGCTTCGAATGCGTGGTGGTCGAATAGGAACGCCGTCAGCCGTTAAGCATCGACCAGAACACCGGGCCGTCGCTGCCCACCCGCCATTCGTTGGTTACGCGGAATCCCAGCGCCTGATAGAAGCCGATGTTCCGCTCGGTCGCGGTCTCCAGATAAAGCGGCAGGCCGCTGCCCCCCATCCTGTCGATCCCGGCCTGGACGGCGGCCTTGCCCAGCCCTTGGCCTTGGTACGCCGGATCGCAGCCGGCAATGTGGAGATACCAGAAGGGATGCGAGGGGAAATGCGCCTCGATTGCCTTGGAGACCGCCAGCCCGCGTCCAAGCGCCAAGCCGAACGTCAGCAGCATCGGCAGCACCGATCGTAGCATTGTAGACGGCGGTGTTTCGGCATGGCCGGGGGCGCGCCACAGCGTCACTGCCTCGCCGCCGAGGGTCATCAGCCGCACGCCATGAGCCTCGTCCTCATCGAACAGCATGGCAAACAGCCCCGGCAGCCGACGCGCACGCAACGTCGGATCGGGAAAAATCCACGCCAGCGCCGGATCATCGGCAAAGGCGCGGGCAAGCGCTGTGGTAACGACCCGCCGCTCGCGATTGGTGGCGAGCCGGACGGTCATGCGGTGACCGGAGGCATAGCGAATGTCAGGATCGCATGGCCTTGGCGTGGGTGAAAGCCGGAGCCGACCAGCGCCATGCCCCGTCGCGCATAAAAATCGGCCGCACGGTGATTGTCGCCATGCGTCCACAGCCCGAAGCCGTCGGGCATCGCCGCATGGGCATGCGCCAGCAAGGCAGCACCGACGCCGGCACCCTGATGCCGTGGATCAACGAAAATCTGCTCTAGCTGCCGCACATCCGGATCAATCGCGACAAACCCGACCACTGCTCCGCCAATGTCCGCAACGGTCACCACCCATCCTCCCGCGATTTCGACCGCGATTCTGGAACGGAGAACTTCATAAGTCGGCGCGCTCGCCAGCACGATCCCGGTCGAAAGCCAAGCTTCGAGCCAGATTCGCGCCACGTCGTCGAGATCGTCCGAGGCAGCGGGTCGCAGGATCACCGGCGTGCCCGCTCCTGCTCAGGCCGCGCCGCCCGCCTTTTCCTTATTGGCATAAACGCGCACCGGATCCTTGCGGCCATCGGCAACATCCTTGTCGATGACGACCTCATCGACGCCGTCCATGCTGGGCAGGTCGAACATCGTGTCGAGCAAAATGCCTTCGAGGATCGAACGCAGGCCGCGCGCGCCGGTCTTGCGGTCGATTGCCTTTTTGGCGACCGTCACCAGCGCATCGTCGGTGAAGCCGAGGCCAACGCTCTCCATGTCGAACAGCTTCTGATACTGTTTCACCAGCGCATTCTTCGGCTCGGTCAGGATCTTGACCAGCGCCGGCACGTCGAGGTCCTCGAGCGTCGCGATTACCGGCAGGCGACCGACGAATTCGGGGATCAGGCCGAACTTGAGCAGATCCTCGGGCTCGACCGACTTGAGCGTCTCGCCGGTGCGGCGTTCTTCGGGCGACGCGACATGCGCGCCGAACCCGATCGACTTGCCCTGCAACCGGTCGCCAATGATCTTTTCGAGGCCGCTGAAAGCACCACCGCAGATGAACAGGATGTTGGTGGTGTCGACCTGCAGGAACTCCTGCTGCGGATGCTTGCGCCCACCCTGCGGCGGCACCGAAGCAGTTGTGCCTTCCATCAGCTTCAGCAGCGCCTGCTGCACGCCCTCGCCCGACACGTCGCGCGTGATCGACGGATTCTCAGCCTTGCGGCTGATCTTGTCGATTTCGTCGATGTACACGATGCCGCGCTGCGCGCGCTCGACATTATAGTCGGACGCCTGGAGCAGCTTCAGGATGATATTCTCGACATCCTCGCCCACGTAACCGGCTTCGGTCAGCGTCGTGGCGTCCGCCATGGTGAAGGGCACGTCGAGGATGCGCGCGAGCGTCTGCGCGAGCAGCGTCTTGCCGCAACCGGTGGGGCCGACGAGCAGGATGTTCGACTTCGCCAGCTCGACATCGGCACCCTTGGCGCCGTGGTTGAGCCGCTTGTAGTGGTTGTGCACCGCCACCGACAGCACGCGCTTGGCGCGCTTCTGGCCGATCACATAATCATCGAGCACATCGCAGATTTCCTGCGGCGTCGGAACACCGCCATCCTTCTTGCTGACGAGCGCGGACTTGGTTTCCTCGCGGATGATATCGTTGCAGAGTTCGACGCATTCATCGCAGATGAAAACCGTCGGCCCGGCGATGAGCTTCCTCACCTCGTGCTGCGACTTGCCGCAGAAAGAGCAATAGAGCGTGCTCTTCGAATCGCCGCCGCTTAGCTTCGTCATTCACAACCGTCCTTCGCGCTGAAACGAGCGCGCTCGTGGAGCGAGCTAGTGTAGCCCGCCCTGCTTCCATCCGACAATCACCAAAATCAAGTGAAGGCGCCGCCCGTTCAGGCAGCGGCCGACCCCGAATCTTCGGCCGGCATTGGCCGCTTGTCGAACACTTCATCGATCAGGCCGAACACCTTGGCTTCGTCGGCCGACAGGAACTTGTCACGTTCCATAGCGTTTTCAATGACATCGAGCGGCTGGCCAGTGTATTTGGCGTAAAGCTCGTTCATCCGGTGCCGGATGCGCAGAATTTCCTTGGCCTGAATCTCGATATCGGTCGCCTGGCCCTGTGCGCCACCCGATGGCTGATGGACCATGATCCGCGCATTGGTGAGCGCGACTCGCATGCCCGGCTCGCCAGCTGCGAGCAGAAAGCTTCCCATCGACGCCGCCTGGCCAATGCACACGGTGCCGACCTTGGGCCGGATATAGGCCATGGTGTCATGGATCGCCATGCCCGCCGTGACGACGCCGCCCGGCGAGTTGATGTACATGAAGATGTCCTTTTTCGGATTCTCCGATTCAAGGAACAGCAGCTGCGCGACGATCACCGAGGCCATATGATCCTCGACCTGCCCGGTCACGAAGATGATCCGTTCACGCAGCAGGCGCGAATAAATGTCGAAGCTGCGCTCGCCACGGTTCGACTGCTCGACCACCATGGGGATCAGCCCGCTGCGGATCGGCGCCGCAAAATCACCGGTTTCAAACGGATTGTGCATCTGATGTTCCTCGCTCTGAATGCCGTACATCGCGCTTGCCCGCCGCGAGTTCAAGCCCCGTGCGACGAGTCCCCGGGGGCGGGCAGCGCAAGATAGGCAAGTCGGCGCACTTCCTGCCGCCCGCGCACGACGGTATCGAGGATCAGGCCGGTAAAGACGCTGAGCGCCGCGAGGATCATCAACCCCGTTACCAGCACGGCGGTCGGCAGACGCGGGACCAGCCCGGTCTGCACGAACGTCATCGCCAGATCGATCGACAGCAGCAGCCCGGTCCCCGCCAGCAAGGCACCGGCCACGCCGAAGAACAGCAATGGCCGCTCGATCCGGTAGAGGCGAATGATCGTGCGCAGGATGCGCCAGCCGTCGCGCCACGTATTGAGTTTCGACGCCGATCCCTCGGGCCGCGCGAAATAGCGCGTTTCGATCTCGCCCACCGGCATCTTGAGTTCGAGCGCGTGGACGCTGATTTCGGTCTCGATCTCGAATCCGGCAGACAGCACCGGAAAGCTTTTCACGAACCGCCGCGAAAACACCCGGTAGCCCGAAAAGATATCGGTGAAGCTGCGCCCGAACAGTCGCGCCAGGAACCCCGTCATCAACCGGTTGCCGAGCACATGGCCAGGCCGATAGGCTTCCGCCGCTTCATGGACACGGGTGCCAACCACCATGTCGAGCTGTTCGTCGACCAGCCGCGCGACCATCGTGGGCGCCGCCGACGCATCATAGGTCGCGTCGCCGTCGGCCATCACATAGATGTCGGCATCGACATCGGCGAACATCCGGCGCACGACATTGCCCTTGCCCTGCATCCGCTCGGTCCGGACGACCGCCCCCGCGGCGCGCGCAACCTCGATCGTCCCGTCGCGCGAGTTATTGTCATAGACATGGATGACGGCCGCCGGCAGCGCCGCACGAAAGCCCGCGATCGTCTGTGCGATCGCGGCTTCCTCATTGTAGCAAGGCAGGATGACGGCAATGCGGGGAGTCATCGCCTAGCCCTTAATCCTCGCCCGTGCCTGTTCAAGCTTCGTCGGCTGCCTTCTTCTTGCGCGCTGCCGGCTTCTTGGCAGGCGTTTCCTCCGCAGGTGCCGCGTCGGCCGTTTCGACCGCCGGTTCGGCAGCCTTCGCCTTTTTGGGCGCAGCCTTTTTGGGCTTCGGCGCGTCCTCGGGCGTCTCGCTCACGGCGTCAGCAGCGTCATCAGCGGCGGGTTCAGCCGACTTCTTCGCCGCCTTCTTCTTGGGCTTGTGGTCATGATCATGGTCGTGATCATGCACATGCGTGCCGGTCGCGAAGCCATCCTCGCTCTCGATCGCGGCTTCCAGTTCCTCGCGCGACACTTCGCGATCGGTGATTTCGGCGCGCCCGAACAGCCAGTCGACGACCTTGTCCTCATAGAGCGGCGCGCGCAGCTGGGCAGCCGCCATCGGCTCCTGCTGAACATATTGGATGAAGCGCTGGCGCTCTTCGGGGCTATACTGTTGCGCCGCCTGCGCGATCAGCCGGTTCATTTCCTGAGCCGTCACTTCGACGCCGTTCGCCTGGCCGATTTCGGACAGCAGCAGGCCCAGGCGCACGCGACGTTCGGCGATCTTGCGGTAATCGTCGCGCTCGGTTTCCATTTCGGCGAGCGCCGCTGCCGGATCGGCCTCATGCGTCGCTTCATGCTCGAGCTGCTGCCAGATCTGCTGGAACTCGGCATCGACCATCGACGGCGGCACCGGGAAATCATGGCCCGCGGCAAGCTGGTCGAGCAGCTTGCGCTTCATGTGCGTGCGAGTGAGGCCGTTATGCTCTTGCTCGATCTGCCCCTTCAGCAGCCCGCGCAGCTGCTCGAGGCTTTCGAGCCCGAGCGAGGTTGCGAGTTCCTCATCGACCGTCGCTTCCTTGGCGATCCGGACGTCCTTGATCGTCAGATCAAAGGTGGCGTCCTTGCCTGCGAGCGTCTTTTCGGGATAATCGGCGGGGAAAGTCACGGCAATCTGCCGCTCCTCGCCCTTGACGGCGCCAATCACCTGATCCTCAAAACCGGGAATCAGGCGGCCCGAGCCGAGCTCGACCGACATGTCGGTGCCGGTGCCGCCGTCGAAAGCGACACCCGCGACCTTGCCGGCGAAATCCATCACGACGAGATCGCCGGTCGCCGCGGCATGCCCCTCAGGCGCGTCGTCATAGCGCTTCTGCTGTTCGGCAAAGCGCATCAGCTGGGCGTCGACTGCCTCGTCGCTGACCGGCACGGTCAGGCGTTCGAGCTTTAGCCCGTCGATCTGCGGCGTCGGCACATCGGGCAGCACTTCGAGCTCGACGGTCAGCTCGGCGTCCTGGCCAAGCTCATAATCAGGCGCGAGCGCGATCGACGGCTGCATCGCCGGGCGCAGGCCATGTTCGGCGATCAGCGACTGGATGCCGTCCTGCACCGAGCTGTTGAGCGCTTCCTGCATCATCGCCGGGCCGTGCATTTTGCGCACCAGATTGGCGGGCACCTTGCCGGGACGGAAGCCGGGCATGCGAATTTGCGGCGCGACGCGCTTCAGTTCAGCATCGACCCGCGCCTCGATATCTTTGGCGGTGATCTTCAGGGTGTAGGCGCGCTTGAGGCCTTCGTTCAACGTCTCGACAGTCTGCATCTTCTCTTCTTCAATCTCGCTAAAATTCGCGCGTTCCTGCGCGCCGCAGGGGTTGCCGTCAAGCGATGAACGCGCTCAGCAGCTTATCACCGCCAGCGCAACAGTCGCTCGGGAGCCAAAAGCGGCGGCCCGTGCCCGGACGCCCGCAGGCACGCCCCCTTCGCTTACGCTGGGGAGCCGCCAAGCCGCGGACTTCCCCGGGACGCCCGCGAGGGCGACCCCTTCGCTTGCGCTCGGGAGCCGTCAAGCCGCGACCGTCCCCCGGACGCCCGCGAGTCTTGGCGACTGGTGCGGGCGAAGGGACTCGAACCCCCACATCTTGCGATACTGGAACCTAAACCCAGCGCGTCTACCAGTTCCGCCACGCCCGCGATCAGCCGGTCGGCCCGCCCGTATAGCAGCGAACGTGCGCGGGGCAAGCGGAGCGCAAGCCAAACCACCCGCAATCGCGCCATTTTCCCTGAAGACATGCAGATCGCCATGGGATTGACCCCGCTGGCAGCACCGATAAACATCGGTTAACTATAGGCTGATCGCCAGGGGGCATCAACATGAACCGCAGACGGCATGCCCTGCTGTGGCTCGCGATACTGATCCCCTCGATTGCTTGTGCGCAAGACGCACCCACTGCGCCTTGCGAAATTCATGTCTGGCCATCGGCGCGGCTCAATTCCCTGACCGAGGGCGCTATCTGGAACAATGTGCTCGACTCGGCCATCACGCCGCATGGCGGACGGGTGACCGAACGTGCAGTACCGCGGACAGCACTCGATCCCGAGGAACAGCGCGCGCATTTGAGAGCGATCGACTTCGCGGCGCTACTGCGGGCGCCCGGCGCCGTGGTGACGGTTCATAGTGAAGTTTCGCAGCGTCGTGTCACCGGCCCGCCCACCGGGCGCCAGACCGCTTCGACCGCAGCGTGTTACCGGGAATTGACGATCGCCAAGATTTTTTTCAGTCGTTCGGGGCTGGGTAGTCGAAATTTGAGGACGCTCGCAATCTACGACGACTTCGGGGCACAGCCCCTGTCGATGCGCACCTTCATCGGTTGGGCAGCAACGCCGCTCAAGATATTCCCGGCCAAGCAGCCCGAGAGTGAGGCGGCAGCCGCTGCCGAGCTCGCAGCAGCATTTAAAGCCAACATCACCCAATTCAGCGGCTACGTATTTGCTGAACCCCGCAAGAAATGACGTGTCGCCATTTGATGATTCCTCAGCACGGAGACGTTTGGAAATGAAGCATCGTTATCGGGGCGTGGCAGTGGCTGCGCTGTTCACCGCAACGCTCGGCTCGGTCAGCCTCGCTCAACAGACGCCGACTTCCCGGGCCCCCGCAGCACCGGCGGCCGCACCGGCGGCTTTGCCGCCCCCCGCCCCGGCGGCGCCGACCGCCGCGGTCGCGCCAGAGCAGGTCCCCGTGCCCGACAATCCGTGCGAAATTCACGTCTGGCCCGCCGAGCGCTTCTCGGCGATGACCACCGGCTGGCTGTCCGGCTTTGGAATTGCAGGCTCGGTTGCCGACAGCGCCGGACATGCCAAGGGCGACCAAGCCCGCAAAGCCGCAATTGCAAGTGCCCTCGACAGCGAGGGCCAGGCCAAAGCGCTCGGCTCGCTCGATCTTAGCGCGCTGCTCAAGATCCGGCCAAGCCGCATCGTCCTGCACGATCAACCGCTCGATCGCAAAACCGTAAACAAGATTTCGACCCGGCGCGCCGATTCCACATCGCGCTGCTATTCGGAACTGATTGTCGCCGACGTCTTTTACCAGAAGGCGGCGATTTACGGGCGTTCGCTCAAGACGCTGTTCATCTTCCGGGATTTCGGCGCGGCGACTGACAAGCCTGCCATCTACAAGGGCTGGGGCGGCAACGGCCTCAAGCTCTTCCCGCCCAAGGAAGGCGAGGATGTACAAGCCGCAAACAACGAACTTGTGAACGTCTTCAAGGCCGATTTCGAGGAATTTGCGCGCAACGCATCGCGACCCAAGTCCGGCTCATGAGCCGAAGGCGGGCAGGCGCTCTGTGGCGCCTGCCCGTTGTTATGCGCCCGGTCAAAGCGCCCCGTGGCAGTGCTTGTACTTCTTGCCCGATCCGCACGGGCACGGCGCGTTGCGGCTGACCTGCCCTTCCCATGCCGCAGGATCGGCGCCCAGCCCCTCCGCCGAAGCCGCCAGCGCCAGCGGCGCGGGTGCGAGCCGCGTGGTGACGAGGCCGAGCGAGCCCGCGTCAATGTCGCGCGTGTCGTCCTCGCCGCTGAACGGGTCGAAATGCGTGGTCAGAAAATCGGGGAGTTCGGGCAGGTCGGTCGGCTGCTGGAACTGGAACTGCGCATGGGCGATCGTGCGTGTCACATCCTCGCGGATCAGCCCGAGCATGCGCTCGAACAGCTGGAAGGCTTCCTGCTTATATTCGTTGAGCGGCGTCTTTTGCGCATAGGCGCGAAGGTGGACGACCTGGCGCAGCGCATCGAGCGTCGCCAGATGCTCCTTCCAGTGATGGTCGAGGTTCTGCAGCAGGATCGACTTTTCGACTTGCGTCCAGGTGTCGGGTTCGAGGCCTGCCGCCTTCTCGGCGACATGCGCGTCCGCCAGCTCGCGCACGCGCGTTTCGACGATTTCGGGGTCGATCGCATCCTCGCCCATCCAGTCGCGCACAGGCGGTGAAACACCGAGCAGCGCTTCGGTCCGTTCGATCAGCAGGTCGACATTCCATTGCTCGGGATAGCTGCCGACCGGGCAGGCCTCGCCGACAATCGTGTTGACCGTTTCGGCGCGCATGTCGCTGACGATGTCGCTCACCGCATCGGCATCCATGATGTCGTTACGTTGTTCGTAGATCACCTTGCGCTGGTCGTTCATCACGTCGTCATACTCGACGACCTGCTTGCGGATGTCGTAGTTGCGCGCTTCGACCTTTTTCTGCGCGGTCTCGATCGCCTTCGACAGCCATTTCGAGCCGATCGCCTCGCCATCGGCGATGTTCGATCGCATCATGCGCGCGAACATTGTGTCGGGGCCGAAGATGCGCAGCAGATCGTCGTCGAGGCAGAGGTAAAAGCGGCTGAGGCCGGGGTCGCCCTGACGCCCCGAGCGGCCGCGCAGCTGGTTGTCGATGCGGCGGCTTTCGTGGCGCTCGGTGCCAAGCACGAACAGCCCGCCGGCGGCGAGCACTTCTTCCTTCTCGGCAGCGACTTCGGTCTTGATGCGCGCAATCGCGGCGTCGCGCTCGGGGCCTTCGGGCATCTCGCCGAGTTCGTCGTTGACGCGGAACTCGACGTTGCCGCCAAGCTGGATGTCGGTGCCGCGCCCGGCCATGTTGGTCGCGATCGTCACTGCCGACTTGCGACCGGCCTGCGCGACGATATGGGCTTCGCGCTCGTGCTGGCGGGCATTGAGCACTTCGTGCGCGACGCCTTCCTTGACGAGGAATTCGCTGAGCAGTTCAGACTTCTCGATCGAGACCGTGCCGACCAGCACCGGCTGACCGCGATCGGCGTGGTGCTTGATCTTCTTGGCGATGGCGGCGAACTTGTCCTGCGTGTTCTTGTAGAATTCGTCCTCCTCGTCGATCCGCTGCACCGGCACGTTGGTCGGGATCGTGACGACATTCATCTTGTAGATGTCGTAAAATTCGGCGGCTTCGGTCGCCGCCGTCCCGGTCATGCCCGACAGTTTCGGGTACATGCGGAAATAATTCTGGAACGTGATCGAGGCCATCGTCTGGTTCTCGGGCTCGATGTCGACGCCTTCCTTGGCTTCGACCGCCTGGTGCAGCCCTTCCGACCAGCGCCGCCCGTCCATCATGCGACCGGTGAATTCGTCGATGATGACGACCTTGCCGTCCTTGACGATGTAGTCGGTGTCGCGCTTGAACATGACGTTCGCACGCAGCGCCTGGTTGAGGTGATGCACGACCTGGGTGTTTTCGAAGTCGTAGAGGTTCGCGCCTTCGAGCAGCCCGGCCTCCTCGAGCATCCGCTCGGCCTTTTCGGTGCCATCCTCGGTCAGGATGATCGAGCGCTGCTTTTCGTCGAAATCATAATCCTTGGGGACAAGCTGCTTCACGATCGCATCGACGCGCATGTAGAGGTCGGTCTTGTCGTCGGTCGGACCCGAGATGATCAATGGCGTACGCGCTTCGTCGATCAGGATCGAATCGACTTCGTCGACGATCGCGAAATTGAACTTGCGCTGGACCATGCTCTCGCGGTCGTACTTCATGTTATCGCGCAGATAATCGAAGCCGAATTCGTTGTTGGTGCCGTAAGTGATGTCGGCGTGATAGGCGATCCGCCGTTCCTGCTCGCTCAGGTTCGGGATGATCGTCCCGACCGTCATGCCAAGGAAGCGATAGACCTGCCCCATCCAATCGGCGTCGCGCGCCGCGAGATAGTCGTTGACCGTCACGACATGGACGCCGGTGCCGGGCAGCGCGTTGAGATAGGTCGCGAGCGTGGCGACGAGCGTCTTGCCCTCGCCGGTGCGCATTTCGGCGATTTCACCGCGGTGGAGCACGATGCCACCAACCATCTGCACGTCGTAATGGCGCTGCCCGAGCACGCGGCGTGCGGCTTCGCGCACGGTTGCAAAGGCCTCGGGAAGCAGTGCGTCAAGCGTTTCGCCATTCGCGAGCCGTTCGCGGAAAACGACGGTCTGGCGCGCGAGATCGTCGTCGCTCAGCGCCTGAATCTGCGGTTCGAGAGCATTGATCTTGTTGACGATCGGGCGAAGCGATTTGACGTAACGGTCGTTCGACGAACCGAACAGCGTGCGGGCGATACTGCCGAGCATAGAGATATCCTGAAATATGATGATGCGGTCCACCGCATGGGCGGCGCCAGAAAGACGGACGGTAGGATCGGGCCGCAACCGGCCCGACAGGCCGCGCTATTCGCGCCGACGACGTGCGAAAATGGGCTCTGCGACGGCCAGATCCAGCACCGACAGGCGCGGCGAGGCGGCCAGTTGCACGCGGCGGGGATGCGGTTGCGCCGGTCGCTGTTGCCGGACCGACGCCGCATGCGCGGCGACGGATGCGCCGATGACTTGCGCGGTCAGCGCCTGCGGGACGACCGGGCGCGCAGCCGATCCGACGCCCGAAAGCGCCGAAAGCAAGGCCGAGAGGATCAGCAGCAGGTTCATGACAGGACGATGACTAGCACGCGAGCGACATAAGCATTGCCGAACCGAACGTCCAACTTAAATCCATTGTGCGCCACAGGCCCAGAAGCCGCGCGCATCACTCGTCGCCTGAAGCCAATCCTTCAGCCAGCTTCCAGCGCATCGTCGAGCGCCACGGTTTGGCGACCGGCTTGCCGGCAGCATCACGCCCGGGACGGAAGCGACCGTTGATGATCGCCTGCGTGCAGGTCGCCGAATCAAGCAAGTCCGATCCGCTGCCTTCGATGACATGGCACTGGGTGATCCGCCCGAGCGCGTCGATGTCGAGCGCGAAGGTCACGCGCCCCTCGACACCCTTCGCCCGCGCCTGCTGCGGGTAGGAATCCGCCGGAAACCAATCGGCGAGCACGCCGACCGGCTCGGGATCGGTGCCCGATGCGACTGGTGTCGGCGTCGGCGTCGGTGCGGGTGTAGGCGTCGGCGCAGCCGGCTTGGCGGCGGCGGCAGGGCGTGGCTTGACGGTCGCCTTGGCGCGCGTTTTGCCCGATGGCGCGGCATCGGCAGTGGCGGCAAGCGCGAGCGCTGCCATGCCGAGCGCGATCGCCGCCAACATCGTCTTGCGTTCGACTGCTGCCACTCTAACACCCTGTTCGACCAACGCCCCGCCCTCTCTCTAAACCAGAGCCGACCCGCATGTCATCCTCCCCGCTTGCCCTGCCCTTTCCCGATCTGCCGCCCGTCGCGGGTGTCGCGCCGCGCGTCGCCCGCGCGCGGTACAAGACGTGGGACCGATGCGACCTGACCTTTGTGGCGCTCGACGAGGGCACGAGCGTCGCGGGCGTGCTGACCCAAAGCCGCTGCCCCTCGCCCGAGGTCGACTGGTGTCGCAAGGCGCTGGTGCTGGGGTCGGCGCGCGCGCTGGTGGTGAATGCCGGCAATGCCAATGCCTTCACCGGCCACCGAGGTATTGCCGCCGTCGAGGCCATTGCCGGGCGCGTCGCGCAGCATCTCGGCTGCCAGCCCTCGGACGTGTTCATCGCCTCGACCGGCGTGATCGGGGTGCCGCTGCCGATCGACAAGGCCGAAGCAGGACTTGATGCGGCGTTTGCGGCGCCCGCCTGCGACTGGGCTGAGGCAACTGCCGCGATCGGCACGACCGACACGTTCTCCAAGGGCGCGATGACGCAGGCCGTGGTTGATGGCCGCATCGTCACTTTGGTCGGTATCATCAAGGGATCAGGGATGATCGCCCCCGACATGGCGACGATGCTCGGCTTCATCTTCACGGATGCCGCTGTTGCCCCGGCCTATCTGCAATCGGCGCTGTTGGCGGCGAACCGCAGCAGCTTTTCATGCATCACGGTCGACAGCGACACCTCGACGAGCGACACCGTGCTGGCGTTCGCGACCGGCAAGGCGGGTAACGCGGTGCTAGCAAGTGACGATGAGGCAGGCGCCGACGCCTTCCGCGCGGCGCTTGAGGAGCTTTGCCTGAAGCTGGCGCATCTCGTCGTGCGCGACGGCGAAGGCGCGACCAAGTTCATCCGCATCGAGGTGACCGGCGCCGAATCGGACCGGTCGGCACACCGCATAGGCCTGTCGATCGCCAATTCACCGCTGGTCAAGACCGCGATCGCGGGCGAGGATGCCAATTGGGGCCGCGTCGTGATGGCGGTCGGCAAAGCCGGCGAACCCGCCGATCGCGACAAGTTATCGATCCGCTTCGGCGATACGCAGGTGACGGCGAACGGCCTCGCGGTAGTCGGCTATGACGAGGCGCCCGTCGCCGCGCATTTGAAGGGTCAGGAGATCGACATCGGCGTCGATCTCGGCCTCGGGTCAGGCCGCGCGACCATTTGGACGTGCGACCTGACGCATGGCTATATCAGCATCAACGCCGATTACCGGAGCTGAAGACAGCTTTCAGAGGTTGCCTTCGATCCAGGCCTTTATCTGGCTCTTCGGAGCCGCGCGGCTGAAGCGGGCGATTTCCTCGCCGCCGCGGAACAGCACGAGGTTGGGGATCGTGCGGATGCCATATTTTGTCGCCGCATCGGGCGCGTCGTCGAGATTGGCCTTGGTGATCGTCAGCTTGTCGGCGAGCTCGTCCGAAATTTCCTCGAGGCTCGGGCCGATGACCTTGCACGGGCCGCACCATTCGGCCCAGAAATCGACGAGCACGGGCTTTTCAGCCTTCAGCACGTCGGTTTCGAAGCTGGTGTCGGTGATTGCGATGGTTGGCATTAAGGTAACTCCTGTTCGGGTAATGACACCCGTTACGCACGATTTAGGACCGTGGTTACGCGCGCTCAAGCGTCTTGCCGAAAGCATTATTGGGCCGCCTCGAAGCGCGGCTTGGGCGCAGCGAGCAAGGTATTGGGAAGGGTGAACATTATCGGCGCGGCTGTGTAGAGCAGCGCCGCCTCGACACGCCGCTTGGGGAAAATCACGCCAAGCGCGGCGACATAAGCCGCCATCTGACGCAGATGATAGGGCGGAATTTCATCCAACGTCGTCGGGGCGCGCCGGCCGGTCTTGAAATCGACGACGCGCACGCAATCGGGCAGGACCAGCAACCGGTCGACTGTCCCTGACACGACGATGCCGTCGTCGATCACTGCGGCGATCGGCGCTTCGGCAAGCGCTTCGGCGCCGAACAGCTCGGCGAAACGAGGATCTTCCAGCACGCGCAACACATCGGTTGCGATAGCCGTACGATTCGCGATGTCGGCGACGCCGCCCGTTGTCGCAAGCCAGCGCTCGGCCGCGGCTGCGCGCGTTTCGGGCGCCACCGAGGGTAACCGTTCCAGCAGCGCGTGGATAAGCCGCCCCCGCTCCGCCGCCGCGCGCAGTGTCGGCGTCGGCGGCGGATCGCTCACTTCATCACCACCGAGCGACGATGGCGCAAGCGGACGCGGCGGCCGGGCTTCGATCGGCGCAGGCGTGCGCGCCCAGTCCGGGACTGGTTCGGCAGACGCTGAGGGCTTGCCAGCGGGCTTCGGCGCTGCAGCAGGGCCGGTCGGCCCAGTGCCGCGAAAAATGCGCTCGCCATCCCCTTCCACGCCTAGCGCCGCGAAGGCGCGGTCGGCGGCTGCGTACCAGCTCGACGGCGGCGCCACGCCCTGCGCGCGCGGGCCCAGCGCACCGGCGATCACCAGCCGTTCCTCGGCGCGGGTGGCGGCGACGTAGAACAGCCGCCAATGTTCCTCCAGATCGCGGGTAGCGGCCTGTTCAACCACCGCGTCGAGCGGCCCGCCGCGTTCGGTGGCCTTGGGCCGGAAGATCGGCAACGGGTCGCTTTCAGCATCAACCGACCAGCGCAGCAGCGATCGTGGTGCACTGCCCGGATCGACGCAGGCATCGGCAAGCAGCACCAGCGGCGCCTGCAGCCCCTTGGCGCCATGCGCGGTCATCACGCGGACAGCATCGAGCGGCGTCGAGGGGTCGCGAACGATCTCAACCTCGCCACGATCGAACCAATCGAGAAACGCCTGAAGCGAAGGCGTCGCGCGCGCTTCGAAGTCGAGCGCGGCGCTCAGCAGTTCCTCGATCGGGTCGCGCGCCTCTGCCCCGAGCCGGCGGAGCAATTTGCGCCGCCCATCAAGCGGCCCTGACAGCAAATGCTCGAGCAGCTGATAGGGTGTCGAGAAATCGGCCCGCGCCAGCAGGTCGTAAAGCGGCGCCAGTCGTTCGGCATCGACCTGCGCGCGCAAGTGGCGCCACAGGCTGGTGCGGCGCGGCACGGCGGCCGCGAGCAAGTCATCCTGGCTCCAGCCGATCAGCGGCGAGACGAGCAGGCTGGCGAGCGACAGATCATCATCGGGTTGAAGTGCGAAGCGGATCGCCACGAGCAGATCGCGCACTGCCAGCGGCGCATTGAGGCGCAGCCGGTCGACCCCGGCGACCGGCACGCCTTCGGCATAGAGCCGCGCGACGATCAGCGCCGCCAGCTCGCCGCGCCGCTTGACGAGTATCATCACATCCTCGGGCCGCAAGGCGCGCCCTTGCGATTCGAGCATCAGCGGATTGGCGGGATCGAGCCAAGCCTTGATCTGGCGTGCGATCCTGGTCGCGAGCGCGCGCGTCGCGTCGCCGATCCACTCCTCTTCATCGGCATCGCCGGTCGCGCCCGTCTCCGGGGGCCAGAGCGTGACCGTACCGGGTCCGGGAACTTCGCTGGCATGCGCTGCAAGCTCGTCGACGCCGAGCCCCGGCGCGTCGATGCGGGCGATGGCGGCATCGACAAATTCGAGGATCGGGCGAGTCGAACGGAAGCTGTGCGTCAGCGACAGGCGGCTGAATGGCGTACCGATGCCCTTGGCCTCGTCGCGGGCAGCGCGTGCCTTGGCGCCGAAATGCAGCTCCGCCGCCAGGAAGGCGATCGGATCGGTTCCCTGAAACCCAAAAATCGCCTGTTTGTGGTCGCCGACCACGAACAAGGTGCGCGCGGTCTCGCCCTTGGTGCCTTCGCCGGCGAAAAACTCATCGACCAATGCCCGCACAATCCGCCACTGGCGCGGGTTGGTGTCCTGCGCTTCGTCGACCAGTACATGATCGGTGGCCAAATCGAGCTTGTAACGCACCCAGTCGCCCATGCCCGGTTGTTCGAGCAGCGCGACGGTCGCGCGGATCAGGTCGTCGAAATCGGCGACGCCAAGGCGCCGTTTGGCCTGCGCATAGGCATCGGCATAGGCCCGCCCCGCCTCCAGCCCGCGCGCAAGCAGATCGGCATAAGCCGCACGCTGGCGCAGCGAGAGCAGACCAATGCAACGCGTCGCGACGTCAATCGCCAGTTCGGCGTAATCGGGGTCGGCGGCGAGCAGCTTGGCAGAAAATTTGCGGGGTTCGCCCGCCTGCGTGAAGCCGATCGCTTTCAAATCTTCGAGCATCGTCGCGCGCATGGCGGGCGTCGCTTCGATCCAGCATTCGGCGATATCGGCGTGGTTGCCGCCACTGGCTGTCCCCCAAGCACGATTGGCGGCTGCCAGGCGGTGGACAGCATCGACGTCGAATTCATCGTCGGTGCAGGCGTGGATTAGGACGTCGTTGATGTCGCCAATCGGCAGGTCGAGCTTGGCACGCACGAACGGCTGTAGCCCGGTCGGCAATTCCGCGAGCGCGGCCGGCGCGCGCGCGCAGGCGTGAAGGAACTCTTCCGCCCCGCCTTCGCCGAGCCGCACGCTGAGCGCCCCGATCGCCTCGACGATGCCGAGCCGCCCGTCGCGTTCGGCATCGACCAGCAGTTCGGCGAGCGTTTCGCGCATCAGCACGGCTTCCTCGCGGCCCTCGATCGGGCGAAAACCCGGGACGAGTCCGGCTTCGATCGGGAAACCGGCGAGCAGCCCCTGGCAGAAGCTATGGATTGTCGCGATGCGGATGCCACCGCCCGGCGCATCGAGCAGCTTGGCGAACAGCGTGCGCGCGCGTGCCCGCAGCTCGGGCGTCGGCGCTTCGCCGAGCGCGGCGAGATCGTGGCCGAGCGCCTCGTCGCGCATCCGCACCCACGCTGCCAGCCGCGCGGTGATCCGCCCCGCCATTTCGGCAGCGCCCGCCTTGGTGAACGTCAGGCACAGGATCGCCGATGGGTCGGTGCCCCGCAGCAGCAGGCGAAACACCCGCGCGGCCAGAACCTGCGTCTTGCCCGTCCCCGCCGAAGCCGACAGCCAGACATGTTCATCGGGCAGGCTCGCCCGCGCCTGATTGCCGAGCAGCTTGGGGAGCTTCTTGTCCTCAGCCACGGCCATACCATTCGTCGAGCCGCATCAGCTGATCATAATCGGCGTAAGGCGCATATTCGGGATGGAGCTTCGCGGTGAAGGGTTCGTCGCCGGTCAGCCATTGCCCGGCGGCGTCGGCAAAGGTCGCCGCCGCGAGCGCCGTGAACTCGGCAGTGACGATTTTGCCGCGCTTGCCCTCGGGATCGACCGGGCTGGTGATCTTGCCGAACTCGTCGCCGTGCTTGGCGAGCGACCAGTAATCGAAGGCGCCTGCCGTGCCGGTAATGCCCCCGAATCCGCCGTGTTCGGCAATCAGCCCGAGCAGCCCGAGTTGCAGGCTATAGCCCGCGCGCACGGCCGAGGGCGACGGCGCTTTGCCGGTCTTGTAATCGACGATCCCGACGGCACCGTTGGCAAGCCGATCGATGCGGTCGGCCTTGCCCTTCAGCGTCACTCCCGCGAGCGTGATTTCGCCGCTGTGCTCGAGCGCCATCACGCTGCGGCCCTGATCGGCCATTGCCTCGATTTCCTTCGCGATGAAGGCGATCGCTTCCAGCAGCCGCGGTTGCCACAGCGCACGCATCATCGGGTGGGTGCGTTGATCCGCCAGCAGCGCACGGGCGCGCGGCAATAGCTGGTCAGGCGCGAAGCCATCGGCCTTGCCCCACGCCTCCAGAATCGCATGCACTGCCGTGCCGCGCCACGCCGCGCTGGGATCGGCATCAACCGGATCGAGCGCGGCGAGCTTCAGCAACTGACGCGCGTAAAAGGCATAAGGATCGGCCTTGAGCCGGTCGACTTCGGTCACCGAAATCCGCGTCGGGCGCAGCGCCCGCGGCGGCGACGGCGCGGGCCGCTTCGCCGGTTCGTGCGCGCCGGGATCATCGAGCAGCCGCGCCCAGGCGGCGAGGCGGTGGTCGCGCTCCATCCCGCCGGTCATCGCCTCCAGCCGCAGCCAGAAGCGCGAGGCGATCGCCGGGCTTTTCGCATCGCGGCGCGCGCGCGTCAGCAGCACTTCGGGCGCGCCGAGCGCGCTCGCCAGATCATGCGCGGCCATACCAACCCGGCGGTCGAGCCCCGGCAAGCCGAGTTCGGCGCGGATGCGCGGAGCGAGCCAGGGATCGGGCGCGGGCTGGCCCGGCCAGACATTTTCGTTGAGCCCGCCAAGGATCATCAGGTCGGCGGTCTGCAGCCGCGCCTCAATCAGGCCATAGATGGCAAGGCGCGGGTGGCCGCCCTGCGGGGGACGCACCGACACGTCGTCCATCAGCGTGCGCAGCAGCGGCGCGAGCGCATCGGGCGCGACGACGCCGGGTCCCTCACCCGCTTCGGCTTCGAGATCGGCGAGCAGGTCCGCAGCAGCGCGGCCCGCCGGTCCCGCCCATAGTGCATCGCCGCACAGCGCCTGCGCCGCGTCGCGCAAGCCCGTGAGCAACACATCGAGCGGCTGGTCGCCGCCGTCGAACAGCGCGGCGACAGATTCGAGCAGCGCACGTGCGGCGGGCCACCATGCTGCCGCTTCACGGCGGATCGCCGCCGTCCGATCGTCGCCCTCGGCCAGATGGCGATCGATCCCGTCGAGCCCCGCCGCCGGTCGCGGCCCGCGCAGCGCGAGATCGAGCGCACGTACCCCCTCAAGCCACGCGAGTCGCCCGTCGCCGCTCATGACCAGCGGGTGCTTGAGCAGCGCGAGCAGCGCCAGCGGCGCAAAGCGCTGTGCTGCCGCTTCGGCCAGTACCGTCAGCAAGGTCCCCGGTGGCAGGATCGAGAGCGGTCGTCCGGCGCTGTCGTCGATCGCGATGCCCCAGCGTGCAAGCAATGCCGCGACGCGCCGCGCGAGCGCGCGATCGGGCGTTACCAGCGCGGCGGTCCGCCCCGGCGTCTCGAGCGCTTCGCGCAGCGCCAGCGCAATTGCCTGCGCTTCCTCAGCGGGTGTCGCCAGTTCGACGGCGCGGACCCCCGTCAGGCGCCGCTCGACCGCCGACAATTCGGTCCATTTGTCCGTGAACTCGGCCGGTGCCAGCGCATTGGCGACCGCGCGGCCCCGGATCGAGCCGGCATCAGGGCCACCGCCGTCGCGCCACAGCGTAACCTCGCCGCGCGCGACGCCCATGCGGGCAAGCAGCAGCTTGAGCTGATATTGCGGGTGCGTCTCGATCGGACGCGGGCGCCGTCCGCTCGCGTCCGGCGGCAGCGGGCCGAGCGCATCCCATTCCTCACCCGCCATGGTGGTTGCGAGATCGGCGAAAACAACCAACCCCTGCGGGAATTCGCTTACCACGCGGAGCAATCGGGCGAGTGCAGGCGCGGCCGAGCCGATTCCGGCGGCACAGACAAACCCCGGCGGTGGCGCCGCCCGCCAGCGCGCGGCCAACCGGTCGAGCAGCAGGCCGCGCCGGGTCGCGAGATCGATCGCACCACGCCGCGCGAGTGCCTTGGGCCAATCGTCGAGCACGATCCCGAACAGGTCGAGCGCGCGCTGCCAATGGTCCTGCAGATCTGCCCCGACGTCGATCTCGGCGAGGCGCTTGGGCGCAATTTCCTCAACCAGCAACTGATCGAGCGTGCGCGCCAGCTCGCCTGCAAGCCGCACGGCTTCGGCGGCATCGATCGGCTGGCCGCTGCGCGCGCGGGCGTCGCTCACCAGCCGTGCCAGGATCATCCGCCGCGCCAGCGGATCGATCGCGCGCGGTGGCGGATTCTCGTCATCAGCCGGATCGAGCGCCGCGCCGATCGCTTCGCCCAGTTCGGCATCGCCGATCGCGACGAGCCGGGGCAGCAGCAACGCGCCGCCGCTGGCGCGGACAAAGGCATCGGCCAGCGTGCGCACCGCGCGGCGGTTGGGCAGCAGCAGCAGGCCGCGCGCGAGCCCCATCGGCTCGCCGCCGAAACGCCGGATCAGCCCGGCCGCAAGCGCATCGGCAAAGGCCCGATGCGCAGGGATGGTGTAAAGCTGGGGCCGGCCCCGCGCCACTATCGCTGGCTCGCCCCAGGCTCAGCCATCGGCGAGAATCGCTTCGGTACGGCCAATCGCGGCAGGCGTGCCGACGTCGAACCACAGCCCGCTATGGACGATGCCATAAGCTCGCCCGGCCGCAATCGCCCGGTCCCAGAACAAATTGGTCGAGAACGGCCCCTCGGGCCAATCCGCGATCAGGCGCGGCGACAGGATCTGGACGCCGGTCCACACGAAGGGTGCCGGCCGACCGGGCTTGCGCCGCCCAGTGATGCGGCCTGCGGGGTCGAGATGGAAATCGCCGCGCCCGCCGTGGCAATGCGCCCACGCAAGCGGCACCATCAGCAGCAGCGCGTCCATCCGGTCGTCGTCCCATGCGGCACCCAGCGCACGAATCGCGTCGATCGGGCCGTCGATCCACAGATTGTCGCTGTTGACGGTCAGAAACGGCTTGTCGCCGATCAGGTCGCGCGCCTGCACCAGCCCGCCACCGGTTTCCATCAACTGCGCGCGCTCGTCGGAGATTAGCAGCTCGATCCCGTCGTCACGGCGCCGCAGATGCGCCTCGAGCGCATCGGCGAGGTAATGGACGTTGACCACCGCGCGCTTGACGCCAGCCGCCGCGAGCCGATCGAAGACATGGTCGATCAGCGGCTTGCCCGCAACTTCGACCAGCGGCTTGGGGCGCGTAGCGGTGAGCGGACGCATGCGCTTGCCGAGCCCGGCCGCCATCACCATCGCGGTTTCGGGCACCGACGCGGCCGGATTGGGCCGCAGCGCGAGCGTCTTGAGCGCCGTCATGCGCCGATCAACATCGGGTCGCCGCGCTTGGCAGGGGGGATCGTCGCATCGAACCAGGCCTTTACCGGGGCAAGCGCGGGATGCGCCAGATCGCGTTCGAGATAGCCCCAAACGCGCGGGCACAGCGCCGGATAGCGATCCTTGCCGTCGCGCCGCCACAGCCGGGTGAAAACGCCGACGATGCGCGTGTTCCGCTGGGCGCCGAGGACATGATAGGCGGTCAGAAAATCCTCGCTTGCCCCGGTCACGGCACGATAATGATCGAGCATTGCCGCTTCGATAGCCGGCTCGACATCGCGCCGCGCATCCTGCAGCAACGACACGAGATCATAGGCCGGATGGCCGGTCATCGCATCCTGAAAATCGAGCAGCCCGATCCGCCCATCGCCGAGCAGCATCAGGTTCTCGGCGTGGAAATCACGCAGCGCGAGCACCGGGTTAGCCGCATCGGCAAGCGGCAGCACCGCGTCCCATGCCTGCGCATAGCTGGCGAGATCGGGAGCGATGCCAACCGCCGGACAATACCAGTCGGGCAGCAGCAGCGTCCGTTCGGCGAGCGCTGCGTGATCATAAGCCTCAACCTCGGGCGGCGCGACCCGGTGGAGCGCAACCAGCACATCGACCGCAGCGCGGTAAAGATCGGGCGCGCGCGCCGGATCTGCATCGACCGCCTCGCGGAAACGATCGTCGCCGAAGTCCTCGATCAGCGCGAGGCCCTGCGCCGTATCGACCGCAAAGACTTCGGGCGCAGCAAAGCCCTGCGCGTGTAGCCAGCGCGCGATGTGCAGGAACGGCCCGGTATCCTCGGGCGGCGGGGCGTCCATCAGGATCGCCCGGCGTTCATCATCGACCACTCGGAAATAGCGCCGGAACGAGGCGTCCCCCGTGACCGGTATCAGGCTTGCGCCACCCCAGCCATGCGAATCGAGAAATGCCCGCGCGCCGGCAGGCTCGGTCAGCGTTGCGCCCATCGCGCTCTCCAACCCTCGGGCACCTGCGCTGTCAAGCGCCGTCCGGCGCCATCGCCGGCAATCGTCAGCCAGAGCGCGTCGGGCCAATAGTTCTCTCCCGCACGTTCCGGCCATTCGACGACCAACAGCGCGTCCTGCGCCGCTTCGTCGAGGCCGAGTTCGGCCAGTTCATCGGGCGAGTCGATCCGGTAGAGATCGACGTGCAGCACCGGCAACCGTACCTCGGGCGGGTCATAGGGCTGGACGATCGCGAAGCTGGGGCTCGGCGCTTCGCCTTTAAGCCCCAGCGCGGCCAGAAGCCCGCGTGCGATGCTCGTCTTGCCGGCGCCCAGCGGCCCCGACAGCGCAATCACGTCGCCCGGCGCGACATGTTCGGCGAGCCACGCGCCAAATGCTGCCGAGGCTGCGGGATCGGCGAGTTGGATCATGCTGATGGCGGCGCCCCGGTGCGCGGCAGCGTGACCGTGATCACGGTCCCCTGCCCGCGTTCGGACATCAGCGTCACGGTACCGCCATGCGCTTCGACGAACTGCTTGGCGAGCGGCAGGCCGAGCCCGAGCGCCCGGTCGCTGCCGCGTGTCGCTGCGGGCGTGGCGAACCCATCAAACGCTCGCGCGATCGCCTTGGCGGTCATGCCGCGACCATTGTCGGAAACAACGATGCGCGCGGCCTCCGCCGTGCCGTCGCCGTGCAACAGCACGCGACCGCGTTCTTGTGTTCCCGCGATCGCGTGGCGCAGCAGATTTTCGACGACCTGCGTCAGCCGCGCCGCATCGCCGCCGATCTGGCCAAGCGACGGATCGATCTCGACCGCAAAGTCGAGCTTCTGCGCCTTGGCAAGCGGCATGACCTTGTCGGCAGCGGCTTGCGCCACCGCGCTCAGCTCCACCACGGCCCCGCGCTCGCCGTGCTGCGTCAGGTCGAGCACATCGTCGACCAGCGTGCCCAGCCGTTCGACCGACTCGAGAATGGCTTTCACATAATCGATCGCGGTGGGCGGCAACTCGCCACCATAGCCACCCTGCAACATCTCGGCGAAGCCGCTGATCGAGGTCAGCGGAGTCCGCAGTTCATAGCTCATATTGGCGACAAACGCGTTCTTGACGCGGTCGGCCGCTTCAAGCGCCTCGTTGCGGTCGCGCAACGCCTGCTCCATCCGGCGGCTGTCGGACACGTCGAGCATCGTGAACAGCGCATTGCCGTCGGGCAGCGGCACGGCGGCGAAATCGAAATGGCGCCCGTCGGCGAACGCCAGGCTGCCGCCGCGCTGCTGCCGGTCGAGCGTTGCCGATCGCACCATCTCGCTGATCAGCACGGCTTTGCCGGGCGCGGCCAGCCGTGCCGCTGCAGCCTGGGCGAGCACATCGACTCGCGGATGCCCCGCCAGAAATGTCTCGTCGAGCCCAAGTGTCTGGCGGAAACGGTTGTTCCATAGCTGAAGCCGGCCATCCGCCGCAAAGACGCCGAGCGCTTCGAACAATGTGTCGAAGGTCGCCGTCCGCACCCGCAGCAGCGTGTCGCGCGCAGTCGCAAGCTGGACCTGTTCGGTACGATCCTCGAAGATCAACAGCAGCCCACCGTCGGGCAGCGGCTGTGCGACGACCCGCAGATGATCGCCGCCGGGCAAATGCCATGGCTCCTCGATCCGGTGATCGGCGGCGAGGAACCATTCGCGGCGCTCCGCCTTCCACCCGGGGAAGTCGCGCACTTCAGGAAGGCGCCCCGCCTCGCGCATCCGTTCGAGCACGCGGTCGAACTCGGGGCGATCGGCGATCCATTCGGGCTTCATCGCGAACAGGCGCTGGAACGGCTGGTTGCAGAAGACGAGCGCGCGATCACTGCCGAATTGCGCGACCCCCGCCGAGAGCCGGTCGAGCATTTCGCGCTGCGCATCGGCGAAGCGTTTGGTCGCGGCGCGTGCCTGCTCCAGATCCTCGATGTCGATCGCAAAACCCGCGACGCCGCCGCCCGGCAACGGCACGTCGAACACGTTGAGCATACGACGCGCGCCGCCGATCGTGGCGGG
>NZ_LSIJ01000094.1 GCF_001556185.1 Sphingomonas sp. CCH10-B3 | reverse complement strand
CGCGGGGCGGCAGCGACCGGCTCGGCCCGCGGGGCGGGGGCGGGCTTGGCTTCGACTTCGTTCGGCTTGACCGGCGACGGACGTGCCTGCAGCCCCAGCCGGTGCGCCTTGCCGATCACCGCGTTGCGGCTCACGCCGCCCAGCGTCTCGGCGATCTGGCTGGCGGTCAGGCCCTTTTCCCACATCGTCTTCAGCGTATCGATCCGCTCGTCGGTCCAGCTCATGCTCATCCTTCAAATCCTGCCTTGGTACCGGCGCATCCGTGCCGCCTTGCGGGGCGCGGCGCCAGCGATTAGGCGCAATCCATGTCCAGCTCGCCCGGAAATGCCCCCGAACCGCTCACCCCGCCCGGTATCCCGGCGATCCGGAACGTCAACTGGGGTGGCTTGCGAACGCTCTATATCAAGGAGGTTCGCCGCTTCTTCAAGGTCCAGCTGCAAACCGTCTGGGCGCCGGCGATCACGACGCTGTTGTTTCTGGTGATCTTCACGGTCGCGACCGGCGGCAAGCGCCCGGTGCAGATCGGCGGCACAGCGGTGCCCTTTGCCGATTTTCTCGCGCCCGGCCTGATCGTCATGGGGATGCTGCAGAATGCGTTTGCCAATTCGAGCTTTTCGCTGCTCGTCGGCAAGATCCAAGGCACGATCGTCGATTATCTGATGCCGCCGCTGTCGACTGGCGAGCTGCTGGCCGGGATGGTCGGTGGTGCAGTCACGCGCGCGGTCTGCGTCGGGCTTGCGGTGTTTCTGGCGATGCAGTTCTGGCCGGGCGTGCATGTCGTCCCGCAGCATCCGATCGCGATCCTTTGGTTCGGGCTGCTCGGCGCGGTATTCCTGTCGTTTGTCGGCATCCTGACATCGATGTGGGCGGAAAAGTTCGATCACGCTGCCGCCGTCCAGAATTTTCTGATTGCCCCGCTGACCCTGCTGTCGGGCACATTCTATTCAGTCGACCGGCTTGCGCCCGCGTTCCAGATGTTCAGCCATTTCAACCCGTTTTTCTACATCATCTCGGGGTTTCGATACGGCTTCCTGCTCGATGCCGATTCAAACATCCTGTTCGGCGGTGCCGTCGTGCTCGCGCTCGACTGCGCGATGGGGCTGTTGTGCTATGTGCTGCTGCGGCGCGGCTGGCGGCTGAAGAATTAAAGCAGCGATTGGCCTGTCCCAAGATAATTGAGTTTTAAATCGCCACTGAAATCGTTATGGCTGTGCCATGACGGGGAGAGCGGCGATGCGGCGTGCGGTAATTCTGGCGACGGCGGCCCTGCTCGCGGGGTGCGGCAAGCCTGCTCCCAAAACCACTGAAGCGCCTGCCGCGCCGCCGCAAGTGCGGGTGGCGCCAGTCGGCGGCGACCTGCAGGCAGCCGAGGTCACCGGCGTCGGCACGGTCGCGCTGCGGCGTGAGGCGTCGCTGGGCTTCACCAGCGCCGGCCGGATCCTGCGGATCAACGTCAACGAAGGCGACCGGGTGCGGCGCGGCCAGTTGCTGGCAGCGCTCGACACTACAACGGTCGCGGCCGACCTCGCCCGCGCACAGGCCGAGCGTGCGCGCGCGGCCGCCGAGTATAAACGGAGCGAGACGCTGATGGCGCAGGGCTGGATCACCCGGCCGCGGCTCGAAAATGCCAAGGCCGCGCTCGAATCGGCCGATGCGCAGGTGCGTGCGGCGGGCTTCCAGACGGCGAATGCAACGATCGTCGCGCCCGGCAGCGGCACCGTGCTTGCGCGGCTCAGCGAGCCGGGGCAGGTGGTCGCGGCCGGAACCCCGGTGCTCACCATCGGCGAAGAAGCGAGCGGCTATGTGCTGCGCGTGCCGCTGTCGGATCGCGATGCCGCGCGGCTTACCGAAGGCGCCCCGGCGACGGTGACGCTCGCCGCGCTCGGCGACCGGCCGATGACTGGCCGGGTAGTCGAAATCGGCGGCCGCGCCGACCGAGCGACGGGCACCTTCGTCGTCGAAATCGGCCTGCCCGACGATGCGCGGCTGCGGTCGGGCCAGATCGGCGATGCACGGATCGTCGCGGGTGGCGCCAATGAGCAATTGCGCGTGCCCGCCAACGCCGTGTTTGCCGCGCGCGCCGACGAGGCATTCGTCTATGTCGTCGATCGCGCTCGCAACAAGGTCGCGCTCCGCCGCGTCGGGATCGGCGAGGCCGATGACCGCGGCATCCGCGTGACGCGCGGGCTGGCGCGCGGCGAACTGGTCGCGACCTCGCGCGTCGACCGGCTCCACGACGGCATGGCGATCGTGCCGATCGGCCTGTCGCCCGGATCGGCACGATGAACCTGACGGCCTTTGCCGTCCGCCGCTGGCAGGTGACGATGCTCGTCTTCCTGCTGCTCGCGGCGCTGGGTGCGCAGGCGTTCCTGACCATTCCGCGATCGGTCGATCCGCATTTCCCGATTTCGGTATCGGTGGTGACGGTCGTGCTGCCGGGCGCCGATGCTGCCGAAATCGAGGAAACGGTCGCCAAGCCGATCGAGGACAGGCTGCAGGGCCTCGACCATGTTCGCGAGCTGCGATCGACCGCGACCGACGGCGTCGCGGTGATTTCGGTCGAATTCGAACACGGCACCGATGCCGAACAATCGCTCGACCGCGTCGTCCGCGAAGTCGGGTCGATCCGCGACCAGCTGCCGCAGGGCATTCTGCGCATCGATTATCGCCGCCCGCGCACGACCGAAGCGGGGGTGCTCCAGCTCGCGCTCACCAGTGAGACCGCGAGCTGGCGGCGGATGGTCAAATATGCCGATGACTTGCGCGATCGGCTGAACGTCGTCCCCGGCGTGCGGACCACTGCGATCGACGGTGCCGCGCGGCCCGAAGTGCGGGTGGCAATCGATGCGGGTCGGCTGGCGCAGGCCGGCTTGCCCGCGACGGCGGTCGCCAATGCCATCAAACAAGGGGGCGCCGACTTGCCTGCCGGGTCCGTGACCGGCGGCGGGCGGCGGTTCAACATCGACGCAGGCGGCGCTTTCCGCACCGTCGAGGCCGTGCGCGACGTGCCCCTGCGCGCCAGCGACGGCCGCCTGCTGCGTGTCGGCGATGTCGCGCAGGTCGATTGGGCCGAGGCCGAGCGGACCCACATCACGCGCTTCAACGGCAAGCGCGCGCTGTTCGTGACGGTGCGCCAGAAGGACGAAGTCGACGCCGGCACGCTGCGTGATTCGCTGGTTACGGCCGTGGGAGCCTTCCGCGCGCAGCTGCCCCCCGACATGAAGCTGGAAGTCGGCTTCGATCAGAGCCGCGACATCGATCGCAAGCTGACGCAGCTCAGCCATGATTTCCTGATCGCGCTCGGGCTGGTGCTGATCACGCTCTTCCCGCTTGGCTTCCGCCCCTCGCTGATCGTGATGGTGTCGATTCCCTTGAGCCTGGCGATGGGTCTGCTGATGCTGGCGCTGTTCGGCTATTCGCTGAACCAGATCACTATTTCGGGCTTCATTCTGTCGCTCGGGTTGCTGGTCGACGATTCGATCGTCGTCACCGAAAATATCGAGCGCCACATCCGTGACGGCGATCCGCCGATTTCCGCCGCTGAAACCGGCACGCGCGAGATCGGCCCGGCGGTGGCGGGGGCTACCGGTGTGCTGCTGTGCGCTTTCATGCCGCTCGTCTTCCTGCCCGAAGGCGCGGGTGATTTCGTGCGCGGCCTGCCGGTATCGGTGATGCTGACGGTCGCGAGTTCGCTGATCGTGTCGCTGACGATCATCCCGTTCATTGCCAGCCGCATGCTGAAGCCGCACGCGCCGGAGGGCAATGCGGCCTTGCGCGTGGTGATGGGCGGCATCCACCGCATCTATGCGCCGATCCTGCACGGTGCGCTCAACCGCCCGCGCGTCTGGTTCTATGGCGCGATGCTGCTGTGTTTTGGCGCGTTCGGGCTGGTGCCGGTGCTCGGCTTCTCGCTGTTTCCCTCGGCCGAGACGCCCTATTTCCTCGTCCGGGTCGAGACGCCCGAGGGCAGCAGCATTGCCGCGACCGACAAGGCCGTGCGCGAAGTGGCGACGATCCTGAAGGCCGAGCCCGCCGTCACCAATGTCATGGAAAATGCCGGGCGCGGCAATCCGCAGATCTTTTACAACATCACGCCGCGCGAGGAGCGGCCGCGCTACGGCGATGTGTTCGCGACGCTCGATGAATGGAATGTGCGCGAAAGCCCGCAACTGCTCGCCCGGTTGCGCGGCAAGCTCGCCGCCTATCCCGATGCGCGTGTCACGCTGATCGTGTTCGAAAACGGCCCGCCGCTCGAAGCGCCGATCGCGATCCGCATCAGCGGCCCCGACCTCGACGTGCTCAAACGCCTGTCCGATCAGGTAGTGGTTGAAATGGCCAAGGTGCCGGGGGTGCGCGATGTCGACAGCCCGCTCGCCTATGACCGGCTCGATCTCGACCTCGGGCTCGACGAAGCCAAGGCCGCGCTGCTCGGCGTGGCGCCCGGCGAGGCGCGCCGCGCCGTGCGGCTGGCGATCAGCGGCGAAAGTGCGAGCCAGCTGCGCGACAACGAAGGCGACAGCTGGCCAGTCGTTGTGCGGCTGCCGCTCGATGTCGCGCAGCCGGTGTCGGCGCTGGGCGATGTCTATGTGCCGACGACGGCGGGCGGCAGCGTGCCGCTGTCCGAAATCGCGACGCCCAGGCTAAAGAGCGTGGCGCCGCAGATTACCCGCTACAAGCTCCAGCGGACTGTGACCGTCACGGCCTATAACCAGCCGGGGACGCTGACCTCCCGGCTCAACAAGGCCGTCGAGGCGCGGCTGCAGGCCATCAAGCTGCCCGAAGGCTATAGCTTCGGGATCGGCGGCGAGGCCGAGGCGGCGTCGCGCAACTTTGCGGGCCTCGGCCCGGTGATTCTGCTGGCGGTGTTCGGCATCATCGGTGTGCTGGTGCTCGAATTCGGGCGCTTTCGCGAGACGGCGGTCGTCGCGGGCGTGGTCCCGCTCGGCACTTTCGGTGGGCTGATCGCGCTGTTGCTGACCGGCAATTCGCTGTCGTTCCTCGCCGTGATCGGCTTCGTCGCGCTGATCGGCATCGAGATCAAGAATTCGATTCTGCTGGTCGACTTCACCACCCAGCTGCGCGAGCGGGGCATGGCGCTGCGTGAAGCGATCGAGACGGCGGGCGAGATTCGCTTCCTGCCGGTGCTGCTCACCTCGGTGACGGCGATCGGCGGGCTGCTGCCGCTCGCGCTGGGTGGGTCGGCGCTTTACTCGCCGCTCGCTTGGGTGATCATCGGCGGGCTGGTGAGCTCGACGCTGCTCAGCCGTATCGTCACGCCGGTGATGTATCTGCTCGCGGTGCGCCGCACCGAGGGCGAGGTCACACAAAATCCTGCGCCGACGACCGCCAAGTGAGCGTCTGCATTTCCGGGAATTTCGCGATCCCGGCACGCAGTTGCTGGCGGCGCGTCTTCCATTCGGGCGCACCAATCGCAACGAGCTTCTCGAACGGTGTCGATGTCTTGAGCGCCGTTGCAATCTCGGCCCAGGTGCCACGCCCCTGGTGAAGAATGTCGGCGATGACACAGCATTGCGCTGCTGGTCGTCCGTCGATCAGTTTGCGTCGATCCGCTTCGCGCATGAAACCGCGATAGGTTTCGATCATCTGCTTGATCTGAAGCAGCCGCGCACTCCGCTGGGCCGTTGTCCAGTGAATCAACTTGGCGGCGGCGATCACTTCGGCATCTTCGACGCCATCTGATGATGGATTCAGATAGCGCATAAGCGGCGTCGTATCGTTCTTCGTCTCCAACAGGGTCGTCGTGCCATTGTCCGCGCGCCGCGCGATCCGGCCATCGACCAGCGTCAGACCCGGGAAATAGTCGTCGGCCTCTGGAAGCGCGAGCATCGCGCGGAAGTAACGGACGAAATCACCGTCGGGCACATGGGCGGCAAATTGGCTGAAGCCAAATGTAAACGCCGCCCGATCGTAGGTATTGAGTGTCAAGAAACTACGACCTTCGCACCCAGCGGTCGGGTCGATGAAGCGCGCCCAGAATTGATGCTCGCCAGTATAATTTTCCGAATTATACAGCAATTTTGTGAGTTTGCTGCCCGAGAAAATATTGAAGAGTCCTACCCGTGTCTTGTAAGTCGTCTGCCGACCCACGAAAAAATTTGGGCCATTATCTGCCGAGCATGAAAAGTCCGACCCGTTTCGGATGATCTTGAACACGATCGACATCGACTCGCTCTCCTTGGAATCATCATGACGAAGTTAACGTCATTACTTTAACCGGACAAGTCAGCTTCTCGACGCCGCGAGCGACTCGCCGACGGATGTTGACGCGCCGATGTCAGGCCGCGTAAAAGTGAATTGGGCGGCCAAGATGCCGCCCTTTTTCGTTCGATGGAGATGCGACGATGCCGATCACCCCGCTCATGCCCGTTTACCCGCGGTGTGATGTGCGTCCGGTACGCGGCGAGGGGTGCTATCTGATCGGCGAGCGCGGCGAGCGCTATCTCGATTTTGCGAGCGGTATCGCCGTCAACGCGCTCGGCCACGGCCATCCGCATCTGGTGAAGGCGATTGCCGATCAGGCGGCGACGCTGATGCACGTCTCCAACCTTTACGGCAGCCCGCAGGGCGAGAGACTGGCGCAGCGGATCGTCGACAATAGCTTCGCGGACACCGTTTTCTTCACCAATTCGGGCACTGAAGCGGTCGAATGCGCGATCAAGACCGCGCGCCGCTATCACTATGCCAATGGCAATCCGCAGCGGCACACGCTGATCACCTTCAACAACGCTTTCCACGGCCGCACGATGGGCGCGATCAGCGCGACCAACCAGGCCAAGATGCGCGACGGGTTCGAGCCTTTGCTGCCGGGGTTCGCTTATGCGCCGTTCAACGATCTGGAGGCCGCGCTGGCGCTGGTCGACGATCACACCGCCGGGTTCATGGTCGAGACGATCCAGGGCGAGGGCGGCGTTTCGGTCGGCAGCGAGGCGTTCATCACCGGTCTGCGCAAAGCCGCCGACGCGCACGGCCTGCTGCTGGTGCTCGACGAAGTCCAGTGCGGCTATGGCCGGACCGGCAAGATGTGGGCCTATGAGCATTACGGCATCGAGCCCGATATTATGTCAGTCGCCAAGGGCATCGGCGGGGGCTTCCCGCTCGGCGCGTGCCTCGCGACCGAGGAAGCGGCCAAGGGCATGGTGTTCGGCACGCATGGCTCGACCTATGGCGGCAATCCGCTGGCGATGGCGGCGGGCGAGGCGATCCTCGACGTGATCCTCGAACCCGGCTTCCTCGATCATGTAACCGCGATGGGCGAGCGGCTGCGCGCGGCGCTCGAGCAGATGATTCCCAACCATGACCACATCTTCGATCATGTGCGCGGGCGCGGGCTGATGGCGGGGATCAAGCTGAAGGAGTCGGCCGTCAGCCGCGACTTCGTGGCGCATCTGCGCGATCACCACGGGCTGCTGACGGTGGCCGCGGGCGAGAATGTCGTCCGCATCCTGCCGCCGCTGGTGATCGAGGAAGCGCACATCGACGAATTCGTCCAGAAGCTGAGCGAAGGCGCCCGGGGGTTCGCGCCCGCGCTGGCGGCGTGAGACACTTCCTCAACCTCGCCGACGCAGGCCCCGACGGGATCGCGGCGATGATCGCCGATGCGCTCGACCGCAAGGCCGCGCGCGCGAGCTGGCCGAAGGGCAAGCCCGATGCCGATGCACCGCTCGCCGGGCGAGTTCTGGCGATGGTGTTCGAGAAGAATTCGACCCGCACCCGCGTCAGCTTCGACATGGCGATCCGCCAGCTTGGCGGCACCAGCATCGTCATGGACGCAGGCACGATGCAGCTCGGGCGCGGGGAGAGCGTGCATGATACCGCGCATGTCCTGTCGGGCTATGTCGACGCGATCATGCTGCGCACCGACGATCATGCCAAGGTCGAGGAAATGGCGCGGCATGCCTCGGTCCCCGTCATCAACGGCCTGACCGATCTGTCGCACCCGTGCCAGATCATGGCTGATCTGCTGACGATCATCGACGCGGGCAAAGCGCTGCCGGGGCTGAAAGTCGCGTGGCTCGGCGATGGCAACAACGTGCTCTATTCGATCGTCGAGGCGGCGGGACTGATGCAGTTTGACGTCGTTGCCGCCTGTCCGCAAGGCTTCCAGCCCGAGGAGGAAGCAATCGTGCGCGGCAACGGTCGCGCGCGCGTCGTCGGCAATCCCGCCGAGGCGGTCGAGGGCGCCGACATCGTCGTCACCGACACCTGGATTTCGATGGGGCAGGCGCATGCCGAGACCAAGCTCGCGGCGATGATGCCCTATCAGGTCGATGCCGCGCTGATGGCGAGGGCCAAGCCCGACGCCAAATTCCTCCACTGCCTGCCTGCGCATCGCGGCGAGGAAGTGACGGCCGACGTGATCGACGGCCCGCAATCGCTGATCTGGGCCGAGGCCGAGAACCGCCTGCACGCGCAGAAATCGATCCTGCGCTGGTGCTTCGGCCAGATTGGTTGAAGCGTTCGCTGCGACATCCTATTTTCGCCCCAGCACCCCGTTAGTTTCGAGCGAAGTCGAGAAACGTAAGGCAAGGTCCGTGTGGCCTGTTTCTCGACTTCGCTCGAAACTAACGGGTTTTTCTTTGGCGGGTTTCCTTTGGATAGCAGCATGACCGACCCCATCATCGCCGATTTCGACCGCGCGCTCGGCTTCACCATTCCGACGCGGCAGGCGCGTGGGCGCGTGGTGCGGCTCGGCCCGCTGATCGACACGATTCTGGCCGCACACGATTATCCCGCACCGATCGAAGCGCTGCTCGGCGAAGCGCTGACGGTCGCGGCGCTGATCGGTACGACGCTGAAGGATGCCGGCGGCCAGCTGACGATGCAGGCGCAGACGAAGACCGGCGTGGTGACGCTGCTCGTGTGCGATTATCGTGGCGGCGAGTTGCGTGGCTATGTCCAATACGATGCCGACAAGCTTGCCGCCGCGCCGCAGGATCCGAGCCTGTTCGCGCTGTTCGGCAGCGAGGGGCATCTCGCGATCACTTTCGATCAGGCGACCACCGGCGAACGCTATCAGGGCATCGTGCCGCTCGACGGCACGACGATCGCCGAGGCAGTGCAGAGCTATTTTGCCCAGTCCGAGCAGATCCCGACGTTGGTCCGCACCGGCTTCCGCAAGGACGCCGATGGGCGCCGGCTGGCTGGTGGGCTGCTGCTCCAGCACCTGCCCGAAGGCGAGGAGGGTCGCGAGCGGCTGCACACCCGGCTCGACCATCCCGAATGGGAGCATGTCGCGGCGCTTGGGATTACGATCGATGTCGATGAACTGACCGATCCGGTGCTGCGGCTCGAAACGATCGTCTGGCGGCTGTTCAACGAAGAGAGCGAAGTGCGCATCCTCGCCGGGCTGCCGCTGGTCAAGGGGTGCCGCTGCTCGCCCGACTACATCGCGCAGGTTCTCAGCCAGTTTCCGCTGGATGAGCAGCGCGCGATGGCCGATGCCGATGGCGTGATCTCGGTCGATTGCGCGTTCTGCGCGACCAAATTCCCGATCCGGGTCAGCGAGATCGCATCCTGATAGCGATTGCGCTGCGGCGCGTCGTCGATCAGACTGAGCGTGGGGACGCCCCCTGACGACGACGAGTCGCGCCGGGGCCTTGGGGGGAGTTCGATCATGCAACTGAAGATGCGCGCGCGGATGGCGTCGGCGGCAATGCTCGGCGGCGTGGTGCTTACCGCCGCGGGGTCGTCCAAGCCATCGCTGCATGTGCTCGGCGCGATCGAGCATGGCCAGTGGGAATTGCGCGAACAGGGCGCGACCGGCGCCCCGCGAACGCTGTGTCTGGGCGATCCCGACGCGCTGGTGCAGATCCAGCACGCGCAGCAACAATGCGCGCGGTTCGTGGTCGATGATCAGCCGATGGCGGGAATCGTGACTTATGACTGCAAGGGCGCGGGGCGTGGTCGCACCGTCATCCGCGCCGAAAGCCCGCGGCTGATCCATGTCGATACGCAAGGGCTGGCGGGCGGCGCGCCCTTCGACATGAGTTTCGAAGGGCGGCGCACTGGCGCCTGTGCGGCGACGGCTCGTTAAGCCAGCGTTTATTTGGAGCTGCTATAGCTGCGGATGTGTCGCGTTCAGGCACGCTTTCCTCCCTAAAAGCCCCCTGGGCCGTCCAAGTTGGGCGGTCCTTCTTTTTTGGGCCGCTGCGCTTGCGACCTGCGGCAATTGGGCCTAGCCGCGCTCGCCTATGACAAATTCGCATCCTTTGGCGGTGGTGCTGGTGTCGGGCGGTCTCGATTCGATGGTCGCCGCGGCGCGCGCGCGCGAAGCGGGCTTCGGCCTGCTGGCGCTGTCGGTCGATTACAATCAGCGTCACCGCGTCGAACTCGCCGCAGCCGCGCGGGTTGCGGCGGCGCTGGGGGCGGAGCGTCATGTCGTACTCCCGCTCGATTTGTCGGCGTTCGGCGGTTCGGCGCTGACCGCCGACATCGCCGTGCCCAAGACCGGCGTCGGCCCGGGCATCCCGGTCACCTACGTCCCGGCCCGCAACACCATTTTCCTCAGCCTCGCGCTCGGTTGGGCGGAAGCAGCGGGCGCGCGCGACCTGTTCATCGGCGTCAATGCGCTCGACTATTCGGGCTACCCCGACTGCCGCCCGGAATTCATCGCTGCCTTCGATGGGCTTGCCGAACTCGCGACCCGCGCCGGTGTCGAAGGCGCGCCGTTTAGCATCCATGCGCCGCTCCAGCACATGACCAAGGCCGATATCGTGCGCGAAGCGACGCGGCTCGGGCTCGATGCAGCGATCAGCTGGTCCTGCTATGATCCGACGCCGGAAGGGCTCCACTGTGGGCTGTGCGACAGCTGCCGCCTGCGCCAGCGTGGGTTCGAGGGGGCAGGCATCGCCGACCCGACCGTCTATGCGGCGCGGCCATGAGCTATGCCGTCAAGGAGATGTTCCTGACGCTGCAGGGTGAGGGCGTCCACGCCGGGCGTCGCGCGGTGTTCATCCGCTTTGCCGGCTGCAATCTGTGGAGTGGGCGTGAGGCCGATCGGGCGACTGCGATCTGCCGGTTCTGCGACACCGATTTTGTCGGCACCGACGGCGATGGCGGCGGCAAGTTTGCCGATGCCGCTGCGCTTGCGGATGCCGCCGTGCAGTTGTGGGGGCAGGGGGAAGGTGCCTTCGCGGTGCTGACCGGCGGCGAGCCGATGCTGCAAGTCGATGATGCGCTCGTCGACGCACTCCATGCGGCGGGCTTCACGATCGCGATCGAAACCAACGGCACGCTGCCGGTGCACCCCGGTATCGACTGGGTCTGCGTTAGCCCCAAGGCGGGGAGCGAAGTGGTTCAGCGTCGCGGCGACGAACTAAAGCTCGTCTGGCCGCAGCCCGGCAGCAACCTCGACGCGATCGAACAATGGGAATTCCGCCACTGGCTGATCCAGCCGATGGACAGCGCGGATGCCGCCGCCAACACCCGTGCGGCGATCGATCTGGTGCTGGCGCGGCCGCGCTGGCGGCTCTCGCTCCAGACGCACAAGCTGCTCGGCTTGCGCTGAGCGCGTCAGTACGGCCCGCAGGCGCGCGCGTCGTAGTAATTCTGCCGCGTCCAGCATGGCGGATCGAAGCGCGGAAAGCGCGTCCGGCTCATGTCGAGCGACCGCCGTCCGCCGAACGCCTGCTCGCCCAACAGCTGCATGCCGTTGCGCAACTCGCGCATCCGGTTCTCCGCGACAACATAGAGCTGGCCGCGCGGCGCGATGATCGCGCCATAACCGATGTCGGCAGCGGTCTGGCAGAACAGATATTGCGAGCCGACGTTCGAAAACATCGAATAAAGCCGCGTGCCATATTGGTCGAGTGCGCTGACGCCGGCGCGGCTGCTGACGACCTTGGTCTTGCCCTTGGTTTTGGTCTTGCCGGCCGCCATCCGGTTGAAATATTTACCGAGCGTGTCGAGCGACGTCTTCAACTCGGCCTGATGATCGAGCAGCACGGCGTTATATTTGTGGACGCTGAGCAAAGTCGGCTCGAACTGGCAGCGCAGAGCGGCGACGTTCAGGGCGGCGCGCAGCGACCACACCAGCCCCGCGCGCAATTCGGCCGGTGTTGCGCCTGGTAGCGGCACTGTCAAACCCGGCTCGTTGCCGACGACGGGCGGGCCCGACAGATCGGGGCTCTTGAAGTAAAACTGGGCGGACGCAGGCGTTGCAGTGATCGCCATCATCATTGCCAGCAAACTGCACAGCCAACGCGCCATCATGTTCGTTACATTCCCCGTCTGCTTCGCAAGTCCGCGCTTCTTGCCCACAACGAGCGCTAATTCAACCGTGCGAATGGATCGATCCGGCGTGTCAGCAAGGCAGTCCGACTCGATTTCCGACCGCGCATCCGGTCGGGCACCGGCTCGCCAACGAAAAGGGCCGCCCGGTTGCCCGGACGGCCCTTCGCGAATTCATGCCCCCCTGATCGGGAAGCCGACGTCGAAAGAAGCTTACTTCTTTTCGGTCGCCATCGCGTCGTTCGACGCCATCGCGTCGTTCGAGGCCATCGCGTCGTTCGACGACATCATCGCGTCGTTCGAAGCCATCGCGCCGTCGGTCGCCGTCATGTTGTCGGTCGCCATCGCGTCGGTTTCGCTGTTCATCGATTCCGTCGCCATCGCGTCGTTGGTGGTGGTGGTTTCGGTCTTCGCGCAAGCCGAGATCAGCAGCGCCGCGCTGGCGACCATCGAACCCGTCACGACCTTAGCAATGAGTGCACGCATTTGAAGCTCCCTAAATGATGGTTTTGGTCGGCTTGACCGCCTTTAATCCCCAAACCGGAGTAGACATTAGTCGGATAACGCCTCGTCCTCAAGCCTCGTTTTCGCTAGACAAAGAAAGCCTATCGAGAAAATGCCCGAGTCTCGCCACGAGCGCTGCGTCGAATGCCTCGGAATCGCCCCCTTTGCCAAGCCTTTTTACGCTGGTTACGGGATAATCCGGCAGCCCGCAGGGCACGATACCGGCAAAATCAGACAGATCGGTGGCAATATTGACCGAAAATCCGTGCATCGTCACCCATCGCCGCACGCGCACGCCGATCGCGCCGATTTTGGCCTCCGTACCGTTTTCGGACGTCCAGATACCGACGCGGCCCGGCACCGCGAAGGCGGGCACGTCGATCAGCGCAAGGGCTTCGATCAGCCAATTTTCCAATGATCCGATGAAGTTGCGGATATCGCGCCCGCGCTTGCCGAGGTCGAGCACCAGATAGCCGACGCGCTGCCCCGGCCCATGATAGGTATAGCGGCCGCCGCGCCCGCTCGCGAACACCGGAAAACGCGGGTCGATCAGCTCGGCCGGGTCAGCGCTCGTTCCTGCAGTGTAGATCGGCGGATGTTCGAGCAGCCAGATCAGCTCGCGGGCCGTGCCCGCGGCCACCGCCGCCGCGCGCGCTTCCATCGTGGCCAGCGCGTCGGGATATGCGACTGGCGCTGTGTCCACGCGCCATTCGATGTCGTGCCGCTCGGCTTTGGTCATGGCATTGCACATGCGGTCGAAGCGGCTGCCGTGCAAGCATTGGCATCATCGCACCGCATGCGCTATTCGCCCAACGAATAACCAACAGTGCGGGACAATGAGGGAATGAGCAGGGTCGACATCAGTGCGGTATGGGACCGGGCGACCGAGTTTCTGGGCGACAATCTCGCCACGCTGATCCCGATCGCGCTGCCGTGGATTTATCTGCCGCTGGCAGTGCAGACGGCAATCGCGCCGCTTGGCAAATCGGGTGATGCCATGGCGACCGCGGTGCAACTCGGCTCGTTCGCGCTGACGCTGCTGGGTATCTGGGGGCAGTTGCAGGTGCTCGCCCTGGCGCTCGATCCGGCGCGCGGTGCGGGTGGGGCGCGCGCACTCGCCACGGCGCGACTCGTGCCGGTGCTGGTGCTGACGTTGGTGCTGGGCATCGCCGCGTTGCTGCTGGTGGCGCCGATCGGCGTCGGGCTGGGCATGGCCGGGTTTGACTTTCAGGCGGCGATGCAGGCCAGCGCGGCGGGCACGCCGGTGCCGACGCCGCCCGGCATGACCCCGGCGATTGCGAGCTTCATCTTGTTCTACGTGCTGGCGCTGCTGGTGGTGATGCTATGGGTCGCGGTGCGGCTCGCGCTCGTCAATGCGGTGTTGCTGGAAGAGGGCGGGTGGTTCGGCGCGATCGGCCGCTCGTTCGCGCTCACGCGCGGGCGGACGCTGGCGCTGGTCGGCGTGCTGCTGCTGTTCGTGATCGTCAGTGTTGTTGCGACGCTCGCTGCGCAAACCGTGTTCGGTGCGATTTTCGCGCTGGTGCTGGGCGGCGAGGGGGCCGTGACCGCTGCCACCGTGCTGACCGCATTGGTCGTCGCGGCAGTATCGACCGCGTTCACTTTGTTGTCGGCGGCGTTCATCGGCAAATTCTATGTCGCGGCGCGTGCGCAGGAAGCCATCGGCACCGCATGACGATCGATCTCAGCGCGACCGCCGCCGATGCCTGGGCGCTCTGGCGGCGCGATCGCGCGGTGCTGTGGCCGCTTGCCGGGCTGTTCCTGTTCGTGCCGACGCTGGCGCTGCTGTTGTTCGTTGAGCCGCTGGTGGTTGGGACTGGCACGGGCGCGCAGGCCGATCCTGCCCAGACGGCCGCGCTGATCGCGCGTTATCGGGGCTGGATCGCCGCCAACAGCGGCTATTTTCTGACCGCCAGCTTTGTTTCGGCCTTTGGGACGCTCGCCATTCTAGGGCTCTACCTCGATCGCGCGGCCGCGACGGTCGGCGATGCGCTCACCGGTGCGATGGCGCTGCTGCCGCGCTATATTCTGGCGTCGCTCGTCACCACTGTGGCGACGATGATCGGTTTTGCGATGTTCTTCTTGCCGGGCATCTATCTGGCGGGTCGCTGGCTGTTGATCGCGCCGGTGCTGGTCGCGGAAGCGCCAATTTCGGCGATCGATTCGGTGGCACGCGCGCTCCGCATCACGCAGCGGCATGGCTGGCTCCTCGCCGGGGTGATCGTCATTGCGTTCATCGCCGACATGGTCCTGCCAGCGCCGTTCCAGAGCCTCGACACCATGCTGCGCAACCTGCGCGCCGCCAATCCGCTGGTGATCATTCTGGTCGATGGCGCGGCGGCGGCGATCGCAACGGCGGTCGCGCTCGGCCTGCTGCTGTTCAAGGTCGCGCTCTACCGGCGGCTGGCCTAAATCAGCGGAATCTGCGGCGCGGCGTCGCGCGGCAGCAGCCCGGTGACGCGCGGATCGGGGAAAGTCTCGATCGTGCGCGTCACCGCCTCAAATCCTTGTGCGCGGTAGAAGCTGAGCGCGGACGAGTGATCGAGCGTGCAGGTGTTCACGCGCACGAAGCGGACGCCGGGCCGCCACATCATCGCAAGCGCGAGGCCCATCAGCCAGCGGCCATGCCCCTTGCCGACCAGCTCGGGCACCAGCCCGAAATAGTCGAGCGCGCACCAGTCGGGCTCCGGGTGGGTGAATTCGAGCAGCCCGACCTCGATCGCGGCGCGGTCGATCACGGCATGGACTTGCGTCTGCGGACGATCGATTGCCGCGCGCAACGTGGCGTCGTCCATCGCCAGCCGCGAATACCACAGCCACGGCGCGCCGACCCGCGTGAACAGGGCACGGTACTTGTCGGGATCGGGCTGCGCCCAGCGCACCAACCGCAGCGGGCTGTCGGGCAGCGGTCGGGCCGGCGGACGTTTGCGCATCTCGAGCGTGGTCACGATCGTCGCCACGTCGCCCGCCGCGACGCGTGTCAGGCTCACCGCGTTCAGGCCCAGGTGGCGCGCGGCGGCAGGCTCATCAGGATCGCGTCGATGTTGCCGCCGGTCTTGAGCCCGAACAGCGTGCCGCGATCATAGACGAGGTTGAATTCGGCATAGCGCCCGCGCCATTCGAGCATCCGCGCTTCTTCCTCAGGCGTGAAGGCGTCGTGCATCCGCCGCCGCACGATCCGCGCATAGCTGTCGAGGAACTGGCGGCCGATGTCCTGGATGAACGCGAAATTCGCGGCGAAATCGCCCTCCAGATGGTCGCAGAAAATGCCGCCGACGCCGCGGTGCACCTTGCGGTGGGGGATGTAGAAATAATCGTCGGCCCATTGCTTGTAGCGCGCATGATAATCGGCGCCGTGCGGATCGCAGGCGGCCTTCATCGCGGCATGGAAATCGGCGGTGTCCGCGTCATTGGGGATCGGCGGGTTGAGATCCGCGCCGCCACCGAACCAGCGCTTGGTGGTGACCAGGAACCGCGTGTTCATGTGCACCGCCGGCACTTTCGGGTTCGCCATATGCGCAACCAGGCTGATGCCGGTCGCGAAAAACCGCGGGTCGTCGGCAGCGCCGTTGATCGTCTTGGCGAAATCACCTTCGAACGTGCCGCCGACGGTCGAGACGTTGACGCCGACCTTTTCGAACACGCGGCCCTTCATCACCCCGCGCACACCGCCGCCGCCGGGCTCGCCCGAAGGATCGACGCGGTCCCACGGCGTATATTCAAAGGCCGCGTCGGAGCCGCCTTCGCGCTCGATCGCTTCGAACTCGGCGCAGATCAGGTCGCGCAGATGTTCGAACCAGCTTCGTGCCGTCTGCTGTTCGGTGTCGAGTTCCATCATCCCCCCGTTTTAGCTGGCCGCATCGGGCCATCCCTTGATCTGGCGCAAGGCCTCGCCAGTTGCGATGGCGGCTGCGACCGCGACATTCAACGATCGCCGATCCGGCACAAGTGGAATTGTCACGCGCAGATCGGCGCGGTCATGGACGTGGTCCGGAACCCCGCTCGATTCCGCGCCGAACAGCAACACATCGCCGGGCGCGAAAGTGGCGGCGTCGATACGGACGGCCCCTTTGGTCGACAGCAGCACGATGCGTCCCGTGACCGCAGCTTCAAAGGCAGACCAGTCGACATGGCGGGTCACATCGCCCAGCGACAGATAATCCATGCCCGCGCGCGCCAGCTTGCGGTCGCTCCACGCAAAACCCATCGGCTCGATCAGGTCGACCACGACGCCAAGGCAGGCGCCCATCCGCAGGATGGTGCCGACATTGCCCGCGATGTCGGGCTGGTACAGGGCAATGCGGATCGGCGGTGGCATGGGCATGCCGATAGGGCTTAATGCGGTATGGCAGCGCCCGTCAAAATGCTGTTGGCAAAACCTGTTCCCTGTGTCTATCAGGCGCGCAGTTTGCGTCCGGATGGCGCAGGACAGCGGCCAGTGCGTGCGCCTTTACAGGAATGTGCTGGCGATCAGTTGATCGGCGTGGTCCGGCGGGTTCGGAATAGAAGGCAGTTCGGCAAAAAGCCAAGTTGATGGGGCAAGTGAATGGCAACCGTTGATACCCCGATTGCAGCCGGTGATGGCACCGACCCGCATGGCGGTGAGGGCGAATATCGCCGCCGCGATTTCCTGAGCATCGCCGCGGTTGCGTTCGGCGGAGTGGGCGTGGCCGGTGTGCTGGTGCCGCTGGTGAGCCAGATGGCCCCGTCGGCGGACGTGCTGGCCGAATCCACGACCGAGCTCGACCTGAGCGCGATTGCACCGGGACAGGCGATCAAATCGTCGTTCCGCAAGCAGCCGCTGTTCGTCCGCAACCTGACACCCGAAGAAATCGCCGAGGCGAATAAGGTCTCCGTCGCGTCGTTGCGCGATCCCGAAACGCTCGCGCAGCGCACCAAGGAAGGCCACACCAACTGGCTGATCACTCTGGGCGTGTGCACCCATCTGGGTTGCGTCCCGCTCGGTGCAGCCGAAGGCGAAGTGAAGGGCGAATATGGCGGCTATTTCTGCCCATGCCATGGCTCGGTCTACGACACCGCCGCGCGCATCCGCAAAGGCCCGGCGCCGAAGAATCTCGAAGTGCCGCCGTACAAGTTTTCCACCCCCACCACTGTTGTGATCGGTTGAGGTCAGCATCATGAGCTTTCCCTGGGCTAAGCATTACGAGCCGAAGGCGCCACTGATGAAGTGGATCGACGAACGGCTGCCGCTCCCGCGCTTCGTCTACAACGCGGTGGGCGCAGGCTATCCGGTGCCGCGCAACCTCAACTATTTCTGGAATTTCGGCGTGCTCGCCGGCGTGGCGCTGATGTGCCAGATCGTCACCGGTATCGTGCTTGCGATGCATTATGCGGCCAACGGCGCGATTGCGTTCGATTCGGTCGAACACATCATGCGCGACGTCAATTACGGCTGGCTGATCCGCTATGCGCACGCCAACGGCGCGTCGATGTTCCTGCTGGTGGTCTACATTCACATCGCTCGTGGCCTTTATTACGGATCGTACAAGGCGCCGCGCGAGATGATCTGGCTGCTTGGCGTCGTGATCTTCCTGCTGATGATGGCGACCGCGTTCATGGGCTATGTGCTCCCCTGGGGCCAGATGAGCTTCTGGGGTGCGCAGGTGATCACCGGTTTCTTCTCGGCGATCCCGTTGGTGGGCGAAAGCATCCGCGTGTGGTTGCTTGGCGGCTATGTTCCCGATGATGCGGCGCTGAACCGTTTCTTCTCGCTCCACTATCTGCTGCCGTTTGTCACGCTCGGCATGATCGTGCTGCACGTCTGGGCGCTGCACATTCCGGGGTCGAACAATCCGACCGGCGTCGAAGTGAAGGGCGAACAGGACACGGTGCCGTTCCACCCCTATTACACTGCCAAGGATGGGTTCGGCATCGGCGTGTTCATGCTGATCTACTGCGCGTTCATTTTCTTCATGCCCAACGCGCTGGGCCATCCGGACAACTATATTCCGGCCAACCCGCTGGCGACGCCCGCGCACATCGTTCCCGAATGGTACTTCCTGCCCTTTTACGCGATCCTGAAGTCGTTCACCGCGGATTTCCTGTTCATCCCGGCGAAACTGTGGGGCGTGATGGCGATGTTCGGGTCGATCCTGCTGCTGTTCTTCCTGCCCTGGCTCGACACGTCGCCGGTCCGCTCGGCCAATTATCGCCCGGTGTATCGCATTTTCCTGATCGTGCTGCTGGTCGACGTGCTGGTGCTTGGCTACATCGGCGGGGCCGAGGCGACTGCCCAGAATGTGATCATCGGCCAGATCGCCACCGCTTATTATTTCGCGCACTTCCTGCTCATCCTGCCGATCGTTGCGGCGTCCGAGCGCCCGCGTCCGTTGCCCAATTCGATCACCGAATCGGTCCTCGGCAAGCGTGGCGGTGGGGCGTCAGCGTCGGGTTTGCCCGGCCACGCGCTTCCGGCCGAATAAGGGATTTATCATGGTTCGCTACATTGCCGGTCTGGTCGGCGTCGTCTTCATTATCTCGTTGCTGGCCGGCTTGTACGGCAGCGTCTCCGGGCTGATCAACGACCCGCAGGTCGAAGGTGCGGCTGCTGCGCTCTACAAGCACCCGAAGGAGCTTGAGCTGGAGAGCAACGGCTTCACCGGCAAGATCGACATGGCAGCGGCGCAGCGTGGCTTCCAAGTCTACAAGGAAGTGTGCGCGAACTGCCATTCGCTGAAGCATGTCGCTTTCCGCGACCTGAAGAAGATCGGCTATACCGACGCCGAGGTGAAGAAGATCGCTGCCGACTGGGGCACCAAGCAGTCGGTGCAGGACCCCAAGACCGGCGACCGGACCGAGCGCGCCAATGTCCCTGCCGATCATTTCCCGCCGGTCTATTACCCCGGTCAGGGCGTGCCGCCGGATCTGTCGCTGATCACCAAGGCGCGGCATGATGGTCCGGCCTATATCTATTCGCTGCTGACCGGCTATGCCGAACAGACGCCCGAGTTGATCGCCAAGCACCCCGATGCGAAAACGCCGGATGGCCTGTACTATAATCCCTATTTCCCGAACCTGAATATCGCGATGCCGCCGCCGCTCGCGCAGGACGGGCAGGTAACCTATGCCGACGGCACCAAGTCGACGGTCGCGCAGAACGCCAAGGACGTGGCCGCCTTCCTCGTCTGGACGGCCGAGCCCGAGCTGAACGATCGCCACGCGCTGGGTCTTGCCGTACTCGGTTTCCTGCTTGTCGCGACGATCCTTGCTTACGGCGCCTATCAGTCGATCTGGCGGAACGTGAAGCATTGAGCAGCGCCGCAGGCGCGGCGCGCGCCGACAATGACGATCTGAAGGCGCTGATCCGCACGATCCCCGACTTTCCGAAGCCGGGGATCATGTTCCGCGACATCACCACGCTGTTGCTTGATCCAAGCGGCCTCGCGCAGACGGTCGAGCGGATGGTCGCGGCCGTCGCCGGCCCGGTCGATCTGATCGCCGGGATCGAAGCACGCGGTTTCCTGTTTGCTGCCGCCATCGCCGTGCCGCTCAATACCGGCGTGCTGCTGATCCGTAAGGACGGCAAGCTGCCCGGCGCGACGATCGCCGAGGATTATGCGCTGGAATACGGCCAGGACCGCATCACCATGCACGAAGATGCGCTGGTGCCGGGCCAGCGCGTGCTGCTGGTCGACGATCTGATCGCCACTGGCGGTACGGCCCGCGCGGCGATCCGGCTGCTTCGCAAGGCCGGGGCTCAAGTGACGCAGGCGCAGTTCGTGGTCGATCTGCCCGACCTCGGCGGCGCAGACGCACTGCGCGCCGATGGAATCGACGTTCGCGCACTGCTGTCGTTCGAGGGCCATTAAGCTTCGCTTAGCCATATCGGTCCGGCGCCCCGAGTGTGGGGGCAACAGACGGAGGCGTAGCGATGGTTGGATCAATGACGAAGCTGGCGCTTGGCGCGGCGCTGCTGGCGGGGCTGGGTGCCTGCGCCGATGATTATGCCGGGGGCTATGGCCGCGGCTATTACGGCGCGGTGTCACCCTATTACGGCTGGTACGGCGACTATTATTATCCGGGCACCGGCATTTACGTCTATGATCGCTATCGCGTTGCGCGGCGCTGGTCGGACGCTGATCGCGCCTATTGGTATGGTCGCCGCAATGCCTGGCGGGGTGGGCCGATCCGCGACAATTGGCGAGGCTTCCACGGACGTCGCTGGCGCTAAGCCTGCGGTCGCGTCCGGATCAGGCCGATCGCCAGCGTGGTCATCACCGGCACATCATCCTGATTGTAGACGGTGATGCGGCTGCGATAGCTCCCCATCTCGGGGCGGCTGGTCGATGGGCGCTTGTCGATCACTTCGACCGACAGCGACAGCGTATCGCCGGGATAGACGGGCTTGAGCCAGCGCAGCTCGTCCTGTCCCGGCGACCCGAGCCCTGCCTGCTGCGTTGTCTTCAGGTTTTCGACCAGCATCGCCATCATCATCGCGCAAGTGTGCCAGCCGCTGGCCGACAGCCGCCCGAAATGCGTCTGTGCCGCCGCTTCGTCGGAAAGGTGAAAGGGCTGGGGGTCGTATTTTTCGGCAAAGGCGATCACCTCCTCGCGCGTCACCGCATAGCTGCCGAAGCGTCGGACCGAACCGACCTCGATATCTTCAAAATAGATCATGTGCCCGGTGTCGCGTGGATCGAACGGCTTGGCAAGCCTAGCGGTTCAGCGCCGCCCGGAACGGTGCGTCGGTGCCGTCGAGATCACGGCCTGCGGGCAGGCCGAGCAAGTCGCGCAGCAGGGGGGCCACATCGACATTGTCGAAGCTGGCGATCTTGCCCACCGGCTTGATCGCGGGGCCGCTGGCAATGAACAGCGCCGCCATCTGCGGATCGGCGGGGTCATATCCGTGGGTGCCGCGATATTTCTCGGCCATGTCGGGCGCGGGCGGCCTGTCCTGAATCAGCCAGCCGGCCTCGGCAATGCAGACATAGGCGGGCACGCGCGGGTTGCGGCCATAATGAAGCGATGCCGGTATCTGCGCCTTGGGCCAGCACTGCGCGTGGCGGATCGGCCGAGCGATCGCGGCGGCCAGTTCGGCATCCTTGCCCGGCACCGGCTCGATCCCGGCATAAGCGCCATTGACGACAAGGCGGTAGCTGCCGGCGGGCAGACTCTGGTCGATCCGGACAATGCGTTCGGGGCTGATCGGTGCCATGCCGTGATCGGCGACAATCACGAAATTGGCGGGCTGGCCGAGCGTCGCCAGTTCGCTGCGCAGCCGACCGATCGCGGCATCGACCTCGCCGACCACTGCCGTCGTCTTGGGACTGTCGGGGCCATTGCCGTGACCGGCCGAATCAACCACGTCGAAATAAAGCGTCAGGAATGCCGGGCGCGTATCGGCGGGACGCCGCAGCCAGTCGATGATCGCATCGACGCGCTGACGATTGCTCACGTCATGGCCATATTGCTGCCAGTCCTGCGGGCGCCGACCGTCGAACGCGACATTGGCACCGGGCCAGAACATCGTCGCCGAATGGATGCCCGCCTTCTCCGCCGTGATCCAGATCGGCTCGGCCGCATTCCACCAGAAGGGTTCTTCGCTCTGCATCGTGAAGGTCATCCCCGGATGGCCGGGGTCTTCCATCCGATTGCCGACGATGCCGTTGCGGTCGGGGCGTAGGCCCGTCACCAGCGTCCAGTGGTTGGGGAAGGTCACGCTCGGAAACGACGGCCGCATTGCCGCGCTGATGCCGGCATCGGCGAGCGCGTTAAGGTTCGGCGTCACCCCGCGCGTGAGATAATCGGGCCGGAAGCCGTCGATCGAAATCAGGATCGTAACGGGCTTGCGCGCGTCGGCGGGCGCGGCGGCAACCGTCTTCGGCGCCTCCAGCGGCTGCGTCACGCACGCCTGCAATCCGGCAGCAAGAAAAGCAGCCATCAGGCGAGAGGACATGCGCATGGCGCGGCTATGGCGGGTTTTGGGGTCAGAAATATGACGAGCATGCCGCACGGTCAGGGGCGGGCCGTCGCGTAACGGCCCGCCCCACGGCGTGATCGTCACCGGTCGCGTGCGTAGCGCGCAGTCTTGCAAAACAGGAACAGGCAGACTTTCATCTCGACGATGCGCGGCGTTGCCAGCTGCAGCGTCGCCGGAAGCTGCCGCTTGCCGTCGTGATAGGTGCCGCGCCAACGATTGTTGCCGCTGGTGGTGATGTCGGACAGCACGACGCCAGTATCGACCCGGCCGGCGCGTCCGTCGCTGCGGCGCGCCAAACCGATCGCGCACAGCCTGTCCGGATTGCCCGCGCAAGGGGCGATTCGGGCAGCGCCGGTACCGTCGATTTCGCTCCAAACGCCGATCAGCGGCGATTCAGAAGTAGCGAGGGCATTGTCAGCCAGTCCAACCAATGCGAGCAGAAGAACGAAAAAGCGCATGTCAGTATCCTTGTTGCTTGAAGGGGGTTGATCAAACGGGGGGCTCAGAACGCTGCCGTTTGCAGCGCGGACGCAGCTGGCGGGCGCCGCACGGCGGCCGCGAAATGGCGATGATATTCGGGGTGCTCGGTTCCCATCCACCGATCCCACCAGGTAAAGTACAGGCCGAAGTTCCAGCCCATCCGGCCATGGTGCAGATCATGGTGCGTGGTGGTGGTCATCCAGTCGAACAGCGGGCGACCATCGGCCCGTGCCGGCATGACTTCGATCCCGCTGTGGAGCAAAGTGTTGCGGACGATCTGGTGGAGCACGAACAGATCGACGACGATCCATGACGTCGGCACCAGCAACACCCACAGCGGGACGAAACTGCCCATCAGCAGAGCCTCGGCCCAGTCGAAGCTATAGGCCGTGAAGGGCGACGGATTGTTGCTCAGGTGGTGACGGCGATGCACCCAGCGGAACAGGCCTTGCAAATGCGACAGCCGGTGCGCCCAATAGAAATAGGCGTCGTGCGCGACGATCATCAGCACCAGGCTCACCCAGAACCAGATCGGTCCCCAGCCGGCGGCGATCTTGGCACCGTTCCACCAGCCGAGATGATGGGCAATCGTCACCACCAGCGATGCGGTGGAAAACACCATGATCGATCGCATCGAATAGAGGAACTCGCGGCGCAACTGGCGCGCGGGCGGGCGCTGACGCCGAATGCGTCGCCCCGAAAGCGGTTTGGCGAGTGCATACCAAAGCAGCAACCAGAAGCTGGTTGCGAAGATCACATAACGAATGACATCGCCGATCGCGAGCAGCACCCAATGCTGCCCCAGCGATGCAAGATAATCTGATGACATAAGCGAACCTCCGTTGTTGGGGTGGTTCGCCTTTCGATCAGCGCGGCGGGGTGGGTCTCGTCGAACTTGTGAGAAGGTTTGCTGATTTCGAAATCAGCGAGGATTTTCGGAATTCGGCAAGGAATGGGCGAGCGCCAGCCGCCGATATTCGGTGGGCGTTACGCCGGTCGCTTCACGAAACGCGCGGTTGAAGGGGCCGAGCGACCCGAATCCGAGGTCGAAAGCAATGCTGGCAATGTTGCGCGCCGCCGTCGCCGGATCGCCGAGGATCTGGCGGGCAGCCGCGATTCGGTGCTGATTGACGAACGACGCGAAATTGCGGTGCCCCAACTCATCATTGATCAGGCGCCGCAAACGATGTTCGGGCAGGCCGATTGCCGTGGCCAGATCACCGATCGTCAGCCCTTCGCGTTGCCACAGCATCTCTGTGGTCATGGCGTGATCAAGCCGCGCTAGCCAGTGGGCCGTCTCCGTGCTCGGCGGCGGCGCGTCGGGCTCTTTGGTGTCGCGCGCGACGCCGAACAGAACCGGGCGCGCCTCCAGCAGCACCGCGACCCCCGCGATGCCCAGCATGGCCTGGATGCAGGCATTGACCAATTCATACCAAGGCGCATCGACGCCGAAATTCTGGCCGATTTGGACGGCGCTCAACAGAATTGAAAACAGCGCAATCAGCAGCAGGAACGGCACCCGCAACCGGCGGCGCGCCTCGACCAGATCGGTCTGCCCCGATCGGACGATCACGATCAAAGCATGCAACGCCAGCAGCAATCCGAACAGATTGTGCAGGCCCCAGATATAGGGCGCCACCAAGCGCGGGCCATATTGCCCGATCACGCCGATCATCGTCAGCAGTGCGGGTGGGGCGATACCGGTCGCCGATAGCTTGCGATCCTCGAACAACGCGAGCGCGAACAGCCAGAAATAACCTGCACCGCCAATCTGTACGAGCCAAAGGACGCGCTGGAATGGTCCCAGCAATGGGCGGATGGGATGGAAGCCGTTCAGCGTGAAGCAGATGTTGCTGATGACGAACAGCAGGGTGGCGATCCGCAGCGACCGCTGGTCCGCGCTGCGAACAAGCGCCAAGCCGAGTCCCAGTTGCGCGCCGACGGCCATGCCGCGCAGCAGCAGGTCGATGATCTGCAACGGCTCCACTCGGTGTTTGTCCCCCCGATCAGACGTTGAAGCGGAACAGCATCACGTCGCCGTCCTGCACGACATATTCCTTGCCTTCCTGGCGCAGCTTGCCCGCGTCGCGCGCACCGGCTTCGCCCTTGAAGGCGATGTAATCGGCGAAAGCGATCGTTTCGGCACGGATGAAGCCGCGTTCGAAATCGGTGTGGATCACACCCGCTGCCTGTGGCGCCTTGGCGCCTGCCTCGACGGTCCAGGCGCGCGCTTCCTTGGGGCCGACGGTGAAGAAGGTCAGCAAGTGCAGCAGCCGGTAGCCCGCCGTGATGACGCGGGCGAGGCCGGTTTCGGTGAGGCCCAGTTCGGCGAGGAATTCGCCGCGATCCTCCGCCGGCATCGTTGCGATCTCGGCTTCGATCGCCGCCGACACGACCACCGCTTCGGCGCCTTCGGCCTTGGCCTTTTCGAACACCCGCGCCGACAGCGCATTGCCGCTCGCGGCATCGCCTTCGTCGACATTGCAGACGTAGAGCACAGGCTTTGAGGTAAGCAATTGCGCCTGTGCGAACACACGCGCTTCCTCATCGTCCCGGGGCTTGGTCAGCCGGGCGGGTTTCCCCTCGCGCAGTAGGTCGAGCGCTTGCCCCAGCACCGATGCGCCGATCTTGGCCTCCTTGTCGCCCTGCGCCGCTTTCTTGGCGAGGTTGGGCACGCGCTTTTCGAGGCTTTCGAGGTCCGACAGCATCAGCTCGGTCTCGACCGTTTCGGCGTCGGCGATCGGATCGACCTTGCCTTCGACATGGGTGACGTCGCCATTTTCGAAACAGCGCAGGACATGCACGATCGCATCGACTTCGCGGATGTTGCCGAGAAACTGGTTGCCGAGGCCCTCGCCCTTCGATGCGCCGCGGACGAGGCCGGCGATGTCGACGAAGCCGAGCTGCGTCTCGATGATCTTGGCCGATCCCGCGATCGCCGCGAGCTGATCGAGCCGCGCATCGGGCACTGCGACGTTGCCGACGTTCGGCTCGATCGTGCAGAAGGGGTAATTCGCCGCCTGCGCCGCCGCCGTTTCGGTCAGCGCGTTGAACAGGGTCGACTTGCCGACATTAGGCAGCCCGACGATACCACAGCGAAATCCCATTTTGCGCACCCATCAAAAGCAATGGCGCGCCTTAATCAGTCGGGCCGCGAATGGCCAGAGTGTGCGCTTGCCCAGAATGCTTGCATTGGCGGCGTGCCCGCGCAAACATGGGCGCGCACGATGGGAGGGAATTGGTGATGATCAAGCAGTTGAGTGCCATCTTGCTGGCAATGGCCGCAACCGGCGCCGTGGCGCAGACGGGGCCGCTCGGCGCGCTGCAATGCACCGGCAAGTCGGTCACGATCCGGCTGAGCATCATCAAGCCCGGCCAGTACGCGCTGTTCAAGAAGGCCGTCGCCGATCATCAGGCGTGGTACGCAAGGGGCGGCAACGGCACCAAGGTGACGTTGATGCGAGTGACGAAACGCACGGGGGGCACGCTGAGCTATGACGATAGTTCCGCGCTGACTGTCGTCACCTATGACACCAAGCCGCAGCCGGCGCGGGATGCTGCCTATGCCGCATTCGTGAAGGCTTATCAGGACAGCTCGACCGTCAAGGACGAGCATCGCGGGTGTTTGGGTTAGGCTTGGCCGCGACAGCAGGTGTCGGAATTCGAGTTCATCTTCTCGCTGTTCGGACTGCTGCTCGGTCTATCGCTCACCGAGGTGCTTGGCGGTCTCGCCCGCGCGATCGAAGCGCGGCTGCGACCGGGATCGACGGTGCGCATCGGCTGGTTGACGCCGCTGCTCGGCGCCTTCGTCATGCTCGACCTGCTGTCATTCTGGCACGCGGCGTGGCGAAGCCGTGACCTAGTTGGCGTCTCGGGTGGATCGTTAATGGCGATCACGATCTTCGCCAGCGCCTATTATCTCGCCGCGCACCTCGTCTTCCCGCGCGATGCAGAGGACCAGCCGGACTTTGACGCGCACTTTTTCCGAGTGCGCCGAATCGTGATCGGCGTCCTGCTTGTGCTGCTGCTGCTTCAGCTTGGCTGGTACGCCACGGTGCCGGAACTGGCCAAGCTGCTTGCCCGACCGATGGCGCTTGCGCTGACGGTTGTGCTGATCGTCCTGATGGTCGCGGCAATGTCGGTGCGCAGCGAACGCTGGGCGAGGATTGCGATGCTGGCGCTGTCCGCGCGCTACGTTGTCGTCTACCTGCTCTAGCCTACCCACGCCTTTACCACCGATAATTGAAACTCACGCTGATCCGCTCATCCTTGCCGGCGTGCGGCATCACTTCATGCCGCAGCCAGCTTTCCCACAGCAGCAGCGTCCCCGGCGCGGGCTCGACATGGACGAAGCGCTGCAACGCCTCGGGGGCATCGTCGCGGCGCAAGGGGGCGGCCATCATCAGCCCCAGCCGGGGGTCCTCGAAGCGGATCGCGCCTGCGCCCGGCGGCACCGCGATATAGACCGTGCCCGACACCACGCTTTGCGGGTGGATATGGCCGCTGTGCGTTGCCCCCGGCTTCATCACATTGACCCACAGGCTGTCGAGCTTGAGCTTCCTGCCCGCCAGATCGAATGCGCACCCCTCGGCAAAGGCGGCGACGTGCCGGTTGAGCAGCCTGACCAGATCGGCGATCGCCGGGTCGCGCTGCGGCAAGTCGTCGAGCGAGGCGTAGGACGTATAGCCGCGATAGCCATGCGCCTTGGACCACGCCCGCCCGGCGCGATCTTCCTCTGCAAACGACTGGCAGGCACGCGCGAGATCGTCGACCATGGCCGCATCGTCGAGATCGGCCTGATAGAGCGGCGTGGCGAACAGCGAGCGTAGCGTCATCGCCTGCCGCGATACGCTGTCGCCCGCCGCGATGCCAGCCGCCGATCGCGCTATTCGGGCTTCTGATGCAGATGCAGATAATGCGGCGTAAAGTCGCCCGCGCGGCGCAAGCCTTCCCAGTCGGCGACGGTCACCGCGCGCTTGGTCCGCGCAATCAACCCCTCGGCTTCGAGCGTCTTGAGCGTCCGGTTGACATGGACCGATGTCAGCCCGAGCGCATCGCCAATCTGTTCCTGGCTCATCGGCAGCTCATAGCTGCCGCGCGGGCCCAGCCCCGCTGCTTCACGCCGTACCGCCAGCTCGCAGAGCAGATGCGCGGTCCGGGTGCGCGCGTCGCGGCGGCCGACATTGACCACGCCTTCGCGGAAAGTCGCCGCCTCGATCAGCGATTCGAGCCACAGCGCCTTGCCGATTTCGGGATAGCGATAGGCAAGGTCGAGCAACTGCTCGGCCGGGAACTGAACCAAGGTCGCCGGTGTCAGCGCCTGGATATTATGATCGGCGCGGCGCAGCATGATGTGCTGCAAATCGACGAAATCACCCATCAGATGGATGGCGACGATCTGCCGCCCGCCGTCGCCGACGATCTTGCTGCGATAGACGAATCCCGCAACAACGAAGGATGACTGCTGCACCTGCTCGCCTTCGCGCAGGATATACTGCCCCGGCGCAAAGTCCTTGAGCGTATAGGGTAGCCCCAGCAGGGCGTCGATCGCGGGTTGCGACAGTTCGAAGCGGCGAGTGAGCCGCCGGATCATCACTTCGAGCGGTACCGCCTCGCGCCGCGCGACGATTTGCTCAACTTCATAATCTGCCATCGACCTTTAGCTCCGTCAGACCTGACGGAAGCGAAACGACGGGAAACCGAAAAAGCTCCCTCAATCGGCTTGGAGCCGCAGCGCGACGTCGCTCATGAACCGCACGTCGTCGCCGGCTACGAGCCATTTGGCCTCGGCGGCGACTGCACCGAGCATCGCCGAGAGCGGGTCCATCTCAGCCTTGGCGAAATTGCCCAGCACATGGCCGGTCACGCGGTCCTTATGACCCGGATGACCGATGCCGAGCCGCACGCGGCGGAAATTCTCGCCAATGTGGGCGACGGTCGATCGCACGCCATTGTGCCCGGCGGTGCCGCCACCGCGCTTCACCTTGACCTTGAAGGGGGCAAGGTCGAGCTCGTCGTAGAAGACGGTCACATCCTCGGCGGCGAGCTTGTAGAAGCGCATGGCTTCGCCGATCGACTGGCCGCTGTCGTTCATGAAAGTGGCTGGCTTCAGCAGCAGCAGCTTCTCGCTGCCCAGCCGGGCTTCGATCGCCCAGCCCTGAAAGCGTTTCTTCGGCGCTTCGAAATCGTACAGGGCGGCGATCGCATCGATCGCCATGAAGCCGATATTGTGGCGGTGGAGCGCATATTGCGCGCCCGGATTGCCGAGCCCTGCCCAGAGTTGCATCAATTCTCTCCCTCCCCTTCAGGGGAGGGAGAGAATTGATGCAACTCTGGGC
>NZ_LSIJ01000093.1 GCF_001556185.1 Sphingomonas sp. CCH10-B3 | reverse complement strand
CCGCACTCCGCTAATTTACGCCGCGACCTGTGCCAAATGTTCTGACGACGGACACGAGGCGGTCGGTAAATCGTGTTTTCTACCAGCAGCTGACCGCATTCGAGGCAGCCGAGAAGGCGGCACGCGGCGCGCAACTGACCCGAGAAACCTTTGAGCAGACGCGCAAGGCATCGCTCGCAGCCGGGGAAAAGCTCGAGGCCCTTCGCACCGAGAGGCGCAGCCTCGGCGCATCGACGTCCCGGCTGGAGCGCGTCCTGCGAGTCGTGCCCTATTTGCGTCAGCTGGCCAACTTTACCCTGGATCTGGTCGGCTACGACGATGTCGCGTCCTTCCCGGATGATTTCGCGGCCAAGATGCGGACTGCTCTGGACCAGCGCAACAAGGCTGAAACGCGGCTCGAGGCCGCGATCGAGCGGCGGGACCGCCTGAAGGCACGGCTTGATGCGCTGGTGGTGAACCCGGGTCTCAAAGCCGCCGAACAGCGGGTGCGTGATCTGGCTGAACGCGCCCTTCACGTCAGCAAGGCCCGGTCCGATCGTGCCAATCGTCAGCGCGAGATTGATGACGGCGAGGCTCAACTAGCGGCGCTGCGCCGGATGCTTGGCCTGCCGGCCGATGTGGACCTTGCACCACTGATCCCGGACCCGTCTGCCCTCAATCTTGTGCGCTCGGCTGCCGACGAGATGGTGGAGCGCCGTCCAAGTCTGGCTTCTGCCAGAAAGCGCCTTGGCGAACTGGCGGCTTCGCTTGCGGCAATTGACGATCGTTTGGAAGCGGCACGCCTGGCGGGGCATGATGCTCCGCCCGAGGCGTCGTCATCGGCCTTTGCCAGCCTTGCGGCCCAGAAGTCGGCGCACCTAGCACGTCAGCAAGCGCTGGATACGGACAGCGCAACATTGACCGGACGGCTCAAGGCGCTTGGCTTCGAGACCATCGATGCGCTTGCCACCCTGCCATGCCCCAGCGTTGACGATATTCGTAGTGAGCAGGCCGCGCGCGAGACGTTGACCGCGCAGATCGAGGATCAGGCCAAGCTGAGGCGGCAAGCCGAGCGCGAGATTTCAGCTGGTGAGGCTGAGATTGGCTCGCTTCAGGCATCCGGGACCATCGCAAGTGATGCGTCACTTGCCGAGGCGCGCAGCCTGCGCGCCGATGCCTGGAGGCCGATAAAGACGGCATATGTCGCGGGACAGCTGCCCGATGACGGCGCTGCTCGCCTTGCCGTTGCTGACGGTCTGGAAACGGCAATCGTGTCTGCGGACGAACTTTCCGATCGACGCGCGGCAGAGGCCGAACGGGCTGCGTCGCTCGCACTCGCGTTGCGGCGCATCGCGGAGGCAAGGACTGCGGTCACGGCGGCAGAGGCCGAGACGGCCGCGCTTGTCGCACAAGGCGAAGTGCGCATCGCGCAATGGGGGAACAGTTTTCCGCAAGTTCTGGTCAAACACCCGGAACTGGCGTCGCTGCTCCAATTTGCCCAGGCCCGACAATTGGTGCTGGATGAATCAGAACGCTTGCGGAATTCGGCAAATGCACTGGCTTTGGAAGAGGCCCAGCTTGCGCCGGCCGTTGAGCTGCTCGAGCGGATCGAACAGAGCCGCAAGCTCGATACCACATTGTCGTTCGCGGCCCGGGTCAGCGCGGTGCAAAACGCCATTTCCCGGCACGAACAAGCACATGCCGAATATGGCAGGGACACGCGGGACCGGGAGGACTTGGCGCGGCAGCACAAGCTGGTTGAGGCGGAAGTGCAACAATTGTCGGACGCACAGGCCGCCTGGGATGCGGCATGGCCTGCGGCAACAGGTGCGCTGGGGCTCAAACCCGACATTTCGCCGGCAGATGCCAACAGTGCGGTCACCGAATGGGTGGGCGCACGCGGTGTGCTTACGGCAATAGGGCAGGCCCGCCAGCGGCTAAAGCGCATGGACGACGACGAGACGAGCCTTGCGAAGGATGTCCGCAGCCTCGCGACCGAACTCGCCATCGAGATCGGCGAAGACTGTGTGGTTGCAGCGCAGATGGTGCTGGCCCGGTTTACCGACAACGCAACAGCGCAAACCCAATATGACGGGGTACTGCCCGACTTTGAAGAGGCGAAGGTCGAGGCCGACCAGGCGCAAGAGGCCCTTGGCACCGCTCGGGAGGAGCTGGCTACGCTCGCGGCTTCGGCAAAACTTGATGGCGGCGATGATGGGGCCCTTCTGGACGCAGCTTCACGGTGTGAAGCACGCATGGCTTTGTGCAATGAGATCGCTCTGGCGGAACGCACCGCGACGGACGTGGGCGACAAGCTTGATCTCGCTACCTTGCGGGCGGAATGGGATGAACGCGACCTCGATGAGGTTCGCGCGGAACTGTCCGAGCAGACATCGCGTGCTAGCGAGATCGAGAGCGAAATCGAGGCAGCCATTCTCGCCGAGAAGGCGGCAAAGGACGACCTTGCGGCCTATCTGAGCCAGAGCGAGGTCAATCACGCCGTTGCCGAACGCGAAGCGGCGGCAGCGCAGATGCATCTCGCCCTCGAACGCTATCTCGAGCTATCGGTTGCGCGTGAATTGGTGACGTCGGCCATGGCAACGATCCGCGCAGAACAGCAAGATCCGCTTATTGCGCGGGCAGGCGAACTGTTCACGGCAACGACACTCGGTGAATTTGCCGCAATCGAGACCGATATCGATGACAAAGGCCATCCGGTCGTGGTTGGACGGCGAGCCAATGGCGGTATTGCTGCGGTTGGTAAAATGAGCGACGGCACCCGCGACCAGCTTTTCCTCGCCTTCCGGCTGGCAAGTCTTGAGAATTATGCCAGTGCGACGGAGCCGCTGCCCTTCATCGCGGACGACATTCTGGTGCATTTCGATGATGAGCGCAGCCGGTCCACGCTCGACCTGCTCGCCGAGTTTGGCAAGACCAACCAGGTCCTGTTGTTCACACATCATCGCAGCGTCCGGGCGCTTGCAGAACCGCTGGCGCAACAAGGCCTTGCCAATATCATCGATTTGGATCGTGCGGCATGAGGTCTATGCGAACGGAGGCACCGGTGGTTGCGCATTTCGCCAAACCATTGGTCGGATTACAGTCCTCGCACGAATGCGGAACACTCGATCGAGAACCGCAACCCAACGGCCCTCTTCAATCTTTGCGAATCCGGTGACCTTTGCAGATAATCGATAATATCAATGTCCTCCTCGGCGATGAGCTGAAAAAGGACCTCAAGCGGGGGCAACGCCTTCGGATTGCCGCGTCCAGCTTTTCGATTTTTGCGTTCGAGGCTCTCCGTAAAGAGTTGCAGCAAATCGACGAACTGCAATTCCTGTTTACTGAGCAGACGTTCACCGCAGAACGCGCAACCGACGGGAAAGCTCGCGAGCGCCGCGAATTCTTCATACCGAAGGCCAAGCGCGTCGCTGGGCTGACAGGATCTGAGTTTGAAATCCAGTTGCGCAACCAACTGACGCAGCGCGCTGTCGCGCGTGAGTGCGCGGAGTGGATTCGCAAAAAGGCGCGTTTCAAGTCGAATGCATCGAGCTCGCCTATGCAGCAATTCCTTTCGGCAGATGGCGTGGCAGGCGCGGTTGCCTACATGCCGCTATCGGGATTCACGGCTGTCGACCTTGGCTACGCTCGCGGAAATGCCGTCTCAAACTTCGTCAATCGGTTCGATGAGGCGTCTCACACGCAGAGCTATATTCAGCTGTTCGACACAATCTGGTCGGATCCGACCCGGGTCGAAGATGTAACCGATGCGATCTGCGATCACATTGCCTCGGTCTACCAGGAGAACTCCCCAGAGCGCATCTACTTCATTATGCTCTACAATATCTTCCATGCGTTTTTGGAAGACATTGACGAGGACGTCCTGCCGAACGACCGCACCGGCTATCAGGAGAGCCTGGTCTGGCAAAAGCTGTTCAACTACCAGCGCGACGCGGCAACCGGCATCATCAACAAGCTGGAAACCTATAATGGATGCATTCTCGCAGACAGCGTAGGCCTCGGCAAAACCTTCACCGCGCTTGCCGTCATCAAATACTACGAGCTGCGCAATCGCTCGGTTCTCGTGCTGTGCCCGAAGAAGCTGACGGACAACTGGCTCAACTACAGCACCAATCTCAAAACCAACCCCTTCGCCCGGGACCGATTCAACTATGATGTGCTGTGCCATACCGACTTGTCGCGGACATCGGGCACCTCCAACGGGATCCCGCTGAACCGGGTAAATTGGGGAAATTACGACCTCGTCGTCATCGACGAATCCCACAATTTCAGGAACAATGACGCCTTCAAGGAGAAGGAAACCCGTTATCAGAAGCTGATGAACCAGGTCATCCGGGCCGGGGTCAAAACCAAAGTCCTCATGCTGTCGGCGACCCCGGTCAACAACCGCTTCAATGACCTGCGCAACCAGCTGGCCCTCGCCTATGAAGGTCAATCCGAGATTCTTTCCGAGAAGCTGAACACCACATCCAGCGTTGAGGAAATCTTCCGCAGAGCCCAGGCCGCGTTCAACCGCTGGTCGAAACTGCCCCCGGAACAACGGACCGCCGAAACAATTCTGACCGAGCTCGATTTCGACTTCTTCGAATTGCTCGACAGCGTCACGATCGCCCGGTCGCGCAAACACATCACGACCTTCTATGACATGACGGACATCGGGCACTTCCCAGAGCGCCGCAAACCACTGTCATTTCGTCCGCCGCTGACAGAGCTGTCGGGCACCATGGATCTCAACACTATCGTTGCGCAGCTGACACTGCTGAAGCTGTCGGTTTACGCTCCGACCAGCTACATTCTGCCGAGCCGGCTCGCCAAATATGAGGACCTCTACGACACAGACGTGTCGAGCGGCGGCGGCAAGCTGCGGCAGGCAGACCGCGACAAGAGTTTGCAGGCGTTGATGACCGTCAACCTGCTCAAGCGACTTGAGAGCTCGATCCATGCGTTCCGGCTCACGCTTGGTTCGCTGGCTGAAAACATACGCAAGACATTGGACGTGGTCGACAGCTACCGCTCTGGCGCGGGTACTGGCGCCGTCGTTGACTATGCCGACGACATTGATGCGCTTGAGGCAGAGGATGACGAACTCGAAGGTCTTGGAGCATTCCGCGTCGGCGGCAAGATCCGGATCGACCTGAGTGATATGGACGTCCCCGGCTTTGCCCACGATCTGCAAGCAGATCTTGCTCTGATCGAGGCATTGCAGGCCGATATGGCCCGGATCACGCCCGAGCATGATGCCAAGCTTCAGCATCTGAAGGCGCTCATTGCGCAGAAGCTGGCGGAACCGATCAACCCCGGGAACCGCAAGCTGATCATCTTCACGGCATTCGCCGATACCGCACATTATCTCTACGATCAGATTGCGGCTGAGGCTTTGTCCCAGCAAAAGATCCACACTGGCCGTGTCACGGGGTCAGACGCCCCCAAATCGACGCTGGGTAAGGGCTATGATTTCCAGACCCTTCTCACGTTGTTCTCGCCCCGCTCCAAGGAGAAGGCGGCCATCATGCCCGAGGAACCCGGCGAGATTGATATCCTGATCGCCACAGACTGCATCTCGGAAGGCCAGAACCTGCAGGACTGCGATTTTCTGGTGAACTACGACATTCACTGGAACCCTGTGCGGATCATCCAGAGGTTCGGGCGGATAGACCGCATCGGCTCGCCAAACGCGCAGATACAGCTGGCAAACTACTGGCCCGACATCACGCTCGATGACTACATCAAGCTCAAAGAGCGCGTCGAAAACCGCATGATCATTGCCGATGTTACCGCAACCGGCGACGACAATGTGCTGACGGCGAAGGCCAGTGACACGGCCTACCGACGCGAACAGCTACGGCGCCTGCAGGATGAGGTGATCGAGCTGGAGGATGTGCGTACCGGCATCTCTATTACCGACCTTGGTCTCAACGATTTCCGCATGGATCTGCTCAACTATGTGAAGGAACATGGCGATCTGGCAGCGGCACCCAAAGGGCTGCACGCTGTCGTGCCTGCGGACCCCGGCAAGGGGCTCGAGCCTGGCGTTATCTTTGCGCTGAAGGCCGTCGGCGGGGATGCCTCTGCCAACCGGCAAAACCGGTTACATCCCTATTATCTGATCTTCATGGGCGAAGATGGCAGCGTCGTGGCCGGTAAGACCCAGGTGAAGCGCCTGCTTGATCTGGTTCGGACTGCGGCAAAGGGTATCACAGCCCCGGTGGCAGAGGCGTTCCGCCCATTCAATGTCCGCACCGCTGACGGGCAGGACATGAGTGGCCCATCCGGACTGCTGAACGGTGCGATCCGGGCGATGATCGACGCCAAGGAGGAGCGTGACCTCGATAGTCTATTCTCGACGGGTGCCACGACCGCACTGTCCCATACCATTCGCGGGCTTGAGGATTTCGAGCTGATTGCCTTCGTTGTGGTGGAGCCAGCCGAGGCGGGAGTTGCGGCGTGACGCTTTATGCGTGGCCGGCGCGCACCGTGTTCGGCCGCGCCATCCCGAAGAGCCGGATATACAGTGCCGCGCAGCTTCCGCGTGCCATGCAGGCCAAATTCGTCGATCAAGTCGAACGCATGGAATGGACGCATGTGCTGCGGGCCGATCGTCTGAACCTGCAACCCTCGGCAGAAGTTGAGGAAATAGCCGTCATCGCAATCGACCTGCACACGCCGGACGTCGAACCAGCGGTGCTGCAGGCCATCGAGAAGGCGATCCCCCGACCATTGATCCTTGAGCTGCGCCATGGCGGGCGGGCTCGCATGGCTATGGCGTGGAAACGCCCCAGCCAGGCGGAGGCAGGCAAATGGGTGACCGCACCACACGCGTTCACAGCATGGCAGGCGGGCAACACACCACGTGAGGCTCTGCCTACCGTGCTGGACATGGCTACGCTTTATGCCCGGCTGCTCGAACCCATGTTGCCGCCAAGACAGAGCCCCGACGAACCGATTGCGGCACGTGTCGCCCGCTCGGAAGAGGCGGCCCAGCTTGAGCGCGAGATTGCGCGAATGGAGGCTGGCGTAAGGCGGGAGAAACAGTTTAACAGGAAGGTCGAGCTCAATGCCGAATTGCGCGCCGCCAAAGCGCGTTACACGGCGCTCACGAGCAAAACCTGATCAGATAGAAGTGTGAATAGATCGCGCATGGACAAGTTGAAGATGCACAGCCCTGACATTAGCCAGGACAATATCGCAAAAATTCGTGCATTATTCCCCGATTGCGTGACTGAAGCTGCTGACGATCAGGGCACTGTCCGTCTCGCCGTCGATTTCGACCAGCTGCGCCAACAGTTGTCCGATCATATCGTTGAAGGCCCGCAGGAGCGCTACCGTCTCGACTGGCCGGGGAAGCGCGAAGCGCTGCTCACCGCAAACGCTCCCATTGCCAAGACGCTTCGCCCTGCGCGTGAGGAGAGCGTTGACTTCGACACCACCCAGAACCTGTTTATCGAAGGCGATAACCTCGACGCATTGAAGCTCCTTCAAGAGAGCTATCTGGGCAAGGTAAAGATGATTTACATCGATCCGCCCTACAATACGGGGAATGACTTCATTTACGAGGATGATTTCGCCGAAAGTGCGGCTGAATTTTTAGCCCGAAGCAATCAAGAAGATGAGTTTGGGGGGAGGCTTGTAGCCAATGCTGACAGCAATGGGCGCTTCCATTCCGATTGGCTAAGCATGATGTACAGCCGATTAAAATTAGCTCGTAATTTACTCCGGGAAGATGGTGCAATATTCATAAGTATAGGAGATGCTGAAGCAAGCAATTTGCAAAAAATTTGCAGCAACATATTTGGGGATGAAAATTTCATATCCCTTGTAACGCGCATTGCGAAGCGGACTTCGGACAAGGGCACACATTTCAGGCCCACGAAAGACTATATTATTGCCTTTGCGAAATCTATTGAATATTTACATGAATTTGGCATTCCCAAAGATCCTGATGCCAAAGACTATCCATTATCCGAGAAGAATGGGCGGAAATACAAAAAAAGCGGCGCCTCCCTATATCAGCCATCGCTCGATTCTCGACCAAATCAACGTTATTACATTGAAGCTCCAGATGGGAGCTTGATCATCCCACCTGGGAACGTATTTCCTGAAATCAAATCAGACGGAGAAAAAATTAAACCGCTCTCCAATTCTGATAAGGTGTGGCGATGGAGTGTTGATACATATTTGAAGCAGAAGGATTTGTTGATTTTCACTGAGGGCTCTGCGAAGAATCCACTTTTGAATGAGCATGGCACTCAGTCAAAATGGAATATTTATCCTAAAGTTTACTTAGACGAAGATTTGGAATCGTCTCTGCATCCGGAAGATGTAATCTACGAATTTCCAAATTCTCAGGCGTCAAAAGAGCTCAACAAGCTGGAAATACCATTTAGCTTTTCCAAGCCGACGGGCCTCATCAAATTTTTGGCAAAAATTATGAAGAGCTCCGATGAAATAATATTAGATTTTTTCGCTGGATCGTCCTCCACTGCAGACGCGGTTATGCAGCTCAATGCCGAAGATGGCGGGAATCGTAAATTTATCGTAGTCCAGATTCCTGAGTATACTGAGGAGAAATCAGAGGCATATCAGGCTGGCTTCAAGACGATTGCCGACATTGCCAAGGAGCGCATACGCCGCTCTGGGACAAAGATTTTGTCTGGCACCGAGCCTTCCTTGCTCGGCAATGGATGGAACAAGGATATTGGCTTTCGTACATTGAAGGTCGATTCTTCAAATATGACAGAAGTTTACTACAGCCCTGATGACGTGAAGCAGAATGAGCTTTATGGTCAAATTGATAGCGTAAAGCCCGATCGCACCGCCGAAGACCTGCTGTTCCAGGTGCTCATCGACTGGGGCGTGGAACTGACCCTGCCGATCAACCGTGAAACCTTGCAAGGCAAGACCGTGTACTCGGTCGACGGCAATGCGCTGATCGCCTGCTTCGAATCTGGCGTTACCGATGATCTGGTGAAGGATATCGCGGCCCGCGCGCCGCTGCGCGCCGTGTTCCGCGACACCAGCTTCGCCCGCGATGCCGACCGCATCAACGCAGAGCAGCTTTTCCGTCAGCTCTCCCCCGGCACAGAGCTGAAGGCCATCTGACCATGGCCATGAAGCTCAAGTTCAAGGTTCAGCCTTACCAGACGCTGGCCGTCGATGCCGTGGTGGATTGCTTTGCGGGCCAGCCCTTTGCCAGTGGCCCGACCTATCGGATCGATCCGGGCAAGCGCAATCAGGCGGAAGCGTTCGATGACGAGGGGTTTCGCAATACCGACTTTGCGCTGACCGAAGCGCAACTGCTCGACAATATCAAGGCTGTGCAGCGGCGCCAGAATCTGCCGCAGTCTGCCTCGCTACACAGCTTCGTCACCCGTGACACCAAGGGCAAGGCGGTGCCCGCACCAGCAGCCTATCTCAAGAATATGGCGGCGGTCAGCCAGCTTCATCTCGATGTCGAGATGGAGACCGGCACCGGCAAAACCTATTGCTACATCAAGTCGATGTTCGAGCTGAACCGCCGCTATGGCTGGTCGAAGTTCATCATCATTGTGCCGAACATCGCCATCCGCGAAGGCGTAGCCAAATCGCTGACGATCACGGCAGAGCACTTCACCGAGACCTACGGCAAGAAGGCGCGCTTCTTCATTTACAACTCGAAGCGGTTGCACGAGCTGGAGAGCTTTTCGTCCGATGCCGGGCTGAACGTGATGGTGATGAACATCCAGGCGTTCAATGCGAGCGGCAAGGATAATCGCCGCATCTACGATGCGCTCGATGAATTCCAGTCGCGTAAGCCGATCGATGTGATCGCCGCCAACCGACCGATCCTCATCCTCGATGAGCCGCAGAAGATGGAGGGAAAGGCCACTGTAGAGGCTTTGCCCAAGTTCCGCCCACTCTTCGTGCTGCGCTATTCCGCCACGCACCGAACCGAACATACCAAGATCCATCGGCTCGATGCGCTGGATGCTTATAACCAGAAACTGGTGAAGAAAATTCAGGTGCGCGGCATCGCGCTCAAGGGCCTGACTGGCACGACAGCCTATCTGTATCTTGAAGGCATCGAGACGGTCGGCCGCGGCAAGGGCGGTCCCTTTGCCCGCTTCGAGATGGAGATCAAGGACACTACCGGCACGATCAAGCGCCGGAAGAAGCGTCTGAAGTTTCACGATGACCTTTATGACCTTTCCGGTGGTTTGGATCAGTATCGCGATTTTGTCGTGTCACAGATCGACGCCACGATGGACACGGTGGAGTTTACCAATGGTATCATCATCAAGGCTGGCGAGGCTTATGGTGATCTTTCCGAACGCGACATCCGCCGGATCCAGATCCGCGAAACGATCCGCGCGCATCTCGAGAAAGAAAGGCAGCTTTTCACCCAAGGCGTTAAGGTGCTTTCCCTTTTCTTCATTGATGAGGTGGCCAAATACCGGGACTACAGCCGTGGCGATCAGAACGGCGAATACGCCCGGATGTTCGAGGAGGAATACACTGAGGCCGTCGCCGACGTGCTGGACGAACTCCCGCTTGAAGAAGCTGCCTGGCGAAAGCATCTCGAAGCAATCCCGGTTGCCAAGACGCACGACGGCTATTTTTCGATCGACAAGAAGACCAAGCGGCTGAAAGATCCTGAGTTCAAAATCGTCAAGGATGAGGAAACCGGGAAGAAGACCGAGAAATCTGACGATAGCGACGCTTACGACCTCATCCTCAAGGACAAAGAGCGGCTGCTCTCGTTCGAAGAGCCCGTCCGATTCCTGTTTTCCCACTCCGCGCTCCGCGAAGGTTGGGACAATCCGAATGTGTTCGTCATGTGCATGCTCAAGCAGAGCCTCAACATGATTTCACGGCGACAGGAAGTTGGCCGTGGTCTGCGCCTGGCCGTTGACCGGTTTGGCGATAGGCTGGACCACCCGGCTACCGTCCACGACATCAACATTCTCTCGGTGATCGCGAGCGAGAGCTACACCGACTTCGTTGGCGGGTTGCAGAAGGAGATTGCCGAAAGCCTCTCGGCACGGCCCCGCAAGGCCAGCCAAACGTACTTTGCGGGCAAGCAATTGCAGACGCCCGAAGGGCCGGTCACGGTCACCGACCAGATGGCGACGCAGATCCACCGGTATCTGATCAAGAACGACTATATCGACGATTCCGACCAGATCACCGATGTCTACTACACAGCCAAGGCTGATGGGACATTGGCCGCGCTGCATGAAGATTTGGTGCCCTACCAGGCAGAGGTCTTTGGCCTGATCGACAGCGTCTACAGCGATGCAGCGCTCCCCAAGTTCGAGGATGGGCGTAAGCCCAAGCGGAACCCGCTCAATGACAATTTCCACAAGGGGGCCTTTCAGGAGCTTTGGGGCAGGATCAACCGCAAGGCTGTCTATCGCGTCGAGTTTGACACGGCTGAGCTCATTCAGAAATGCATCGGCGCGTTGAACCGCGAACTGCGCGTGACCAAGCTGCAGTATTCCGTCCAGACGGGGATCCAATTGGATCAGGTCACCGATGAGCAGCTCAGGGACGGCACCGGTTTCAGCGTCACGCGCAATGAAACTGTCAAAGCGGCGTCAGCCCGTTCGTCTGTGAAGTATGACCTGCTGGGCAAAGTCTCAGAAGCAACCGATCTCTTGCGGCAAACGGTGGCTGAGATTCTGTCTGGCATTGAGCCGTCAATCTTCGAACAGTATCGTGCAAACCCTGAGCACTTCATCTCTGAGGCAGCGCGGCTGATCAAGGAGCAGAAGGCAGGTCACCTTATCGAGCAGTTGGTCTATGATCCGATCGACGAGCGATATGACGCCGATATTTTTACCGCCGCCGAGATTGGTCAGGATTTTTCCCGAGCAACCGAGCGTCTCAAGAACCACGTCTTCGACTATTGCATCACCGATTCTGGGGTCGAACGCGACTTCGTTGGGGAGCTGGATACCAGCGCAGAGGTCGAGGTCTATGCGAAGCTGCCGAGGGGCTTCCTGATCCCAACTCCAGTTGGCGACTACAATCCCGACTGGGCCATTGTATTTCGAGCGGGCGCAGTGAAGCACATCTATTTCGTCGCCGAAACCAAGGGTTCGATGTCGTCGCTTGCCCTACGAGATCTTGAACGCGCAAAGATTGATTGCGCTAAGAAGTTTTTCGCCAAGCTGGCAGAAACGAACCCGACGCCCAACGTGCGGTACGGGGTAGCGGACAGCTATGACAAGCTAATGGAAATCGTGACAAACTGATCCCGGCAAAGGCTATTTTTTGCCCTTGGCGGGCACGTGTTTGAGTCTGATCTGGACGTGGCCCGATTCCGTGCGGCGGGATTCAAACGCGCCCGCCTTGTCTACGAGATCGCTGAGCTTGGCCTGACCATAGGTACGCGGATCGAAATCCGACGCGAGTTCAGCGATACGCTGGCCCACTCGGCCCAAGGGAACCCAGCCACCGTCATCGTCCAGCTGCGCAATGGCCTTGCGAATAAGCGGGGCGGCCGCGCTTGGGGCTTGTTTGGCTGCCGCAGGACGCAGATCGGCGCGTTCGGGCTCTTCCGACGTCGGCGCCTCCGGCAGAAGATTTTCCGTGTAGATGAAGCGTCGACAAGCCTGGCGGAAGCTCTCGGGGGTTTTCTGCTCACCGAAGCCGTATACATCGATGCCTTGCTCGCGGATTCGGGCAGCAAGCCCTGTGAAATCACTGTCAGACGATACCAGGCAGAAGGCGTCGAAGCGCCCGGTATGCAACAGGTCCATGGCGTCGATCACGAGCGCAATGTCAGACGCATTCTTGCCGGTGGTGTAGGCGAAATTCTGCTGCGCCCGGATTGCGTGGGTTGAAAGCACCTCTGCCCAGGATTTGAGGCGGGTTCCAGAAAAGTCGCCATAAATCCGGCGCACACTGGCTTCACCGATCTTGGCGATCTCTTCGAACAGACGGGTAGCGATACGGGAGGAGGCATTGTCAGCGTCGATGAGGACAGCAAGACGCGGAGCACGGGGTTCATTCGACATGTCGAATCCTTACCACGCCGCCGTTAAGATTTGTCTCCAAAATAGATCAAACAGATTTGAAGTTAAATTCCGACATCCGCCTGACTGGGCAAGTAAATTTACGGATCGAGATCTGACGTCGATCCACTACCGCGAATTTATATTGCGATTTCAGTCTGATTGCGCCTCAATGCCGGCAAGAAAGAGAATGGGGGAGCGATAGCAGTATGACGATCGAGGTTCGGCAACTCCGCTACGCCGTTCTGACCGCAGACACCCGCAGCTTTTCCCGTGCTGCCACGGCGCTCAACATGAAGCAGGCAACGCTGAGCCTGCGGGTTACGCAACTTGAGGACAAACTCGGCATCAAGTTGTTTACGCGTTCGACGCGGGGAGCTGAGCCGACCGAGATGGGCCAGGTCTTTCTGGAGTCCGCGCGGCGCATCATCACCGACATCGACAATCTGCAAACCACCGCTCGAGCGGTCAGCTACGGTGAACAAGGACGTCTCGCCGTCGGTTACAGCTCCTCGCTGATGGCAGGCAATCTGAAGCAGACCTTCTCCGAGTATCTGACCCGATTTCCTGACGTCCAGTTCGATGGCGAGGAAGCCGCTCCCGAAAAGCTGCTGAATGCCTTGCAGTCGCGGACCATCGATGTCGCGGTGGCACCGGCGGGGATGGAAGAGAGCGGCATTCTGGCGCGCTCGGTCTGGTCTGACAGGCTGATGGTCGCCTTGCAGTCGGGCCACCGGCTTCTCGAAAGCGACCGGATCTACTGGAGTGATCTGCGCCGCGAAGTGTTCGTGGTGCCGGGCGGCGGCATTGGTCCGACTCTAGCCAATCTGCTTGCTGCGCGGCTGACCGGGCAAGGCGGGCGGCCGAACATCATCGTGCAGAATACCAGCCTCGAGAGCGTGCTGAGCATTGTGTCGGTCGGCCGCTTTATATCAATCGCAACCGAAGCCTCGCAGGGGGTGACATGGCCGGATCTCCATTTCCGCGATATCCACGATCAGAACGGCACGACGCGCCTCGAATTTTCGGTTTACTGGCGCGAAGACAATGACAATCCGGCGCTGCAACGCTTCTTCACCCTGATCAACGAGCGTTACCCCGTCTGAGGTGTCTTGCGCGCTTTGGCAAAAGCCCGGTCGGTTGCGATAAACCGCTCAAGCATGGGCGGAATGAGCCGCTCGGCGGTCGGCGCACCTTTGGCATCCCCGCCGTTTACCGCGAGCGCATAAGCTACCAGATCGCGGTGAAGTCGTGCAGAGAGCTCCAAGGTCAGCCGCACTGGCTTTTCATCGGCCAGATCAGCCAGTTTGAGACGGGTCATCGAGTTCCTCCCGCAGGCATCGGTTCGAGCACCAGATCGCGCGTCACGATGATGCGCAGCGAAAATCCGGGGCGCACGGTCAGTGTCGGCGGCACGTTCAATTGCCGCTGCACGACCTGCCTGCCAGTCTGGCTTATGGTGTCCTGCGTGCCGAAACGCAGCGCCCGAATGAGATCGCTATCACCGTTCGAGATGAGCTCTGTACCAGCGCCCAGCAATGTCGAAATGAGCGCGGCCTTGAGCATGTTGCCCCAATGATAGTTGGTCTGGTCTTCAAGGCCGGCCATACCAGCAGCATCAGCGCCGGGCAGGCGATCAAGCAGGATCGATTGACCTCCGGGAAGGATGAGGCGGTCCCACGCCAGCAGCACGCGGTTCTGTCCGGCGGCTACCTCGCTGTCATATTCACCGATCAGCCTTGAGCCTTGGGGGATCAGGAGGATCCGGCCGGTGGGGCTGTCATAGACATTTTGCGTAACCTGCGCCGTGATCTGGCCTGGAAGGTCTGACCGGATGCCGGTTATGAGTGCCGCCGGTATGACGCTGCCGGCCTGCACAACGTAAGGCGATGCAAGGCGCATGATGCGCTCAGGGCTTTCCGTGCTGCGGTTGCCTCGCTGATCGAGAAAGGCGCGGCGACTGGACGTGGCTGTTGGTGCAGACGGTAGAGCCGGATCGGCACCCGGTATCGAAGCTGATGGCGCTGGCCCTACTGCGGTTGCAGACCGACTGTCGGTCGTTCCGGTCTCTCCGGCAAGAAACAGGCGACTGGTCCGGGCGCTGTCACGCTCCTGCGCGGCGCGCTCACGCGCTTGCTCGGCGGCGGCAATCCGCGGATCGGGCTGTCCTGCGGCCGGGGCGGCACCAATAGGCGGGATCGGGACATTCTGTCCGCCACGCTGTGCGGCAACGATCGGGCCGCCGAGGTCGCCGGGCAGTGCAGGCCCCAACTTGGGCACGTCGCCGTAATTGGCGGGTGCGCCGTTGACCGAGTCCGCGCGGTTGCGGCTGTTCGTGTCGTAGAGATTCTCTGCTGGCAGGTGGTTCTGGGGCTGCAGTGCGTAGATCAGCGCACCGCCAATCCCGACGCTGGCGAGGAGACCAAGAGTCGCTAATGCCTTGCGCGACAAGCGCATGACGCGCGGCGGCTCCCCGCCAAGGCGAAACCCGTCGGGGTTGGCCGGTGCAACCGGGCGCTCGCCGTCAGGCTCGTCGCCTTCGGCATCGACCTCAACGTCTGTTTCAACGTCAGTCTCGACTTCAGCCTCAACAATCCGGTTGGAGACCGGTCGCACGCCATCATCCTGCGGTCTCGTGTTCATGAGCGGCTCCGGCGGCGTGCGCGTTCACGCTCAATGCGAACCTGCTTGGCGCTGTTGCCTGCGCCAAGCCGCAATTCCGCACGCTCAAACAGCCGGTCGACAACCATATAGCGGCCTTGCACACGGTAGTTCACCAGCTCAGCTGCCTGGTCCGCGCCGATCACGAACAGCGGCGGCATATCGCCGCTCGCAATGTCGCCCGGAAACTCGATGAACACCTGCCGGCCATCATCGAACACCCGCACTGGTCGCCATCCGGGATGATCGCCCCCGATGCGGTAGCGAAAGTTCAGGCTTGAGAAGTCGATACCCGAGGCCACCGGTGCCGTGCGTTCACGCTCGGCCTCGGCAGTACGCAGGGCGATCAAGGCGTCCTGCGGATAGGTCCAGGAGACTGCGGCCATATAGGTCGAGTTCGTCGCACTGAGTTCGAGATGATAGGTGCGCCGATTGGTATTGATAATGAGGTTGGTGCGAATGTCGGCCCGCGTCGGCTTGACGAGGATGTGAACCCGGCGCGCTGCTCCGGCACCGCTCACCGTGTCGCCGATTATCCAGCGGACCGTATCGCCCGATGCGACCGGCCCCGGTCCAACGAGTTCTTCGCCTTCCTGGAGCATGATGTCGGTAATCTGCCCCGGTGCGGTGTAAATCTGGAACAGGGCTCCATCGGAGTAGGCATATTGCTGGATGGCATTGAAATAGCTGGTGCGCTCCGGTTCCACCCGCGCTGCGGCGTTGGCTCTACCAACACGGGTGCGCGGGTCGGCAGGCTCAACGGTCTGCGCCGATGTAGCAGGAATTGGATGGGGCTGAGCGCGCTGTTCGCGCGCCATGGCTTGGGCAGGTATGCAGATCAGTGTTACCGCTGAGAGCATAATCGATGTGCGCAGGGCGCGCGTCGGGCGGATCATTGGCTAAGCTCCTTTGACCAGTTGATGGCGTTGATGAACAGGCCGAGCGGATTCTTGCGCAGGGCATCGGGAGTGCGAGGTGGCTGCACGACGGTGGTCAGGATCGCTGACCACCGCGAAGTCTCGAGAAGGGCGCCATCCTGGTAACGCCGCTCGGTCCAGCCGACGCGAAAGCTGTCGTTCGACGCACGAACGACACTCGACACATCGACCGCGACCTGCACCTTGCCGACTTGGGCAAAGGGATCGTTGTTGCGCGCGTAGTCATTGAGCGCCTGCGCGCCGCGGTCGGTGGTAAAGTCGTAAGCCCTGAGCCAGTCTTGCCGCAGCACGATCGGATCGGCGGGAATGGCGCGCACCTGTTCGATGAAGCGAGCAAGGTGGAACGCCATCTGCGGGTCGGTCGGGCGATAATCGACATCGGCAGGCGCGATGGCCTGTGCCTGGCCAAGCTTGTCGACCTCGACCACCCAGGGCGTGATCGTGCCGCGCGCCGATTGCCAGACGAGACCGCCTGCCAGCCCTCCCGAAAGCGCAAGGCAACCAAAGAAGGCGAGCCGCCAGTTTTTCGCCTGCACCCGTGCTGAACCGATGCGGTCGTCCCAGACCTGGGCCGCGCGTTGATAGGGCGTGACGGGCTCGGGACTGGTCCCGTAGCGGATAGAGGGGCGTCGAAACATGTCGGATCCTTTTCGGAAGTTTCAGCTTTTGTCGGAGATGTCGGGGCCAGAGCCGCCGCCGTGGCTGTCGCCGCCCTTGAGGGTATGCGAGGCCATGTTGGCGCCCTGCGTCATCGCCTGACGCCGCCTCATCGCGGTGGCCCATGCAGGAGGGCCATCGGCGGCGCCGGTCGCTGCCGCATTGGTGGGCGTCCCGGCCTTGCCAGCGGCATAGTTCGCTTTGAGGCTGTCCGCGGCCCGGCGAAGCGGTGACGCCGCGCTGCTTGCGGCTGATTTTGCGACGTTGGCGAGACCCGAAGCAGCCGCAGCCCGTCCGGTTTTGCCAGCGGCTCCGGCTGCATAGGCACCCGACGCGCCGCCTGCCGCGCGGGCACCGCTCGTGGCCGTGCCCGCCATAGCCGAGCCAGCGGCACCTGCGGCGAGCTTGGCACCTGCGATACCGCCCGCAATCGTCGCGCCAGCGGCGATCGCCGTACCTGCTGCCGCGCCTGCGCCGAGCTGCGGGCCGCCCGAGACAATGCCGTTGGCGATGCTGGGACCAAAGATACCGAGGCCGAGCAAGGTCAGGGCAGCAAGCGCAATCGCCATCACCTGCTGGATGTCTGGCTCAACCCCGATCCCGGCGTTGATGAATTGCGAGAACAGGGTCGTGCCAATGCCAGTGATGACGGCCAACACGAGCACTTTGATGCCGGAGGAAATGATGTGGCCAAGGACGCGCTCGGCCATGAAGGCGGTGCGCCCGAAAAAGGCGAACGGCAGCAGCACGAAGCCTGCAAGCGTCACCAGCTTGAACTCGATTATGGTGACGAAGACCTGGATCGCCAGCACGAAGAAGGCGATGACGACGATCAGCCAGGAAATCAGCAGGATCAGGATCTGCACGAAATTGGTGAATAGGCCCACCGGCCCGACAAGATCGGCGGTCGCATCGAGCAGTGGCTGCCCGGCATCAAGACCGGTCGCGGCCACAACGCCGGGGCGCATGAAATCGCCAATGGCCATGCCGCTGCCACTGGCCTGCAGGCCAAGCCCGGCAAAGCTCTGGAGCATGATGCCAGCGAGATTCGAGAAGTTGCCGATGATGAAGGCGAAAGTGCCGATGTAGAGCGTCTTCTTGATCAGGCGCTGCAGCACATCCTCATCGGTGCCCCAGGCCCAGAACAAGGCAGCTATGGTCACGTCGATGACGATGAGAGTGGTCGACAGGAAGCCGACCTCGCCGCCGAGCAGGCCGAAGCCGCTGTCGATATACTGGGTGAAGACCGTCAGAAACTGGTCGATGACGCCGGTATCATTCATGGCTGCCGGTCCCTTCCATGGAAAAATCGGCGGCGCTCAGCTTCCCAGACCGTATCGCATCCCGATTCCGGCATGGTGATCGTGCTGCAGCGCTTGAGTTCTGCGGCGTGAGGGTTCGGAGATCCTGACTCGTCCGCGACATAGGTCGTTGTGTCGTGCCGAGCCGGCGGCCGCGTTGCCGAAACAACCGCGACCGCGATCAGCAATCCGCCAAAAGCAGCGGCTGCCGCCAGCTTGACCGACCGGCTCATGTCAGTTCCGGGTCCGGAAGCGGCGGAAACGCTCGCGGCCCTCGGCCTCGGTCGCGGCATTGCGCGCGGCCTCGATCGACTGCGCGCGGCCCTGCGCCGCAATGGCGGCGGTCAGATCGGCCAGTTGCTGGGTTTGCAAAGCCAGTAGCTGATTGCCGGCCTGTGCCGCCTGCAAAGCCCCGGTCGCTGACTGGCTGGCACCGACCAATGTCGTGATCGAGCTGCGGGTCGCACCCAGATTGCCGACGATCCCGGCCTGCACCTTCATGGCATCTTCGAAGGCGCCGACGCTGTCCTGCCAGCGCGCATTGGCGTTGGCGACCATCTGGGCTTGCCCGCCGGTCAGTGCCGCCCCCTTGTAACGGCCGTTGAACACCTGCTGCACGTCGGTCACGTCATACGCGATGCGTTGGGCCTGGTTCAGCAACTGGCGGGTCTGGTCGACCTGTTGCTGCAGCGTCTGGATCGTCGAGACCGGCAGACTGGCAAGATTGCGGGCCTCGTTGATGAGGCTGGTCGCCTGGTTCTGGATCTGCTGGATCTGATTGTTGATCTGCTGCAGCGTCCGGGCGGCGGTCAGCACGTTCTGCGCGTAGTTGCTGGGATCATAGACGATCCCGCCAAACTGGGCCTGCGCTGGCGCGGCGATCATGGTGCCTGATACCAGCGAAGTGGCGATCGCCGTCGCCATGATAGCGCGGCGGAGGAAGGGCATTTTCATGGGCGGTTTTCCTTGTCCGTTAGTGCGGGCGGCGGGGGAGGAAGCAGCTCGGCCGCCCATCCGAGGCTGCGGTTCTGGAGCCAGGCCGCTGCAAATCCTTCGCGGCCATGGGCTGCGACAATCTCGGCGATGCGGATCTGATCGGTTTTGGAAGAGGCGGCGCTGAAGGCGAGTGCGACATCGCCCAGGCCCAGCTCGAACAGCCGGTTGCCGCGCCGCGACTGGCAGTAGTAATCGCGTTTCGGGGTAGCCCGGCTCAGGATTTCGATCTGGCGATCATTGAGGCCGAACCGCTCATAGACCCGTGCGATCTGCGGTTCGGCCGCGCGCTCGTTGGGCAGAAAGATGCGCGTCGGGCAGCTTTCGATGATGGCAGGCGCGATGGCCGACGTCTCGATGTCGGCAAGGCTCTGGGTCGCGAAGATGACGCTCGCATTCTTCTTGCGCAGCGTCTTCAGCCATTCGCGTAGCTGCGCGGCGAAGGCCGGGCTGTCGAGCACGAGCCAGCCTTCATCGATGATGATCATGGTCGGCGAGCCGTCGAGCCGCCCCTCGATTCGGTGGAACAGATAGGCGAGCACAGCTGCGGCCGATGACGCGCCGATCAGACCTTCGGTTTCGAAGGCCTGCACGGACGCCTCACCCAGACGTTCCTGTTCAGCATCGAGCAGCCGTCCCCATGGACCGCCGATGAGATATGGGGCGAGGGCCTGCTTCAATTCCTGGGATTGCAGCAGGACCGCGAGACCGGTGAGTGTACGCTCGGCAGGTGGTGCGGACGCAAGCGATGTCAGGGCCGACCAGAGATGTTCTTTAGAAGCAGGGTCAATCACCACGCCTTCGCCGGCCAGCATCGCCGCCAGCCATTCGGCGGCCCAGGCGCGTTCGCCGGCGTTGTCGATCCGAGCAAGCGGCTGCAGGGCGACGGCAGCGCTGTCGCCTTCTTCGGCATACAGCGCGCCGCCGAGATCCTGCCAGTCACCGCCCATGCCAAGCGCGGCAGCGCGGATCGATCCACCAAAATCGAAGGCGAAGATCTGGCTGCCTTTGTAGCGCCGGAACTGCAGCGCCATCAGCGCCAGCAGTACGGATTTGCCTGCCCCTGTCGGGCCGACGATCAGACTGTGGCCCACATCGCCGACATGAAGGGAAAGGCGGAACGGGGTCGAGCCTTCGGTCTTGCCGTAAAGCAAGGGGGCGTCACCGAAATGCTCGTCCCGTTCCGCTCCCGCCCATACCGCTGACAGGGGGATCAGGTGGGCGAGATTGAGTGTGGAAATGGGCGGCTGCCGGACGTTGGCGTAGACATGGCCGGGGAGCGATCCGAGCCATGCCTCGATCGCATTCATGCCTTCGATCGTGCAGGTGAAGTCGCGGCCCTGGATGACCTTTTCGACCAGCCTTAGTTTCTCCGCCGCCAGCGCCGGGTCGCGGTCCCAGACCGTGACCGTCGCAGTGACATAAGCAATGCCGGCATGATCTGCGCCGAGTTCCTGCAGCGCCATGTCGGCATCAGCCGCCTTGTTCGAGGCGTCCGAATCCATCAGCACCGACTGCTCGTTGGTCATCACCTCCTTGAGGATGGCAGCAACCGATTTGCGCTTGGCGAACCATTGCCGCCGAATCTTCGCGAGCAGCTTGGTGGCATCGGTCTTGTCGAGCATGATTGCCCGCGTCGACCAGCGGTATGGGAAGGCCTGCCGGTTGAGCTCATCAAGCAGCCCGGGAAAGGTCGCCGTCGGAAAGCCGGTGATGGTGAGTGTGCGCAAATGATGGGCGCCAAGCATGGGCTCGAGACCGCCGGTCAGCGGCTCATCGGCCAGCAGCGCGTCGAGATAGACCGGCGTTTCGGGCACGCGGACGCGCTGCGTCCTGGTCGATACCGTGCTGTGGAGATAGGTCAGCGTGGCGGCGTCATCGAGCCACGCTGCCTCGGGCATGAAACCCTCAACCAGATGCAGCACGCGGTCGGTACGATCGGCGAAGGATTTGACGAGTTCCTTGGGATCGACCCCGGTCGACGCCTTGCCTTCGTAGAGCCAGCCTTCGGCGCGCGCCGCTTCCTCGGGCGGCGGCATCCACAGCAGAGTCAGATAATAGCCGCTTTCGAAATGCGCGCCTTCCTCACGAAACTGTTCGCGGCGTTCCCTGTCGACCAGTGCCGACACAGGATCGGGAAAGCGGGACTGCGGATAGGCTTGCGCCGCGGTGCGCTGCGCTTCGACGAAAACCGCCCATCCCGAGCCCAACCGCCGCAGGGCATTGTTGAGCCGGGAGGTGACGGCCACGAGTTCAGCGGGCGTGGCACTGTCGAGATCGGGACCGCGAAAGCGCGCTGTCCGCTGGAATGATCCGTCCTTGTTGAGCACCACGCCCGGCCCCACCAGTGCGACCCAGGGGAGGAAGTCTGCGAGACTGGCGGATTTGGTCCGATATTCCTGAAGCGACATCATGGCCGCACCCAGGTCGGATATTTGAGATGGCGGCGCGCGACATCGACAAACTGTGGATCGCGGCGTGCAGCCCAGACCGAAAGCACATGACCGATTGCCCAGATGGCAAGGCCAGCGAGCCAGAGCCGCAAACCGAGGCCAATCGCGCCCGCCAGCGTGCCATTGACGATGGCGAGTGCACGCGGCGCACCGCCGAGCAGGATCGGCTCGGCCAGTGCGCGGTGGACCGGGGCATAGAAGCCGGGGATGTCGTCTGCCGATGTCATCAGATCAGTGCTCCGCCGCCGAAGCTGAAGAAGCTCAGGAAGAAGCTCGATGCGGCAAAGGCAATCGACAGGCCGAACACGATCTGGATCAGGCGGCGAAAGCCGCCCGACGTGTCGCCGAAGGCCAGGCTGAGGCCGGTGACGATGATGATGATCACCGCAACGATCTTGGCGACCGGCCCCTCGATGCTCTCGAGGATCGACTGCAGCGGGGCTTCCCACGGCATCGACGAACCACCGGCATGCGCCGGGGTGGCAGTGGCCACCATCACGAAGGCAGCGGTAGCTGCGAGCGCAGCGCGATTGGTGCGGCGCCGGAGGGCATGGATCATAGGGAGTCTCCTTGGGTTTGGGTGGCGGAAATCAGGCGATAGTCGCCGGTGACGGGGTCGAGCCCGTCGACGCGGGCTAGTTCGGCGAGACGCCGCCCGGTGCCGTCACGCACCAGCACGGCAATGAGGTTGATGGTCTCGGCAATCAGAGCGCGCGGGACGGTGACGACCGCTTCCTGGATCAGCTGCTCCATCCTCCGAAGGGCGCCGATGGCGCTTCCGGCGTGGATCGTCCCGATCCCGCCGGGGTGGCCGGTGCCCCAGGCCTTGAGGAGATCGAGCGCCTCGGCGCCGCGCACTTCGCCAATCGGAATCCTGTCAGGGCGAAGTCGAAGGCTCGAGCGGACCAGATCAGAGAGCGAGGCCACGCCATCCTTGGTTCGCATCGCCACAAGGTTTGGCGCGCGGCATTGGAGCTCGCGGGTATCTTCGATGAGAACCACCCGGTCTGTGGTCTTGGCGACCTCGGCGAGCAGGGCGTTCGTGAGCGTCGTTTTGCCGGTGCCAGTGCCCCCGGCGACAAGGATGTTCAACCGCTGTGCAACGCCCGAACGAAGCCTGTCGGCTTCAGCTGCGCACATGATTCCTGCGCTGACATAGTCCTCGAGCAGAAACACCGCGACGGCGGGCTTGCGGATGGCAAAGGTGGGAGCCGCCACCACCGGTGGCAGGAGGCCTTCAAACCGTTCTCCGCTTTCCGGCAGCTCCGCTGACACGCGCGGTGCATCGCCGTGAACTTCGGCACCCACATGATGGGCAACCAATCGGATGATGCGCTCACCATCGGCTGCGGTCAGGCGTTCACCGCTGTCGGACAGTCCGATGCCCAACCGGTCGACCCAGAGGCGTCCATCAGGATTGAGCATGATCTCGATGACTTGCGGGTCAGCCAGCCAGGTCGCGATCGACACGCCCATTGCCGTGCGCAGCATGCGTGCGCCGCGTGAACGTGCTTCAATTCGGACTGGCTCAGCGCCCATCGGATACCCCGCTTCGGGAGCGGGACAGGATCGTCCGGCTCGACGGGGACGAGTAAGAGACGCAGAAAAGGGGCTAGTTCAACAAGGATTTAGCGTCGAAGTAGTGGGGGATAGAAAAACAGGGAGGAGCGTAGTTCGAAGCACTTGCACCAGGCTTTTGCGCCAACGACGTCGCTATGCTCATCCTTATGCCAATGTTTAAGATCGGCAAAATTCGCCGTGGTCGATCGAGAGAGATTATAGCGCAGCGCGTCTAGCGGGATTGAACATGCAAGTAGCAGCCTGACGGCAATAGTCTCGATGGCTCCGCGAGCCTGATAGGAAGGTCCGCGGCACTGCAACCAACGCCTTCGCCACCTGAATGCACTAACCTGTGACGACCATCTGCGCGGCTATGACCACCAGCAGTCCGGTCACGATTCGGCGGAACCAAATGACAGGCATGCGCTCGATCAGTAGCTTGCCCGCCCAGGTGCCCAGCACCATGGCACCGCCGAGCAGCAAAGCGAGCGGCCAGAACGATGGGCTGAACGCGAGGCGACTGCCGTAGATCGCCATCTTTACACCGTGCATCGCGATGGCAGTCACGGCTTCGCTGGCCACGTAAGCAACGGGCGGCAGGTTGAGGCTCAGGAACACGGCCGCGCCTAGTGGCCCCGCGCTCCCGACCAGCCCTGAGAGAAATCCGACCGCCGCCCCGCCGACAAGCAACACGCCGCCCCCTGCTCGCATCCGGATCAAGCCGAGCGATTTGACCAGTACGAACAGCAGAATTGCCGCGCCGACGAGCCGGACGATCATGGGCTTTGGCAAGGCCACGAACGACGTGGCGCCAAGCGCAGCAAACGGAATCGCGGTGACGAGGAACATGCCCACTGGCCGCCAGCGGATTTCCGTAAAAGCGAACCCAGCGCGGGCGAGATTGCCGACGAGCTGCGCAACTGTCAGCAAGGGTACGGCTTCGGTCACACCAACCGTGTGGGTCAGCATCGGCAACAGCAGCAGCGCACCGCCGAACCCGGCAGCGCCGGAAATCGCAGCGGCAAAAAATGCCGCAAGGGCAAGTAGAAGGTATACGGTCACCGACTTGACTTACTTGCTGCGGGTCAGGCTGTCAGCCCCGACGCGCGCCGTTACCGCTGGCCCAGAGAATCGAGGATCGCCTCTACAGTAGCGACAGGCCGATCAGTCTCGACCCGCTCCGAATATCGGTCGACCAGTTGCTCGGCGTGAGGACGGAGCAAGACCGTGAATCTAACCAATTCCTCCATTACGTCCACGATTCGTTCATAGTAACTCGACGGTTTCATCCGCCCGGCATCGTCAAATTTCTCATAGGCCTTGGCGACTGAGGACTGGTTCGGAATGGTGAACATCCGCATCCAGCGCCCGAGAATGCGCAAGGTGTTGACGCTGTTGAAGCTTTGCGACCCAGCACTCACCTGCATCACCGCCAGCGCACGGCCTTGCGTGGGGCGCATCCCCTTATAGGCCAGTGGAAGATGATCGATCTGCGTCTTCATGATGCCGGTGATTTGGCCATGACGTTCGGGGCTGCACCAGACCTGCGCCTCGGACCACAGCGAATGCGCGCGCAGTTCGGCCACTGCCGGGTGATCGTCATCCTTGACCTGATCCGGTAGAGGCAGATCGCAGGGATCGAAAATACGTGTTTCGCAACCAAAAAACTGGAGGAGACGGGCGGACTCCTCGACGACGAGGCGTGAATAGGACCGTTCGCGCAGCGAACCGTAGAGTAGAAGGATGCGTGGTGGCGGATCTAGCTCGCCTAGGCCCAGCGCTGGATTGCGATGGGCGTATTCGGGCTTCAGTGCGGGAAGCAGATCAGGATCGGCGAGCGCGCGCAGACGAGGATATTCGGACATATTCAAACGAACTCCATCACGCCGTTCGCGGCGCAAAGAGGATGATGGCCGCGCCTAGAATGCAGACTGCGGCTCCAATGAAATCCCAGCGGTCAGGCTGCTGGCGTTCGACCACCCACAGCCAGACCAGCGACGCAGCGATATAGACGCCGCCGTAGACGGCATAAGCGCGCCCCGCCGCATCGGTTGGTGCCAGTGTCAGCAACCACGCGAAGATCACCAGCGAAGTGGCCCCCGGCGCGAGCCACCAGATCGATTTGCCCAGTCTGAGCCACGCCCAGAAGGCGAAGCAGCCCGCGATCTCGAAGAAGGCGGCAGCTATGAAGATACCGAGCGCCGGAGCTGAAGCGATGTTCACCCCCGCGTATCTACCGGAACGCTGTCCGGGAACCAGCGTCGTCCGAACCAGAAGGCAACATTGACCAACAAGATAAGCACTGGCACCTCGACCAGCGGACCGATCACGGCCGCAAAGGCGACCGGCGAAGCCAGCCCGAAGGCGGCAATGGCCACAGCAATTGCCAGCTCGAAGTTGTTGCCCGCCGCCGTGAACGCCACTGCCGTCGTGCGCGGATAGTCACTGGCGATCAGCTTGCCCATGAAGAAGCTGATCGAGAACTGGACCACGAAATAGATCGTCAGCGGGATGGCGATACGGATGGTGTCGCCAGGGAGAGTCAGAATCTCGCCGCCCTTGAGGCTGAACATGGCGGTGATGGTGAACAGCAGCGCGACCAGCGTGATCGGTCCGATCTTCGGCAGAAAGGTGCGCTCATACCATTCATCGCCCTTGGCCTTCGCCAGCCATTTGCGGGTCAGGTATCCGGCAAGGAACGGGATGCCGAGATAGATTAGCACCGCTTGGGCAATCGTCCAGAAACTGACGTTGATGACGCTGCCTTCCAGCCCGAACAGCGGCGGCAGAAAGGCGAGGAAGAACCAGGCGTAGACGCTGAAGAACAGGATTTGGAAGATCGAGTTGAACGCGACCAGGGCAGCGACATATTGATTATCGCCCTTGGCGAGCTGGTTCCAAACGATGACCATAGCGATGCACCGCGCGAGGCCGATCAGGATCAGCCCGGTCATGTATTCCGGCTTGTCACTGAGGAATATCACGGCCAGCGAAAACATCAGCACCGGTCCGATGATCCAGTTCTGGATCAGCGAGATCGCAAGCACCCGCTTGTCCTCGAACACACGCGGCAATTCCTCATATCGCACGCGCGCGAGCGGCGGATACATCATCAGGATCAGGCCGATGGCGATGGGAATGTTGGTGCTGCCCCACGAAAGGCTATCGATGGCCTTCGGCAGGCCCTCGAACGTCGACCCCAGCGCGACGCCCAGCGCCATGGCGAGGAAGATCCACAAGGTCAGATAGCGATCAAGGAACGACAGGCGTTCGCGCTTAGGCTGGGCGGTCATTGTCGTTCCTGCTTCAGTTGACGACGCGATTGCCGGCGGCGTCGATGACCTGCTCGCCATCTTCCTTGGCGAAAGCAGCGCGCTGGGCGGCAGGAATGAGGTCGAGAACCTCTTCCGAAGGGCGGCACAGCTTCACGCCAAGCGGCGAAACCACCAATGGGCGGTTGATCAGAATGGGATGCTCCATCATCGCGTCAATCAACTGCGCATCGGTGAGATCGGGATTGTCCAAGCCCAGTTCCGCATAGGGCGTGCCCTTTTCGCGCAGCAGCGCGCGTGGGGCGATGCCGGCCCGTTCGATCAGGCTTTCGAGCAAGGTGCGCGAAGGCGGTGTCTTGAGGTATTCGACAACGTGCGGCTCGATGCCCGCATTGCGGATCATAGCCAGCGTGTTGCGCGAGGTGCCGCATTCGGGGTTATGGTAGATCACGATGTCGATCATGTGCTCGCTCCGCTGCTGGCACCTTCGGCCTTGCCGATTTCCTTAAGCTTCTGCTTCATCGCCATCTCGTCGATGCTGGCATGCGGCAATGTCAGGAACAGCGAGATACGGTTAGTGAGGTAGCGCAAGGCCTGCAGAAAGGCGTCGCGCTGGCCTTCGCCCTCAACAGATGCCGGGTCCTCGATGCCCCAGTGCGCGGTCATCGGATGGCCGATCCAGACCGGGCATGCCTCACCTGCAGCGCTGTCGCAAACAGTGAAGATGAAATCGAATTCCGGCGAACCGGGCTTGGAAAACTCACTCCAGCTTTTCGAATACATACCGATGGTGTCATAGCCCATGCCGCTGAGCACCGAGAGCGCCATGGGATGAACCTCACCCTTGGGCTGGCTGCCAGCGCTCCAGGCCTTGAACCGGCCTGCGCCAAGCTTGTTCATCACCGCTTCGCCCAGGATAGAGCGGGCGCTGTTGCCGGTGCACAGGAACAGGACGTTGTAGATCTTGTCAGCCATTTGAAGCCTCAGGCGTCTTGGGGTTGGGATGGGTTGCAGGCCAGATCTGCCATCAGATCGCCGCACATTTCCGGCGCGCCCTGGCAGCAGTCCTGCATCAGGAACAGGAGCAGACGGCGCATGCCCGGATAGTCGGCGCGGTAATGGATCAGTCGGCTTTCGCGCTCCGACTGGACCAGCCCGGCGCGCTCCAGCGTGGCAAGATGATGCGACATGGTGGAAGGCGGCACGCTTTGATGTTCGGCGATCGCGCCTGCGATCATGCCTTCGGGGCCAGCCTTGACCAGCATGCGGAATACCGAGAGCCGAGTTTCGTGCGCCAAGGCTCCAAGCGCATCGACAGCCCAGACCTGTGCGTTGAGATCGTCCATCCAATCCACCTTTCGAGAATGATGGAAATAGATCCCGTAAAGACTAAGTCAATCGACATTTCCAGAATCGTCAAACCATTCGTCGGCGTTGATCTGCGTCAAAGCGCATATGCGGTTTACGGCATATGCAGTTCTTATGGCTTTGCGCATCAATGACCTGCTGACTGCTCTGTCAGAACCAACGCGCCTCCGTGCCCTGCAAATCATCTGGGACGGCGATGAGCATTGTGTCTGTGAGTTGATGGAGCGCCTGGGCGCTACCCAGTCACGCATGTCGCGGCATATGGCGCGGCTCAAAGTGGCGGGCCTGCTGACCGACCGGCGCGACGCGCAATGGGTGCGTTATCGCCGCAATCCCGATCTACCGGTGGCAACGGTGGCCATTGTTGATGCCATCCTTTCCGCACTGCCCGTGCCTGCTCCTGCACAATGCCAGAAAAAGGCTGCCTGATATGAACACCATTGCCGCAAGCTTGGGTCAGGCCCGCAAGTCGCAAGGGATTTGGTTTGTCGGGATCGCCATCTTCGTGGCCGCCTGGTTTGCCATCTACAACCAGCTACTGCCCTTCGCGCGGTGGCTGGTCGCGCAACTGCCGATTGCCCCCGGCAGTCATCTTGCTTCGTCGGTCGAGTTTTTCTTCTACGACACGCCCAAAGTGCTGATGCTGCTGACCTTGGTGGTGTTCGCGATGGGCGTGGTGCGCACCTTCTTCTCGCCTGAACGAACGCGTGCCCTGCTGGCGGGCAAGCGCGAAGGGCTGGGCAATATTGCCGCCGCGCACCTCGGTATTGTCACCCCATTCTGCTCCTGCTCGGCCGTGCCGCTGTTTGTCGGATTCGTGTCTGCTGGCGTGCCGCTCGGCGTCACCTTCTCGTTCCTGATCGCCGCACCGATGGTGAACGAGATTGCCCTTGGCCTGCTGTTTGCGCTGGTGGGCTGGAAAGTGGCGCTGACCTATCTCGCCTTCGGGCTGTCCATTGCCATCGTGTCGGGTTGGGTCATTGGCCGCCTGCATCTGGAAGGCTGGCTCGAACCCTGGGTGCGTGAAGTCCGCGCGGGCGCAGTCGATCTGGAAGACGAACATCTGACCTGGGTCGACCGGTTCGAAGCGGGTTGGGACGCGGTCAAGGAGATCGTCAGCAAGGTCTGGTACTGGATCATTGCCGGGATCGCTGCCGGTGCCTTCATCCATGGCTATGTGCCCGCCGAACTGCTTTCCAGCATCATGGGCGCGGATAGCTGGTGGTCGGTGCCTGCCGCAGTTCTTCTCGGCATCCCGATGTATTCCAATGCCGCAGGAATCATCCCAGTGATCGAGGCGCTGGTGGGCAAAGGCGCGGCGCTGGGCACGGTGCTCGCCTTCATGATGTCGGTCATCGCGCTATCGCTTCCCGAAATGATCATCCTGCGCAAGGTGCTCAGCCTCAAACTGATCGCGGTGTTTGTTGCCGTAGTTGGCACCGGCATTCTTGGTGTGGGCTACCTGTTCAACGCTCTGTTCTCCTAAAAAGGATCAATCCCGTGAAAGACATCAAAGTGCTCGGCCCCGGCTGCAAGCGATGCCAGAAGACCGAAGACATGGTGAAGGCGGCTGCTGCCGCGCTTGGCATCGAGGCGTCGATCGAAAAGATCACCGACTACGCCGAGATGGCGAAGTATGGCATTGCCTCAACGCCGGGCATCGTGATCGATGGCAAGGTCGTTCATGCTGGCGGTTTGCCCAAGGAAGATGATCTCAAGCGCTGGCTCCAGGCCTGAGGGCGTGGAGACCCACGACATTGTCATTATCGGTGGTGGCCAGATGGGGCTGTCGCTGGGCTACTACCTACACCGCGCCAAGGCTGATTTCCTGATCCTCGATGCCGAAGATGGTCCCGGCGGTGCCTGGCGGCATGGCTGGGAATCGTTGCGGCTGTTTTCGCCCGCGGGATACAGCTCACTGCCCGGATGGCTGATGCCACCGCCCAATCATGACGGCTATCCAACCCGTGATGATGTTCTGAGCTATCTGACCCGGTACGAGGAACGCTATCACCTGCCTGTTCGGCGACCGGCCAGAGTGACGAGAGTTCAGCGGGGCAGTGATCATCTGGAAATCGAGACCGCCTCAGAGCGATTGGCTGCACGGCTTGTGGTCAGCGCAACGGGCACATGGTCGCAACCCTATATTCCCGACATGCCGGGCCGTGACCTGTTTCAGGGCGCGCAGGTCCATTCGGCCCACTATGTGCGGCCTGAGGACTTTGCCGGTCAGACGGTGCTGGTGGTCGGCGGCGGAAACAGCGGCGCGCAGATCATGGCCGAGGTCGCACCTGTCGCTCGCGCGCTCTGGGTTACGACCCAAGACCCTGTATTCCTGCCAGACGATGTCGATGGCCGCGTTCTGTTCGAACGCGCCGTCGCGCGGATGAAAGCAGGGCCGAGCGAGACACCGGTCGGGGGCATTGGCGATATCGTGATGGTGCCGCCGGTCAGGGAGGCACGCGGCCGAGGCGATCTCGGCTCCGTGCGCCCCTTCGAACGAATTAGTGCGATAGGCGTCGTCTGGGACGACGGCTCTGAAATGGCAGTCGATGCCATCATCTGGTGCACCGGCTTTCGGGCCGCGCTCAATCATCTGACGTCGCTCGACGTAATCGAGCCTGACGGGCGGATAGAGGTCGATGGGCAACGATCTATCAAGGAACCGCGCCTGTGGCTTGCCGGCTATGGTGACTGGACTGGGGTAGGCTCCGCGACGCTGATGGGCGCGGCCCGGACCTCCCGGGATCTCGCGTCGCAACTGGTCGCCGCAGGCGCACTCAGCCAACCCTGAGGTTGGCGAAGCGGAGTATACTGAGGGTGTCAATTGCAGCTTGAACGGTGCGCATAGGCGGAGATGTAGAAATTCTTGAAACTTTCATAATTAGGAAGTATTGAGAATTTTATGTCCAGTCTAGCGCAACAGGTATCCGCAAGCGCGCTGCGCGATCGGATCTTCAATGAGCGCCAGCTCAGCGAACTGCTGGGGGGAGGCGATGCGCGGCGTTATGGCCTCGTCAACCGCGCCCTCAAGGACGGGTCACTCATTCGCCTGAAGCGCGGGGTTTATGCGCTTGCCAAGGCGCACCGAAGCGCTCCTGTGCATCCCTTCGCGGTGGCGCAGGCTTTGCGTCACGGGAGCTATATTTCCTTTGAAAGCGCGCTGGCTTACCATGGCTGGATTCCTGAGGCCGTGCTTGTCACTGCCAGCGTGACGCCGGGGCGTAAAACGCTGGAGATTCCGGCCACCGAATTCGGCTCCTTCAAATATCATCCGCTGGCCATTGCCGATTATCGCTTCCTTGGCGGCGTCGAGCGCGTGACCTTCGACAAGCTCACCGCCTTTGTCGCTAGGCCGCTGCGCGCCCTTATGGATCTTGTCGCCCTGCGCAAGGTGGAATGGTCTGGCCTCGATTGGCTGACCAGTGGCATGCGGATCGATGATGAGGCGCTTCTGGCATTGACGCAAAAGGACTTTGCCGCAGTGAAGTCGGTCTACAAGCACAAGGCAGTGAACGCCTTCCTTTCCGAGCTTGAAGATGTGGTTCTGACGGCAAGACGGGCTCAAAGCAGGGGATCGCTGCATGATTGACATCATCAAAGAAAAGCTCGGTCGCTATGGCGCCACCAATGCGCTTGAAGAGGAAAACGCGCTCAAGGAGATCCTCCAGGAGATTGCGTTATACGCGCTGTGGCGCGCCGATTTCTTCGATTGCGCCCTGTTTCAGGGCGGCACCAGCCTGCGCATTCTGCTCGGCCTGCCACGCTTTTCCGAGGACTTGGACTTTCTCCTGCGCGTGCCGAACATGGACTTCGACTGGTCCCCTTACCTCGAGGGGATGACCGAGGTGTTCGGCCAGTTCGGACTGGCACTGGAAGCTCAGCCCAAGCCGCGCATGGATACGGCTATTCGCCAAGCGCTGCTCAAGGACGATTCCATCGCCAGCCAGCTCGACTTGTCATTCGCAGGCACCGGCCATCGCAAGGCGATCAAGATCAAGCTGGAAATTGATGTGAACCCTCCCGCAGGATCCGGCGAGGCGACCACCTATCTTGATTTTCCAGCCGATTATGAGGTGCGCCACCAGGATCTGGCTTCCAATTTCGCGCTGAAGATTCATGCCCTGCTATGCCGGGGATTCCTCAAAGGTCGCGACTGGTTCGACTTCTCTTGGTATGTTTCGCGCGGGCTCGAACCCAATTTCATCCTCTTACAAAACGCGCTGGTTCAGGCAGGGCCATGGGCCGGTGACGGGTCGCTCCACGTCGACATGTCATGGTTGAAGGCTGCGCTTTCTGGCACAATCACTCGGATCGAGTGGAAGGAAGCGGCAAAGGATGTCGAGCGCTTCCTGCGTCCTGCCGATCTCAAATCGGTTGATCTGTGGAGTGAGCGCTTTTTCCTCGCCAAGGTCGATAAGCTGGTCGCGGCGTCTGACAGCCAAGCTGTAGCCTAAAGGCCGACATGCCGGGGTATCCGTGGAGCGTCACGCTTGGCTGCCTCCGAAGCAGCAGCCAAAGGTGACAACCCTCATTTTGTATTGAGCGTGACCGCTTTTGTTATCAGACTGGCAATGATGTCCGTTTGGGTAACGATGCCTTGCAACTGCATGTTGTCGTCTACGATCATGACCTCGTGACCGTGACCATTGGCGAGAGGGGCGAGCAGTTCCGCCGCTGGCGCGGACACATGCGCCGTATCTGCCGGTGCCATGATCTCCGACGCAAAAGCCCCTTGTTTATCGAGGTCTGGCCATGTGATCACTCCGACCAGTTGGCCAGAGACATTCTCTACCGGTAGCGCACGCAGGTGCCTTGCGCGCAGGAGTCTATGCGCCTCCTCCACCGGTGCGGTTGCCGCAATCGTGATAACGTCGCGTGACATGATGTCGTTGCAGCTTAGCTGCTCGACCTGTCGCTCCGCCGCGTTGAGGCCCGCCAATTCGAAGATTCGCAAAAGATCGTCGCGATTGATATCGAGCGTATCGCCAAAGCCTTCGAGCGCTGCATCAATGTCTTTCGGCTTCACCCCGCTCCTGCTGAGCGGCGCAGAATCCTGCGTGCCGTGGGTGCTTTCGGTCAGCATCACTCGATGCGGATAGGTGTGGCCTGACATGCGATGGAATGCCAGACCAGCAAGTATCAACAGCAGTGAGTTCAAACCCACGGGATAAAGCGCGAACATGAACGGATGCGCGCTTCCGGCGGCCCCGCCGAGCACGGCGGACAAGGCGACCGCGCCGCCTGGCGGATGCAGACAGCGCGCCAGCGACATGATCGCAATCGCAAGGCCGACACCAAGCCCCGCTGCAACGGTAGTATTGGGAACGGCAAGGGCAACGGCGATGCCTACCAAGGCCGACAGGACATTCCCGCCCAAGATCGACCATGGCTGTGCCAGCGGACTTGCAGGCACAGCGAAAAGCAGGACCGCAGAGGCTCCCATCGGCGCCACGAGTAGAGGGTGCGCAGCTCCGGTACCGGCCAGAACGCCGCACAACAGTCCCGTAGTCACAATGCCGATTATGGCACCTGCCACCGCAATAAGCCGCTCACGCGCGCCAGGTCCGGGCGGAGCCGCTACATACGTGCTGTAGTAGCGGCTCCAAACCAATCGCGGCGCAGTTTCAGGGCTCAAATCGGTAACTTTATCCATCTGTTCAGGCAGGGTTTATTGCCTCAGGCTGCCCGTTGCCATCGGTTTCAGCGTAGAGAACCTCTTCTTTGCCGATGAGGATGTCCGCAAGCGCCCAATAGGCCTCACCCCATGCACCGAGCACTTCGTCGGTTGCAGCATCGCCCAAAACGTCTCGGATCGCGGGCAGCAGGGCATTGGCCACTAGCCCGGCTTATTCATCGGGTTCGGTCAGAAGGGTTGGCGGGAGTGGTTTAAG
>NZ_LSIJ01000092.1 GCF_001556185.1 Sphingomonas sp. CCH10-B3 | reverse complement strand
GCAGCGGCCGTCGCGAGCTCGACGGTGCCTATAAAATAGCTTCCACCCTGCACCCCAAAAACGGCCGGAATCCAGCTCATGATCGGACTGTTCTTCATCAATGGCGCGATGCCCATCGCTTCATAGCTCGTGAATTTCATGCAACCGAACCAGAGAAAGATGACCACCAGCGCCCAGCGCAGCAACGCGAGAGACCCGCGAGAGCCGGTCGTCTTTTCAGCTATGTGTAATGTCGAAAACATGGTGCCTCGCTTTCATCATGGCGCATGACCTGCCTTCATGCTTAGACAGGCGTGATATATGCGCGGCGCATACACTATGCGCCGTCGATGAATGAGGCAACCCTTTGAACGTACTCTCGGACCGGCTCGTCAATCTGTTCGGCGCTCTCGCGGTGGGCACCACCGATCGAATTAAGAAGGCGGCATTCGACCCGACGATACCCGGCGGTGGCGAAACCACCGCGGCGATCGTCGTCATCGGTCACGCGACCGGTCTTTCGATCGACGAATTAGGACGGGTGCTAGGCTTGTCCCACGCGGGGACGGTGCGGCTTGTCGATCGATTGGTTGCAGCCGGGTTCGCCGTTCGATCGAAAGCACTTCGCGACCGTCGTGCAGTGGCGCTGATGCTCTCCGAAGCAGGAGAGAATCGCCTGTCTGCAATGTTACAACGAAGAAAAGAGACTTTATCAGCTCTTCTGAGCGATGTTTCGAACGCTGACCGCCTCGTGCTGGAACGTATCGCCGAGACAATACTTGCGCAGATGTCTGACGACGCTGTCTCGGCGCTGACAATATGCCGGCTCTGCGACGAGAGGCGATGTTACAACTGTCCGATGGATGCCTTTGGAATGCTGGAATCGTCGACGCATAGAGTCGACCCATAAGTGCGCCCGGAAACGCTTAGCGTATATCTGTGCCCGTTCTATGTCCTGACCCCGTGTTTGGCGCCCGCAACCTTCGCCAGCGCGACGGCGGGCGATCGCCACCTGTTGCTGCTGCTCTATGTCTGCCGGAAGTGGCGCGGCGTCCCGCGCGCGGTCGAGGCTGCCGCTTTGCGCTGGGTGCGGCCGGTCGAGATGTATGCCATGCCGATGCCACCCGCCGACCGCTCGCTGATCGGCCTGATTGAGGCGCTCCTCTAGCGCGGCGGCCGCAGCGCGGTGGCAAGCGAGGCTTGCGCGCTGCCCCGGCGGGCAGGCTGCGGCTGCGAGGGATCGGGCGCCCAGCCGGTCAGGAACACCAGCTCGAACCGTTCGGAGGTCCGTCCATCGGCGTCGGCACGCGCGGCGAAGGCTTCGGCGGCGCGCGCGAGCGTATCGCGGCGCAGCGCCACCCGGTCCGGCATGATGTTCGCCGCTGCCATCCCGCGCAGATCGGCAAGCAGCGCGAACAGGTTGCGATAGCGCACGGTCAGCGCTTCGCCATCGGCGACCGGGAGCGTAAAGCCAGCGCGCATCAACAAGTCGCCCGCCGCGCGGACATCGACCTGCGGGTGCAGCCGTGCCACCGGGCGATCGCCTTCGGCTTCGCGCAGGCACGCCCTTAGCGTGGCGAGGCTGCCGGCCCCGACGAACGCGCCCAGAAACAGCCCGTCGGGTCGCAGCACCCGCCGCGCCAGCGTCAGTGCGCCGGGCAGATCGTTGACGCTGTCGAGCACGCCAGCCGACACCACCAGATCGAAGGCGCCATCGGCGAAGGGCAGACGGTCCTCGTCGCCTTGCACGCCGCCAGCCGCCCGCGCGAAGGCGAAGCCGGCATCGACCCGTGCAATCCGCGCCCCCGGCGGCGGGATGAACTCGCCACCGAAGCTGCCGAGATCGAGCACATCCTGAAACGGGCGGCGGACCATTGCCAGCCTGTCGGCAAGTCCGTCGAGCATCTGGCTGCGCAGGAAATCATGCGCTGGATAGCCCGGCTGCGCGCGGTCGCGGCGGCGGCGGCGCAAGGCGCGGTCGAAGATTTCGGGCGGGGTCACGCGCCGAGCTTGTGGCGTGGTGCCGCGCGCGCGACAAGGGGGCGATGGACGTGCTCGCCCCCTTGATGGCGCCGCTCCGGCTGATGGCCGATGCGGCACTGCCGCCACGCTGCCCCGGCTGTGGCGCGGTGACGCGCGCGGATCATCATTTCTGTGCAGCCTGCTGGGGCGACCTTCGCTTCCTGGCGCCGCCGTGGTGCGCCGCCTGCCACACACCGTTCACGGTCGATCGCGGTGCCGATGCACGCTGCGCGGAGTGTCTTGACCAGCCGCCGCGCCATGCGGGCGTGCGAGCGGCGGTTGCCTATGGCGACATTCCGCGGGCTATGGTGTTGCGCCTGAAATATGGCGGCCACCTTGCTTATGCCACGACGATCGCACGGCACATGGCGCGGCTGGTGCCGGATGATGCCGAGCTGCTCGTGCCGGTGCCGCTGCATGCGCGGCGGCTGTGGGGGCGGGGATTCAATCAGGCCGCGGAGATCGCGCGCGCCCTGTCGGCGGTCGGCGGCGTGCCTGCGGTTCCCGATGCGCTCCGTCGCACGGTCGCGACCCCTGTGCTGCGCGGTTTGGGCGCAAAGGCGCGGGTGAGGGCAGTCAAAGGTGCGTTCGTCGTTGCGCCCGAGCGGCGACCGACGTTGAGGGGCAAAGCGGTCGTGCTGGTGGACGACGTCTATACGAGCGGTGCAACGACTGATGCCTGCACGCGCGTGCTGCTGGCGGCGGGCGCGCGCTCGGTGACGATCCTGTGCTGGGCGCGCGTGCTCGATCCTGCGGCTGCCGATTGACAAGCGGCAAAGCCGACCACATTTGTCGGAAATGGCAAAAGTCGAAATCTACACCAAGGCATTCTGTCCCTATTGCTCGCGCGCGATGCGGTTGCTCGACAGCAAGGGCGCGGCGATCGAGGAATATGACATCACCATGGGCGGTCCCAAGCGCGCCGAGATGCTCGCGCGTGCACCCGGCGCCTCCACGGTGCCGCAGATCTTCATCGACGGCCGGCATGTCGGCGGCTCGGACGATCTCGCCGCGCTCGACCGCGCTGGCGAGCTGGACGCGTTGCTCGCCGCATGACCCGGATCGCGCTGCTCCAGATGACGAGCGGCATCGATCCGATCGCCAACGGCCTCGTCGTGACTGATGCGATCGCCGAAGCAGCGGCCGGCGGGGCCACGATGCTGTTCACGCCCGAAATGACCGGCCTTGTCGATCGCGAGCGGGCACGTGCCGCGGCTGTGTTGCAGGGCGAAGAGGCGGATTTCGTCCTTGCTGCCGTTCGAACGGCAGCGGCGGATCACGGCATCTGGGTACATATCGGCTCGCTGGCGCTGAAGTTGCCCGACGGCAAGCTCGCCAATCGCGGCTTTGTGATCGACGACCGCGGCGCGATCCGCGCGCGATACGACAAGCTCCACCTATTCGATGTTGATTTGCCGACCGGCGAAAGCTGGCGTGAATCTGCCAGCTACGCGGCGGGCGAGGGGGCTGTGGTGGTCGAGACGCCCGTCGGCGCGCTCGGCCTGTCGATCTGTTACGATCTGCGCTTCGCCGCGCTTTATGCCGCGCTGAGTGCCGCCGGCGCGACGATCCTCAGCATCCCGGCGGCCTTCACGCGCCCGACCGGCGCAGCGCACTGGCATTTGCTCCAGCGCGCGCGGGCGGTCGAATCGGCCGCGTTCGTCGTCGCCGCTGCGCAGACCGGCGCGCATCAGGACGGCCGCGAAACCTTTGGCCATTCGCTCGTCGTCGATCCTTGGGGCGAGGTGTTGCTCGACATGGGCGAGGCGCCAGGCGTCGGCTTTGCAACGATCGACCCGCAACGCGTGGCCGATGTTCGCGCGCGGGTGCCGGTGCTCGATCATCGCCGCCCGATTCCAGCGGTGACCCGCGCATGATCGTGTTCGATCTCCGCTGCGGCAACGATCATGTCTTTGAGGCGTGGTTCGGCTCTTCGAGCAGCTATGAGGATCAGCGCGCACGCGGGCTCGTCCATTGCCCGGTGTGCGACAACAGCGTGGTTACCAAGGCCGTGATGGCGCCCAATGTCGCCGCCAAGGGCAATCGCAAGGTCGCATCGCCCGCCATGCCCGCCGACAATAAACACGCCATGCTCGCGAAACTCGCCGAGCTTCAGGCAGCGCTCATCGACAAGTCCGAATGGGTCGGCCGCAGCTTCCCCGATCGCGCCCGGGCGATGTATCTGGGCGAGGAAACTGCGGCGCCGATCCACGGTGAAACCACCGCCGCCGAGGCGCGCGAGCTGGTCGAGGAAGGCGTTCCGATCGCGCCGCTGGTAATACCGTTCGTGCCACCCTCGGCACGCAATTGACCGCACGCCTGCGCGCGGATAGTCACACGCCCGCGTGCCCCCGTAGCTCAGCCGGATAGAGCAACGGTTTCCTAAACCGCAGGTCGGAGGTTCAAGTCCTCTCGGGGGCACCATTTCGGCGCCCCCGAAGGGTCAGCATCAGAATTTGAAGCCGATTTCGAACCCGGCGATGCGCGGCTCATTCACGAAGCCGGTCAGATTGTTGAAGTCGATGCCGCCGACCGCCGACACATCGTCGGTGATGTTACGGACATAGGCCGCAAAATCGAACGGGCCGGTCTTGTAGCCGACGCGCAGGCCGCCTTCGAGCAGGAAGCGGTCACGATATTCGACCGAGCGATAAAGGAAGAACTGGATTTCGGAGCGATAAGCCCAGTCGGTGATCGCATAGATCTCGCCATTGCCGATCGGATGGCTGTACCGCGCGGTCCAGTTGGCGGTCCACTTGGGCGATTGTGGCAGGCGGTTGCCGTTGATCGAGAAAATCCCCGGCGAGCCCGGCCGCTGCGCGTTCAGCACCGTGCAGCCCGATGCGCAGCCCGCGACAAAGGCGTTCGGATCGTTGATCCGGTTCTCGTTAAGGCTGACGCCCGCGGTGAAGTTCAGCCGCTCCACCGGGCTCGCCTCGAGCTCGGCTTCGAAGCCATAGCCATCGACGTTGCGCGCATTGAACAGCGTCGTGAAGTTCGACGCGCCGCCGACCGCCGTCAGCTGGAGATCATCGGTCGAGAAATAGAAGCCGTTGACGTTCAGCCGCAGCTTGCCGCCGAAATAGACGCTCTTGAAGCCGCCTTCATAAGAGATCGTCCGCTCCGAATTGGCGACCGACAGCGTGCGGCCGAACACCAACCGGCCCTGAATCGACGGCGCGCGATAGCCGCGGGCAATGCGGGCGTAGAGATTGACTTCGTCGGTCACGCGCTGCGTCGCGCTGATGTCCCAAGTCACGATGTCGCTGCCGACATTGGCGCGCTGATCGGGCACCGGGCCGCCGAAGCCGAGGAAGCCGGGGCGGGTGTCGATCGGGCGCGATGCAACGAGCGCGCGCGTATCATTGTTATAGCGGATGCCGCCCTGAACCGTCAGGCCGAAGTCGAACTTGTAGTTGGCCGAACCGAACAGGCCGAACGCCTCGCTCGTCTGCCGCTGCGGCGAGAAAGCGGCCGGGGTCAGATCGGTCGGGGTGCCGAAGTCGAACGAATTGATCCGCAGCGTTTCGTTGAAATAGAAGAAGCCCGCCTGCCAATTGAACGCGTGCGCACCGTTCGACGCGATCCGCAATTCCTGCGTGAACTGGTCGAGGTTCGGGACATCGTCCTGCGACTGCGCCGAGAAAGGAATGAAGCCCGGCCCCTGCGGCGGCGCGAACTGGTTGCCGAAGCCGCCGTCGATGTCGCCGCGGCTGGCGACATTGCCGTTCCAATAGGCACTGACCGAGGTCAGCGTGACGGGGCCGAAATCATAATCGACCGTCAGCCCGACGTTATAGTTGCGCAGCCGCTGGAAGTTGAGGCCGTCCTGACGCACTTGATCACGGCGGAACGGCGTGTTCGGGCCGCCAAGGCCGATCAGCCGATCGCTGCCGGGCGTGAAGATGTTCGCACGGAACAGGCGGGCAGTGCCGTCGAGGATGCGGGCCTGGCCGGTCAGCCGCGCGGTGAGCGCGTCGGTGGGCTTCCATTCGAGCTGGATGCGGCCCGCCCAGTCGTCATAGCCTTCCAGGTCACGCGCCTGCGCGGTTGCGATATTATCGACCCAATTGTCGCGGTGCTGGTAAAGCGTCGAGAAGCGCGCCGACAGCGTATCGCTCAACTTGACCGTCGCCGCACCTTCGATGTTGATCGTGCCATAGCTGCCATAGCCGCCGCGGATATAGCCACCGGCTGTGCTCGGGCGGACCGAGTCGAACTTGACGATACCGGCCGGGGTATTGCGGCCGAACAGCGTGCCCTGCGGCCCGCGCAGCACTTCGACGCGCTGCAGGTCGAAGATCGGGAAACCCTTGAGGATCGGGTTTTCGAGCACGACATCGTCGTAGACGAGGCTGACCGGCTGCGACGCGTTCAGGTCGAAGTCGCTGTTGCCAAGCCCGCGGATATAGAAGCGCGGGAAGGCGCGCCCGAACGAGCTTTCGATGTTGAGGCTGGGGATGCGCCCGGCGAGCGCACGGATGTCATTGCCGCCCGACTGCACCAGATCGAGCCGGTCGCCACCGATTGCCGCGACCGACACTGGCACGTCCTTCAGCCGCTCTTCACGACGCTGCGCGGTGACGACAACGTCATCCTCGCTGGCCTTGGCGCCCGGCGCGGCAGGCGCGTCCTGTGCGAAAGCGGGCGCTGCCGCCGAACCGAGGAGCGCCGCTGCGAACAGCCGCGTGCGAACCGAAAAACCGATCATCGAGCTTGATTCCCCACTCTGAGTGCAAAAATTGCGAGAGAGGCAAGTGCCGCGACCGGGCATTCCCGGTCAAGCATTTGACCGGGTCGTTTCACGTTTGGCGATTAGCGTTGCAAAATTGTGACAGTCGGGGCGCGCTGCGGTGCCCCGACGCGCGATCAGGCCTTCACATGCGCCGAAATATATTTGTTCATTTCGAACATCGTCGCCGACTTTTTGCCGAACACCTTCTCCAGTGCCGCGTCGGCCAGGATCTCGCGTTTGTTGGCGGGATTCTGCAGGTCGTGCTGCTTGATATAAGCCCAAACCTTGCTGATCACTTCGCTCCGCGGCAGGCGGTCGGCGCCGACGATGGCGGCCAGCTCCGCCGAGGGTGTGACGGGCGCGTGAATGCCGCCGGTTTTCGGCGCAGTCGACTTCGCAGGGGCTTTGGCCATTCTTCATCCTCCCGATGGTCGGTGCATTGTCCGACCGGTGGCGATCCCGACATGGGTCGCTTCGTTTTCCTTCCCGCCTTGTAGCCCGTGTTACGCGCGTCGCAACCGGCGAGGCAGCAAAAATGTCATAATTGTTTCGCAATCATTTCATGCCCGGTCCGCGCCTTGACGCCCGCTGCATCGGGATTGATGACGGGGCAGGGCAGCCGGCACCGATCGGCGTCCGTCGATCCAGCAAAGGAGCAATCTGCATGTTTTCGCATATCATGGTCGGCGCGAACGACCTCGAAAAGTCGCGCGCCTTTTACGATGCCCTTTTGGGAACGCTGGGCGCAGGGCCGGGGTTCGCCAACGGTAACCGCTATTTCTGGCGGCATGGCGGCGGCACTTTTTCGATCAGCATCCCGATCGACGGCAGCGATGCGTGCCACGGTAACGGCTCGACGATCGGCTTTGCGGCCGACTCGCCCGAACAGGCCGACGCGTGGCATGCGGCCGGGCTCGCCGCTGGCGGCAGCGCGTGCGAAGATCCGCCGGGTTGGCGCGAAGGCTCGATGGGCAAGCTCTACCTCGCCTATCTGCGCGATCCCGACGGCAACAAGCTGTGCGCCCTGCACCGTCCGGCAGCGTAAGCCGACCAAACACTGCGCCAAATGAAAAAGGCCCCCGGTTCGCACCGGGGGCCTTTCCTGTTTCAGGCGTGACCGCGATCAGAACTTGAAGCGGACCGTGCCACCATAGGTGCGCGGCTGGCTGGGGTAGCCCGAGAGGCTGCCCGTCTGCACGACCGACGGGAAGATCGTCGAGATATACTGTTTGTCGAACAGGTTGCGGCCCCAGAACGAGAATTCCAGCCCGTTCTTGAGCTCGAACGACAGCGACGAGTTGAGCGACGTGATCTGGCGCCGGAACTGCGGTGCGCCCTCGGCGATCTGGGTGTTGCTCGACCACTGATAGTCGCTGCGCAGGAACATCTTGACGTCCTGCAGGATCGTGCGGCGGTAGGTGAAGCCCGCCGACAGCGACACTTCGGGGATGCCCGCCGGCGTCAGGCCGGTCAGGTTTGCCGGGCTGGTGGTGAAGCCCGCATTCAGCGCCGAGGCGTTGACGAACGAGTCATAGCGCGGCTTCAGATAGGTAATGTCGAAGTTGAGCGTCAGCGCGCGCACCGGTGAATAATTGCCGTCGAATTCGATACCGAAGGTCGACTGCCGGCCAGCGTTGCTGAGTACGAAACCGGTTCCAGTGAAGATGTTGCCCTGGAAGTTGCTGATTTCCTGCTGGAAGATCGCGAGATTAAACGCGCCCTTCGAGAACTGACCCTTGATGCCGCCTTCGATGACCTTGGCCTTTTCAGGCGCCGCAAAGCGCGAGCCGGTGGTCAGGTTGGGCAGCGCAAGGCCGGCCGTGCGGATCGGCGACGCGCCCGGAGCTGGCGACTGTGCCGGCGAGCCGGGGATGAAGTCGGCGGGCGTCGGCCGCGAATCGGGGCCGAGGTTGATCGACGACGCCTTGAAACCGGTGCCATAGGTTACATAGAAGCTGATGTTGTTGGTCGCCTTCCACGCCAGACGCAGCGAGTAGGAGACATCGTCATCGGCCGTGCGACCCGGCTCAACCGCGTTGGGCAGGTTGAGGAAGGGCGGCAGGAACTGCAACGCGCGCAGACCGAGCAGCGGGTTGGTCGCTGTGTTGGCATTCGCCGCGCCAAACGCATTCGCGCCGGCCTGGATCTGCGCGAAGATGGCGGGCTGCGCTGCCGCGAAGCCCTGAATCTGTGCGGCCGATGCGGCGGTACCGGCCGGCAGGCCGATCGCACCGCCAACCCCCTGCGCCAGCGCGGTCTGGGTCAGCACGTTCCGGCCGATCGCGACGAAGTCGAGCGCCGAGAAGCTGTCGGTGCTGAAGCTCGCCGACGAGAAGCGCTTCTTGTCGTTGGTGTAGTTGATGCCGCCGGTGAAGACGAGGCGATTGGTGATCTTGAAGTCGGCGCTGCCGAAGAACGAGAAGGCGTTGTTGCGATAGACCCAGTTTTCGAACCGGCCCTGGCCGCGCTGGCTGAACGTGTTGGCGGGAACGCCGAGCAGCCCTTCAACCGTGCTGATGCCGTTGCCGCTGAGCGCCTGCGCATAGTTGCGGAAGTCGCGGCCGAAGGTCAGGTCCGCCTTAACGTCGATGCTTTCGTTGAAATAATAGCCGCCGACGAGGAATTCGAACCGGCCGCCGAAGTTCGACGCGAACCGCACTTCATGCGTCAGCGTGCGGATGTTGGTGCGGTTGTTGTTGGTGCCGATCAGGTCGGCGCTGGTGAAGTCCGAATCCTGGTTAGTCCGGCTGTCGACACCGCGCGCTGACGAGATCGACGTCAGCGTGAACTTGTCGAAATCGGCGTCGCCCTGCAGCGAGATGCCGTAGTTGTCGATGCGGTTGACCGACCGGAAGTTGTTGAAGACCGTGTAGGAGAACGGGTTGCCGGTGACGATATTGCCACCCAGCGCCCGCACGACGGCCCCGGTCGGGCCGTTGACGAGGTTGACGACCGCGCAGCAATTTTCGTCGATGCTGTCGAAATCGGCGATCAGGCGGAACTTCAGGTCGGCGCTCGGCTGGAACAGCAGCTGACCGCGGAAGCCATAACGGTTGCGATCGTTGAAATCGGTGTTGAGCGCGAGATCGCGGACATAGCCGTCACGACGGTTGAAGTTGCCCGCAAGCGAGAAAGCGAGAGTGTCGGTGATCGGGCCGGTGACGTCGCCCTTCAAAATGAAGGCGTTGAAATCGCCATAGGTCGCTTCGATGTTGCCACCGAATTTGAATGCAGGCTCGGCGGTCACGATCGAGATGATACCTGCCGACGCGTTCTTGCCGAACAGCGTCGACTGCGGGCCGCGCAGCACTTCGACGCGCTTCACATTGGGAAGATCGGCAATCTGCGCTGCCGAGCGCGAACGATAGACGCCGTCGATGAACACGCCGACCGACGGTTCGATGCCCGGGTTGTTCGCGCCGTTGCCGAAACCGCGGATGATGAAGTTCGTATTGGCCGAGCTCTGCAACTGCGACACGCGCAGCGACGGGACGACGGTCTGCAGGTCGATCAGGTCGCGGATCTGCGCTTCCTGAATGGTGGCGCCACTGGTGACCGAGACCGAAATCGGCGTATCGAGCAGCGTGGTTTCGCGCTTGGTCGCGGTGACGACGACATCGTCGGCAACCGGCGCATCTTCCTGAGCCGCGGGTGCGGGCGCCGGCGCGGTCTGCGCCATCGCCGGCGATGTGGCGAGCACCGCAATTGCGGTTGCAGCCAATAGGTCGAACTTGGTCATTTTTGTCCCCTCCTGATCCCCGGTCGTGATGGGCCGGGTGTGCGATAGCATTTGTGCCGTATTGCCGTGAATCTAGCGCCGGAGGATTCACCGCGTCAACGGGAGATGCGCGCAAATCTGCGGGCTTGCGTCATTGTTGCCCAAATGAGACAGTTTTATTCGACAACGGAAATCCACCAAAATGACGGTTGACGTAGCGTCTGACCTGAATCGCGGTTTGAGGAGGGTAGATGAACGCGCATTTCGACCATGACGACACCGGTGATCTGGTTGGCTCGCCGGCCAAGATTCCGGTCCCAGATGACGTCGCCGAAGCGATCCGCACCTTGATTCGCTGGACCGGCGACGATCCGGCACGCGAAGGGCTGATCGACACACCGAAGCGCGTCGCGCGCGCGTGGAAGGAATATTGCCAGGGTTATCAGGAAGACCCCGCCCAGCATCTGGCGCGGATTTTCGAGGAAGTTGGCGGCTATGACGAGATCGTGCTGCTGAAGGACATCCCGTTCCAGTCGCACTGCGAGCATCACATGGCGCCGATCATCGGCAAGGCGCACATCGCCTATCTCCCGTCGAACTGGGTGGTCGGCATTTCGAAGCTCGCGCGCGTGCTCCACGCCTATGCGCGGCGATTGCAGATTCAGGAACGGCTGACCGCCGAAGTCGCCAATTGCATCTGGGACAATCTGAAGCCCCAGGGCGTCGCCGTGGTGATCGAGGCGAGCCATGCCTGCATGACCGCGCGCGGCGTGCGCACGCCGGGCGTCAACATGGTCACCAGCCGGATGATGGGCATTTTCCGCGATGATGAGCGCAGCCGCAAGGAAGTGCTGGCCTTGATGGGCGTCGGCAGGGTCGAGTGAGCCGCCCCGTCGCGATTGTCACTGGCGGCGCGCGGCGGATCGGCGCGGTCATCGCGCGCCGGCTGATCGACGCCGGGTGGCGCGTGGTCGTGCATCATCGCGCTTCGGGCAGCGAGGCCGCGTCGCTGGTCGCCGACCTAGGCGACGATGCCGTCGCGATTGAGCAGGACCTCGCGGCACCCGACGCCTCCGATGTGCTACTGGAAGCGGCGCGCGCGGCGTTTGCTGCGCCGGTCACGGGGCTCGTCAACAATGCCTCGCTGTTCGCGCATGATTTTCCGCCCGATGTCGACGCAGCGTCGATCGACCGCCACAGCGCCGTCAACTTGCGCGCGCCGGTCCTGCTCGCGCAGGCGCTCGCGCGGCAGGACGATCTCGCGCGCGGCGCCGTCGTCAACATCCTCGACCAGAAGGTCGTCAATCTGAACCCCGACTTCTTTGCCTATAGCTGCGCGAAGATCGGGCTGGCGGGCGCGACGGTGATGCTGGCGCAGGCACTCGGTCCCCGGATCGCGGTCAATGCGGTCGCGCCGGGGCTGACGCTGCCCAGCGCCGACCAGACCGAGGACGAATATCGCACGGTTGCCGCGATCAATCTGCTGCAGCGCCCGGTCGATGCCCGAGCGGTTGCTGACGCGGTCGCCTTCCTGCTCGGTGCGCGCGGTGTGCATGGCCAGACGCTCTACGTCGACAATGGCCAGCGCTTTCTGCCAAGGGCGCGCGACGTGATGTTTGCGACGCGGGGGCATTGATGGCCGAGTTCACGACTTTCCTTGACGGCCTCGACGTGCCGATGCGGATCGGCATTCACCCGCCCGAGCGCGCCGCCCCGCAGCGCGTGATGCTGAGCGTGTGGCTGCACTGTGACTATGGAACTGCGGCGCTCGACGACCGGATTGACGCGGTCGTCGATTATGATTTCCTGCGCCGCGACATTCTCGCGCTCGTGGCCAGCCGACATTTCGATCTGCAGGAGACGCTGGTCGAGGCGGTTGCCGCGCTCGCGCTCGCCGATCCGCGCGTCCGCCGGGTGCGGGTTCGCTCGGTCAAGCCCGACATTTATCCCGATGCCGCGATCGGCTGCGAGATCGAACGCATCAACCCGCAGCCGATGCCCGCCTGACAAGGGCTCAGCGCCCGAACAGCTCGTTGACGGCGCTCTGCGGCAAAAACCACAGGATCGCGACCAGGACGGCGCAGGCAATGCCCATCCATGGCGATATTCCGGTCAATGCCGCACCGGTCGCATAGATGACGATCGCGGCGATCCCTTTGCGCGTCGACTGGCGGTAATAGACGGCGATGCGATCGGTCTGGCGCCCGGTCCGCTTGATGACTTCCTGAAGCCATGAATAGCTCAGCGCCGGGAACAGCGTCGAGGCGAGATACAGCCACGTCGCTTCGCGGCTGAAGTGATGCTCGCCCAGATAAGACGTCGTGAACGGGATCAGCGACAGCGCGAACAGCAACAACATGTTCGACCACAGCAGCGCGTTTGAAACGCGCGTGGCGCAGGTGAACAGCCGGTGGTGATTGACCCAGTAAATCGCGACGAAAGCGTAAGACAGCACATAGGCAAGGAATACCGGCCAGAGCGCCCAAAGCTTGTCGAGCCCTTCGGCGACGGGCGCGTGCAATTCGAGCACCATGATGGTGACGATGATCGCGATGACCCCGTCGGAGAATGCCTCGACGCGGCTAACGCCGGTCGGTCCTTCCTCGGCTTCCAATTCGACTGTCGTCATTCCTGCCCCCTTGCGCTGGCACGATCGGCAAGCGTGCCCGTGAGGTCAAGCGCCAAGCCGCGCCAGCGCGCGATCGGGGTCGGTTCCGTCGTCGCGTGGCCAATCGGGCGGGGGCTGGTTACGGAACCAGGTATATTGCCGCTTGGCATATTGCCGGGTCGCAAGCCGGGCGCGGGCGAGCGCTTCGTCGCGGCTCCAGTCGCCCGACAGCCAGCCGGCGATTTCGCGGACGCCGATCGCGAGCCGGACCGGCGCGGTCGCGGGCACATCGCGGCGGGCGAGCAGCGCCCGGACTTCCTCCACGCCGCCGCCGTCAAACATCGCCGCCAGCCGCGCGTCACACCGCGCCATCAGCCAGTCGCGATCGGGCAGCAGCACCAGCGGCGCAAGCGTGACGCGCCCGGCGATGCCGCCAACCCGCTCGGCCTGCCAGTCGCGGAGCGTCCGCCCGGTCGAGCGCACAACCTCAAGCGCACGAGCGATCCGGGTCGTATCAGCGGGGTTGAGCCGCGCCGCCGCTTTTGGATCGCACGCCATCAGCGCAGCATGAGCTTCACCCACCGGTAGCGCGCGCACGTCGGCGCGGATGGCGGGATCGATCTCGGGCACTGGCGCGATCCCGTCGAGCAATGTTCGCAGATAGAGCCCGGTGCCCCCCACCAGTATCGGCAGTCGGCCTGCCGCGTGCGCCGCCTCGATCGCGGCCTTGGCATCCGCTGCCCAGGCCGCCGCCGAACAGCTCTGCGCGCCGTCGACATGTCCGAACAACCGGTGCGGCACGCGCGCTTCGTCGGCAGGCGAGGGGCGGGCGCTCAACACGCTCAGATCGGCATAGACCTGAGCCGAATCGGCGTTGATCACCACGCCATTCGCTCGCTCCGCCAGCGCGATCGCGAGCGCGGACTTGCCGCTCGCGGTTGGCCCTGCGATGAGCGCGAGCCGGGGGCGGGGAGGACCATCCATGTTCATCGCAACACTGATAGCAGTCGATCGGCTCGATCAAGGCCAGATTTCGGAGAGCCTCGACCGGCTGGCGGTGGCTGGGTGCGCGCCGTCCGGGTCGGGATGGATCGACGCAGGGCGCGCCGCCGACATCTTCATCGGCGTGTCGAGCGGCGCGCGGGCTGCGATCGAAGGCGCGTTTCCGGGCGTCGATATCGTCGTGCAGTCGCTCGTCACGCGTTCCAAGCAGCTCCTCATCGCCGACATGGATTCGACGATGATCACGGTCGAGTGCATCGACGAGCTGGCCGATTACGCCGGGATCAAGCCGCAGATCGCCGCCGTCACCGAAGCGGCGATGCGCGGCGAGCTCGATTTCGAGTCCGCGCTCGACGCACGCGTGGCGTTGCTCGCCGGGCTCGACGAAGCCGTGATCGATCGCTGCCTGGCCGAACGGGTCACACTGATGCCCGGCGCCCGCACGCTGGTGCAGACGATGCGCGCGCGGGGCGCGGCCACGGTGCTGGTTTCAGGCGGCTTCACCCGCTTTGCCGAGCCGGTCGCGGCGCAGATCGGCTTCGAACGTGCTATCGCCAATGTGCTGGGGATCGCGGGCGGCAAGCTCGACGGAACGGTGGCGCGGCCGATCGTCGGTGCGCAAACCAAGCTCGACACGTTAAGCGCGGTGGCGTCGGCGCACTCAATCCCGATCGAGGCGACGCTGGCGGTCGGCGATGGCGCGAATGACCTCAAGATGATCGGCGCGGCTGGGCTGGGCGTTGCCTATCACGCCAAGCCGGTCGTTGCCGCCGCTGCCGACGCGCGGATCGACCATAATGATCTCACCGCGCTGCTCTATGCGCAGGGCATTCCGGCGCGCGACTGGGTTGATTAGGGCGCGACCGGCACGCAAGCGGTTCCCGGCACCGACGCCTTCACCGCCGCGCAAACGCGCGCGGCGTCGGCGCTCGCGGCGAATGGCCCGGCCTGGAGCCGCGTCAGGTCACCGCTGCGCGCGAACACCGGCGTGGCGCCGGCAAGCGCGCTCACCCGACCGCGCAGCGTCGCCCAGAGGTTACGGGCATTGTTGTCGTCGCGGAACGCGCCGAGCTGGACGCGCCAGCCCTTGCCCGGCGCTGTTACCGCTGGCGGGGCGGTCGGCACGGGCTTGGTGGTGGCCACCCGCGGCGGCTTGGTCACGCCGGGCTTGGGTCGCGCCAATTGGGTCGAATCTTCGCCGACCTGCGACGGCGGCAGTTCGGCAGTGCGCACACCTCGATCCGATCCCGCAAGTTCTAGCGGGGCGGCCGTGCTCGACCCCTGGCTTTCATATTGCCGGGCGAGCGCGATTCCCTTCTGGCGCATATCGGTGTCGATATACTGGTCCATCTGCGCCTGCGTCTCGGCCGCCTTGGGGATGCCCGCCGCAGCAGCGCGCGTAATCAGCGCATAGGCGCGCACCCAGTCCCGCTGCACGCCATCGCCGTTGAACAGCATCGTGCCGAACACCAGCTGCGCGCGCGGCTCGCCACGCATCGCCGCTTTCTCCAGCCACGGCGCGGCTTCGTCGCGCTTGCCGTTCTGGAACAGCGCGAGCCCGTAATTGACTTCGGCCTGTGGGTGCTTCTGCACAGCAGCCTTGCCGAACCATTGCTCGGCGAGGCCGGGATCGAGCGGCACGCCGCGGCCGAGCTTATAGGCCTGGCCCAGGTTGAACTGCGCATCGGCATCGCCCGCAATCGCAAGCGGGCGCCATTCTTCGACGGCCTTGCGATAATCGCCGCGCTGCCATGCTTCCACGCCCGCGCGCACATCGGCGAGTGCCGGTGCTGCACTTGCGGCAAGCGCAACCAGCGCTGCCGTTATCCAAGCTGCTTTCATACGATCCACTCCGCCCCGCCGGTGTTGGTTAAGCCGGTTATAGCGCGGTTGGCAAAGATTTGGTTAGTGGCTTTGGCACGCCTGCGCGCGACGTTAACCACTTCTTATCTCTCGGCGTGGCATCCCCTGTTTCAACTAGGCAAGACCAGGGGAATTATGCGCGTTCTGGCAATGGCTTCGCAAAAGGGCGGTTCGGGCAAGACGACCTTGTCGGGCCATCTTGCCGTGCAAGCCCAACTTTCGGGCGCGGGTCCGGTCGTGCTGATCGACATCGATCCGCAGGGGTCGCTGTCGGATTGGTGGAACGAACGCGAAAGCGAATTTCCCGCCTTCGCCCAAACGACGGTCGCGCGGCTTGCTGCCGATCTCGAAGTGCTGCGCCAGCAGGGCTTCCGCCTTGCCATGATCGACACGCCGCCCGCCATCACCATGGCGATCCAGAGCGTAATCGCGGTCGCTGAACTCATCGTGATCCCGACGCGCCCCAGCCCGCACGACCTGCGCGCCGTCGGCGCCACCGTCGATTTGTGCGATCGCGCCGGCAAGCCGCTGATCTTCGTCGTCAATGCGGCGACACCCAAGGCCAAGATCACGTCCGAAGCCGCGGTCGCGCTATCGCAGCACGGCACGGTCGCGCCGATCACCATCCACCACCGCACCGATTTCGCTGCGTCGATGATCGACGGGCGCACGGTGATGGAAGTCGATCCGGGTGGCAAGTCGGCCGCCGAGATCCAGCAGCTCTGGACCTATATCGCCGATCGACTCGAAAAGAACTTCCGTCGCACCGTGTTCAGCGCCCCAGCGGCGCCGGGCGGCTTTGTTCCCAATCGTCTGGCAGGTGGCGGCTTCGGTCGTCGTGTGGTGAGCTGAGATGAGCTCGCTGATCGGTTCCACCAAGAGCTTTGCGTCGCTGTCGTCGACGTTGCTGGCCCGCAAGGGGCAGGCGCGTCCCGCCATGCGGTCGCAGGGCTTCTCGGGCTTCGGCAATGTGTCCGAAGTGATCGACGATCTCGGCTGGAACGACATGGGCACTGAAGTGCCCGCACAGCCGCCCGTCGCGGTCGTGACGCCGCCAGTACCGCCGGTGCTGCGCCAGCGTGAGGCTCTGAAGGAAGAATTCGAAGCACCGGTCTCGGCGCCCGCCGACTCCGCGCCGGTGGCAGAATCCGCCGCTGCCGCGGAGCCCGCCAAGCCGGTGGCCGCGCCGCGTGCACCGGTCGGCATGAAGGCCAAGGCGGCGTTCACGCTTCGGCTCGATCATGACCGGCATCTGCGGCTGCGGCTCGCCAGCGCACTCGCCAACCGTTCCGCGCAGCAGATCGTTACGACAGCACTCGACGATTATCTCAACGCACTGCCCGACCTTGATGCGCTCGCCAAGCAGGCGGCGAGCCGGGGCGATACCGAAATGGATATGGGGGACTGATCCGATGAAGCACCGGGTAATCGCAACCTTGGGCGCCTCGGCGCTCGTCCTGACCAGCGGTCTTGTCGGCGTCGCGCTGATGACCGGCACCACGGCCTTTGCCGGCAGCCCGAGCGACAGCGCCAATGCCAAGGCCGCTGCCGCCAGCGCTGCGCAGGCGCGCAAGGCGCTCGCCGACGGCAAGCCCTTTGCCGCGATCGGTTTCGCCGAAGCCGCCGTTGCCCGCGCACCGCAGAACCAGAGCTATCGCGCGATGCTCGGCCAGGCTTATCTGCTGTCGGGCCGCTTCGCCTCGGCGCGTGACGCTTTCGGTGACGCGCTCGCGCTGTCGCCCAACGACGGTCGCAGCGCGCTCAGCTATGCGCTGGCGCAGATCGCCAATGGCGACTGGACCGGCGCACGCCAGACGCTCGACAGCCATGCCGAAACGATTGCGGTTGCTGACCGTGGGCTCGCGATTGCGCTGGCCGGTGATCCGGCAAGCGCGGTCGAGCTGCTGACGCCGGCGGCGCGTGCGCCGGGGGCGGACGCCAAGACTCGCCAGAATCTCGCGCTCAGCCTCGCGCTCGCCGGTCGCTGGCCGGAAGCTCGGTCGGTTGCGGCGGTCGATCTCGCGCCCGGTGACCTTGACAAGCGGATGGTCGACTGGGCCGTCTTCGCGCGTCCAGCCGGTGCCGCCGATCAGGTCGCTGCGCTGCTGAAAGTGATCCCCGTGCAGGATGTCGGCCAGCCGGTCGCGCTTGCGCTCAACGCGCGCGTCGCGTCGCAGCCGGTGGCGGTTGCGGCTATCGAGCCCGCGTCCAAGCCGCCGGTCGAAGTCGCCGATGCACCAGTCACTGAAGCGCCGCGTCCCGGCATCGTCTTCGGTCCGCGCGAGGAAGTCGTCCAGCCGCTGCCGCCGGTCGCAGCCAAGCCGGTCCGGGTTGCCGCCAAGCCGGTTGCAGCCAAGGTCGCCGCTGCCAAGCCGACCGTTGCCAAGCCCGCCCCGGTCGCGCCGAAAGTGATGGCGGTCGCCGCAACAGTGCCGGTCAGCGCGCCGGCCAAGGGCAAATTCTACCTCCAGCTCGGCGCGTTCGAGAGCGCAGCCGTGGCGCAGGATGGCTGGAAACGCGCCGTGCGCCGCTTCCCGGCATTTGCTGGTCAGACCCCGTCGGGGATGAACTTCAAGACGGGCGCAGGCAATTTCTATCGCCTGTCGGTCGGCGGCTTCTCGCGCGCCGATGCCGTGGCGATATGCCAAAGCTATCGCAGCCACGGCGGCAATTGCTTCGTTCGCGAAGCGGCCGGCGACCAGAATGCAAGCTGGACGGCGGCGACCAAGACAGCAACGAAGCAGGTCGCGTCGCGCTGATCGGAACAGCTTGCTAAAACAGCCGCGTGCCGCCCTTGTAGAGCTGGCGCGCGGCTCCTTGCGTCGGCAGGCCGTCGAACGGGGTATTGCCGGCAAGGCCTGAAAAACGGTCGGCGCTGATCTGCCACGGCGTGTCAGGATCGATCACGACGAGATCGGCAGGCAGGCCGACCGCGAGCGCACCCGTCTCGACGCCGAGCACCCGCGCCGGATTGGCGGCGAGCAGCGCGAACAGCCGTGCAAGATCGATCATGCCGTCGCGCACCAGCCCGAGCCCCAGCGCAAGCAGCGTTTCCGCCCCCGCTGCCCCTGGACTCGAATCGGCAAAGGGCAGGCGCTTCTCCTCGGGCCCACGGGGATCATGGCCCGAGCTCAGCACATCGATCGTCCCGTCGGCGAGTGCCGCGAGTGCTGCCTGCCGGTCGCTTTCGGCGCGCAGCGGCGGCGAAAGATGAGCAAAGGTGCGGAAACCCGACATCGCAATGTCCGACAGCAACAGATGTGCAGGCGTAATGCCGCACGTCACGCGCACGCCGCGCCGCTTGGCCGCGCGGATGAGGTCGAAGGCAGCGGCCGTCGTGACCGTGCGCAGGTGCAGCGCTGCGCCGGTCTCCTCCGCCAGCATCAGGTCGCGTGCGACTGCGAGCGCTTCGGCAAGGGCAGAGGCAGCGGCAAGGCCCAGCCGGGTTGCGGTTTCGCCCTCGGTCGCGACCGCACCTGCGGCCAGCCCGCCATCCTCGGCATGCGCGACGACGCTCAGCCCCAGATCATTGGCATAGGCCAGCACCTTGCGCATCACGCCCGCGTCGGCGATCCACCCGCGTCCGGTGCCGACCGCGCGCGCGCCGGCACCGATGTTGACTGCCATTTCGGCAAGGTCACGCCCAGCCAATCCCTTGGTCGCAGCGGCAATCGGGTGGATCCACAGGCTCGGTCGCCCGATCAGCGCCGCCCGCTGGACAATGCCGGGGTCGTCGAGCACGGGCGACTGGTCGGGCATCAGCCCGATCCGCACGATCCCGCCCGCGTGGCATGCGGCGACATCGACCGCGAACACCCCGAGATCGACGATCGCGGGCGCAAGTATCAGCCCGCCGAGATCGACGACTTCGGCGTCGCTCGGCACTTCGACCGTGCCAAGCGCGGCGATCCGTTCGCCGTCGACGATCAGCGCGCCGTGGCGCTCGCCCTCGGGTGTCACCAGCCGGGCGTTGACGAAAGCGATCATGCCCACCCCTCCACGCCGCGCGCCTGCCGGGTGAGAACGTCGAGGCACGCCATCCGCACCGCCACGCCCATTTCGACCTGTTCGGTGATCGCCGACCGCTCGTGATCGGCGACGCTCGACGAAATCTCGACCCCGCGGTTCATCGGGCCCGGATGCATGATCAGCGCATCGGGCTTGGCGCGCGCGAGCCGCGCCGAATTGAGGCCGTAGCGCGCATGGAATTCGCGGGTCGAAGGAATGAAGGCGCCGTCCATCCGCTCATTCTGGAGCCGCAGCATCATCACCACATCGGCCCCTTCGAGCGCGGCATCGAAATCGGTGAAGGCGGTCACGCCCATCCGCTCGATGGCGGCGGGCATCAATGTCGTCGGCGCGACCACCCGTACTTCGGCGGCAAGCGCCGTCAGCGCGAGGATATTCGACCGGGCGACGCGGCTGTGCATCAGGTCGCCGCAGATCACCACGCGTTGCCCCGCGATGCTGCCGCGCCGCCGCCGGATCGTCAGCGCGTCGAGCAGAGCCTGCGTCGGGTGTTCGTGCCGCCCGTCACCGGCATTGAGCACCGGGCAATCCACCTTGCCGGCGATCAGCTTGACCGCGCCTGAGCTCTGGTGGCGAATGACGATCGCATCGGCGCGCATCGCGTTGAGCGTCATCGCGGTGTCGATCAGCGTCTCGCCCTTTTTCACGCTCGATTGCGCCGCGTGCATGTTGACGACATCGGCGCCAAGCCGCTTCCCCGCGATTTCGAACGACAGCAGCGTGCGCGTCGAATTTTCGAAAAAGGCATTGATCACCGTCAGTCCGGCGAGCCGATTGTCGCTCTTGGCGCGGCTGCGGTTGATGTCGACCCAATACTCGGCCTCGTCGAGCAGGAACATGATCTCGTGCGGCTGGAGTCCGTCGATCCCCGTCAGGTCATGATGCGGGAAGACGGCGCGGCCCGGAATGAGGCGCGCGGGGGCATGATCGGAAGGCTGCATTAAAGCGGCTGGGTAGCGGGGCAGGGGCAGCCGCGCAAGCGCTGCTGGTCGGGACCGTGCCGACATCGAGCCGTTGCCGCGCTGCAACGCCACGGCTAGGCGCGGACCGCATGGTGTCGGCGTCCTTTCAATCTCAGGAAAAGCGTGAGCGCACGCCGTTGCAGCGGCGGATCGGCGGCATATTGTTTGCGCTGCTGGTCGAGCTTTTGCTTGTCCTGGCGCTGATTTCGCTCAACCGCTTCCAGCCCGAGCCGAAAAAAGCCGCGCCACCGCTGTCGTTTCAGCTGATTCCCGAGCCCGAGAAGGGGGGTGGCGAAAGGGCCTCCAAGGCAGCACCTGCGAAGCAATCAAAGCCGGTCCCCAAAAGCGGCGAGGTCGTGACCACGCCGCCGCCGGTCGTTCCCCCGCCCGAGCCGGTAACCCCGCCCAAGCAGGACTTGTTCCCCGATCTGGTCCGGATCGACAAGGATACGCTGGCATCGGGCGACATCGGTAAAATCCCCTCGACCGCGCGCGAAGGTGGCGACACCGGTAAGGACAGCGTGGCCGCCTATGGTCCCGGTCAGGGGCCGGGCGGGCAGCCGCTTTACAACGCCGAATGGGTCCGCGAGCCGACGCAGGCAGAGCTTGCCTTCTACCTGCCGCCAATCAAGGAAAGCGGCTGGGCGCTGATCGCCTGCAAAACTGCGCCCGACAACCGCGTCGAGAATTGCCGCACGATGGGCGAGTCTCCGCTGGGCTCAGGACTGTCACGCGGCTTTCGCCAGGCCGCGTGGCAGTTCCGGGTGTATCCCCCGCGCGTCGGTGGGAAGAAGCTGATCGGCGCGTGGGTGCGGATCTACTATCAGCTGACCGTCACCCAGAAACAGCGCTGAACGCCGACGACGAGCGTCAGTCCCCGGCGGTCGCGGGTGCCGCTGGCGCAGGGGCAAAGCTGCCATCTTCGCCCATGACGTGCAGTAGGCCATCGGCAATCGCGAAATAAGCGCCGTGAATCGTGAGTTCGCCTGCCGCTTCGGCGGCCGCCACAAAGGGAAAGGAGCGCAGATTGGCAATGCTGGTCCGGATCCCCTCAAGCTCGAGCGCGTGCACAGCGTCGTCGCCGGTACCATGTTCGCTGATCACGCGTTCGCGCGCACCGTTCAGCAAATCGATCCAGTGGTGCACGAAGCCGCCTTCGCCGGGCGCCTTGCCCTCGAAACCCTGGGTGAGTGCTGCCTTGACGCCGCCGCATGCGCCATGGCCCATGACCACGATCTCGGAGACCTTCAACTGCGTCACCGCAAATTCGAGCGCCGCCGAAACGCCGTGGCGCGAACCATCGGTTTCGAACGGCGGCACGAGATTGGCGACGTTGCGCACGACGAAGATTTCGCCGGGCGATGCATCGAACACCATCGTCGGATCGACGCGGCTGTCGGAACAGGCGATCACCATGACGCGGGGCGATTGCGACTTGCGCAGATCGGCCCAGCGGGCACGCTCGCGTGCCCAGTTTTCGGAACGGAAGCGCTGATAACCGCGCACGAGATCAGTGAAATATGCCATTTCCCAACCTTTGCATTGCTCGCGCTGTTGCGCAAGTCACGTTGATGCGTCTCGCTTAATCGGCAAACCGGCCGTCGGGCGGCGCAACGCTGGGCCAAGGTAGGGGGTTCCAAGCCGGGGTACCAATCGCTATCTGCCAGACATGAACGAGACGATGCCGCTTGCCCGACCGCCGCGTGTGCGCAAGCCCGATTGGATCCGCGTCAAGGCGCCAACCTCGACCGGCTTTGCTGAGACGCGCGCGCTGATGCGCCGGCTGAACCTCGCCACGGTGTGCGAGGAAGCGGCTTGTCCCAACATCGGCGAGTGCTGGACCAAGAAGCACGCGACGGTGATGATCCTCGGCGACACCTGCACCCGGGCATGCGCCTTCTGCAACGTCAAGACGGGCATGCCGCGTGCGGTCGACCCGCTCGAACCCGAGCATGTCGCGACCGCCGCCGCCGAGCTCGGCCTCGAACACATCGTCATTACGTCGGTCGACCGCGATGATCTTCCCGACGGCGGCGCGAGCCAGTTCGTCAAGGTAATTGAAGCGCTTCGCCGCAATACGCCGACGACGACGATCGAAATTCTGACCCCCGACTTCCGCAACAAGAGCGAGCGCGCGGTCGAATCGATCGTCGCCGCGCGGCCCGACGTCTACAATCACAATCTGGAAACGGTGCCCCGGCTCTATCCCACGATCCGGCCCGGTGCGCGCTATTATGCCTCGCTGCGGCTGCTCGAAAGCGTCAAGCGCCACGATCCGTCGATCTTCACCAAGTCCGGCGTGATGCTCGGCCTGGGAGAGGAGCGGATGGAAGTGCACCAGGTGATGGACGACATGCGCTCCGCCGACATCGATTTCCTGACGATGGGGCAATATCTCCAGCCGACGCCACGCCACGCCAAGGTCGCCGATTTCGTGACTCCGGCCGCGTTCAATGCCTATGCCGCGATCGCGCGCGCCAAGGGCTTCCTGCTGGTGGCGGCGTCGCCGCTCACCCGGTCGAGCTATCACGCCGGTGACGATTTCGCCGCGCTGCGCCGGGCTCGCGAGGCCAAGCTGGGCCGCGCCTGATGCCGCGCCACACCGAAACCCGGCATCTGCCCTACACGCCCGAGCAAATGTATGCGCTCGTTGCCGATGTCGCCAAATATCCCGACTTCCTGCCGTGGGTGTCGGCAATGCGCATTCGGTCAGAAAGCGAAACGAGCGTCGTCGCCGACATGATCGTCGGCTTCGGCGCCTTGCGCGAGACCTTCACATCGCGCGTCACCAAGGAACGGCCGAGCCGGATCCATGTCGATTATCTCGACGGCCCGCTCAAATATCTGCGCAACGAATGGGGCTTTCGCAGCGACGGCGCGGGCGGTTGTCAGGTCGATTTCGCGGTCGACTTCGCGTTCAAGAACCGCGTGTTCGAAATGCTAGCGGGGCAAGTGTTCGACCGCGCTTTGCGCAAAATGATCGGCGCGTTCGAAACCCGCGCTGCCAAGCTCTACGCCGGGTCGAGCGACGCACCGGGCAGCAGCAGTTCGAGCGCGCACAGCGCCGCCTGAAGCCGCACCCCGCCGCGACCCAGATCGCCGAAATGGCGCAGGTCGGCCACGACATGCGCCGGGTCGGCGCCACGCTCGGCCAGCGCAAACACGACTGTGCCGACCGGCTTTTTCGCACTGCCGCCGCCGGGGCCAGCCACGCCGGTGATCGCGACCGCGACATCGGCATCGCTCGCCTCGAGCGCGCCCTGTGCCATTGCCCAGGCAACCGCGACCGAGACGGCGCCGAAGGTATCGATAATGTCGGGGCTGACTTTCAGCGTCGCCGTCTTCGCGGCATTGGAATAAGTCGTGAAGCCAGCCTGCAAGACATCGGACGATCCCGCAATCTCGGTAATCGCAGCCGCGACCAGCCCGCCGGTGCAGCTTTCGGCGACCGCGACGCGCCGCCGTGCCGCGCGATTGGCCTCGACCACGCGGCGCGCGGCATCGACTAGCGGTTGCGGCAGGATCGTGTCGGCAACGACCGGCTCGCTCATGAAGACCTCGGGCAGATGGTGAGGGCAGGGCGCTTGTCGGTCGGTTTGCGCCGCGCATCGGCCAATTGCCATACCGACACAAGTAACCCCGCCAGATTGCGCGGCGGCAGCGGCTGCGCGAGTGCCACGATCCGCTCATAGGAGGCGCATTCGCCGGGCTGCACTTGCTTGACGATCGCGGGCGCAAGCAGCGAGGCGATGACAGGCCGGGCGATATTGCTGCCAAGCAATGCCGACGCATCGGCGCCGATCACACGCGACACCGCCTTTTGCGCATTGGGCCAGACCGCATCGGCATCGCTGCGATAGCGGGCGATGAGCTGGCCGGAGGGCGCGCGCAGCACCGCGCCCGGGGGAAGCTGGCCAGCACAGGTGCTGGACAAGGCCTCGATTGTCTCGGGCAGGATTGAGGTCACGAGCGCTTCGGCTTCGGGCGCGGTCACGCAAGGCAGCTGAAGCTGGGCCGACAACGTCTGCGCGCTGCTGGCCGTTGCACCGAGCGCGAGGGCGACCGCCGCGAACGTTCGGCGCAGGGTCACGCGCGCCCCCGCACCGGCAGGCGCACCGTCGCGCAAGCCTGCGCGGCAATGCCTTCGCCGCGGCCGGTGAAGCCCAGTCGCTCGGTGGTGGTTGCCTTGATGCTCACCTGATCCTCGCCCAGCGCCAGCAGTTCGGCGATCTTCGCGCGCATCGCCTGCCGGTGCGGGCCGATCTTGGGCGCTTCGCAGATCAGCGTGAGGTCTATAAAATCGATCACGCCGCCTTTGGCCGCAATGATCGACGCAGCGTGCTGGAGGAATTTGTACGAGGCAGCGCCCTTCCACTGCGGGTCGCTGGGCGGAAAGTGCGTGCCGATATCGCCTTCGCCGGTGCAGCCGAGCAGCGCGTCGGTGATCGCATGCAGCGCGACATCGGCGTCGCTGTGCCCCGACAGCCCCTTGTCGTGGGGGATCAGCACGCCGCCGAGCCACAATTCCTCGCCCGCCTCGAGCCGGTGAACGTCGAAGCCGGTCGCGCTGCGGCTGATCAAGGTGGCGGCATGGCGCGCCTCGGCAGCGGCGATGTCGGCAGGGTAAGTGACTTTGTCGAGCATGATGTCGCCTTCTACCATCGCCACGCTCGATCCGAAACGGCGAAGCATCTGCGCGTCGTCGGTCGCCTCTTCACTCTCGGGCCAGCGGCGGTGCGCGTCGAGGATTGCCGCGAAGTGGAACGCCTGCGGCGTCTGCACGCGCCACAGCCCGTCGCGCGGCACCGTCTCGCCCAGCACCTCGATGCCGCGCGCGAGCGTGTCGGCGACGGGGAGGGCGGGGATGGCGCCCGGATCGGTGTCGAGCGCGGCGATCAGCCGGTCGATCACTTTGGCGCCGAGGAACGGCCGCGCGGCGTCGTGGATCAGCACCAGATCGGCGCCGCCGTCGGCTGCAATCGCCTCCAGCCCCGCGCGCACCGACTCGCGCCGGGTCGCGCCGCCGGTAACCGAGCAGGCATCCCCGACCGCCTCGGCAAGCATCGCCTCCTGCCCGGCGCCGATCGCGACGATCGTTTCGCTTATCATCGGATGCGAAGAAAACGCTGCAAAGCTGTGCGCCACCATCGGTTTGCCTGCCAGCGTCGCGAATTGCTTGGGCACGCTACCGCCCAGCCGCGTGCCGCTGCCGGCCGCGACGATGAGCGCGACGATACGTCTCGGTTCCATCGCGCTCGCCTAGCGCAAGCCCTGCTGCCCCGCCAGCCCCCGCCGGTCTTGTCGGATCGCCGCATTTCGCCTATGCGCTGCCTAAATTTCAGGCAGATGATGACCAAGCTTTCCCCGATCCATATCGGTCCGGTCCGGATCGACGACCCCGTCATTCTGGCGCCGATGACCGGCGTCACCGACATGCCGTTCCGCACGATTGTGCGCCGCTTCGGCTCGGGGCTGAACGTCACCGAGATGATCGCCAGCCAGGCGATGATCCGCGAGACGCGCCAATCGCTGCAGAAAGCCGCATGGGACCCGGTCGAGGAACCGGTGTCGATGCAGCTCGCGGGCTGCTCGCCCCATGAAATGGCCGAGGCGGCCAAGCTCAATGCCGATCGTGGCGCGGCGATCATCGACATCAACATGGGCTGCCCGGTCAAGAAGATCGTCAACGGCGACGCCGGCTCGGCGCTGATGCGCGATCTGCCCAATGCGACCGCGATCATCGCCGCGACGGTGAAGGCGGTCGACGTGCCCGTCACCGTCAAGATGCGGATGGGCTGGGACCATGCCAGCCTCAACGCCCCCGAACTCGCGCGCATCGCCGAGGATCTGGGGGCGAAGATGATCACCGTCCACGGCCGCACCCGCAACCAGATGTACAAAGGCTCGGCCGACTGGGCGTTCATCCGCCGGGTGAAGGACGCGGTGTCGATCCCGGTGATCGCCAATGGCGACATCTGCTCGATCGAGGATGCCGAGGCTGCGCTCGCACAATCGGGCGCGGATGGCGTGATGATCGGACGCGGCGCATACGGCAAGCCGTGGCTGCTAGGACAGGTGATCGAATGGTTCCGCACCGGCCGCCGCTTGCCCGATCCGTCGATCGAGGAGCAATATCACCTGATCGTCGAGCATTACGAAGCGATGCTCGCCCTTTATGGCAACGAGACCGCCGTCGGCATCGCGCGCAAGCACATCGGCTGGTACACTAAGGGGCTGCACGGCTCAGCCGAGTTCCGCAACCGGGTGAATACGCAAAACGATCCCAAGGTCGTGCTGGCGATGCTTGCTGAGTTCTATGCGCCGTGGCGCTCGCGACAGGCGGCGTGAGCGCGCCCGCGGCGCCGCCTTTTGCCGAACTCGTTGCCGCGCTGCCGATGTCGGTGATCGTGATTGGCCCCGATGATCGCATTGCCTTTGCCAACAGCAGTGCCGAGCGGCTGCTCAATACGTCGGAGCGCGCCATGCTTGGACAAAGGCTGGCGAGCGTGATGATCCTGCCGCCCGATTATCTGGCGCGCCGCGAAGGGCTGGGCTTTCAGGCTTTCGACACGCGGCTCGACACTCGCCGCGGCGGGCGGGTCCGCGTCGATTTCAGCGAAGTCGATGTGCCCGATCATCCCGGCTGGCGCGTTGTGACGCTGCATGAAGCGGCATCGCGCCGCATGGGGCAGCCTGATCGTGCGGCGGCGCGCGCCGCTATGGGGGCTGCAGCGATGCTCGCGCACGAAATCAAGAATCCGCTGTCGGGCATCCGCGGCGCTGCGCAATTGCTGGGTGGGACGGCCACCGGGGACGAGGCCGCCCTGCCTGATCTCATCATCGCCGAAGTCGACCGCATCGCCGCGCTGATCGACCGGATGCAGGACTTCACCGACACGCGACCGCGCACGATTGAGCCGCTCAACATCTATCCGCTGCTCGATCATGCCCGCCGCGTCGCCCGCGCCGGCTTTGCGCGTGACGTGGTGATCGAGGAGCGATTCGACCCGTCGCTGCCGCTTGTGCTGGCGAACCATGATGCGCTCGTTCAGGTGATGCTCAACCTGCTGAAGAATGCCGCCGAAGCGACGGCGGCGCAGGCCGATCGCCGGATCATTCTCGCCACGGCCTATCGCCACGGCATGGCGGTCAGCGCAACCGCGGGCAAGCCGCGCCGCCCGTTGCCGATCGAGCTGCTGGTGATCGACAATGGCCCCGGCGCTCCCGCCGACATCGCCGACCATCTGTTCGACCCCTTTGTATCTGGAAAACCCGAAGGGCAGGGACTTGGCCTTGCGCTCGTCGACAAGCTGGTTCGCGACATGGGCGGCATCGCGCAATATGCCCGCGAAGGAAGCCCCGAATGCACCATCTTCCGCATTCTGCTGCCGAGGGCGGCATGATTGGCCGTGTTCTCGTCGTCGACGATGATGCAGCGATCCGCATGGTCGTCGCCCAGGCGCTGCGTCGCGAAGGGCATGACGTCAAGACGGCAGCGAGCCTTGCCGAGCTTGATGCCGCACTCGGTCGCGGCGTGCCCGATGTGCTGATTACCGATGTCGTGCTCCCCGACGGCAATGGCATCGATCGTGTCCGGGCGCTGCTCGCCACGCATCCGCAGTTGCCGGTAATAATCCTGTCGGCGCTCAACACGCTTTCGACGGCGGTCAAGGCGAACGAGGTGGGCGCATATGACTATCTGCCCAAGCCCTTCGATCTCGACGTGCTGGCGCGCGCGGTGCGCAGTGCGCTGGCGCGTGGCGGCGAGGCGGCGGACGATCCCGGCGAGCTGCTCGATGGCGGGTTGCCGCTGATCGGCCGGTCGCCGGCGATGCAGGAGGTGTACCGCGTCATCGCGCGCGTGGTCGGCAACGACCTGACGGTGCTGGTGACGGGCGAATCGGGGACCGGCAAGGAACTGGTCGCGCGCGCGATCCACGATCTCGGGCCGCGCCGCCTTGCGCCCTTCATTGCGATCAATATGGCGGCGATCCCACGCGAGCTGATCGAAGCCGAGTTGTTCGGCCATGAACGCGGCGCCTTCACTGGCGCGCAAGCGCGGTCGGCCGGGCGGTTCGAACAGGCGGCGGGCGGCACTTTGTTCCTCGACGAAATCGGCGACATGCCGATCGAGGCGCAGACGCGGCTGCTGCGCGTGTTGCAATCGGGCGAGTTCACCACGGTCGGCGGTGCCCGGCCGATCCGCGCCGATGTCCGTATCGTCGCGGCGACCAATCGCGATCTCGCCCAGCTGGTGAGCGAAGGACGGTTTCGCGAGGATCTCTACTACCGGCTCAATGTCGTGCCGGTCGCGCTGCCGGCGCTGCGTTCGCGGCGTCAGGATATTGCGCTGCTGTCCCGGCATTTCCTTGATCGTGCTGCCGAAGCCGGATTGCCCCGCAAGACGCTTCACGACGCCGCAATCGGCGTGCTCGAGGCCCATGACTGGCCCGGTAATGTCCGTGAGCTGGAAAATGTCATCCGCCGAATTGCCGCGCTCAGCCGCGATGATCTGGTCGGCGCCGACGAAGTCGCGGCCATGCTCGACGGGGGTGCTCCGCTGCCGCTGTCTGTCGGCGAGATCGGGATCGACGCCGCAATCCGTGCCCGGATCGACCGGCTCGCGCGTGAGGAGCCAGCCGCGCTCGACGATGGCACGCTCTACGGCCGGATCATCGCCGAAGTCGAGCGGCCGCTGATCGAGGCATTGCTCGCGCGTCATGGCTGGAACCAGCTACGGACCGCGCGTGCGCTCGGCATCAATCGCAACACCTTGCGCAAGCGGCTCGACGATCTCGGCATCGATCCGCGCTGACGGCGCCTTTTTTGTGCCATTTGTGCTGCGGATAGTCGCCGGTGCCGATCAGCAATTATGTGTGTTGTCGGCAACGCCAATGTTGTAAGAATGCCACGATGGAGAGCCAGGTCGCGCCTGCGACGCCCCTCAAGGCCAGATTGAGGCCGGTCACACCGCTGATCGAAATCAGCGTCCTGGTGGTTGCGATTGCGGTCGGCATCGCCAGCTATCTCTTTATCGCGCGCGCGGGCTCCGGGCTTAGCTTGCTGTCGCCAGCGATGATCGCGGCGATGCTGATTGCCAATTTGCTACCTTGGATCGCGCTGATCGTGTTGGCCGGTCGGCGGATCGCGATGCGGCGCGCGGCGCGATCACCGATGGGTGGACGCGGGCGGCTGCACGTGCGGCTCGTCGCAACCTTCTCGATGCTGGCGAGCGTACCGATCATCCTGACGGTGATCGCGGCATCGGTGATGTTCGAAGCCGGTGTCGATTACTGGGTCTCCGACCGAGCCCGCAATGCCTTCAATGCCACGATGGGTATGGTCGATGAAGGCCAGAAGGAAATTATCAAACGCTGGCTCGCCGAAACCAACCAGATGGCCAGCGACATCGCCGACCGATATCCTTCGATTCCGGTAAAGGACGAGAATTTTCAGTCCTATCTCAACGTCCAGACCTATTACCGCAATCTCGAACAATCGGTGCTGTTCCGTTATCAGAAGGACAAGGGCGTCCAGGTCCTCTACGTCTTCAATCCGCCGACCGAGGGGCAGTTCGCCGAGCGCGTCAACCCGGCGATGCTCGACGTGATCCGCCGCGACAAGACGCCGTACATCAACCGCACCAGCGACACGGTCTGGCTGATCGCGCCGATTCCGAACCAGAAGGACCTGTTCGTCTATGCAGGGACGAGCGTGACGGCGGCTTTCCTGAGCCGTCAGCACAACGCCGCCTCGGCGCTGGTAAAGGATTATGAGGCGCTGCAGAAGCGCACGCGCTCGCTCCAGCTGACGTTCAATATCATCCTGTTTGCGGTCGCGCTGCTGATCGTCGCGGTTTCGGTCTGGATTGCGCTGCAGGTTGCCGATCGCCTTGTGCGACCAATCGACGCGCTGGTCGGGGCAGCGCACCGAATCGCCAGCGGCGAGCTGAGCGCGCGTGTGCCGACACCGCAGGTCGAGGACGAGATTGGCACGCTCGGCAATGCATTCAACAGCATGACCGAGCAATTGCAGGCACAGACCGATGCGCTGGTGGCAGCGAATGACCAGCTCGACAGTCGCCGCGCGCTGATTGAAGCGGTGGTCTCGGGCGTGTCGGCGGGCGTTATCTCGGTCGATCGCGAACGGCGCATCCGCCTGATCAACCGCTCGGCGCTGGCGCTGCTGCGTGCGGGCGAAGCCGCGCCGGTAAGCGCGCGGCTGGGCGACGTGTCGCCCGAGCTCGACGCGCTGCTCGACGCGGGCAATCCCGAAGCAGTGATCCAGATTGCCGCGCAGGGCGAAGCGCGCACGCTGGCGGTCAAGATTGCCGAGGCCGATGCCGGGCCGATCCTGACCTTTGACGACATCACCCAGCAATTACTCGACCAGCGCCGCGCCGCCTGGTCTGACGTCGCGCGGCGGATTGCGCACGAAATCAAGAATCCGCTTACCCCGATCCAGCTTGCCGCCGAACGGCTCCAGCGCCGTTATGGCAAGCAGTTACCCGAAGACGACGGCACTTTTGCGCGGCTGACCGAAACGATCGTGCGCCAGGTTGGCGATCTGCGCCGGATCGTCGACGAATTCTCGTCCTTTGCGCGGATGCCCAAGCCCGTGTTCCGTGAGGAATCGCTGCTCGATATCGTGCGTCAGGTGATGTTCCTCCACGAAGTCGCGCATGGCAGCGTCAAGTTTGAGCTGGCGCATGACGAGCCGCCACCGGCACTTGTTTGCGATCGCCGCCAGATCGCGCAGGCGCTGACCAACATCGTCAAGAACGCGGTCGAGGCGATCCTCGCCAAAGCCGATGATGCGGCGGGAACCATCACGCTGACGATCGCCGGCGGGGGCGAGGCGCCGGTCACGATCACCGTTGCCGACGATGGCGTTGGCCTGCCGGTCGAACGCGACCGGATTGTCGAACCCTATATGACAACCCGCGCGCGCGGGACTGGCCTTGGCCTCGCGATCGTCAAGAAGATCGTCGACGAGCATTTCGGCACGATTGGCTTTGCCGATCGTGCCGGTGGCGGCACCGTCGTCACTTTGTGTTTCGATGCCACCGCGCTTGCCCAGTTCGCTGCAGGAGACTGCGATCAGTCCGACGGCGGCGATGAGCGCGCGCCCGCTCTCACTCGTGTAAGAAAGTAAAGCGTATGGCGCTCGACATCCTCGTCGTCGACGATGAGAAAGACATTCGCGAGCTGGTCGCCGGCGTGTTGCAAGACGAAGGCTATGAGACGCGGCTCGCCGCCGACAGCGACGCGGCGCTGGAAGCGATCGCCGCGCGCCGCCCGTCGCTGGTGCTGCTCGACGTCTGGCTCCATGGTTCGCGGCTCGACGGGCTCGATCTGCTCGACGAAATGAAGCGCCGCGACCCGAGCATTCCGGTGATTGTGATCTCGGGCCACGGCAATCTCGACACCGCCGTGGCGGCGATTCGGCGCGGTGCCGCCGACTTCATCGAAAAGCCGTTCGAGGCCGAGCGGCTGCTGCTGCTGGTTGAGCGCGCGACCGAGACCGAACGACTACGGCGCGAACTCGCGTCCCTGCGCCAGACGGCGGGCCTTGAGGAGGATCTGACCGGCAATTCGGCCGCGATCAACAGCGTGCGCGCGACGTTGAAACGCGTTGCCGCGACCGGCAGCCGCGTGCTGATCACCGGTGGTGCAGGCGTCGGCAAGGAAGTCGCGGCGCGGCTGCTGCACGGCTGGAGCCAGCGCGGCGTCGCGCCCTTTGTCGTGGTCAGCGCTGCCCGGATGACGCCCGAACGGGTCGAGGAGGAGTTGTTCGGGGTGGAGGAGGGAGGCAATGTCATACGCCCTGGCCTGCTCGAACAGGCGCATGGCGGCACGCTGTTCCTCGACGAGATTGCCGACATGCCAGTGCAGACGCAGGCGCGGATCCTGCGCGTGCTGACCGACCAGAGCTTCACGCGCGTCGGTGGCCAGCGCGTCGTCCGCGTCGATCTGCGGGTCGTCTCGGCCACCGCACGCGACCTGACCGTCGAGATTGCCGAGGGGCGCTTCCGCGAAGACCTCTATTATCGGCTCAATGTCGTGCCGGTGGCGATCCCCGGCCTAGCCGAGCGGCGCGAGGACATCCCGCCGCTGGTCGAGCATTTCGTCGCGCATTACGCTGCGCAGCGCCGGGTGCCGACACCCGAAGTCTCGCCCGAGGCGATGGTCGCGCTGCAGAGCCATGAATGGCCAGGCAACGTCCGCCAGTTGCGCAATGTCGTCGAGCGCACGGTGATTCTGGCGCCCGGCGACCGGATCGGCCGCATCGATATCGATCTGCTGCCAGCCGAAGTGCTGGGCGACCAGCGCGACCTCGGCATCGGTGCGGCCACCACCGCGATCATGGGCGCGCCGCTTCGTGAAGCGCGGGAGTATTTCGAGCGCGAATATCTGCGCGTCCAGATCCGCCGATTTTCGGGCAACATCTCGCGCACCGCGACCTTCATCGGCATGGAACGGTCAGCGTTGCACCGCAAGCTGAAGCTGCTGGGGATCACCGAGACGCGCGGCGAGGATTAGAGACTCTTGCCTCATCATCCCTGATTGCAGGGGAATGCGGGCGGAGGCAGGAACGGCGGCCGTGCGCGATCTGCCAGCATATGGACGCGGGCCTGCGTCTTTCCTACATTGCCGTCAGCGACGCCGCGTACCGGCGCATCGCGGGGCATTTCCCCGCCAAGAACAAGGAATGATCGTCATGGCCGAAAAATCCGCCTCGCTGCAGGACCTGTTCCTCAATTCGCTGCGCCGGTCGAAGACGCCGGTGACGATGTTCCTTGTCAAAGGCGTCAAGCTGCAGGGCATCGTGACCTGGTTCGATAATTTTTCGGTGCTGCTCCGCCGCGACGGTCAGTCGCAGCTCATTTACAAGCATGCGATCTCGACGATCATGCCGTCGGGCGCGATCGACATCGATGCTATCCTCGACACGATCGGCGAAGCGCAGAAAAAGGCGCCGCTGCTGCAGGAAATTTTCCTCAACGCCGTGCGCAAATCGGACGAGCCGGTGACAATGTTCCTCGTCAATGGCGTGATGCTTCAGGGCTATATTACCGCGTTCGACCTGTTCTGCATGCTGCTCCAGCGCGACGGCATGGCCCAGCTTGTCTACAAGCACGCCGTGTCGACCGTGCAGCCCGCACACCCGCTCAACCTCGCCGAGGAAGCGACCGAGTCGAACGATTGAGTACCGGGTTCGAACGCGATCGCAGTGAGTTCGCCCGCGGCGGGCGCGCGGTGGTGGTGCTGCCCGACCAGGGCGGCGCCAGCCGCGACGCTGACGCGCGGCTCGCCGAGACGGCGGGTCTCGCCGAGGCGATCGGTTTGGTTGTCACCGACAAGATCGCCGTCCGCCTGCGCACACCCAAGCCCGCGACGCTGATCGGGCAGGGGCAGATCGAACAGATCGCCGCCGCGGCGCGGATGGAGGAGGCAAGCCTCGTCATCTTTGACGCGAGCCTCACCCCGGTCCAGCAGCGCAATCTGGAGACCGGGCTCGACACCAAGGTGATCGACCGCACCGGGCTGATCCTCGAAATTTTCGGCGAACGCGCGGCGACCGCCGAGGGGCGGCTGCAAGTCGAACTCGCGCACCTCGATTATCAGGCGGGCCGGCTGGTCCGGAGCTGGACCCACCTCGAGCGCCAGCGCGGCGGCTTCGGCTTCCTCGGCGGCCCCGGCGAAACCCAGATCGAAGCCGACCGCCGCCTGATCCGCGACCGGATGGCGAAGCTGCGGCGCGAGCTCGATCAGGTCAGCCGCACCCGCGGCCTCCACCGCGAACGCCGCCAGCGCGCGCCCTGGCCGGTGATCGCGCTGGTTGGCTACACCAATGCGGGCAAGTCGACGCTGTTCAACCGGCTGACCGGTGCGCAGGTGATGGCCGAGGATTTGCTGTTCGCGACGCTCGACCCGACCCTGCGCCAGATTTCGCTGCCCGGCATCGACAAAGCGATCCTGTCGGACACGGTGGGCTTCGTCTCCGACCTGCCGACCCAGCTCGTCGCCGCGTTCAAGGCGACGCTCGAGGAAGTCGTCTCGGCCGATCTGCTCGTCCATGTCCGCGACATCGCTCATCCCTACAGCGAAGCGCAGCGCGCCGATGTCGAGGCCGTTCTAAGCGAACTGGGCGTGGCGGAGACGACCCCACGGTTCGAGGCGTGGAACAAGCTCGACTTGCTCGAAGGTGATGTGCGCGACGACGTGATCCTTGAGGCTGCCAAGCGCGACGATGTCATTGCGATTTCGGCGCTGAGCGGGGAAGGGGTCGACCGCATGCTGACGATCATCGCGTCGCGACTGACCGAGGGGCATCGTCGTTACACGGTGACGCTTGATGCCGGCGACGGGGCGGGGGCAGCGTGGCTGCACCAACATGGCGAAGTGATCGACCATTGGGTCGATGGCGACTCGGCAGTGTATGAAGTGCGACTGAGCGAGCGCGATTGGGAAAGGTTCGGCGTGCGGGCGCACTGACTTCAGGCCCGTTCATCCGCCTTGGCCGCGACCCACAGCGCTTCCTTCGCGTCCAGATCCAACCCCGCGAAAGCATTGCCCGCTGTTTCCTCCATCGCGCGAAACCGTCGCTCAAACTTCGCGTTTGCGTTTCGCAGCGCTGCCTCGGGATCGACGCCTTGCTTTCGCGCCCAATTGACCACGGCGAACAGCAGATCGCCGATTTCCTCGGCGCGCTCGGCATCGGTCTGCGCCGCCTCGACCTCGGCAAGCTCCTCTTCGATCTTCGCGCGTGCGCCGCTTGCGTCGGGCCAGTCGAAGCCGACCCTTCCAGCGCGCTTCTGCAATTTCTCGGCACGCATCAGGGCAGGGAGTCCGAGCGCGACACCGTCGAGTGCGCTGGCCGCACCCTTGGCGCCGCGTTCCTCGGCCTTGATTTGTTCCCAGAGGTGAGGGCCGCCGCCTGCAGCATCATCGCCAAAGACGTGCGGATGACGGCGCTCCATCTTGTCACTGATCGCATCGACGACATCGGGCAGCGCGAAATGGCCGGCTTCCTCGGCGATCCGCGCGTGGAACACGACCTGGAGCAGCAGGTCACCGAGCTCGTCTTTCAGATCGGCCATATCGCCGCGCGCGATCGCATCGGCGACTTCGTGCGCTTCCTCAATCGTGTACGGCGCGATCGTCTCGAACGTCTGCGCGACATCCCAGTCGCAGCCGCTCACCGGATCGCGGAGGCGGGCCATGATGGTTACCAGACGATCAACCATTGCTGCGCCTCCCTTAATCTATCAGTCCGATAATATACATTATGTAAAATACGATTTAGCGTCTGGGGACGAGGATCAGCCTATTCCCCTCGGCCCGCCAGCTTTCGAGCTGCGCCAGAAAATCGGCGCCGAGCAGATCGTTGCCCTCGGTGTCGTTCACCAGCACCGGAACATCTTTCGCGTGGATCGAACCAAGTTCAAGCGTTGCCAGCGTCGCGCGGTGCTCGATCGTCCGGCCATTTGCGGTCTCGACAATCACGCCGAAGCCTTCGTCGACGGTCGCGCCGATTGCCTTTGCGGTGGCCCGCGAAATCGTCGTGCTGGATGCACCGGTATCGACCAGCATTTTCATCGCCACGCCATTGAGCAGCACGTCGGCGCGGTAATGCCCGTCTTGACCGCGTGGAATCTCGACCGTCGATCCGGTTACCAAATTTCCGCGCAGCCCGGCATCGACCAGGAACCCGTCGATATAGCTGCGATTGCGCGTCCAGAAGGTCGCCAGAATCAGCGCGCCTGCAAAAATCCCCAGCCAGATCAGCGCCATTCGCATCGTCTGGCCGATCGGCATGCCACGCGCGATCAGCGCCGACAGCGGCAGGATCAGCAGAAGCAGATACCAAAGCGCGCTCATCTGGTCGCCGCTGCTCACAATATGATCTCCAGCCCGTCATAACCCGGCTCAACGCCGCCGGGCAGCTCGCGGCGAAGTGTCGCATAATCCATCGACTGGTCCATATGCGTCAGCACCGAACGCGCTGGCCGCAGCTCGTCGATCCATCCAAGTGCCTGGTCGAGCGTCGGATGCGACGGGTGCGGCCGCCGCCGCAAGGCGTCGACAATCCACAGGTCTAGCCCAGCATAAAGCTCGACCATTGCAGGCGTCATCGCATGGAAATCAGTTGCATAGCCAATGGCCTTGCCATCGGCTTCGAAGCGTAGCCCGGCCGAGGTGATATCGCCATGCGGCTGTTCGGCGCTCGCGACGACGACATCGCCGATCGCGAAGCGCTCTGGCAGCAGGTCAATCGTCATCGTCGGCGGATAGCCTGCGCGCCCGTGGAAGACATAGCCGAAGCGGTCGAGCATCGAGTCGCGCGTGCGGCTCTGCGCAAAGCCCGCAATCGGCGCACCGCGCGCGTGATAAAGCTGCCGCACGTCATCGATGCCGTGGCAGTGATCAGCATGTTCGTGGGTCCAGATCACTGCATCGACTTCGCCGACGCCTGCTGCCAGCAACTGTTCGCGCAAGTCCGGCCCGGTATCGACCAGAATGCGCGTTGTCGTGGTCTCGACCAGTATCGACACGCGCGTGCGCCGGTTTTTCGGCTCAAGCGGGTCGCATTCGCCCCAATCGCCGCCGATCCGCGGCACCCCCGACGAGGTTCCCGAGCCGAGAATGCGAACCTTCACGCGCGGGCTTTGGCAAACAGCTTGAAGAAATTGGCCGACGTCGTCTCGGCCAGCGTCATGACGTCAACACCGCGCAGGTCGGCAAGGAAACGCGCGGTATCGGCGACGAAGGCGGGCTCGCCGGTCTTGCCCCGGTGCGGCACGGGCGCGAGAAACGGCGCGTCGGTTTCGATCAGCAGCCGGTCGGCGGGCACGCGCGCCGCGGTTTCCTGCAAGTCGCGCGCATTCTTGAACGTCACGATGCCCGAAATCGAGATGTAGCAGCCCATTGCCAGCGCCTTGTCGGCGAAGTCGGCGCTCGCGGTGAAGCAATGGATCAGGCAGGGGAAGGCCCCCTTCCCCATTTCATCGGCGATGATCGCGGCGGTATCGTCCTCGGCATCGCGGGTGTGGACGATCAGCGGCAGCCCGGTCGCGCGCGACGCGGCGATATGCGCGCGGAAATTGGCGGCCTGCTGCGCGCGGTCGCTGTGGTCGTAGTAATAATCAAGGCCCGTCTCGCCGATGCCGATCACGCGGGGATGGGCCGCGCGGTCGATCAGCATCTGCGTCGTCACATGCGCATGGTCGTCGGCTTCGTGCGGATGGATGCCGATGCTTGCCCAGATGTCCGGATAAGCCTCGGCAATGCCAGTGATTTCGTCCCATTCGCGCTCGCGGGTCGAGATGGTGAGCATTGTCGACACCCCCGCCCCGCGGGCGCGCGCGATGACATCGGCCTGATGCTCGGCAAGCCCCTTGTAATTGAGGTGGCAATGCGAATCGACGAACATCAGTCTTCCACCGGGGCTTCGAGCCGCGGGAACAGCGCCACCGGCTGCTCGAGCCGGAACCCGCCCTCGGCCAGCGGCGAATACCAGTGCGCGCCGATCGCCTCGAAAGTCCGCAGCTCGGGCGCAATCCCCATCGCGTCGAGCAGCTTGGCCGCGCTCCCCGGGATCACCGGCGCGATCGCGACGGCAAGCTGGGCGATGCAGATGTAGAGCGTCGCCAGCACCGTCTCCATCCGCTGCGTGTCGGTCTTCTTGAGCGCCCACGGCGCCTGCTCGTCGATATAGGCGTTGCAGGCGAACACGCCCTGGATCCACGCCTCGGTCGCCTGGCTCAGCGCCAGTTCTTCGTAAGCGCGCGGCATGCTGCCCCGCACGATGCCGTCGATCGTCTCGAACAGCGCCGCGTCGGCGGGATCATGGCCGTGGATCGCGGGCAGCCAGCGGTCGCAGTTCTTGTAGATCTGGCTAAGCGTACGCTGCGCCAGATTGCCGAAACTGTTCGCCAGATCGGCATTGGCGCGGGTGACGATCGCTTCGGCCGAATAGCTGCCATCCTGCCCGAAGCTGATGTCGCGCAGCAGGAAATAGCGCAGCGCGTCGACGCCATAAGCATCGGCGAGCGCAATCGGATCGGCGGCATTCCCCGCCGACTTGCCCATCTTCGCCCCGTCGCGCGCGAGCACGAAGCCATGGCCGAACACGCCGCTGGGGCGCGCCATCTTCGCCGACATCAGGAAAGCGGGCCAGTAAACCGCATGGAACCGCACGATATCCTTGCCGATCATGTGCAGGTTCGCGGGCCAGTAATGGCCGAGCGCGCCGTCGATCGCGGGATAGCCGATGCCGGTCAGATAATTGGTGAGCGCGTCGACCCACACATACATCACATGCCCCGGCGATCCCGGCACCGGCACGCCCCAGTCGAAGCTGGTGCGCGAGACCGACAGGTCGCTGAGGCCCCCTTCCACAAAACGCAAAATCTCGTTGCGGCGGCTTTCGGGGCGGATGAAATCGGGGTTGGCCGCATAATGATCGAGCAACGGCTGCTGATATTTCGAAAGGCGGAAGAACCACGTCTCCTCGGCAGTCCATTCGACCGGCGTCCCCTGCGGCGACAGCTTGCTGCCCCCCTCCCCCTCGACCAGCTCCTTCTCGTCATAAAAAGCTTCGTCGCGGACCGAATACCAACCCTCGTAGCGATCGAGGTACAGATCGCCTGCCTCGGCCATCGCTGCCCAGATCGCCTGGCTTGCGGCATAATGATCGGCGTCGGTGGTGCGGATAAAGCGATCATAGCTGATATTCAACTTGTCAGCCATGTCACGGAAATAGCCGGACATTTCGGTCGCCAGATCGCGCGTTTCGATGCCCCGGTCGCGCGCCGCCTGCACCATCTTCAGCCCATGCTCGTCGGTGCCGGTCTGGAAGCGCACGTCGCGCCCCGCCTGGCGCTGGAAGCGGGCGATGGTGTCGGCGGCAATCGCTTCATAGGCGTGGCCGATATGCGGCCGCCCATTGGGATAGTTGATCGCGGTGGTGATGTAGAAGGGCTCGGCCATGGCCCCGCCCTAATCCAATGCCGCAGCTTATTGAAGCCTTGGCGGTGCCAGCCGCGCGACCAACCCGGCCATTTCGAACACGGTCGCCTGAGCATCGAGCGAATGCGCACGGGCGCTGATCGACAGCGATCGGGCGGCTTCATAGGCGTCGAGCGCGATCCGCAGCCGCTCGCCGGTCCGCGCGGCGGCTTGGCCAGCGATGAAACTTGGTACGCGGTCCAGAAACGCCTCATAGCGCGGCTGCGCCGCCTTAAGCCCCAGCGCTTTGGCGAGCTTGCCACGCGCGCCGTTGCCGGGGTCGCCATCCCGGGCGATGGCCGCCATCGCTGCATCAAGCGCGGCCATGTCTAGCCCGGCATAGCCAAGCGCGCGCCCGGGCGAACCCTGCCCTGCCGCGATCAACGCAGCGAGTTCGGCCTCGCTTGCCTCGGGCAACGCCTCTGCGAGCACCCGGCGCATCGTGCCGTCATCGAGCGGATCGAACCGCAGTTGGCGGCACCGCGAGCGGATCGTCGGCAATAGCCGCCCCGGTGCATGGCTGACGAGAATGAAGATCGTCCCTGCCGGCGGCTCTTCGAGATTCTTGAGCAGCGCGTTCGACGCCGGTCGTTCGAGATCGTCGATCGCATCGATGACGACGACACGCGCGGGCGAGAGGCTTGGCTTGGTTGCAAACATCGGCTGGAGCGCGCGGACCTGGGCGATGGTGATGCTGCGCGCATAATCGCCTTCCGGCTTGTCGGGGTCCTTGGGCAACCGCTCCAGCGCGCGGTAATCGGGGTGCGATCCGGCGTCGAACAATCGTCCGACGGGATCGTCGGCTGCCACATCGAAGCCCGACAACAGCTTGCCGGGTTGCGCGGTCTCAGCCAGCAGCCGCCGGGCCGCGATTGTCGCAAACTGCCGCTTCCCAACCCCCTGCGGCCCGGTGAACAGCCACGCGTGGTGGAGCGCGCCGCTGTCTATCGCGGCCCGAAACGCGTTGATGGCTGCGTCATGCCCAAATGGCAGCGCGTCCGGCCGCGCGCTCACATCCCGAACAGCGACCAGAAACCCGCCCAGGCGCGGCCGAAGAACCCCGCTTCGGCGACGTCGGTTTCGGCGACCAGCGGCAGCGTCTGGACCGGCAGGCCGGGCGACGTGACGACCAGGTCGGCGATGTGCTGCCCCGCCTTGATCGGCGCCTTGATCGGCCCGTTATAGACGACCTTCAGATCGAGCGGCGGCGTCGGGCCGCCGGGCAAAGTCACGGCAAGGTCGCTCGGGGCGACCAGCCCGACTTTGCTGCTGGCGCCGAGCTGGACTTCGGCCGTTTCGATCTTGCGCCCCTTGGCGGCGAGCTTCTTCGACTTCCACGCGCGAAAGCCCCATTCCATGAAGCGCACGGACTCATCGGCGCGCTGATTGAAACCGGTCAGGCCGGCGAGCACCATCACCAGCCGCCGCCCGCCCTGCTCGGCTGACCCGGTGAAGCCATAGCCTGCTTCTTCGGTATGGCCGGTCTTGAGGCCGTCAGCGCCCGCGACGCGGCCCAGCAGCGGATCGCGATTGGCCTGAGTGATCGCCCCGCCGCTGCCCAGTTGCTTGCCCCAGGTGAAATCGGGGCGCGAATAGAAGCGCTTGTAGAAAGCGGGGTAGTCGCGGATCGTCGCCGATGCGAGATGGGCAAGATCGCGCGCGGTGACATAGGTCACGCCGCCGTCGGGCCAGCCATTGGTCGTGCCGAAATGGCTGTTTTTCAGCCCGAGCCGCTTGGCGGTTGCGTTCATCTGCGCGACATAGGCTTCCTCGGTCCCCGATGCGCCCTCGGCGAGCACGACGCAGGCGTCATTCCCAGACAGCGTGATGATGCCGTATAGTAGATCGGCGACGCTGACCTGCTCGTTCGGCGACAGGAACATCGTCGACCCCTGATTATTCCACTTCTTCCACGTCTCGGGCCGGACGGTGATCTTCTGGTCGAGCTTCAGCTCGCCGCTCTTGATCATTTCGAACGCGACATAGACCGTCATGATCTTGGCCATCGACGCGGGCGGCATGCGCCGGTCGGCATCGCGCGCGAACAGCACCGCGCCGGTCGACAGATCCTCCATATAGGCAATCGGCGCAGGCGTATCGAAGGGCGGCGCAGCTGCCTGTGTCGGCATCGCGGCGATGGCGAGCGTGGTGGCAAGAGCGAGAGCAAAAACGGACTTTTTCATCGGGCACAAATTCCAGACAGACGGGCGTTAATTGTCGACGATCCGCGCATCGCCATAGCCGCGCCGGGCGACATCGTCGCGGGCGGCGGCGGCAGCGGCACGGTCAGCGAACGGCCCCAGCCGCACGCGATAAATCGTGCCGGCATTCTGGACCGAACCGCCAAGTGTATTGGCAAGCGCCCGCGCGCGCTGCCCGCTCGAAAAGGCAGCGACCTGGACATAAAGCTTGCCCGCGCCCGCCGCTGGCATCGGTGGGCGTCCCGGCTCGACGATCCTTGGCGCCGGTCTCGGCGGCGGCACCACCGCGGCGGGACGGGCGGTGGCTGGAAGCTGCTTGCGCAGCGCGGCGATCAACTGCGGCGTCGCATCGAGCCGCGGCGATGCCGAGCGACCACTACGTAGCGCAACCTGATCGGCCGCCGGTGGTTCCGCAAGCCGCACGCGCACCGGGCTGACCGGACGTGCATCGATGCCGAGCAATTGCGCGGCACCGCGCGACAGGTCGATGATGCGTCCCGCCACGCGCGGTCCCCGATCGGTGATCAGGACGAGGATCGTGCGACCGGTGTCGAGCGAGGTGACTTCCACAAAGCTGCCGAGCGGCAGGCTGGGATGCGCGGCGGTGATCGCCGCGGGATCGAAACGCTGCCCCGACGCGGTGGTGCCGCGCACTTCCTCGCCATACCAGCTGGCATAGCCAACCGCGTCATAGCGGGCCGCACCGAACGCCTGGCTGGTGCCGCGCGGCCCCGCGCCTGCCGGCGGCGCATCGGCGGGCGCGGTCTGTGCCATCGCCATCACGGCCAGCATCGCAACGATCATGACGCCACCGCATCGGCCAGCAGCCCGACCGACAAGGCATAGAAATTTGAGCAATTGTAATCGAGGATCACGCGGTAATTGCCGGTCAGCAGATAGCCGGTCTTGCCCGGGCCATCGGGCTCGAGCAGCGTCGCCAGCACACGGTCATCGGGCCAGGCCTTGCCCTGCGGCACCAGCCCCAGCGCGCGCCATTCGGCGATCGTGCGCCAGCGGCTGTGCCGTTCGAACACGCGGGCGCAGCGCGGTGAAATCGACCGGCTCGTCAGATCGCTGCGGTCGAAACTCGCGGGCACGGTCACCGCCAGCCCCCAGGGCTGCCCCGGTCGCCACCCGGCATTCGCAAAATAATTTCCGATCGAGGCAAGCGTGTCGGCGTCACTCGACCAGATGTCGGCGCGCCCGTCACCGTCACCGTCACGCGCCAGCCGCAGATAGACCGACGGCAGGAACTGCGGATTGCCCGTTGCGCCGGCCCAGCTCCCCTTCAGCCGCTCACGCGGCACGCCGCGTTCGACCATCTCGACCGTCGCCAGAAATTCGGCACTGAACAGCGCGCGACGGCGCCCTTCATAGGCAAGGCTCGCCAGCGCGCGCGGGAGGTCGAAGCTGCCGGTGATGCGGCCGTAGTTGGTCTCATGGCCCCAGATCGCCACCATGATCGATTCGGGTACGCCCGTCTCGCGCTCGATCCGCGCAAGGCGGCTGCGCTGCGCCAGATACACCTCGCGCCCACGCGTGATCCGCGGCGTATCGACATGGCTGCGACGATAGGGCTCGAACATCGGGATCGGCGCGTTGGGATCGGCACCCGGCTGCGCGCGGTCGAGCTCGATAACGCGGGTATTGAGCGTCAAGCCGCTGAACACGGCCTCGATCGCGGCCGGGCTGCGGCCCTGCGCTTCGGCCTGACGGCGCAAGTCGCTCAGATAGTTCTGGAAACCGACCTCGTCATAAGGCGTGTTCTGCGCGGCAACGACGCTCGACCCGCCGAGCGCGGCCGACAAGATCATGGCGCCCCAAAACCCACGCCAACCAAACCGAAACATCGCCGCCATGTGCCAAGCCTTGCCACAATGCGGCGCGCGGCTGAACCCCCAACTTCGCCTCGTCTAAACTTAGCGCTGTCGCGCGCCTCTTGCGCAAAAGATCGGATGCGCCGTAAGCGCGGAGCGTGCGGACAGGTGGCCGAGTGGTTTAAGGCAGCGGTCTTGAAAACCGCCGTGGGTGCAAGCTCACCGTGGGTTCGAATCCCACCCTGTCCGCCAATTGCACCGGTGACCGTTCAGCTCATCGAGCGCGGGCTTTGGTCGAGTTCGAGCAGTGCATCGTAGCTCGCTCGATCGAGCGGGGTCTGGAATTCACAGCCTGCAACGAAATCGTCGCTCCAGACGATTTTTGCCGCGACCGGTCCGACCAGAGGCAAGGTGAGCCAGATCATCGATCCCGGCTTCATCGTCGAATAGGTTTGCAGGCGCGCGCCATGGATCGACAGATCGACCACGCGGCACAGCGTGCGGTCGAGCCCGCCGCGGCCAAGGCGCGCGTCGAACGAGACCGGCGCGCGCGGGCTGCGGCGCCGACCACCAACCATGGCCGGTTCAAATTCGGCGGCAAACATCACGCTTTTGTCGTTCATGACCAAAGCGTAGCCGTGCATCCCTAAGGCGCCGTTAAGACCGGCGCCTCAGCGTCGCGTGATCGCCGCGATTACTTGGTCTTGAGCGAGAGACCGCCGAAACGCTTGTTGAAGCGCGCGACCTGGCCACCGGCATCGAGCATCTGGCCGCGACCGCCGGTCCATGCCGGATGCGACTTGGGATCGATTTCGAGCGTCATCAGATCGCCTTCCTTACCCCAGGTCGTGCGCGTCTTGTACGACGTGCCGTCGGTCATCTGGACGGTAATGAAGTGATAATCGGGGTGGATGTTCTTCTTGGCCATCATAAGCTCCATGAGTGGCTGGTTCCGACCAGCCTGTGGAAGCGCGCGCCGCTAGCACGGGCGCGGGGCGGATGCAACGCCTGCACTTACCAGCCGCTCGGTTTCCCCTTGTTCTGCTCGTCGAGCCACGCCTTCAGCGGCGCGAAATATTCCGCCATCGCCGCGCCCGAAATCTCGCGGCTGCCGGTGAAGGCCTCGAGCGCTTCGGGCCACGGCTTCGACTGGCCGAGCTCGAGCATCGCGTTCAGCTTCGCGCCGACCTCCTTGTTGCCGAAGAAGGAACAGCGGTGGAGCGGCCCCTTCCACCCCGACTGATCGCAGGCCGCCTTGTAAAACTGGAATTGCAGCAGCCGCGCGAGGAAATAGCGTGTGTAGGGCACCTGCGCCGGGATGTGGTACTTCGCGCCGGGATCGAACTTCGTCTCGTCGCGCTCGACCGGCGGCTTGATCCCCTGATATTGCAGCCGGAGCGCATCCCATGCCGCCTGATAGTCGCTGGTCTTGATCGCGCCCGAAAACACGCCCCAGCGCCATTTGTCGACCAGCAGTCCGAACGGCAGGAAAGCGACCTTGTCCATCGCCTGGCGCAGCAACAGGCCGATGTCCTTGTCCTCGCTCGGCACCTTCGCGGGATCGAGCAGCTTGATGTCGACCAGATATTGCGGCGTGATCGACAGCGCAACGAAATCGCCGATCGCTTCGTGGAAGCCGTCGTTGGCGCCGTTCTTGTAGAGGAACGGCTGCGCCTTGTATGCGCGCTGGTAGTAGTTATGGCCAAGTTCGTGGTGGATAGTGACGAAGTCGTCGCTGTTGACCTTGGTGCACATCTTGATGCGAATGTCGTCGCGCGAATCGATGTCCCACGCCGAGGCGTGGCAGATCACTTCGCGGTCGGCCGGCTTGACGATCTGCGAGCGTGTCCAGAAAGTTTCGGGCAGCGGCGCAAAGCCGAGCGACGAATAGAAGCCCTCGCCGATCCGCACCATCTTGACCGGATCGTCGCCACGCGCGGCAAGCAGTTCGCCGATGTCGAATCCGAGATCGCCCGCCCCCTTCGGCGCGACGAGGTCATAGATATTGCCCCACTCCTGCGCCCACATATTGCCGAGCAGATCGGCACGGATCGGGCCAGTCTTGGGCTGGACCGCGTCGCCGTACTTCTCGTTGAGTTTCCAGCGGGTGTAGCTGTGTAGCGCCTTGTAGAGCGGCTCGACATCGCGCCACAATTTGTCGGTGAGCGCACCGAACGCGTCCGGGCTCAAGTCATAGCCCGAGCGCCACATCGCGCCGACGTCCTTATAGCCCAGCTCGCGCGCGCCCTGAATGGCGATGCCGGCAGCGCGCGTATAATCGTCGCGCAAAGGGGCCCCGACATTGTCGTGCCAGCTCGCCCACATCTCCTTAAGCTTGGCGGGGTCGCGCTCGGTGCCCATCGCAGCTTCGATGTCGCTGCCGTTGATCGGCTTGCCGTCGAGCGTTCCCATCCCCTTGCCATAGGCCGACGCCATCCGTGTCGACAGCGTGGCGAGCGTATCCGCCGCGCCCGGCGTGGTCGGTGCGGGAAGCGTGATGCCGCCGCGCAGCAGATCGAGCTTGCGCTTCTGGTCAGCCGACAATCCCGTGACCTTCTGGAGCTTGGCTGCATCAAGCGCGAGCTGGACCTGATATTCGGTGAGTTGTGCGGCGTTCTTCGCTGCGAGCGCATCGGTATCGTCGTTGATGTAGGTGGCGTTCACCCACTGGATCCGATTGGCTTCGAGCGACATTGCGTCGAGCTTGGCTTCGGCGGTTTTCAGAAAGGCGTCGACATCGGCAAGCGTCGGTGCCGGGGCGGCAAAAGCCGGAGCAGCGGCAAGTGCCACCGCGAGCGCGGCGACGGAAATGGAGCAGCGGATCATGGCTATCCTCAAGATTTTATGATGGCGCGACACTGCGCCGCCTGCGCCGCCAGGGTCAAGCCGCGAGATAGTCCGCAATTGCCGCGCCCAGATCGGGCTTGGCGACCGCACTCATGTGATTGCCGGGAACGGCCTGGTAGCGCGCGTGGGGTAGCGCCGCAGCCAGCTGCTGTGCCGAGCCATTATCCTGATCGTCCTCGCCGCAGAGAATGAGGATCGGTCGGTCGAGCGCGGCCAGCTCGGCGTCAGTGCTCGACACGAAGGTATCTAGGATATGGACCAACGCCTTCTCATCGCCGCCGCTGGTCTTCAGAAATGCCTCGGCGAACCATTCGGGCGTGCCGCGTTCGAAGCTGCCGAGCTGGGTCAGCACCCGGCGGAAGAAGTCGCCGCGCCGCGTCGCATCAATCACCCCCTGATAACCCATGCCCGAGATGACCGCGCGCCGAGGTGTCGCACCCATGATCATCATGCGCAGGCTCGTCCGCGCGCCGAGCGAATAGCCGACCAGATCATAGTCGGTCAGGCCGAGATGCGCGATCAGCGCGAGATTGTCGGTCGCCAGCACGTCGGGCGGATAGGCAGCGGCATCATGCGGCTTGGCACTGTCGCCGTGCGCACGCAGATCGGGCATGATTACGCGAAACCCGCGCGCAGCAACCGCGGCGGCATGGCCGTATTTGATCCAGTTGGTCTCGGCATCGGAAAAAAAGCCGTGGATCATTACCACCGGGCGCCCCTCGCCCATTTCGCGCCAGACGATCTCGGCGCCGTCGGAGGCCGTGAAGCGGTGCAGCGGCAGGTCGGTCATGCTTGGGGTCTCATCATCAGCGCGGCGAACATCGCATCGGGCGCGTCGGGCCAGCTCGGCACGCCATCGGGAATCGCAAACCACGCCTGCTTGGTCGCGGTGTAAATATGCGCGCGACACTCAAGCTCCTCGGAGCGGTCGAGCGTCCCTGCGCGCACCACGGCGATCCCCGGACGGCGGGTATTGGTGTTGTAAATGCGCGAATGGCATTCGCCGCAGACGCGCTGGATCGAGGTTCGATCTTCGGTGGTGCGCTCATAGACCACCACCGGGCCGGTTACTGTCAGGGCAGTTTCAGCAACGAGCGCCTGAAGGCTGAAGGCGCTGCCGCTCCAGCGCTGGCAGATGTGGCAATGGCAGGCATAGACCGGCGGCAACGCATCAAGCGCGAGCGCGTAGCGCACCGCGCCGCAGCGACAGCCGCCGGTGATCACCTCAAGCCGCCTTCTTCAGGTGTCGCCGCCCGAGCAGTTCCGCGATCTGCACCGCGTTGAGCGCGGCACCTTTGCGCAAATTGTCGCTCACGCACCACAGCACCAGCCCATTGTCGACGGTCGGGTCTTCGCGCACGCGGCTGATGAAGGTCGCATAGTCGCCGACGCACTCGACCGGGGTGACGTAGCCGCCGTCCTCGCGCTTATCGACCAGCATCACGCCGGGAGCCTCGCGCAGGATGCTCTGCGCCTTCTTCGCCGAAATCTCGTTCTCGAATTCGATCGTGATCGCCTCCGAATGGCCAACGAACACCGGCACGCGCACGCACGTCGCGACGACCTTGATCTTCGGATCGAGGATCTTCTTGGTCTCGACCACCATCTTCCACTCTTCCTTGGTGAAGCCGTCGTCGAGGAAGCTGTCGATGTGCGGGATCACGTTGAACGCGATCTGCTTGGTGAACTTGTGCGCTTCGGTCGGGTCGCCGACAAAGATGTTGCGGCTCTGCTCGAACAGCTCGTCCATCCCCGCCTTGCCCGCGCCCGACACCGATTGATAGGTCGAGACGACGACGCGCTTGATCGTCGCAAAATCATGCAGCGGCTTGAGCGCGACAACCATCTGCGCGGTCGAGCAATTGGGGTTGGCGATGATGTTGCGGCGCTGATAGCCGTCGATCGCCTGCGGATTGACCTCGGGCACGATCAGCGGGACATCGGGGTCCATCCGATAGAGCGAGGCATTGTCGATCACCGTGCACCCGGCGGCGGCGAAGCGCGGGGCATGCAGCTTCGAGCCTTCGGAGCCGATCGCGAACAGCGCCATGTCCCAGCCCGCGGGATCGAAATGCTCGATATTCTGGACCTTGAGCATCTTGCCGGTGTCGCCGAACTCGATCTCGTCGCCCTGGCTGCGCGACGAGGCGAGCACCGCCAACTCGGCAATCGGAAACTCGCGCTCGGCGAGGATGTTGAGCATCTCGCGCCCGACATTGCCCGTCGCGCCTGCGACGACGACCCGATAACCGTTCATTTTACAACCCTTACAACGACTGAATTGGGGCTGACTTACGCGCCCCGCCCGCTTTGTCCAGTATTGGCGCTCATTTCCCAGGCGGCATGCGGCGATCGAGGAAATCGAGGATCGTTGTCCACAAATGCTGGCTGACGCCGGGGCCGCCGACGCGGTGCGTCTGGCCGGGGTAGAACATCATTTCGAACGGGCGTCCTTCACGCTGCATCTTGGCGGCAAAGGCCGTCGAGTTGGTGAAGACGACATTGTCGTCAGACATGCCGTGAATCAGCAGCAGCGGATCGGTAATCTTGGCGCTATCGGCGAGTGCAGCCGATGATGCGTAGCTGGCCGGATCGGTGCGCGGATCGCCGAGATAGCGCTCGGTGTAATGGGTGTCGTACAGCTCCCACTTGGTCACCGGGGCGCCCGAAATGCCGGCCGCGAACACGCCCGGGGCGGACTCCAGCATCTTGAGCGTCATATAGCCGCCATAGGACCAGCCGTTGATCGCGATCCGCTTGGCGTCGACGAACGGCAGCGTCTTCAGATAGGCCGCACCCGCAAGCTGATCGGCGACTTCGACGCTGCCCATCGCGTGGTAGATACGGTCCTCGAACGCCTTGCCGCGATTGAACGAGCCGCGGTTGTCGATCTGGAAATAGATATAGCCGCGGCTGACCAGATATTGCGGCAGCGCGCCGTTCCATGCCCGTGTCACCTGCTGACCTGTGCCGGGGCCGCCATAGTGCTGGAAGAAGACGGGATAGGTTTTGCCCGGCTCCAACTTCGGCGTGATCATTTCCCAGTAAAGCTCCGTGCCGTCAGCAGCCTTGATCGTTCCGAACTTACGCTCCTGATGCTGGCCGACGAAGGGGAAATAGGGGTGCCCTTCCTTTAGCGCATTTTCGTTGATCCAGCGCAGCCGCTTGCCGGTCGCATCGGCAAGATAGAGTTGTGACGGCTGGTTAGGGTTCGACCGCGCAACGATGATGCGGCTGGCGGCGCCGTCCATGCTCGCGCCGTTCCACCAGCCGGCTTCGGTCAGCCGGGTGATCACGCCGGGCTTGGCGATATCGACCGCATAGAGATGCTGTTCGAGGAAACCGTCCTTGTTGCCGGTAAAGAAGATGCGGCCCTTCGCTTCATCAATCCCGGCGATGTTCTGGACGACCCAGTCGCCGCTCGTCAGCGCGGTCCATTGCCCGTCCTTTAAGCGGTAGAGATGCCCGAAACCGGTCCGCTCGGATCGCCAGATCAGCGAGCCATCCTTCAGCGGCTGATAGGCGTCGGTCAGATTGATCCAGCTGCGTGCGCCCGATTTCTCGGTGAACAGCACGCTCGCCTTGCCGGTCGCGGGGTCGACCTTGAGCATGTCGAGCGTCTTCTGGTCGCGGCTCTGGCGCTGGACGAGCAGGGTCTTGCCGTCGGGCGTCCAGTCGACGCGGGCGAGATAGATGTCCGGATTGCTGCCGAGATCGACCTTCACCGACGCGCTGCCATCGGGCTTCATCACATAAAGCTCGACCAGCGCGTTGGGCGTGCCGGCGGCGGGATAGCGCTGGTCGACCACCTTCGTGCCATCGGCGCCGATTGCCGCGCGCGTGACGATGCCGACGGGGGCTTCGTCGAACTTCTCGACCGCGATCAGCTTCTCGTCGGGCGACCACCAATAGCCGGTGCGGCGGTCCATTTCTTCCTGCGCGACAAACTCCGCCTCGCCCCAATGCACTGTGCCCTTGCCGCTCTGCGTGGCCATCCAGGGTGCCGCGCCGCCGATCGGCTGCACGAACAGATTCTGGTCGCGCACGAAGCTGACATAGCTGCCTTTGGGGCTGACGACCGGGTTAAGCTCGCCTTCGGAGCTGTTCGTCAGCCGGTCGACCTTGCCGTCGAGGCGGGCGAGAAACAGGTCGCCGTCGAGCGGCACGAGGATCGCTTTGCCGTCGGGTGTCCAGTCATAGGTCACGATCCCCTTTGATCCGCCGATCCGCGCGCGTTCCCGCTGCATCTTTTCGGCTTCGGACAGTTCGGCGCCGGAGCCGATGGCCTTGGAATCAACCAGCATCCATTCGCGGCCGGTGTTGGTGTCGAGCGCCCACAGGTCAAAGCGCTCCTTCTCATCGGCGCGCGGACGCAGCGAGGTGAGCAGCTTGCCGTCGGGCGACAGCTTCAACCCGCGCGGCTGCGAACCCGACAGGTCGGGGCTGGCGAACAGGCGTTCGAGCGTCAGTTTCTGCGGGGTGTCAGCGGCCACGGCCGGCGCTCCTGAAGCCACCAGCATGATTGCTGCCAGAGCCGCGACGCCCAAAACCTTGATCACACACCATCTCCAGTCCCGATTTATCGCGCTCGCTCGAGCGGCTGCGCTGCGGCGTTATTGCGGCGGGAAGCACCGTCGTAAAGAGGGGGGCTGCTGATCTTGCAGAGGCCGGTGCAGCACTTCGAAGCAGGAGCGTGACTAATTTGGCAGGCCACTGTCATATCGAAAGCAAAACGGCCGCCCCGATGTGCGGGACGGCCGTTCGAAAGTCTGCTGCTGCGAGGAGCTCACTCGCCCTTGGTGTCGCGGCGTTCGGCAATGCGCGCCGACTTGCCGCGACGACCGCGCAGATAATAGAGCTTGGCGCGCCGCACGACGCCCTTGCGCACGACTTCGATCGAGTCGATGTTCGGCGAATAGAGCGGAAACACGCGCTCGACGCCTTCGCCGAAGCTGATCTTGCGCACTGTGAAGTTGCTGCCCATGCCCTTGTTCGAGCGCGCGATGCACACGCCTTCGTAATTCTGGACGCGGGTGCGCTCGCCTTCGACGACCTTCACGCCGACCTTCAGCGTGTCGCCGGGGCGGAATTCGGGGATTTTCTTCGCCTCGAGGAACTTGGCGATATTCTCGGCTTCGATCTGCTGGATGATGTTCATCTCAGTCTTCCTTCGTCTGTCGCTGCGCGCCAGAGGGAGAACTGACCCGAGCGCCCTCATGACGCTCCCAAAGGTCGGGCCTCCTTAACCGTGTATCAGTCTCGGACTGTGACTTGCGCCACGCCGCGATCCTCGCATGATCCCCCGATCGCAGCACTTCGGGGATCGTGCGCCCTTCCCATTCATAAGGTCGGGTATAATGCGGATATTCGAGGAGGCCGCTTTCGAAGCTTTCCTCGTCCCCGCTGGAAGGCGCGCCCATTACGCCGGGAAGCAAGCGAATGCAAGCGTCGAGCAGCACCAACGCGCCCATTTCCCCACCGGAGAGAACATAGTCGCCGATCGAGACCTGCTCGATCGCGCGCGCCTCGAACAGCCGCTCGTCGAAACCCTCGAACCGGCCGCAGAGGATGATGGCGCCGGGGCCTGCGGCAAGCGTGCGCACGCGGGCTTGCGTGAGCGGTGTGCCGCGCGGCGTCATGGCAAGGATCGGGCGATCATCGGCGACACTGTCGAGCGCGGCGGCGACAACGTCCGCGCGCAGCACCATCCCTGCCCCGCCCCCTGCCGGAGTGTCGTCGACGGTGCGGTGCCTGTCGGTCGCGAAGTCGCGGATGTTGACGGGTTCGCAGGTCCACAGCCTGTCCGCCAACGCCCGTCCCGCCAGCGACATTCCGAGCGGGCCTGGGAACATGTCGGGGTATAGGGTGAGTATGGTTGCCGCAAAGAACATGCTCGTTAGTTGCGCTACAAGGTGACGAAGGCAAGGATCAACCGCCGCAGCCACCACAGCCGCCCCCGCCGCAGCCACCCCCGCCGCTGTCGCTGCCGCTCGATCCGCTATCGCCCGAGCCGGATGCGGCGCGCATCGCGTGATAGGCATTCCATTCGGACCCCGCGAGCACCGTCGTGCCGAACAGCGCGACGGCTAGCGGCACTTCGTCGTCGGTGGGCGCGCGGCGCAGGCGATCGCCGTTGCTGCGTGCGCTTGCCAGTGCCTCGGTGCCTCCGCGCGTGCGTCGGTCGACGGCGGCAAAGCGGATCAAAGCGAGCACGGCCGTCACCACCAACATCGCGGTCAGAAACCCGACCGGCCGCCCGCGTCCGACACCGACATCCCATTTGATCGCGCCGAACAGGATCAGCAGTAGATAGGGCGAGGTTTGCCAAAGGCGCAGCTGCAGCACGACATCGCGATCGATCAGCAGCCCTTTGCGCACCAGCCTGTCCTCGACCGCGCGCGCATGCGGTGTCACGGCTTTCATCACGCGATCCCAGGGTGACGGCGTTGGCAGCGCCAGCACCGATCGTTCGGGGCCAGGGTTCAGCACCGGCGGCGCGACGATCCGCGCGGCATTCCGGCCCTCGACCGCGATCTTGCCCGCCGCGAGCATCCGCGCGACCACGGCATCGACGTAGCGCAGCGGGCCTCCCGCGAGAAAGGCAATCTCGTCGGGATCGCTCGTCCGCGCGCTGTTCCCGTCGGGTCGCAGCCAGCGCGGGATCACGAAGCCCGCGATGATCGTGGCCATCAGCAGCACGCCGTAGAGTGCCAGAAACGGGCCACCAGTCAGGTCGAAAACGCCCAGTCCCATCACATCCTCCACCACAGCAGGAGGGCAATCGCGGCAACCACCAACAAGGCGACCATCGCCCGCCGCACGGCCTTCCTGGAAATCATGATTGTGTCGCGCGGATGCACCCGGCGCGCGCGCGGATCCTCGATCAGACGCTGGTGCGCGCTCGGCCAGATATCGGCGGGCGCAGGGCCGAATACGGCTTCATAGCGTTTGAGCGTGTCGGCATATTGCCGGAAGAAGCGGCCGCGCTCGGTGTCGCCGCCCGCGGTCGGGCCGTGATGCAACTGCTTGCCCAGCACCTCGGGGCAGAAATGCTCCCAATAATCGCGGGTGTACGTCAGGTGCAGGTGCCAAACCTGGTCAACCGCATCCGACGGCGTGACGTCGCGCTCGCCGGTGACGGCCAGAAACACGAACTTGCGATATTCGTCGATCACCCGGGCGGCGTGACCGGCGCTCCAGCCATTCTCGCGCGCGAGCCGTGCTGCGAAACCTAGCGCTGCATCGTCGGGACCGATTTGGTAACAGGAAAGCCGCTGCCACACCGGGTGGTTAGGGGTCGAGGGCGAAGCAGAGTCGCGGCTCATCTAAACTCCTAGTATTATACTAGGAGATAAAATGCAAGCGTTCGCTTCAGCCTTCGGCGAAGGCGGCGGTGATGATCAACTGCCGATCATTCCACTCGGGCACGGCCTCGGCGCGCATCGGTACCATGAAGCGCGCACCGCTGGGGCGCTCGATTTCGATTACATCGCCTGCGCCGAAATTTTCGATCGTGACCACGTGGCCGATCAGGGCGCCCTCGGTCGACACGACCGGCAACCCCAACAAATCGACATGATAATATTCGCCCGCATCCAGCGGCGGCAGTTCGGCGCGCGGCACGGTGATCTCCGTGCCGCGCATCGCCTCGGCGGCGTTGCGGTCAATGATTTCGGCAAAGCGCGCGATCGCGCCGTTGTTGCCGTTGCGCAGCGACTTGAGCGTCAGGGCGCCGCCGTTGAAGCGCTTGTAACGCTTCAGATCGTCAGCGAACACTTTCAGACGCACCTCGCCCGCCACGCCATGCGCGCCAATGACGACGGCCAGCGTGACGGGTGTCTCGGCGCGCATTTATGCGTCGGCCGCAGATGCCTCTTCGGCGGCGGGCTCGGCCGCTTCCTCTGCCGGCGCAGCGGCAGCAGCTGCTGCTGCTTCCTCGGCCGCCTTCAGCTTTTCGGCGCGTTCCTCGGCGCGCTCGGTCGCCTTTTCACCGGGCTTGCCCTTGTTCGGGTTGTTGCGCGGCGCCCGCTCCTTCACGCCGAGCGCATCCAGGAAGCGCGCAACGCGATCGGTCGGCTGCGCGCCCATCTTCAGCCAGTGCGAAGCGCGTTCCGCGTCGAGCTTTACGCGCTCGGGCGAATCCTTGGCGAGCAGGGGATTATAGGTACCGATCTTCTCGATGAAGCGGCCGTCACGCGGGCTGCGCGCGTCGGCGACGACAACGCGGTAATAGGGGCGCTTCTTGGAGCCGCCGCGCGACAAACGAATGCTAAGTGCCATTAATCTTCCTTCTTTCTGATCCGTAGTTGGTGGCCGAAGCCGTTATTTCTTCTTGATGAAATTCTCAAAACCAGGCGGCATTTTGGGGCCACCTAGACCCGGCAGACCGCCGCCGCCCTTGCCCATCATCTCGCCGAGATCGGGCCCGCCCAGGGCATTGCCGATGCCGCCCATGCCGCCACCTTTCCCCAGCATGGCCATCATGCCCTTGATGCCGCCCATCTTCTTCAGCCGCTTCATCGCGGTCGCCATTTCCTGATGCATCTTGAGCAGCCGGTTTACGTCCTGCACGGTCGTGCCGCTGCCCTTGGCAACGCGGATCTTGCGCTTGGCGTTGAGCAGTTCGGGCCTGGCACGCTCCTTGGGAGTCATCGACCCAATCATCGCGTCCATGTGAACGAGCGTCTTGTCGTGCCCGCCGCCGGCCATCGCCGCCTGCGCCTTCTTCATGCCCGGCATCATGCCCGCCAGCGCCCCGAGCCCGCCCATCCGCTGCATCTGCGCGAGCTGGCTGCGCAGGTCGTTCATGTCGAATTGGCCCTTTTCGAGCCGCTTCGCCATCCGCTCGGCGTCTTCGACCTGAATCGCCTCGGCGGCTTTCTCAACGAGACTGACGACGTCGCCCATGCCGAGGATCCGGCCGGCGACGCGGCCGGGATGGAACGCCTCGATCGCGTCCATCTTTTCGCCGGTGCCCGCGAACTTGATCGGCTTGCCGGTGACGGCGCGCATCGACAGCGCCGCACCGCCGCGCGCATCACCGTCCATCCGCGTCAGCACGACGCCGGTGAGCGGCACCTGCTCGCTGAAGTTCTGCGCGACGTTGACAGCGTCCTGGCCGGTCAGCGAGTCGACCACCAGCAGGATTTCGTGGGGCTTGGAAATGCCTGCAATCGCCTGCATCTCGTCCATCAGCGCCTGGTCGACGTGGAGCCGCCCGGCGGTGTCGAGCATCAGCACGTCATAGCCCTGGAGCTTGGCCGCCTGCATCGCGCGCTGGGCGATCTCGACTGGGCGCTGGCCCGCGACGATCGGCAAGGTCGCGACCTCGACCTGCTTGCCGAGCGTCGCCAACTGCTCCTGCGCGGCGGGACGATTGACGTCGAGCGACGCCATCAGCACTTTCTTGCCCTCGCGCTTGGCGAGCCGCTTGGCGAGCTTGGCAGTGGTCGTCGTCTTGCCCGAGCCTTGCAGGCCGACCATCATGATGACCGCCGGCGGCGTCACGCCCAGCTCGAGCGTCGCCTCGCCGCCGCCGAGCATGTCGGTCAGCGCGTCGTTGACGATCTTGACGACCTGCTGCCCCGGCGTGACCGAACGCAACACGCTCTGCCCGACTGCCTGCTCGGTTACCTTGTCGACGAAATCGCGCGCGACCGGCAGCGCAACATCGGCCTCGAGCAGCGCGATCCGCACTTCCCGCATCGCCGCGCGCACGTCGGCCTCGGTCAGCGCACCGCGCCCCCGAAGCCGATCGAACACGCCGCCAAGGCGCTCGCTGAGACTGTCGAACATCAAAAACTCCTCGTCGATCGGGCACTGCCGTCCTAAACGCAAAAGAAGCCGGCGGACGAAACCTCGTCGGCCAGCTTTGCCCTTGGGCATGCGCGTTTGCGTTCCGGCAGGGAACGATCTGCGGCGCCTCTAACGCAATCGCCATCCTTTCGCAACCATGCGGATTAACATCGCCTTGAGAGGTGTTGGGCCATGAATGGAGCTGTACCCCGGAGGATGCGGACACGACATGGCTGAGCCCACGCAGCAGGCAGATTTGAAGAGCGTTATCGGCGGGGATCGGCTGGGCGTCGCGATCACCGTGGCAGCGATTGTCGTGTTCATTGCAACCGGCAGCGCCGTGCTGTCGACCAGCCTCGGCCACCTGAGCGGCGGCGGCTCACCGATCGACCGCGTGCTGCTGATCGCCCTGCTGCTCAACGTCGCGCTGATCCTGTTCGGCTGGCGCCGCCATGCCAAACTGCGCGAGACGGCGCTCAACCAGGCGAGTGCCGAAATGCGCGCCGCCCATCTCGCCGCCACCGATCCGCTGACGGGTTTCCTGAACCGCCGCGCGCTGATCGAACAGGGCGGCGCGATGATCGCGCAGGCCAATCGGCGGCACAAGGTCGTCGCGCTGCTGATGGTCGACATCGATCATTTCAAGCGCGTCAACGACATGTACGGTCATGGCACCGGCGATGGCCTGCTTCAGTTGATCGCGGCCGAGATTGCCGCGGCCATGCCGTCGGTTGCGCTGACGGCGCGTCTTGCCGGGGACGAATTCGGCTGTGCGTTCCTGTTCGATCCCGCTGTACCCCAGACCGTCGACCGCGTTGCCGAGCAGTTGATGTCGCGGATGGCGCGGCCGTTCGTCGTCGACGGGCTCGACCTGCATGTCTCGGCGTCGATCGGCATTGCCCGCACCGACATCGACAGCCCGAGCATCGATGCGCTGATGCGCAGCGCCGACATTGCCCTGCATGCCGCCAAGCAGGGCGGACGACGGCAGTATCTGTGGTTCGACGCATCGATGGAGCGCGTGCTCAAGGAACGCAATCAGGTCGAAGTCGCGCTGCGCACCGCTATCCCGCAGCACCAGATCGTGCCCTATTTCGACCAGCAGGTTGAGCTGGCGACGGGTCGGCTGGTCGGTTTCGAAGTGCTCGCCCGCTGGGAGCACCCGACGCGTGGCCTGTTATCCCCCAGCGCTTTCCTGCCGATCGCGACCGAAGCGGGCTTGGTGAACGACCTGACCTTTTCGGTCATGCGTCAGGCTCTCGCCCAGGCGCTCGACTGGGATCCGTCGCTGTCGCTTGCGGTCAATCTGGCCCCGGCCCAGCTCAACGACGCCTGGCTGGCGCAGAAGCTGATCAAGCTGCTTGCCGAAACCGGCTTTCCGGCGGCACGCCTCGAGATCGAAATTACCGAAGCCGCGCTGTTCGACGACATGAAGCTGGCCCAGTCGATCGTCGCCAGCCTGAAAAATCAGGGGATCCGCGTCGCGCTCGACGATTTCGGCACGGGCTATTCATCGCTTGCGCATCTGCGCGCGCTGCCGTTCGATCAGCTCAAGATCGATCGCAGCTTTATCGGCTCGATCAACGACAATGCCGAAAGCGACGCGATCGTGACGGCAATCACCCGGCTGGGCGACAGCATGAATCTAGCGATCACCGCCGAAGGGATCGAGGATGCCGCGACCGAAGCGCGCGTCCGCGCCCTTGGCTGCGCGCGCGGCCAAGGTCACCTTTATGGTCGACCAATGACAGCGGCGAGGGCCCGATCGTTGCTCGCCGAGCGCCGCATGCTGCGTCCGGCAGCGCAAAGCATGACGTCACTGTCCGATGCCGAGGCGCGTCGATCGGCCTGAGGTGGACTTGGGCGGCACCCGCGCCTAGATCGTCGCCAATGTCCCCCGAACCTCGCGATTTCCAACCGACCGTCATCAGCCTCGGCTGTCGGCTCAACCTCGCCGAAAGCGAGACGATCCGCGCGATCAATGCAGGTCGGCCGGTTGTCGTGATCAACAGTTGCGCCGTCACCAACACTGCGGTTGCCGAGACGCGGGCGGCGATCCGCAAGGCCCGGCGCGCGAACCCGACCGCCGAGATCGCCGTCACCGGTTGCGCCGCGCAGATCGACCCGCAGAGCTTCGCGGCCATGCCCGAAGTCGACCGGGTCATCGGCAATGCCGAAAAGCTGCTGCCGTCGGCCTGGGCGTCCGCTGCGCGGGTGCAGGTGCAAGACATCATGGCCGTGCGCGCAACCGCGCCGCATCTCGCAGCGAGCTTTGCCGATCATGTCCGCGCCTTTGTCGAGGTGCAGAACGGCTGCGACCATCGCTGCACTTTCTGCGCGATCCCCCTTGGTCGCGGCAACAGCCGTTCGGTGCCAGCGGGCGCGGTCGTCGATCGCATCGCCGCACTGGTCGATGCCGGGCACCGCGAAGTGGTGCTCACGGGAGTCGACCTGACGAGCTACGGCCCTGACCTGCCCGGCGCGCCGACGCTCGCGATGCTGATCGAGCGCATCCTGCGGCATGTGCCGCGGCTCGAACGGCTGCGGTTGTCGTCGCTCGATTCGATCGAGATCGACGACAGGCTGTTCGATCTCGTCACTGGCGAGGCACGGATCATGCCGCATCTCCACCTCTCGCTACAGGCAGGCGACGACATGATCCTGAAGCGGATGAAGCGCCGCCACGCCCGCGCCGATGCAGTCAGGATCGTCGAGCGGCTCAAGGCCCGGCGGCCGGAGATCGCGATCGGCGCCGACCTGATCGCGGGCTTCCCGACCGAGACCGAGGCGATGTTTGCGAATACGCAGGCGCTGATCGATGATTGCGACATCGTCCATGCGCACATCTTCCCTTATTCGCCGCGCGGCGGCACGCCGGCCGCAAGGATGCCGCAGGTAGCGGTCGAGGTTCGCAAGGCGCGAGCTGCGTTGCTGCGCGAAGCGGCGGCGCGGCGGCGGACGGCCTGGCTGGCGACGCTCGTAGGCTCATCGCAGCAAGTCTTGGTTGAACGCCCCGGCACGCGTGGCCATGCCGCAAACTTCGCCGAAGTGACCCTGCCCCCTCAACCCGATCGTGCTGAGCTTGTCGGGCCGCAGGCGGGCATAGCCCAACCACCGTTCTTCTTTTCCAGCGGCAGGCGAAGGCAGGACGGCGCTTCGACAAGCTCAGCGCAAACGGACTTGGTTGGCAAAATTGTGGACGTGTTGATCACGGGCATCTCGGGCGACCGCCTTCTGGCCGCCCCAGCGCTGGAGCGCGCCGCATGAGCAGCTGGCATGAAAAGCTCCTCGGCGGGTTCAAGCGCACGTCGGACCGGCTGATCGGCAGCCTGACGGGGCTTGGCATTGGCCCGCTCGACGCCGCGACGCTTGACGACATCGAGGAAGCGCTGATCGCCTCGGATCTGGGCCCGGGCACTGCCGCGCGCATCCGCAACCGGCTCGCGACCGGCAGCTTCGAGCGCAATCTGGAGGAACTCGGCATCCGCCTGATTGTCGCCGAGGAGATCGAAAAAGTCCTCGAACCCGTCGCGCGCCCGATCGAAATCAGCGCCTTCCCGCGCCCGCACGTCATCCTCGTGATCGGCGTCAACGGATCGGGCAAGACCACGACGATCGCCAAGCTCGCGCATCTGTTCACCGAGCAGGATTATGGCGTGATGCTGGCGGCAGGCGACACTTTCCGCGCCGCCGCGATCGGGCAGCTCGCAACTTGGGCCGAACGCGTCGGCGTGCCGATCGTGCGCGGCCCCGAAGGAGGTGATGCGGCCGGCATTGTCTTCGACGCGGTCAAGCAAGCGACCGCGCAGGGCATTGACGCGCTGATAGTCGACACCGCCGGTCGCCTCCAGAACAAGCGCGAGCTGATGGATGAGCTGGCGAAGATCAAGCGCATGCTCGGCAAGATCGACGCGGCCTCGCCGCATGACGTCATTCTCGTGCTCGACGCGACGACCGGGCAGAATGCCTTGTCGCAGATCGAAATCTTCAAGGAGGTCGCCGGCGTGACCGGGCTCGTGATGACCAAGCTCGACGGCACCGCGCGCGGCGGCGTGCTGGTCGCGGCGGCCGAGAAGTTCGGCCTGCCGATCCACGCCATCGGCATCGGCGAGGGCATGGGCGATCTGCGTCCCTTCGACGCTCGCGAAGTCGCGCGGATCATCGCCGGCATCGACAGGCCCGGCCGATGACCGAAGCCAAACGCCCTGCCCAGCCCGGCCTCGCAATGGCGCTCGATTACGGGCCGCTGCTGGTCTTTTTCATCGCCTATAAATTCTCCGATGTTTTCGCCGGCACCTTGGCTTTCATGGCAGCGGTGGCGGTCGCGGTGATCGTGTCGAAATGGCGGCTCGGGCGTGTGTCGCCGATGCTGTGGCTGTCGGCGATCCTCGTGATCGGTTTCGGCGCGCTGACGCTCTATCTGCACGATGAACGCTTCATCCAGATCAAGCCGACGGTGATCTACGGTCTGCTGTCGGCGCTGCTGTTTGCCGGCGTGTTCACGGGGCGGCCGCTGCTCAAATATCTGCTCGAAGCCGCCTATGAGGGGCTGAGCGATCGCGGCTGGATGTTGCTGTCGCGCAATTGGGCGTTCTGGTTCGCGGCGATGGCGGTCGCCAACGAAGTGATGCGCGCGACGCTCAGTTTCGATGCGTGGCTGACAGCAAAAGTATGGGGCGTGACGATCGCCACGCTTGCCTTCGGGGCAGCCAATGTGCCGATGCTGATGAAGCACGGGCTCGGCGACGACCCCGCGCCGCTGCCACCCGAAGGATAAGGGCCCCGCCGCGCTGGCGAGGCCCCTTCCCCGATCAACCCTGATCGGCGCGCGAAATGCCGGCGCCGTCAAGGTTCTGCGCGGCGAATTCCCAGTTCAGGATCTTGCCGGTGACGGCCTCCAGATAGCCCGGGCGTGCGTTGCGGTAATCGATGTAATAGGCGTGTTCCCACACGTCGATCGTCAGCAGCGGCTGCATCCCGTCATAGGCGACCGGCGTGTCGGCGTCGTGCAGCGACGTGACCTTCAGCTTGCCGCCGTCGAGCACCAGCCAGCCCCAGCCGCTCGCAAAATGATTGGTCGATTCGGCGACCAGTGCCTTCACCAGCTCCTCGGTCGAGCCGAAATCCTCGGCGATCATATCGGCGAGCTTGCCGCTCGGCGCAGCATAGTTGGGCGTCAGCGAGTGCCAGAAAAACGTGTGGTTCCAGATCTGCGCCGAATTGTTGAACAGGCCCTTTTCGCCCTTGTCCTTGGCGTGGCGGATCACGTCGGTCAGCTTGGCGCCTTCCAGCCCGTGCGCCGCGAGCATGCCATTGGTCTTGTCGACATAGGCCTTGTGGTGCTTGCCATGATGGAAATCGAAGGTTTCCGCCGACATCGTCGGCGCGAGCGCGTCCTTGGCATAGGGCAGCGGGGGCAGTTCGAAAGCCATGCGGAAGTCTCCTGTTGTGGATTCGGAAGTGAAATGCCTGAACGAAGGACGCCCCTCAATTGGTCCCGACATCCCGCTTGCGCAAGCCGTCAACTGCCGCCGGGGAGCAGATCGTGACGGCGCAGCGCGTGGCGCAGCTGGTCATAGGAAAGCCCGAGCGCCTCGGCGGTCGCGCGCTGGTTGAACCGTTGCTGGCTCAGCGCTTTTTGCAGCAGCCGACGCTCATAACCTGCAACCAGCGACTTGAAGTCGCCCGGTCCTGATGGGTCGCCATCGCTCGCGGAGGGCGCAGGCGGCGCGGCCGAAGTCGCTGGCTCGGCCGCGCCCGACGCTTGCGGGCGGTAAGGCGAATCGAACGGGTCGAACTGGATTTGGTCGATCGGCCCTATCTGTTCCCAGCGATAGACGGCGCGCTCGACGACATTGCGCAGCTCGCGGACATTGCCCGGCCAAGGATAATCGAGCAGCGTGTCTTCCGCCGCAGGCGTAAACCCCGGCCAGTCCTCCCAACCCATTTCGGAAGCCATCCGCCGCCCGAAATGCTCGGCAAGCACCATGATGTCGCTCTTGCGCGCGCGCAGCGGCGGTAGCGTGACGACTTCGAATGACAGCCGGTCGAGCAGGTCGGCGCGGAATTCGTTGCGCTCCACCTTTTCGGGCAGATGTTCGTTGGTCGCAGCGACAATGCGCACATCGACCCGGAGCGGGCGCGACGAGCCGATCCGCGTCACCTCGCCATATTCGACCGCCCGCAGCAACCGCTCCTGCGCGGCCATCGACAGCGTACCAAGCTCGTCGAGGAACAGCGTGCCGCCATGCGCTTCTTCGAACCGCCCGGGTCGCGCCTTGGTCGCGCCGGTGAACGCGCCAGCTTCATGGCCGAACAGCTCGGCTTCGATCAGCGTTTCGGGGAGCGCGGCGCAGTTCATGATGATCAGCGGCTGGTCCCAGCGCGGCGACAGGCGGTGGAGGCGTTCGGCGACCAGTTCCTTGCCGGTGCCACGCTCGCCGATCACCAGCACGGGCCGATCGAGCGCGGCGGCGCGACTGGCGCGTTCAAGCGCGTCGAGGAAGACACTTGACTGGCCGATGACCTGGCTCTGGCGTTGCATGCCGATGGATTGGTGCAAAATGCCAAGTGTTGGCAAGTGCTATCTGCATTAATGCCGCAACAATCTCGCCGTGCCCCGGAAAACCGCCATTTTCTGAACTGGCACGATAGCTGCAGAGCTTGGGACAACTGCCACATGGCAGACCGACCATCCTTCAGGGAGACCAACAATGACCAACTATCGCAACACCAGCCTGACCAGCACGCTGACCGCCATTGCGCTCACCTTCGTCGCCGGCTCGGTCCTGATGTTCGGGGCTCTCAGCCCCGCGCATGTCCAGACCGCCCAGATCACTGGCCAGACCGTCGCCACCGTTTCCGCCGCCTGAGCCCCCGGGCGGCAGAACGCCGGGGCAGCGCGCCCCTCGCTGCCCCGGCCACCGTTCCAGTTTCATTTCAAGGAGTATCAGAGATGGGCATCTTCTCACGAACCCGCGATATCATCGCTGCCAATGTTACCGATCTGCTCGACAAGGCCGAAGACCCCGCGAAGATGATCCGCATGATCATCCTCGAAATGGAGGAAACGCTCGTCGAAGTCCGCGCCTCCGCCGCGCGCACGATCGCCGACCAGAAAGAAATGCGTCGCCATATCGCCAAGCTCGATTCGCTCCAGGAAAGCTGGACCGAAAAGGCCGAGCTGGCGCTGTCGAAGGACCGCGAAGACCTCGCCAAGGCAGCACTTGTCGAGCGCCAGAAGGCGGCTGACATGTCGGACCAGCTGAAGGCCGAGATTGCGGTGCTCGACGATGCGTTGCGCGCGTCGGAAGAGGACATCAGCAAGCTGCAGACCAAGCTGCGCGAAGCCCGCACCCGTCAGAATTCGATCTTCACCCGGCTCGAATCCGCCAACAACCGCGTCAAGATGCGCGAAGTCTATGCCGGCTCGAAGATGCAGGAAGCGTTCTCGCGCTTCGACGTGATGGAGCGCCGGGTCGACCTCGCCGAAGGTCGCGCCGACGCAATGGGTCTGGGCGCGATGCCGAAGACGCTGGAAGAGGAAATCGCCGAGCTGAAGGCTAGCGAGAAGGTCGATGCCGATCTCGCCGCGCTGAAGGCCCGCATCGGCAAGGATAGCTGAGATGCACGACGAGATCCTCGTCCCGATCATCGTCGTCGGCATGCTCTTCATCGGGCTGCCCTGGATCGTCCTGCACTATGTCACCAAGTGGCGGCAGGCGCCCAAGATCACCGACGAAGACGAAAGGCTGCTCGACGAACTCTATCTGCTCGCCCGTCGCCTCGACGACCGGCTGGGCACGATCGAGCGGATCGTTGCCGCCGACCATCCCGACTGGCGCCCGAGCGTCCCGCTCGCTGATGCGCCGGCCTATGACATCACCCGGAGGAACTGAGCCATGAGCGCCAGCCGCACCAAATTCTACCTCGACAAGCAGAATGGTAAGGTCTTCGGCGTCTGCGCCGGGATCGCCGACTACACCGGCATCGATGTGCTGCTGGTCCGTATCGGCACCGTCATCCTGACCTTCGCGACCGGATGGGCCTTGCTTGTCTACCTCGTCATTGCCTGGGCCGCCAACAACAAGCCCTATGGCCTGTACGAGGACGCCGCGGACGCCAAATTCTGGCAGGGCGTGCGCAGCAATCCCAAGCGCTCGACCGCCGAAGTGCGCTCGAAGTTCCGCGACATCGATCGTCGGCTGGCCGACATCGAGATGGTGTACACCAGCCGCAACCAGCGCCTGGCCGACGAAATCGACCGGCTGCGCTAAGGCGCAGCCGACAGGGAGGGTAACATGAGCAATGGACAATTCTTCGTCCTCGCGATCATCGCCATGTCGACGGTCGGCTGGATGTTTACGAGCTGGGTTCGCGCCAAGCACGGCTACCCGGTGGAAAACGAATGGGGCGGTTCGGTCGTCAAGGGCTATGATGGCCTCGACGATGACTATCCCAATGCGGTGCGCAAGATCGAATTGCTGACCAGCGAGAACGAAACGCTGATCGGCCGGATCGGTCGGCTTGAAGAACGGATCGCCGTCCTCGAACGGATCGCCACCGATCCTGCCGAGCGCACTGCCCGCGAAATCGACGCACTGCGCTGAAAGGGACGACCATGGAAGCAGCAGACATGTTCATGCGGATTGCGCCAGTGGTCGTGACTCTGACGCTGATCGGCACGCTGGGCTGGGTCGTCACGACCTGGCTGCGGATCAAGAATGGCTATCCGCTCGATGGCAGCTGGGGCCAGGCGCTCTATCCCAAAACCGATCAGGAATCGGTCGAACGGATCAAGCTGCTGAGCCAGGAAAACGCCCAGCTGCGCGCCGAGCTCGGGTCGATCAAGGACCGGCTCGCCAATGTCGAGCGCATCGTCACCGACAGCAGCCATGCCCTCGATCGTGAGATCGAAGCGCTCCGTGGCCGGACCAACTAAAAGGAACCTCGATGTTCATCAGTCCCCTCCTCATCCCGATCCTCGGCATTTCCTGCGGGCTCCTGGCGATCTTCGGCGGCGTTGTAGTTCGCCCCTGGATCCGCTTCCAGGAACGCAAGATGGAAGTCGAAGCCGATCTGCTGCGCAGCCGGGCAGCGATCGACTCGGCCCGCCATGAGCGCCTCGAACAGCGCGTTGCAGTGCTCGAACGAATCATCACCGATCGCGGCATGGGCGTCGCCGAGGAAATCGAGCGGCTGCGCGACAAGCCGCTGAACTGAACCCCTGCGGGTTCGCCCGCTACCGAGGAGCCTGTACATGCAATGGGCAGAAATGGTCGTGGCGATCGTGCTGATCGTCACCATCGGGAAAGTGCTGCGCGATCGCCATCGCCAGACCGCCGACCGGGCGGAGCCGGCTGAAACGCTCGAAGCCGCCCGCCTGCGCGACGAAGTCCGCACGCTGAAAGAACGTATCGCCGTCCTCGAACGGCTTGCCACCGACGACAACAGCAACACTGCCCGCCTCGACCGAGAGATCGAGCGGCTTCGCGACCGGAGTTGATCGCTATGACCGATCCCACGCTTTACGTCACGCTTGCCACTGCCGCGCTCGCGGGGCTTGGCATGGTCACTTTCGCCACCCTTGCCGGCTGGCGCGGCTGGCTCGCGCTCAAGCAGCAGGAACTGGCACAGACCGGCGATATCGACCGCGCCCCTGCCCTGCCCAACGCCAGCGCGCGCATCGAGATCGCCGACCTGAAGGAACGCATCCGCAAGCTCGAAGCAATCGCTGCCGGGGTGGACCTTTGAGGGCCACCCCGCTAGCGGGCCAGCCATGGCCCAGCTTCACGACCTGCACGACGAGTATGATTTCCTTGATGCCGACGACCGCTATCGGCTGCTGATCGACCTGGGGCGCGGGCTCGAACCGATGCCCGACGCGCTCAAGACCGAGGCCACGCTGGTGCGCGGTTGTTCGGCAGCGGTGTGGGTTTACCCGATGCGCCGCGATGACGGGACATTGCACTTTTTGGCGGACAGCAACGCCGCAATTACCAAGGGAATTATCGCGCTCGTGTTGATGACGGTTCAGGATCAACCAGCCGCGGCGATTCTGGCGACCGACATCGAAGCGGCACTCGCGCCCTTCGATCTCAAGGCGCAGCTCAGTTCAAACCGGACACAGGGCATTCCGAACATGATCGCCCTGATCCGCGAGACGGCAGCCCGCTACGCCGCCTGAGGAGCGATCCCCAATTCGGCGGCCACTGCGGCGAGATCGGCGTCCTTTGCCACCAGCCGCCAGCGCGCCGGGTCGGCGGCGTTGACCACGGTCACCGCGCCGCGCGGGCAAACGCCAAGGCATTTGACCTCAACCACGCCCACACGCGCCTTGCGGAAGCGCTTGACGCCGAGATAGGCCTTCAGCGCCTTCGCCAACCGCTGTTTGCCCTTTTTACCGAACCCGCCGTCCAGTCGCTTGGAGCATTTGGCGCAAACGAGAATCGCGGTTTCCCAATCGGCTTTGACGAGCCTGCTCAATCCGGCTTCCACTGGCGGTTTTCCTCGGCGACGCGCAGCACATCATACGCCGCCTGAATGGCCTGAAACCGCTTTGCCGCCTCGGAGTCACCCGGGCGCACATCGGGGTGATTGGCCTTGGCGAGCCGTCGCCAGGCCGCGCGCACGGCGTCGAAATTGCTGTCAGCCGCCAGCTCGAGCACTTCGAGCGCGCGCATTTCATCGCGCGACCGGCTGCCGTCGCCCGGCCCTGCCCAGCCATAGTGGCGCGCCTCGGCAAAACCGTCGGCGGCGCGTGTCTCTTCGGCCTCGCGCGCGGCAGCCTCCTCGGCGCTCAAGCCTTCGAAATAATTCCAACCAGCATTATACTCGGCAGCGTGAGCTTCGCAGAAATACCAGCGTTCGGGACTGTTGGGTGATTTCGGCGCCGGGCAACGGCCAGGTTCTTTGCAGCCGTGCCGATCGCACAGGCGTACCTCGACCGCGTCGCGAGACGCGCCATAGCCGCGCCACCGGGGGAAGCCCCAATCAACCGATCGTCCGCCGCGTGCCATGCCGCCGACATAGACCGCACTCCGCCGAGTGCAACCCGTCCAACCCGCGAGACGATCAAGATTCCCGCTGGTAAATGCTCGGTACTGGCCTTAGCCAGAGCTCCGCTCGTCCCGGGCGACAGATCCAGGTGGGTCGCGCGATAGACATTCATCAACATTGCGCTATTGCAATACGCCGCCCCCCAGCCAGAAGCTGATTTGCAAGCATCAAGAGGTCGAACCGTGAGCCAACCACCCGATTTCAGAACCAGTTGGCGCAGCGATTTGCCCGCCTCGATCGTCGTCTCGCTGGTCGCGCTGCCGCTCTGCCTCGGCGTTGCGCTCGCGTCGGGTGCGCCGTTGTTTTCCGGCCTGATCGCCGGAATTGTCGGCGGCATCGTTGTCGGCATTATTTCGCGGTCGCCGCTGTCGGTCAGCGGACCGGCGGCCGGCCTCACCGTGATCGTGTTCGAAGCGATCGAATCGCTGCCCAGCTACCAAGTTTTCCTCGCCGCCGTGGTAATCGGCGGGATCATCCAAGTCGGCTTTTCCTTTTCGCGTTCGGGCATCCTGTCCGAATTCGTGCCGTCATCGGTGATCACGGGCATGTTGGCGGCCATCGGCCTGATCCTGATCCTGAAGCAGGTGCCGCATCTGATCGGCTATGATGCCGATTACGAAGGCAGCTTCGAGTTTTTCGCGCGCGATGGCAGCAATACGCTGATGACGCTGTGGGCGAGCCTGACGCGCGCGATCACCCCGGGCGCCATGCTCATTGGCCTCACCTGCCTCATTTTCCTGTTCTGGTGGGACAAGGCGAAGCCCAAGGAAGGTCCGCTGCGCTTCGTGCCCGGTCCGCTGATCGTGGTGATCATCGGTGTCGTCGGCAATCTGCTGCTCGGCATCGTCCAGCCCGCGTGGCAGCTAGGCACGAAGCACCTCGTCCAGGTGCCGATCGCCAAGAGCTTTTCCGAATTCGCCGGCTTGCTGACTTTCCCAGACTTTTCAGCGATTGCGCTGCCGGGACTGTGGACGACGGCGGTAACGCTAGCGATCGTCGCGAGCCTCGAATCGATGCTGAGCGTTAAGGCCGTCGACGAACTCGACCCGCGCCGCCGCACCACCGACAAGAACCGCGAACTGCTGGCGCAGGGCGGCGGCAATATCGTCTCGGGGTTGCTTGGCGGGTTGCCGGTGACGTCGGTAATCGTCCGGTCGTCGGCCAATGTCGATGCGGGAGCCGAAAGCAAGGCTTCGACGATCATGCATGGCTTCTGGCTGCTGCTGTCGGTCGCCCTGATTCCCGCCGTCCTCAACCAGATCCCGCTGTCCGCACTTGCCGCCGTGCTGATCGCGACCGGCTACAAGCTGACCAAGCCGAAGCTGTTCATCGAACGCTATCGTCAGGGATGGAGCCAGTTCATTCCCTTTGTCGTCACCGTTGTCGCGATCCTGTTCACCGATCTGCTGATCGGCATTGTCATCGGCCTTGCGGTCGGCTTCGCTTTTGTCATCGCGCGGAATTTTCGAACAGCGATCACTTTTGCCTGCGAAGACGATGACTGCCTGATCCGCGCGCGGCGCAACCTGTATTTCATCCACAAATATGAACTGCAGCAGGCACTCGCGCGCGTGCCCGACAATGCCAATCTGTTGATCGACCTGTCGTCGACCAATTATGTCGATCTCGACAACATCGACATCATCAACGCCTTCATCAAGGGCGCGGCATTCCGCGACATCAAGGTGCTGGTGCGTGGCGACATTGCCGACCGGACAGCGCCGATGATCAAGGCCCCCGCCTATGAGGTTCGCTTCGCATGAGAAAGTACAAGCAGCTTCTGCTCGCCAACAAGGCTTGGGCGGCCGAGCTTACCGACGAGAACCCGAAGTTCTTCGAGCGGCAAGTGGCCGGGCAGCGCCCTGACTTCCTGTGGATCGGCTGTTCGGATAGCCGGGTGTCGCCCGAGCAGATGACGATGACGCCGCCGGGCGGCATGTTCATCCACCGCAACGTCGCCAATCTGGTTAGCGACGATGACCTGAACCTGATGTCGGTGCTCCAATATGCTGTCGCCGTGCTGCAGGTCCGGCACGTCATTGTTTGCGGTCATTACGGCTGCGGCGGCATCACGGCGACGATCGAAGGCGGAACGACAGGGCCGGTTGATCGCTGGCTCGAAGGCGCGCGCGCAGTGCTGAATGCCCATCAGCACGAAGTGATGGGCCACGACACCGCCGAGGAGCGTGTCAATCGTCTGGTCGAGGTCAATGTCCGTGACCAGCTCGTGCGGCTCGCGCGGACCGAAATCGTCCAGACCGCCTGGTCGCAGGGGCAGGACCTGTTCCTGCACGGCTGGGTCTATGACATCCGCGATGGGCACATCAAACCGTTGATGGAAATCGATTCCGAAACCGCGCTCGATTCGGTGCCGGCGCCTGAGCGCGTATTGATGCGCAGTGAGACAGCGGAAATGCCAGAGGATCTGTAAGCCGGGTTCTGTCCACCCCTTGCAGGGATAGGCGACCATTCCTCTAGGCCGATCCTTGCGGAACGGCTCAAGCAACCAACCCGGGCGACGGGCCGAAACGCGCCCTGAGGCCGAAGCCCCGCGCCGCCCCTATTCGGTTTTGCTCCCGGTGGGGTTTGCCGTGCCGCGCCTGTTGCCAGCCGCGCGGTGCGCTCTTACCGCACCCTTTCACCCTTACCCGTGGCTTGGCGCCGGGGCGGTCTGCTCTCTGTGGCACTTTCCCTGGGGTCGCCCCCGCCGGACATTATCCGGCACCGTTGTCTCGTGGAGCCCGGACTTTCCTCGCGTGCAAAGCACCCGCGGCCGCCCGATCCTCTGGCCCAGACGCCTTAGTCGTCGCCCTGGGGCTTTGGCAACAGCAAGGCCAGCAGGATCATCCGGCATTCGGCATCGACCTCGCCGTCGATCAACTCAGGCCGGAAGCGGCGCTGGAACGCCATGATCGCCGCCATCGGATCGCGGACGTCATAACCGAACCGCTCGAGCGCAAGCAGAAAGCCGCCTTCGCTCCAGCCGGGATCCATCAGATTCTTGGTCGGTCGCGGCAGGGCGAGGCGCAACCGGGCAAGAGAATGCCAAGGGAATAGCTCACCGGGATCGCGCTTGCGGGCCGGGGCGACATCGGAATGTCCGACGATATTGCCGCGCGTGATGCCGTGCCGCTGCTTGATCGAGTCGACGAGCGCGATCACGGAGGCGATCTGCGCGTCGGGAAACGGCCGATAGCCAAATTCATGCCCCGGATTGACGATCTCGATGCCAATCGAGACGTCGTTGACATCGTCCCATTCGCGCCAATGCGACTTGCCCGCGTGCCAGGCGCGCTTGTCCTCATCGACCAGCCGCAACGTGACGCCATCTTCGGCCACGACATAATGCGCCGACACCTTCGCCTCGGGATCGCGTAGCCGATCAATTGCGGAAGGTCCGTCCTGCATGCCGGTATAGTGCAGGACGATCATCGTTACCGGCTGCGTGCGCTCATCGAAATTGGGCGATGGCGCCGCGATGATGTTGAGCCCGGGAATATCGGCAGCCATGCCCGCGCTATGGCCTCAGCCACTTGATTTGTGACGATCGACTTGCCCGCATCACTTCCCCACGACGGCTTCGACATGGCCGTTGTGCATGGGGTGCCCAAAATGCGGGCGATGGTAAAGCGCGAAATCGCGCGCGGGTTCAGCCAGCGGCGCGCTGCCGGCACAATCCCGCTTGCGCAGGCTCGTAAAGGCCCTTGGCACGGGCCGAGGGCACGAACAGGTCGCTTTGGCCGATGACGGTTTCGCCCGCGCCGAGGATAAGCAGGCCGTCGGCACGGATGGCGCGGGCCAGCTGCTCGAACACTTGCTGGCGCAGCGTCGGCGACAGGTAGAGCAGAATGTTGCGGCACAGGATAAAGTCGAATTGGCCCGACGGCGGCGCCTCACCGACCAGATTGTGGCGGCGATAGGTTACGCGCCTGACCAGCTCGGGCTTGGCGACCCATTCGCTGCCGACCGCGTCGAACCAGCTGATCATCCGCCGCACGGGCAAGCCGCGCTGAATCTCGAATTGCGAATAGCGGCCAGCGCGGGCGCGGGCGATCGCACTATCGGAGACATCGGTTGCCAGAATCTCAGGCTCAAGGCCGCCCTCGCGAAGGCTGCGTTCGGCAAAAATCATTGCGAGCGAGAGCGGCTCTTGTCCCGATGAACAAGCGGCCGACCAAATTCGTGGGCGCCGGCCCGGAACGGCGACTAACATCGCGTCGGCCGCTGCTGCCACCGCTTCGAGCACACCGGCATCGCGGTAAAAGGATGTTTCCTGGTTCAGCAGGGCGTCGATAATCGCGTCGCTGATCGACCCGCCATGATCCTGCACCAGCGCTGCGACCAGATGATCGAGCGACTCGAAACCACGTTCGCGCAGCAGTGGCTTGAGCGCGGTTTCGATCCGCCACGTCCGGTTGGCTGCGATCCGCTGGCCGGTGCGCGCTTCGAGCAAACCCGCCAGCACGGCCATCGCCGCTGTCTGCTTGGGCTGGAGCCGGTCCGCGCCGATCATGACGGGCGTCGCTGGAGGGCGATCAGTCGGCCGATCGCGTCGGGCGGCATCACAGCATGCGCGACGCCGGCATTGATCACTGCACCCGGCATGCCCCAAACTACCGAGCTTGCCTTGTCCTGCGCGACCACGGCCGCACCGCTGAGCGCGAGGTGATGCGCGCCAGCCGCGCCGTCGCGGCCCATGCCGCTCAGCACGACGCCGAGCGCGCGCGCGCCGAACGTGCTCGCGACGCTTTCGAACATCGGGTCGACCGATGGCATGCAACCGCTGGCAACCTTGGCGTTCGACAGTCGCACCGTGACCTGATCGGCCACGCGCCCGCAACAAAGATGGGCTTCGCCAGGCGCCACGATGATGCGGCCGGGCTGAACTTTCATATGTTCGACCGCAACGTCGCACGGACGCCCGGCGAGCACCGCGATCTGCGCGGCAAAATAGGGCATGAAGGCCGGCGGCAGATGCTGGGTGATCAGGATCGGTACCTGAAAGCTTGCCGGAATCGCGCGCAGCAACTGGCTGAGCGCATGGATGCCGCCGGTCGATGCGCCGATCGCGACGACGTCGAAATCATTGGCACTGGCCTGAGCGGCGGCGGCATCGGATGGGGCAGGCCAGAAGCGATCATCGCCGTCGGCCAGCCGCATCAGCTTTTCTTCGAGCAGCTCACTGAACTTGCCGACCAGATTGCCGATGCTGGGCTTCACCAGCGTGTCCGCAGCACCCAGCGTCAACGCCTGAATCGTCGCGGCGGCCCCCTCGGCACATGACGACGATACGATGATGATGCGCGCACCCTGCCCCGCCAACAGCAGGTCGGGCAGCGCCGTCAGGCCGTCGATGCCGGGCATCTCGATGTCGAGCAGAATGATGTCGACCCGGTGCGCGCGCAAAAACGCGAGCGCAGCCTGTGCATCGGAAACGGCGCCGGCAACCACGAAGCTCCGATTGGCTTCGATCATTTTGCCGATCACCGCGCGTGCGACAACCGAGTCGTCGACTATCAGTATCCGCGCAGGCGGTCGCGGGAGGTCCGCAATCGTGCGAGCTTGGGGCTTGGCGGCCATGATGCGGCTCCTGTCGCGCGCAATCAGGCCATGCCGACAATCTGGAGTTTGCTCGCGAGCGTCTCGCGGTCGAACGGCTTCATGACATATTCGTCGGCACCGGCTTCGATGGCCGCACGGATATAGGCCATGCCGTTTTCGGTAGTGCAGAACACCACTTTCGGGCGCTGGCTCATCTTGCTGTCACGCAATGCGCGGAGAAATTCCATGCCGCTCATCACCGGCATGTTCCAGTCGAGCAAAATGACATCGGGCGCCGAAGCGAGGCACGAATCGAGCGCCTCCTGCCCGTCGCCAGCCTCGGTCACCGAAAAGTCGAGCGTTTCCAGGATATGCCGCGCAACCTTGCGGATTACCTTCGAATCATCGACCACAAGGCAGGTTTTCATGAAGTGGCACCCCGTTGAAATATCATGACATCAATGCCGTAAAAGCATGATCATAGCGTTAATCCTGCGCGTTATTCCGCGACCAGTTGACCCGGAATGAGTGACCGGAGATCGATGGCGAGCACCGCGTCGCCATCGCGTTCGACCACACCGCATGCCAATCGCGCCCAGCCGCCGTCGAGCGCGACGCCAGCCGCAAAAGGCAGCGTTGCGAACGGCGCGACATCCTCGAGCGAATCGACCAGCACCGCATAATGATGCCCGTCGACCAGCGTGATCACGGCGCGCGCGGTCGGCAGATCGGAAGTAGGCAGGCCGAGCGCGGCGCACGTATCGATTACCGTAACCACGCGGCTGCGCAGTGCCGCCAGCCCGCGCACTTCGCGTCCGGCGCGCGGCACCGGGATGATCTCACCGATGTCGACCACTGAATCGACCTGGTTCGAATCGATGGCGACCGTGCGACCGGCAATGCGGGCGATGAGAAAAAGGTCCGCCATCAACCTGCCCTTGCACAGCGCGCGCTGAGCGCCTCGAGCAGCGCGGCGCGATCGTATCGATAGATGCTGTCACCGTCGCCCGATACTTCGCGGCGGAGCCGGACCACGGGCGCGCCCGCTGCAGGAAGCGCATGATCCTCGGCCATCGCGAGGACAGCCGCCACCGGTTGATCCGGGTCCGGCGAGGTGACGACGCGATAGCCCGATGCTTCGAGCACGGGCCGCAGAAACGCGTCCATCCAGCCCAGTTCCGCCCCCGCCAGCAGACACAGCGGCGGCTCGGCGCGCATGTGCTTGCCGGGATCGGCGCAGGCCGAGAAAATCCAGTGCATGTCGAGCACTTCGACCTGATCGCCGTCGATCGAGGTGACCCCGGCAACCAGCGCTGGCTTGTCCGCCGGCATCACCTCATGGTCGAGCGCAACGATGTCGATTGCCTCGGCGATGACATAGCCGATTTCGCTGCGTCCGTCGGCCATGCGCAGCACGCTCACTTCGGGACGGTCGAAAATCTGATGCACGGCATCATCCGCCAGCACGGTCGCGAGCGGGACGATGGCATCGCCGACCGATAGCCGTAGCTTGCCCGCCGAGAAGCGGATCGCGTCTGCCTGCACCGGCTCGACACGGTCGATGGCAGCGAGCCGAGCAACCCGGCGCACGCCATCCAGATCGACAAACAGCAATGCCGAGTCGGCGACCTTGACCGGCGCGACGTCCGCGACCGGATCCTCAACCACGGCCGCACGGCCGAATTGCAGGCCCGCCGCCGTCGCAATGCCCGCGCAATCGAGCAGCAGCATCGGCCGGCCGCTGTCAGGCAACGTCTGCCCGGCGTAAAGGCCGGTCGCCATCACTGCTGGCGGGGCGGGCTTGATGACGAGCTCTTCGGTATCGAGCACTTCTTCGACGGCGAGCGCATAGCTGCCGCCGGCAACGCTCACGATCGCCAGCAATTGCGGCTGCGGCATGGCCTCGCTCATGCCGAGCGTGGCGCACAGAAACACGAGCGGCAGGCGGCGATCGCGGACATTGGCGATCGGCGTGTCGCCCAGCATGTCGACGCGCACGGCATCGCCGCGCACGGTCACGATTTCCTCGATCGACTGGCGCGAGATCGCGAACCGCTGCCCGTGGGCGCCGACCACGATCGTCGAGATGATCGACAGCGTCAGCGGCACGTGGATGGCGATCACCAGCCCCTTGCCCGGTGTGTTGCTGAGCGCGATCCGGCCGCCGATCTGCTCGATGTTGGCGCGGACCACGTCCATGCCGACACCGCGCCCCGAAATCGCGGTCACTTCGGTCTTGGTGGTGACGCCGGGTTCAAAAATCAGATCGAGCTTGGCGGTTTCCGACAAGGCCCGCAGCTGCGCCTCGCTGCGATCGCCATTGGCGGCGATCTTGCGGATCAGCCGGTCGACGTCGATCCCGCGCCCGTCATCGGCAATTTCGATGATGATCTGATTGCCCGATTGGCGCGCGGCCACTACCAGACGCCCCGTCTCGCGCTTGCCTGCGGCAATCCGTTCGGCGGCAGATTCGATGCCGTGATCGACGGCATTGCGAATGATGTGGACAAGCGGGTCGCGCATCATCTCGATCATCTCGCGGTCGAGTTCGACATCGGCACCTTCGACCGTCAGCGACACGGCCTTGCCGAGCTCTGCCGCGGTATCGCGGACCATCCGCGGCAATGCCGAGAACAGCGCATCGATCTTCTGCATCCGCGTCCGGGTGACGGTATCGCGCATTTCCGCGACCGTCAGCGAAAGCCGTTCGAGTGCCGATTCGATCGTCGGGTCGATCGCTTCGTCACGCAACCGCCGCGCGAGTTCGTTGCGGGCAAGCACCATGTCGGACATGCCGCTCATCATCCGGTCGAGCAGGTCGACGTTCAGACGAACCGAACGGCTTGCGCTGCGCCCTGCCTGGCTGCCGGATGCGGCAACCGCCTCGACGCCCGCGACCGCGGATGAATTTGCCCCCTCGGCCAGCGCCGCGATCAGCAGATCTTCGCCCGAATCGTCGAGCGCGGTGCCGACATCGATTGCTTCGATGATTTCGCCGATGCGGTCGACGATCGCGAGCACGGCATTGACCAGTGCCGTGTCGGGCACACGATCACCGCTGCGTACCGCCGCCAGCACGTCTTCGGCGGCATGGCTCAACCGGCTGAGGCGCGGCAGGTCGAGGAATCCGCAGCTCCCCTTCACGGTGTGCACGAAGCGGAAGATCGCATCCAGCCGCTGACGGTCCGACGGATCGGCTTCCCACATCACGATCTCGCCCGACAACGCCTCGAGCGTTTCGCGCGTTTCGGCGATGAATTCCTGCAGCAGATCGTCCATGGGGCTCCACCTAATCGTGGCGACCATGCCGTCCGAACGGTTAAGGCCGCGTTAGCCCGAGCGCGACCGCGCCACCCAAATGCCCGATTAGCCAAGCGCATTTCCGGCGCGACCGGGGGAACACCCCTCGACGCACCATGTTGGGGGGGGGTAAAGTGACTGGTTATGACGATTCACCCGACCGCGCTGATCGATCCCGCTGCCCGGATCGGCGGCAATGTGGCAGTCGAGACACTGCCGACCGACGATGCCGTGGAACCCCCTACCCCAGCTTGAATGCCACCCCGAACAGCAGCACTTCGGCATCGGGGGCCGAAACCTGCAGCGTCCCGCCATTCTCGGCGACGAGCGCATGGACGAGGAAGGCAGCGGCGGCGCGCGGGGTGATGACAGCGTCGGCGCTCGTCCCCTCCAGCGCGCGGCGCAATTCGGCGTCGAGCACGATCCGCGGCCCGTCGCCGCGCACGACAATCTCGACCATGTTGCCGCGTGTCTCAGCCCCAATATCGAGCTGCCCGCCACGGACCAGCGCATCGCCCGCGATCAGCGCGAGATTGAGCAGCACCTTGATCGCCGGCTTGGGCAGGACGGCGTCCTCGACAAGCCAGCCGAGCTTGACGCGGTGATTGTCGCCGAACAGCCCTTCGATCGCCGCGCGTGCCTCGCGCGAATCGATCGTCTCCCCAAATCCGCCCGCCGCACCGAACGCAAGCCGGAAGAATTTGAGCTTGTTGGCCGATGCGCGCGCGCTTTCGCTCAGTAGCTCTAGGCAGCGCGCGCGCATTTCGGGGTCGGTCTCGTCGGCGAGCAGCTCAAGCCCGTTGTTGAGCGCGCCGACCGGGCTGAGCAGATCGTGGCACAGGCGCGAGCACAGCAGGCTGGCAAAATCGACCGGGCTAATCGTCAAACATCGTCTCCATCATGGCGACCGTTGCGCACACCCATGTCGCCTACCCCTTCGGATGCCTGCTTGCCAACCACCAACTCGAACGCGAGCCTGTCGAACCGACCGTGGAGGGCGCCGCCAGCGACGGCCCTGAACAGCAACACCTCATCGACTGTCGCGATCAGCCAGAATTTCCCGTCCGGGGCGGCTCCGGCGGCATCGGTGACCGACGGCATGGCGTCACCCGACGGGTGCGTGTGATAATAGCCGAGCAGCGCCATCCCCTGCCCCGAGCGCGCCGCCCGGTGCGCTGCCAGCAGTGCGCGGGGGTCGATCTCAAAGGTCGTAAACGGATCGCCGGCGACATTGGTCGCTGGTTCGGCGCGCAAAATGTCGCATCCGTGGCCCCATAACAGGCCGCACTTCTCGTCGACCCGGTCAGGCGCTTCCGCGCGGCCCGATCGCTCGCCCGCCGCGCACATCAGTTCGGCGATCAGGGCGCTTGATATCCGGGGCACCGCATCCATATCAGCGCGACAATGGACCGTGGGGGCGAAATCATTCAAGTGCGGATCGGTGGCGGCGCATCGGGCCTCCGTCTTGACCGTGCGCTTGCTGAGATGGTGCCGCAACTCTCGCGCGAGCGCGTCAAGGCGCTGATCGCGAGCGGCCAGGTCGCCGACGCCAGCGGGCGGACGATGATCGATCCGGCGAAGAAGGCGCTCGACGGGCAGGCGTTCAGCGTCGCGCTGCCCCCGCCCGCGCCGCTGGGCAACGAAGCCCAGCCGATCGCGCTCAGCATTGCCTATGAGGATGCGCATCTGATCGTGGTCGACAAGCCGGCCGGGCTGGTCGTGCATCCGGCGGCGGGAAATCCCGACGGCACGCTGGTCAATGCGCTGCTCCACCACTGCGCGGGGCAATTGTCCGGGATCGGCGGAGTCGCGCGGCCGGGGATTGTCCACCGCATCGACAAGGACACGTCGGGCCTGATCGTCGCCGCCAAGTCGGACGTGGCGCATGAGGGGCTCGCGCGCCAGTTCGCGGCGCATTCGATCGACCGGCGTTACCGTGCGATCGTCACCGGGCGACTCAACCCGGCTGACGGCAAGGTTGATGCGCCGATCGCGCGATCGCCCGCCAATCGCAAGAAGATGGCGATCGTGGCCGGGGGCAAGCGCGCGGTTACGCATTACCGCCAGCTGCGCGCGCTCCGCGACGCTGCGCTGGTCGAGTGCCGACTCGAAACGGGACGGACGCATCAGGTGCGCGTGCATATGGCCTCGATCGGCCATCCGCTGCTCGGCGACCCGGTTTATTCAAAAGTTGCGGGTACGCAGCGGCGATTGCTGGAAACGATCAATTTCCGGCGGCAAGCCTTGCACGCCGCGCGTTTGGGGTTCATTCATCCAGTAACAAGTATCGCTTTGTCGTTCGAAAGCGAAATGCCTGCGGATATGCAGGAACTTTTGGATACACTCGGTGACTAAGCAGACGAGCATGCAGCGCGGCCTTCTGTCGTGCCTGACCCCTCGTCCGACAAGAAAGGGTTTCTGATCATGGCAGGCGGCAGCAACGTCCCGGCGACGATTCCGGCACTCGGTGGTGAGGCTAGCCTCAACCGCTATCTCGCGGAGATCAAGAAATTCCCGATCCTGTCGGCCGAGCAGGAATATATGCTCGCCAAACGCTTCGAGGAGCATGGCGACACCGAAGCGGCGGCGCAGCTCGTGACTTCGCACCTCCGCCTCGTCGCCAAGATTGCGATGGGCTATCGCGGCTATGGCCTGCCGGTCAGCGAGCTGATCTCGGAAGGCAATATCGGCCTGATGCAGGGCGTGAAGAAGTTCGAGGCCGATCGCGGTTTCCGCCTCGCGACTTATGCGATGTGGTGGATCCGCGCGTCGATCCAGGAATTCATCCTGCGCAGCTGGTCGCTGGTGAAGATGGGCACGACCGCCGCGCAGAAGAAGCTGTTCTTCAATTTGCGCCGGATGAAGGCCAAGCTCGACGCGTTCGAGGACGGCGATCTGCGGCCCGAGGATCTGGCGAAGATCGCCAAGGATCTCGGCGTCACCGAGGCCGAGGTCGCGAGCATGAACCGGCGCATGGCGCTCGGCGGGGACACCAGCCTCAACGTGCCGATGCGCGAGGATGGCGAAGGCCAGTGGCAGGATTGGCTCGCCGACGATGCGCCGCTGCAGGATGCGGTGGTGGCCGATGCGCAGGAAGCCGATGTGCGTCACGCAATGCTGGTGTCGGCGATGGAAAGCCTGAACGAGCGCGAGAAGCACATCCTGACCGAACGCCGCCTGACCGATGATCCCAAGACGCTCGAGGAACTGAGCCAGGTTTATGGCGTCAGCCGCGAGCGCGTGCGCCAGATCGAGGTCCGCGCGTTCGAAAAACTCCAGAAGGCCATGATGCGGCTTGCAGGCGATGGTCGGCTGCTGACGGCCTGATCGTTACGGCAGCGGACGGGGCTTGCAAGGCCCCGCCGCTTCGTGCGAGCCGGTACGGCATGATGGCGCGCATTCTTCGCTGGATATGCTGGTCGATCGCCGGCTTCGTCGTGATTTCGGTGCTGTGGGTCGGCCTCTATCGCTTCGTGGCGCCGCCGATCACCTTCACGATGATCGGCGACGCAATCAGTGGCCATGGCATCGAAAAGCGCTGGGTCCCGCTGTCACGGATCGACCCCAATATGGCGCGGGCGGCAATCGCGGGCGAGGATGCCCGCTTCTGCCTGCACAACGGCTTCGATTATGAAGCGATCATCAAGGCCTATGCCCGCACGCAGCGCGACGGTCGCCTGCGCGGCGGATCGACGATCAGCCAGCAGACCGCCAAGAATGCATTTCTTTTCCAGGGCGGCGGCTTTGTCCGCAAGGGGTTTGAAGCCTGGTTCACCGTCCTGATCGAAGCGCTTTGGGGCAAGCGCCGGATCATGGAGGTCTATCTCAACATCGCCGAAACCGGCATCGGCACTTATGGCGTGGATGCAGCAGCGCGGCGCTATTTCGGCCATGATGCAACCCATTTGACGCCGGCCGAGGCTGGGCGGATCGCCGCAGTACTGCCGCTACCCAAGAAGCGTGCAGCGATCGCCCCGCGTGGTTTCACGCGTCGGCACGGCAATGCGATCACGCGCCGTGCCGGGGTGGTGCGCAACGACGGGCTCGATGCCTGTCTGCGCTAGACCGATCGAACGTTGGCTGATCGCGTAGGCCGCATCCGCGCGCGCGTCGACTTGACGCGAACGTTCGGTATCAGAACGGCAGCTTGAAACCGGGCGGTAGCGGCAGGCCGCTCGTCATCTTGGCCATTTCCGCGCTTGATGCTGCATCCGCTTTGGTGCGGGCATCATTGATCGCGGCTGCAACCAGATCCTCGACCATCTGCTTCTCCGCCGGCGCCAGCAGCGACGGGTCGATATCGACCGCAATGATCCGGCCCTTCGCCGACGCGCGCACCTTGACGAGCCCACCGCCGGCCACGCCCTCGACTTCGATCGTGTCGAGATTGGCCTGCGCCTTGGCCAGTTCGGCCTGGACGTTCTGGGCCATGGCCAGCATGTCTTCGATGCCCTTCATGCTTCACTCCGTTTGTTGAATTCCCAGCCCGTGATTTCGGCATCAGGAAAGGCTTGCAAGGCTGCCGCGACGACCGGTGCGCGCTTGACGCTTTCGAGTTCGTCCGCGCGCGCTGCCGCTTCGGTCTCGCGGAAGGTCGGCGCGCCGGGAGCCTCATCAAGCCCGACCCGCCACACATCCCCGGTCAGGTCGCGCAAGGCATCGGCAAGCTCGCGCACCAGTTCGGATGGCACTGGCCTCGACGCGCTCAACACGATGTTGCCGGGTTCGAACCGCACGAGGCGAGCGGTAAACCGCAGCTTTTCGGCCAAGCCGACCTTGCGGGCGTCGTCGAGCAACGCCAGCACCGCGTCGAAACTCTGCGGCGCGGGTCGCGTGGCCTGCGGTTCGGCGGGGGCCGCCGACGGTGCCAGGGATGCCGGCGTGGCGGCGGGCGTAGCGCCTTCGCCGGACGACAGCTGCCGCACGAGCTGGCCCGGATCGGGCAGGCTCGCGGCATAGATCACCCGCAACAGCGCCATCTCGGTTGCCTCGATCGGCATGGCCGCGCGCGCGACTTCGTCATGGCCCTTGAGCAGCAGCTGCCAAAGCCGGTGCAATGCGGCAAAGGACAACGTCGCTGCCCAATCCGCGACGGCAGTACGTTCCTCGACCGATTGCGCGGCGTCAGCGGGCGTCCCGAGCTTCGCCAGCGTCACACCGTGCACGGTCTCAAGCAATGCCCGCAGGATTGCGAGCGGATCGACTCCCAAATCATATTGTCGCCGGAGCGCGGCAAGTGTGCCCGGACCGTCCCCCGCCACCAACAGGGCAAAGAGCGCGCGGGTGGCGCCACGATCCGACAGGCCGAGCATGTCACGCACGGCCTCCGCGCTGACCCCGCCTCCAGCCATGCCGGCATGCGCGATTGCCTGGTCGAGAATCGACAGCCCATCGCGTGCGCTGCCTTCCGCTGCGCGGGCAATCAGCGCCAGCGCTTCGGGTTCGGCCTCGACGCCCTCAAGACGGCACACTTCTGCAAAATGCGCGGCCAGCTTGTCGGCGCCGATCCGGCGCAGATCGAACCGCTGGCAGCGCGACAGCACGGTGACCGGCACCTTGTCGACTTCGGTCGTCGCGAGCAGGAATTTCACATGCGGCGGCGGTTCTTCAAGTGTCTTGAGCAGCGCATTGAACGCCGGCTTCGACATCATGTGGACTTCGTCGATGATGTACATCTTGTAACGCGCCGATACCGCCGCGTAGCGCACAGCCTCGGTCATCTCGCGGACATTGTCGACACCGTTGTTCGAGGCGGCGTCGATTTCGATGACATCGATGTGACGGCCTTCGGCAATCGCGCGGCACGGTTCGCACACCCCGCAAGGGTCGATGGTCGGCCCACCCTGCCCGTCAGGTCCCACACAATTGAGTGCCTTTGCGATCAGCCGCGCCGTCGAGGTCTTGCCGACGCCCCGCACGCCGGTGAGCAGGAAGGCATGCGCCAGCCGCCCACGCTTGATCGCGTTGCCGAGTGTCGTGACCATGGCGTCCTGCCCGATCAGCGCGCTGAAATTCTGCGGCCGGTATTTCCGGGCGAGCACGCGATAGGCTTCTTGCCGCACCGGCTGGGGCGGCTCGCCGAGATCGAAGGATGGCAGGTTGGAGGAGTCGGACATTGCCCGCTATCTAGGCATGTCGGCGACCGATGTCGAAGGGGGTGTTGGTGGGTTGGCTGGGCGCCGCGGCAAAGCCGCGTCGTCGGACGGGACCTTTGGCCCGCCGGCCGCGCTGGCGCGTCTTGTGGGCAGCTTTGCTGCGCACATGCGCGCTGCGCGGTGGGAGCCGGAACGACCCGCAGCGAAAATCGTTGTGGCTGCTTCCTTCCGGACCTGACCAGGTTGGCGACGGCTACGTCCGCCCGACTCCCGCGCTGCATATGGGCGAGTCGAGCGTTACGATCAAGTTACTGTCCAACATCGACCCCGCGATCACCGCCTGAGCGATCAGCGCCCCTGCATGTTTCGCGTTTCCGCGGGGATGCGCACCGTCAGCCCGTCAAGCGTCTCGTCAAGCCAGATCTGGCAGGCCAGCCGGCTGGTGCGGGTGGCGCCGGCAGCGAGGTCGAGCATATCCTCTTCCTCCTCGCGCGCGGGCTTCAGCCGGGCAAAATCATCGGCAGCGACGATGACATGGCAGGTGGAACAGGCCATCTGCCCTTCGCACGTCCCTTCGAGCGGCTGGCCATCGGCTTGCGCGACGTCGAGCAAACGGTCGCCCGGCTGCGCCGCCACTTCGCGCACGGTGCCGTCGACTCCGATGAAGTGCACACGGATCACGCCAACACCTGTTGGACATCGGCGGCGGCAGTGATGCGGTCGATGGCGGTGATCAAATCGTCCTCATGCGTGTAACGCCCAAAACCGATGCGGATGCTCGACCGCGCCTGCGCTTCGGTCAAGCCCAGCGCGCGCAGGACGTGACTCGAACGGCCCGAGCCACTGGCACAGGCCGACCCCGCCGAAAAGGCGATGTCGCGACAGTCGCTCATCAGCCGGGCGACGTCGAGCCCGTCGCGGCGGATGTTGAGATTGCCGCGGTAGCGGTGGTCGATCGCGCCATTGATCGTCCAGCCCGCACCGAACCGGTCGATGGCAAGTTTCCAAAGCCGCGCGGCATAGGCCGCATCTTCGGACTGCCGCGCGGCCATCAATGCTGCGGCGCGACCGAACCCGGCACAAAGCGCGGGCGACAGCGTGCCCGATCGCCCGCCTTCCTGATTGCCGCCATGCAGCAGCGGCGCGAGCGTTACGCCGTCACGGATCCACAGCGCCCCGATGCCCTTGGGGCCGTGAATCTTGTGTGCGGACAGCGCGATCAGGTCGCAGCCTTCGGGAATCGGCACCCGCCCATAGCCCTGCACGGCATCGCACAGCATCAGCGCACCAGCCGAATGCGCATGCGCGGCGAGTGCGGCGATTGGCTGAATCACGCCGATCTCGTTGTTGACGAGCATTGCCGCCACCAGCCCGACGCCGGGCGAAATCGCAGCGCGCGCCGCGTCCATGTCGACCAGCCCGTCGCCGCCGACCGGCAGCATGGCCACCGCGCGCCCCGCCCGCCCCTCAGCCTCGACGGTGTCGAGCACGGCGGCATGCTCGGTCGCGATCGTGACGATGCCGCCCGTCGTCCCCTTGATCGCCCAGTTGAGCGCCTCGGTCGCGCCGCTGGTGAAGACCACACGGCCGCCGGGCGGCAGCAGCGCCGCGACCTGCGCGCGCGCGACCTCGACGGCTGCCTTCGCTGCCCTGCCCGGCGCGTGCGACGAATGCGGATTGGCGTGCTGGTCGCGCAGCCACGGCAACATCGCGTCGAGCGCTTCGGGTGCGAGCGGCGTCGTCGCCTGATAGTCGAGGTAGATCATGCTGCCCGCCTTGCCGCGTCGTGGGCGACTTCGAGCCAGGCTTCGCGGAAGGCGTCGATCTCGGCGGGCGTGGTGTTCCAGCCGAAGCTGACGCGGATCGTGCGCGACGCGGTATCCTCGTCGACGCCGAACGCTTCGAGCGCGCGGCTGCGCTTGAGCGTGCCGGAAGAGCAGGCGCTGCCGGCGGAAACGGCGAACCCCATGGCGTCGAAGCGGATCAACTGCGCGGCGGCGGAGAGGTGCGGCATGGCGATCGCGTAGATGTGCGCGCACTGCACGCCGGGGCTCACGACTTCGCCGACGCGCCAGATCGCGTTCTTGAAATCGAGGCGCTGCTCGGCACTCGTTGGCCAGTCATCAACCGATCCGGCTTCGAGCGCGGCGGCAAAGCCAAGGATGCCGGGCAGATTCTCGGTGCCCATCCGATAGCCGAACTCGTGCCCGCCGACCGGCTCCAGCGTTGCCAGATCACGCACCAGCAACGCACCGACACCCGGCGGCCCGCCGAGCTTGTGCGCCGACACGACGATCATGTCGGCATCGGGCAACGCGCCCTTCCCGGCCAATTGCGCACAGTCGCTCAGCAAGATGCTTCCCGCTTCGCGCACCAAAGCGATCGCAGGCGGCGCGCCATAGGGGGTCAGCGCCGTGCCGGTCTCCGAATTGATCGACTGGATCGCGACGATCGCCCTGCCGGGCTTGGCGAGATAGCGCGCCAGAAAGTCTGCGTCGGGCTCGCCCTTCGCGGTGTCGTCCCGACCGAGGACAGGCAGCACCTCCGCCCCCGGTGCTGCGCGGAAAACCGCTTCATGCTCCACCGCGCTGACGATCCGGCGTTCCACTTTCGACCGGTTCAGCGCGATCCACAGCGCTTCGCTCGCACCGCTGGTGAAGATCAGTTCGCCGGTCCAGCCGAGCGCTGCCTTGATCCGCGCCCGCGCTTCCTCAAGTGCCGCCCGCGCCGCGCGACCCTCGGCATGGGGCGACGACGGGTTCGCCCAGCGCGCCATCGCTTCGGCCACCGCCGCGATTGCCTGGGCGCGCATCGGCGTGGTCGCGGCGTGATCGAGGTAGATGCGCTTTTCCACGCGCGCACCCCTAGCCCGCCAGAATGATTGCGCCAAGCGACCCAGTTCCTATATAGCCGCGCATCCCGCGCGCCATGTGCGCCTTTGCATTCACGTCAGCAGGTACCATGCCCGAAGTGATTTTCCCCGGCCCCGACGGCCGTCTCGAAGGCCGTTTCGCGCCGCCGCCGCGCCCGCGCGCGCCGGTCGCGATGATCCTGCACCCGCACCCGAGTTCGGGCGGCACGATGAACAACCGCATCGTGCAGGAGCTTTACCGGACTTTCCAGCGGCGCGGGTTCGCGACGCTGCGCTTCAACTTCCGCGGCGTCGGCAAGAGCCAGGGCACTTTCGACAATGGCGTCGGCGAGCTGTCGGACGCGGCGAGCGCGCTCGACTGGGTGCAGAGCATCCACCCCGAAGCCTCGACCACCTGGATCGCGGGCGTCAGCTTCGGCGCGTGGATCGGGATGCAGCTGCTGATGCGCCGCCCGGAGATTCGCGGCTTCATCTCGATCGCGCCGCCCGCCAACATGTACGACTTCACGTTCCTCGCGCCGTGCCCGTCGTCGGGCATCATCATCCAGGGCGATGGCGACGAAGTGGTGACGCCAAGCGCGGTGCAGAAGCTCGTCGACAAGCTGCGCACCCAGCGCCACATCACGATCCACCACGACGTGATCCCGCGCGCGAACCATTTTTTCCAGGAAGAAATGCCCGAGCTGATGCGCAGTGTCGATAACTATCTGGATATGCGGCTGGATCCGAATTCGCCGATTAAGTGAGGTTCGCCGAGCGGATTAGCGCAGCTAATCCGCGTCGCGCGGCGAACCACGGCCGGCGGGGCGCAGCCCCGACCGACGGCGGCGGCTTTGCCGACGCCCTTAGGAGTCGGCTTGGTACGGTGCGCTACATCGTCAAAACCAGCACATTCCCCACCAGCACTATCGCCATCACCAGTAGCAGCGTCCCCTTTCGCCGATCCCGCCCCTGGGCGATCATCAGGCCGCCGCCGATGGCGCAGGCGAAAGCGCCCAGCATCGTAAGCGCCAGCAACGCCCCCGCAGTGCCGCTGACCTGCGGAGTCATGCCGCTTCGCCCAGCACTTTGGCATAGGCCGCCAGATCGACATTGCCACCCGACAAAATCACCAACATCCCGTCGCATGCCGCAGTCTTGCCAGCGAGCAGCGCCGCCAGCGCCACCGCGCCACCTGGCTCCACTACCAGTTGCAGTCGGCTCGCCGCCCAGCGCTGCGCGGCGCGCACCTCGGCCTCGCTGACCGCCACCCCTTCCACCCCGCGCCGCGACAGCACATCGAACGTCAGCGGCGACACTTCAAGCGTCTGGAGCGAATCGCATGCGGTTGGCGGCGGATTGGGGCCGACTGGCTCGATCCACCCCGCCTCGAGCGATCGCCGCATATCGTCCCACCCTTCGGGCTCGACGACAGTGATCCGCGCCTCGGGCAGCGCGAGCGTGATGCCTGCTGCCAGCCCGCCGCCCCCGCACGGCACGACAACCGCCTGCGGCATGCCAAGCCCGAGCGCCTCCATCTGCGCCGCCGCCTCGATCGCGCAGCTGCCCTGCCCTTCGATCACCCACGAATCGTCGAAGCTCGGCACCAACACAGCCCCTCGCGCCGCCGCCAGAGAAGCGGCAATTTTCTCGCGCGATTCGGTCGCCCGGTCGTAAGTGACGATCTCAGCACCAAGCGCGAGCGTGCCGTCGCGCTTCGCGACCGGGGCATCGCTCGGCATCACGATTAGCGCGGGCATGCCGAGCTTCTTGGCGGCCCATGCGACGCCTTGCGCATGATTGCCTGACGAAAAGGCGACAACCCCGCAGGAGCGTTGTTCAGGCGCAATTGCGGTGAGCCGATGCCATGCGCCACGCAGCTTGAAGGCACCGATCGGCTGCAGGCATTCGGCCTTGAAAGCAACCTCTATCCCATTGATCGGATGCGTGAACATGGGTGAAAAGGGCACTACCCGCGCGACCTTGGCCGCAGCATCACGGACCCCTGCGCGGGTCGGTTGTCGCAAAATTGTCATAAAAACTTCGCGGAGCCCCCAGAAACTTATTTACACCTTAAGACTTCAACCCTACATGCGCCTTCCGCTGCCCCATGGGACTTCCAACCGCAAGGCAGCTTTTATCAACGTTTGCCTAACGGCACTTGGAGGTCCCTTGAGTTGCACAAGCATCATAGCGCGCTGGGGTTAGCTGGCACCCCGTTCGATTCCGCCATCGGAATTGCTCTCGCTCAGCGTCCGGTTCAGCCGGTAACGCTGGTTCGCCCCCACGCCGCTGCGCGTGCCGCCCGATTCTTCGTTGAGAAGTTTCCGGGGCGGTCGATGTATGCGGTGAAGGCAAATCCCTCGCCGGATCTGCTGAAGATCCTGTGGGACAGCGGCATCACCCATTACGACGTCGCCTCGATCGGCGAGGTCCGGCTGGTGGCGGCAACGCTGCCCGACGCGACCCTGTGCTTCATGCACCCGGTCAAGGCGCCCGAAGCGATTGCCGAGGCGTATCACACGCACGGCGTGCGGGTGTTCTCGCTCGACAGCCTCGAAGAGCTGGCGAAGATCATGGACGCGACCAATGACGCGACCGATCTGACGCTGTGTGTCCGGCTGCGCGTGTCGTCGGAGCATTCGAAGCTGAGCCTCGCGTCGAAGTTCGGGGCCGCTCCGGGCGAGACCAAGGAGCTGTTGTTCGCGGCCCGCCAGGCGGCGGACGCACTCGGCATCTGCTTCCATGTCGGTTCGCAGGCGATGACGCCGGAGGCCTATGCCAATGCGATCGAGCGTGTGCGCGCCGCGATTGTCGAGGCAGGCGTCACGGTCGACGTTGTCGATGTCGGCGGGGGCTTCCCTTCGTCCTATCCGGGCATGGAACCGCCGCCGCTCGAGCGTTACTTCGCGACGATCCACCGTGCGTTCGAAAGCCTCCCGATTTCCTATTCGGCGGAGCTTTGGGCCGAGCCGGGTCGCGCGCTGTGCGCTGAATACAGCTCGCTGATCGTGCGCGTCGAGCGTCGTCGCGGCGACGAGCTCTACATCAACGACGGTGCCTATGGCGCGTTGTTCGATGCCGCGCACCTCGGCTGGCAGTTCCCGGTGCGGCTGCTCCGTGAGCCCGATTCGAATGCGCGCGACATGGGCTTCAGCTTCTACGGCCCGACCTGCGACGACATGGATCACATGGCTGGACCGTTCATGCTCCCTGCCGACATCGGCGCGGGTGATTACATCGAAATCGGGATGCTTGGCGCGTATGGCGCGGCGATGCGGACCGGCTTCAATGGCTTCACCAATGGCGAGACGGTGATCGTCGACGACGAGCCGATGGTGTCGCTCTACGCCGCACCGGCACGTCGCGTCGCCGCCGGTAACGTCGTCACCCTGTAACACAAGCGTCGCAATGGTTCACTCTCTCCCCACCCGCTTGCGGGAGGGGCCGGGGG
>NZ_LSIJ01000091.1 GCF_001556185.1 Sphingomonas sp. CCH10-B3 | reverse complement strand
GCGGTCGGTTGAGTCTTTGGTGCGTCGCTGGCGCTTGCGTCACCGGGGCACATATCGTCCAACGGAGGATCGGACGTCTTTGGTGAGGTCGCTGTTCGCTCCCGTCACCAAGGCACAAATCGTCCCCCGGACGATTTGAGTCCTTGGTGACCCCTACGGGACTCGAACCCGTGTTTTCGCCGTGAGAGGGCGACGTCCTAGACCGCTAGACGAAGGGGCCGTGGCCAAGAGGCCGGGCACTTAGGGCGACACCCCCTTAGCGTCAAGCCGCCGCGCGTCGCCGTTCGGTCATCTCGACGTTGAGCATCTCGGCCAGCAGGAAGGCGAGCTCGAGGCTCTGCCCGGCGTTGAGGCGCGGGTCGCAGTGGGTGTGATAGCGATCGGCAAGGTCCATCTGGGTCACGTCCATCGCACCGCCGGTGCATTCGGTAACGTTCTGGCCGGTCATCTCGACGTGAATGCCGCCCGCGATCGAGCCCTCGGCGCGGTGCACCGCGAAGAAGCCGCGCACTTCGGCGAGGATGCGGTCGAACGGGCGGGTCTTGTAGCCATTGTTGGTCTTGATGACGTTGCCGTGCATCGGGTCGCAGCTCCACACGACCGGATGGCCTTCGCGCTGCACCGCGCGGACGAGCTTGGGCAGGCCGCTTTCGATCTTGTCATGGCCATAGCGGGTGATCAGCGTCATCCGCCCGGCGACGCGCGCCGGGTTGAGGACATCGAGCAGCCGCAGCAGCGCGTCGGGCTCGAGCGTCGGCCCGCATTTCATGCCGATCGGATTGCCGACGCCGCGCAGGAACTCGACATGCGCCGATCCTTCGAAGCGCGTGCGGTCCCCGATCCACAGCATGTGTGCGCTGGTGTCATACCAGTCGCCGGTCAGCGAATCCTGCCGCGTCATCGCCTGTTCGAACGGCAGCAGCAGCGCTTCGTGGCTGGTGTAGAAGGTCGTGCCCTTCAGCTGCGGCACGGTGTCGGGATTGATCCCGCACGCTTCCATGAATTCGAGCGCTTCGCCGATGCGGTCGGCGACATCGGCGAATTTCTTGGCCCAGGGGCTGCGGCCCATGAAGTCATGCGTCCAGCGGTGGACCTGATGCAGATTGGCATAACCGCCCCCGGCAAAGGCGCGCAGCAGGTTGAGCGTCGCCGCGCTTTGCGCATAGCCCTGAATCATCCGCTGCGGATCGGGCCTGCGCGCTTCGGGTGTGAAAGCGATGTCGTTGACATTGTCGCCGCGATAGCTCGGCAATTCGACGCCATTCTGGACTTCGGTATCGGCCGAGCGCGGCTTGGCGAACTGGCCCGCCATCCGCCCGAGCTTCACCGTCGGCAGCTTTGACGCGAAGGTGAGCACCACCGCCATCTGCAGTAGCACGCGGAAGGTGTCGCGGATATTGTTGGGGTGGAATTCGGCAAAGCTTTCCGCGCAGTCGCCGCCCTGCAACAGGAACGCCTTGCCCTCGACCACGCGGGCGAGATCGGCGGTGAGATCGCGCGCTTCGCCTGCGAACACCAGCGGCGGATAATTGCGCAGCGTCGCCGTTGCTGCGGTCAGCGCGGCTGGATCGGGGTAGCTTGGCAGCTGGCGCGCCTCATGCGCGGTCCAGCTATCGGGGGCCCAGTTGGCGGCCATTTTTGCGTCCAGTCATTCGAAAAAACCGGCAATCCCATGCGCTCAATCGCGCAAGGCTTCAATAGCCCGCGTCGAGATCGACGACGTTGGTCATCGGCGCGCCCGACATGAAGGCGTTTAGGTTCTGCAGGAACAATGCCGTCGCGCGCTGGAACATCCTGGTCTGGCTGCGGCCCGACAGGTGCATTGAATGGATGCTGTTGGGCGCCGACCAGAGCGGATGCTCGGGCGGGAGCGGCTCGGGGGTGACGACATCGAGGAAAGCGCCCGCGATGCGGCGCTTGGTCAGCGCCTCGATCAGCGCGTCCTGATCGACCATGTCGCCGCGTGCGATGTTGATCAGCCAGGCGCTCGGCTTCATCGCGGCGAGTTCGTCGGCGCCGATCATTGCCTTGGTCTCGCCGGTCGAGGGCGCGGCGAGCACCACCCAGTCGAAGTCGCCGATCTGCGCGCGCCACTCATCCGGTGTCAGCGTGCCGTCGCGGCCCGAGCGGGTGACGCCGGTCACCGCTACCCCGAATGCCCGCAACCGCTCGGCGATCAGCGTGCCGATCGCGCCCATGCCGATGATCAGTGCGCGTGTGTCGAACAGCTCGGTCTGGCCCGGCGCCGAAATCGTCCATTCGTGGCGATCGGCGATGCGGACCACTTCGTCGAAGCGCTTGGCGGAGACGAGCACGCCCATAACCGCATATTCGGCGACCGCGATCGCATTGATGCCGACGCCGTTGGTCAGGATCGTGCCGCGTGCCTTGAGCAAGTCGAGCGGGAAAGCGTCGAGCCCGGCGTAGATCGTGCTCACCCATTTGAGCTTTTCGCCCGCCGCGACCGCTTCGCCCGTCCACGCGGGGCGCTGCATGTCGACCCAGGCGATATCGGCGTCGATCACCTGCGCCAGCGCTTCCTCGTGATTGGCGAACCACGCGACCTCAAGGTCCGCAGGCAGCTGCGGTTCGATCAGCGGGCGAGCAAGCGCGGGAAGGACAGCCTTCACGCCGCGATCGCCTCAAGCGCTTGCCGGTAGGGCGTCATGTCCCAATCGGGCCAGCGCGCCTGCGTGCGCGCGATCGTCGTCGGTGTCCAGAATGGCGCACCGGGGAGCGGAATGCCGAGGCAGGCGAGCTGTTCGGGCGACGCATGGCCGATCAGCTTCTTCCACGGGCGCATGAAATGCAGCGGCCAGGCGATGCGGCCGATCATGTCGTTGCCCGCCGCCTTGTAGCTGGCAGTGATCGTGTAGCGATGCCCACCGGGCCGCGTCAGATTGGTGCCGCGGTGATAGACATCGATGCCATAAGCGAAGATCGACCCGGCCGGCGCCGCGCCCGATCGCTCGCGCGCCTTGAGCGCAAGCTGGACATCATCGGCGCCCGCCGCCGCCTGTGGCAACGCGGTGCGGCCGCTGCCGACGACCGCCTCGGCGTCGGGCGCGGCGACATAATGGATCGCGCCCAGATCGTCGGTGACGTCGGTGACGTAGATCATGAAGTTGATCGTGCGCTCGGCGGCGTCGTCACCGGGCACGGTCAGCGTGTGATTGGCGAAATCGCAGTGGAACGGCTGGTCGTAATCGGCCTCGCCGGTATATTTCGCCCAGGCATCGCATTGGTAGAGATGCACCTGCTCGACCCCGAGCGCGGCCTTGGCAAAGGCGATCAGGCGCGGATCGAGGCCGATCAGGTTGATCGCGGGCGATGCGGCGAAGGGCAGTTGTTCCTGATTGAGGAATTGCGCGGCGTCGAACGCCCCGATGCCGCCCTTGGGCTTGCGGTCGACCGCGTCGCCGGGTCGCGTCCGTCAATGTGGTGTAGAATTGGGTGTGGCCAGCGGGCTGCATTTT
>NZ_LSIJ01000090.1 GCF_001556185.1 Sphingomonas sp. CCH10-B3 | reverse complement strand
GGCGTCACCAGCCATCCGCCACGCCGATTTCGCGCAAGCCTTTTTCAACGGTCTCTATCGATTCTCGGAGGATCTGGATTTCTCGTTGATCGAGCCGACCGAGCTCGATGCCATCCTCGCCGGGTTCGCCGAGATCTTCGCCGACATGCAGGCCGCCTCGGGCATCGTCATGGCCTACGACCGGCCCGATCGGCACGGCCATCAAAACACCCACACCTTATATCTCAATTACAAAGGACCGCTGCCGGCGGCGAGCGACGTCAAGGTCGATATCACGATCAACGAGGTGTTCTGCTTCGGTCTCGTCGACCGGCCGATCCTGCGCACCTTTGACGAATTTGCCGATCTGCCCGAGGGGCCGACGGTGCGCACATACAGCCTCGAGGAGATTTTCGTCGAAAAGCTCGCGGCGCTGTCGGACAAGGCCCGCACCGAACCCCGCGATCTCTACGACTTGTGGAACCTCGTCGACGAACACGACATCCGGCCGGGCGAACTGCTCAGCGAACTCACGGCGAAGCTGGAACTGCGCGGCCGCAAGCCCGAGGGGCTGGCTGATGCGATCGCGGCGAAGGAGGCCCGTCTCGCACGGTTGTGGAAGGATCGACTGTCGCAACAGATGAGCGATCTGCCCGAATACGAGGGAGTCTTCCGGCAAGTGATGCGGGCGCTTCGCGAGGCGGCGCTACCCTAGCAGCCGTTGCGGCCCATCTCGTGCATGTCTTCCGCAGATAAGCCTAAAGGAGCAAATTGAGTGCATGTGTATTCTTAGGAAAGGACGACGTTGATCGAACTGAGCCAGCAGCGGTTTGAAGCCTTGGCCGGTTACACCCGCCTGCCGCAGATCGTTTTGCTGATCCAGGAGGCCGCATGGTTCTCGACGGAGGACGAACGGCTGCTCGGGCTGATAACCTGGGATAGATATGACCGCGACTTCGGCTGGATCGTGTTGGGGCGGGATCAGCGACTTTGCTACCGCGCGATCGATCAGGATGTGTCGCTTCCGACGTTCGTGGCCGCCAGGGAGCGCCTGAGCGAAGCCATCGATCGCCACGCGGCGCTTCCCGACGAAGCCTATCATCAGGGTGACGAACACGGCGCCCCGGTCGATTTCTTTGCGCCGCGCGTGCCTGTTGACCGCCTGAACCCGACCTTTCGCATTCTGACCGAAGAAGCCCGCTATTCACCGGCTCGCGAGCTGATCGCAGCGATGATGAGGTTTCACGAGGATGCCGACGGCAACTTCGTACAGCAATTCCAGACCACGGCGTTCGATCCACGGATTTGGGAGCTCTATTTGTTCGCCGCTTTCACCGAGCTGGGCTACGCGGGTCAAGCCGATGTCGCCGTACCGGACTTCGTGCTGGCAGGACCGCGCGGCGAACTGGCGGTCGAGGCGACCACGGTCAATCCGCCCCAGCGCGGTACGGTTCCGCAACCGAAGACCGAGCGCGAGATCCGCGCGTTCGTCGACAATTATGTCCAGATAAAACTCGCGCGGGTGCTGACCCGTAAACTCAACCACCAGCCACCTTATTGGGCGTTGCCGGGGGTCGCCGATATTCCGTTCGTGCTCGCCCTCCAGGATTTCCACGCGCCCGGCGCAATGAGCCGGATCGTGATGCCGGCGACCGAATATATCTTCGGGGTCCGGCATTCGATCGTTGACGGGCAACGCCGGATCGAGCGGCTCGACGAGCATGTCTATGGCCGAAATCGCGAGCTTTCCCACTTCTTCGGTTTGCCGGGCTCGGAAAACGTCAGTGCGGTCATGCTCAATCCGTTGGGCACGATCACCAAGTTCAACCGGATGGGATATATCGCCGGGTTCGGCGATCGGCGCGTCAAGATGGTGCGTTCCGGCCTTCGGCGTGGTGAGCTCGACGACGATGGTCCCGCACCGAAAGAGTTCCGCCAGGAAGTGTACGCGCCTGACTATCGGGAAACGTGGATCGAGGGTGCTGTCATTCTCCACAATCCCAATGCGCGAGTGCCGCTCGACCCGGATCTCATTCCCGATGTGAACCACGAATTTCTGCAACCTGACGGCAGCATCATGTCGTTGCTCCCGCCGTTCCAGCCCTATATCTCGCATACCAGTGTGACGCTCGGCGACTGACAGCTGCACGACATTCCGTGGCGGCGGCGCGCGCTAGACGCTGCTGGCTGCCAGCTCTTCCATATGCGTGCGGATCATTGCTGGGATGCTCGTCGAAGCGGCGGGGGCGCCGGCCAGCAACAACCGCGCGGCCGCGGCCAATGTTCGGTCCGGTTGCGCGAGAATCGCTTCGATCGGCGGCGCGTTGATGGCTGGCATCGCCAAGCGGAACCGCGAATCCTGCACCAATGTCGTCCAGCCGTCGAAGAGCCATGTAATGAACGGGTCGGCGACTCCGTCGCGCAGCTTTGAGATACGGGCATGGAGGAGCAGCCAAATCGCTGCCCAGCAGAATTCGGCAGGCCGCGCGGTGAGATCCTGGCGGAGCGCGTTGACCGCAATGGCAGCTCCCTCGCGATCGGTGGTCAATCCGGTGGCGCGGCCGGCCATACGTTCGAGGAGCGGATGTAAGGCGACGAGCTCGGGCGCCGCCAAGCCGGCTGCGATCACGGTGTCGACAGCGGCAAAGTCGCCGGCGATCGCGGTTGCGATCGCAAAGCTCAGCAGATAATCCTCCGCCCCGCGCAGAATCTCCGCGCTGGCATCACCGTCAATCACCGCGAGCGGAATCATGCCGCGCGCGGGATTCTTGAGGTCTTCGCCTAAATCGCGGCCGCCGCCTGATCCCACGATCTCGGACATCGTCGCGTGACGCCTGATCCGCGATACGAAATCGTCGGTGTCGTGCGCACCGATCGCGTTGCGGTCCTGCGCGATTGTCCCCCGTCAGCACCAATGGCACAGATTTGAGGTTGTGATTTAAGGAGGGTTG
>NZ_LSIJ01000089.1 GCF_001556185.1 Sphingomonas sp. CCH10-B3 | reverse complement strand
CAAGCCGGGCCTCCACCGCGATCATGTCGCGCGACGTGAACCGCTCCTGGTCGCGCCCGTCCCTGCCCAGCGCAATCAGCTCGGGGCTGGAGCGCACCGCCCCCATTACCCGGTCGAACTGATCCTTGCCGTCGCTTTGTCGGAACGCGAACGTCGCAAGGTCGCGGGTGGTGAACGTCGCCTGCTGCCGGGTGATGGCGTCCAGCGCGATCGATGGGTTGGCGATGATCTTCTCGCCATTGTCGCGGGCGATGCGCGTGTGATCCTCGATCCGCTCGGCCTCAAGCCCCTGCTCCGGTCGCCGCGACGCGGCCGGGCCGATTTTGTGCTGCGGCTCAAGCTCGATGCCCTGCGCCTCATAGGAACGGTGATCGATCCGGCCCTCTAGCCCCAGCTCGGCCATGCGTTCGTTGACATGCGCGCTCCACGCCTCGCGCCAGTCCTTCAACAGCTCGGTCGAGTTCCAGTCGCGGTTCTTAGCGCCGAACCCCTCCGGCCCCACGTCACGCATCGCCAGCATGACATGCGCGTGCGGCTTGGGGGTGCCGTCCTTGGCCTTGTCCCAATGCACGTTGAGGTCCGCGACCATGCCGCGATCGACAAACTGTTTCTTCACGAAGTCCTTGGCGAGCGCGACGCCCTGCTTCTCGTTCATCTCGCGCGGAATCGAGAACTCCACCTCGCGGGCAAGCTGCGCGTCCTTGCGCTTCTCCCCCGCCTCCACCTCGTTCCACAAGGCCGCGCGATCGTTTAAACGCTCCGGCGCGCCCTCTGGCAACATCACCTCGGAGTGGATGACGCCCGCCTTGTTGCTGAAATCGTGGTTACGGTTGAAGCGATCGTCATGCAGCTCGGACGCGGACCGATAGGCGGCACTCGCCACCGCGCTCGCGCCGGTCTGGCGACTGATGACCTTGGCGGAAAAATGGTAGATCGCCATGACGCTTGGCTTATTACACTTCTGAGCGCACGTCGGCAACGACGTATAAGCGCGCACTCACAATCCGCTACGCTCCTCGTGATTGACTTGGTGCCGCTTTTCCTGCCGTTCGTGCTTTACCCCAATGCCGGGTCCGCTAAGGTGTCTCTGGTTGATGCGCGGAAGGGTGAGGGCGATGCGGAAGGTGCGCGATTACGACGCCGAACTGAAGGCGCTCGGCGACAAGGCCCGCGCGCTAAAGGCGAAGCGGGTTGAACAGCTCGGCCAGCTCGTCGCCGCCACGGGGGCCGATGCGCTCGATGCCGAGACGCTGGCCGGGGTGCTCCTCGATGCGATCGGGTCGAAGGATACCAGCGCGAAGGAGGCATGGCGTGCGAAGGGCGCTGCCTTCTTTCAGCGGCGCGGGCGGAAAGGTGGCGGCGCTGCTGCGATCGACGGATCGGGCGCTCAAGCTGAACCGGGCGGCGACGCTGCGGGCGGAAGCGGGTCAGCGGCGAACGGATAGCAGGGGCTGGGTCGTGCAACGCCGCGAACGAACGCGCCATCTGATCGAGCTGGGCGGGCTGGTCCAGAAAGCCGGGCTGGTCGAGCTAGCCGACGACGATCGCGCCACGCTCTACGGCGCGCTGCTCGATCTGGCGGGACGTGCGCGTGGCGATGATGCCGGCGACGTGCTGGCGCTGTGGAAGCGGCGCGGCAAGCGCGCGTTCGACGCGGAAGGCGAAGCGAAGGACGAAGCATGAGCGATTTCGATATCGAGGCGATCCGCGCCGAAGTCCGCGCGATGGATTTCGTGCGAGGCACGCCCGCGGAAGTCGCCATGTGGCGGGAGGACATGGCGGAGTCGCGCGCCAACCTCGTGATCGAGGACATGGTCCCGACGCCGAACGATGATGCGTTTTTCGACATGATGCTGGACGAAGGCGTGTCCCCTCCCCTCTTCATCGACGAGACCTGGGCCAAGACCAACATGACGCGGACCCACGGCCGAAGCCCGCGCGGGGAGCGCCTGCTGGCCAAGGTGCCGCACGGCCGCTGGCGCACACTGACTTTCATCGCCGCCCTGCGGCACGACCGCATCACCGCCCCGATCGAGCAGATGTTCTCCAAGCTCAAAACGCTGCTGCGCAAAGCCGATGAGCGATCCGTAGAGGCAACCTGGAGGCGGATCGGATCCCTGCTCGACTACTTCACACCCGACGAATGCCGAAACTATCTCGTCAACTCCGGATACGCTTCAACGTGATCCGGTCATGCTCTAGCCCTAAATCCTGCCCTCTTCTTCCCGCTTAGCCTGCGCCGCTCTGGTGACGGCGTAGCCGGCACGCAACAAATAGCGCATCGGCCGTTAGGCCGATTCCGTCGTTGTATCCTGACGCTGGTTATCCACAGACTGGCCTACCCCAAAGCTCACCTTTCGCGGTTCAGATTCTCTAATTCTTCTGATTCAAGATTCAGGGCGCTGAAAGGCCCGGATTTCTGCGGAAAAACGACTTCAACGGTGAGCGTTGGGGTCGAGTCGCGTGAGTTTCGGGGTAGCGTGCGGTGAGTTTTAGGGTCGGTAAAGGTGAGTGTTCGGGCCGGGTCCGGTGAGCTTCGGGGTAGCCGGGCAACCGGGTCGGCGGTGACGGTGAGTTTTGGGGTAGCCCCCTCACCGTTTCCATCGGGGAGCCGGAACATTTGCCTGGCTCACTTTTCGCGGTTAGGGTGAGTCGATAAGCCCCTCTTGCTCACCGTTGGTCAAGCCTATGTCCCAACCTGCCGTGGTCGATATGTCCTTCCGCACGCTGGCGCAAAAGGGGCGCGGAAATCCCTTTGATCCCGCCAATTACGGGGAAATCGTCAAGCCCGGCGAGCTGGTCGATATCGTCGAGCTAAGCCCCCTCACCCTCGCTGATCGCCGTATCTACAACCTGCTCATCGCCAATGCCTGGGAGCGTATTGGCGAGCCGATCATCCATCGCATTGCGAAGTCGGGACTGAAAGGGACGCACCAGGGCAACGAGCGCGTGGAAAGCTCGCTGCTACGTCTCATGGGCACTATCGCGATCGTCACGATCCGCAAGGACGGCAAGAGCTACAAGCGCCGCGTCCAGCTCCTCGGCCCCAGCGATGAAAGCCTCAAAAAGGACGGCTTCCTTCACTACCGCATCCCCGAAGAATTGATCGAGATACTGCGGAACAGTCAGGTCTATGCCCGTCTCAAGACGCAGGTAATGTATTGCTTTGAGTCGAAATACGCCCTCTGCCTCTATGAAATGATCGAGCGTCGCATCGGTTTGGAATACAAGCAGAAAGAGGAGTTCACGATCGAGGAGGTGCGCGGCCTGCTCAACGTCCCCGAGGGGAAACTTGAGCGCTTCGCCGATCTGAACAAATACTGCCTCAAGGTCGCTGTCGAGGAAATCAACAAGCTCTGCCCCTTCTATGTCGATTTCACGCCGATCAAGAACGGGCGCAAGGTCGAACGGGTGGCGCTCCACTGGTTCCCGAAAACGTCCAGCGGTAAGCGCGACGCACAGAACCTGATCGACCAACACAGCATCGTGCGACGCGCTAAGCTGCGTGGCGGGATTCCCGAGCTGCCCGTGCTGGTGGATTTCAGCACGCCCGCCGCGCAAAGGTGAGGCGCTGCCCCAAAACTCACTTTTCGATGATGCAAGTATAGCAGTATATTTGTATACTCCTATACGCTACGTGCGACGCGGCCCCTGCCCTTCTTCACGAAAAGATCGTCCAGCGCCTCACCTAGCAGGCTCTGCACCGTCGTTCCCTCCTCGGCCGCAAGAATACGGAGCTGCGTGCTGACCTCGGGAGCGAAATGTCCCCCTATCAGCTTGGTCCCCTGCCGCCCGGCCTGCGCGGGTCTGGCGGGGATTGGCGCAACGGTCGGGACGGGCGTCGCCGACGTGTCACCGCCGGCCTTGGCCCGGTCGAGCATCGCCTGGAGCGTGTTGCCCTTCGCCATCACGCCACCTCCGCCTTATCGTATAGGCGTATAACCGTATACTCGTATAGGCGGTTGATTTCCGCTGCGGCCGGGCCGTTCGGCTCGAACTCCTGCACTGCCTGGCCTGTGGCCTGCGCGCGGAAGAACGCCTTGCGGTTGCCGATCGTCACCGGACAGACCGCCGCGCCCAGCTCCTCGACTGCTTTCATCGCATCGCCCGTCTCCTGTCCTTGGGGCGGGACGAATGTCAGCACGACGGCGAAGGCGCGATCGAGCTGCCGCACCACGTCCAACGTGTGCGTCATGCTCATTGTATCGAACACCGCCGTCTTCGTCGGCACGAGGATGAAGTCGGCGTGCCGTGCGGCCTCATAGGCAACATCACGCGCGACGGCCGCGCCATCGATCACCACAAGGTCCGTGCCGGCGTCGGCACAGGCCTTGAGCATCGCCGCGAGCCGCACCGGCTGGATCGAGGCGACGGCGGGCGTGTCAAGCTGGCGCACATCTTTCCAGAACGATGCTGTCGCCTGCGGGTCTAGGTCGATGATCGCGGTTTCCTTGCCTGCCTGCTCGGCCGCCACGGCAAGGCACGTCGCCAGCGTCGTTTTTCCGACGCCGCCTTTCTGCGACAGGATGGCGAGAACCTTCATGCTACACTCCTACAGGTATAGATTTATACTTGTATACAGATATGCAGCGTGGAATGAAAGGGGATCACGACTTACCCCGCCAGTGGATCGTCACCGACAGGCCGAGACCGCTCGCGGACTCGGGGAGCGAAGCGGGTAGGAGCCACGGTGCCGCGAAGCGGTAGGCGCACCATCGCTTAAGCGGGTTGAAAGTGTCTGCCTGTGTGCTATAGTTCTGGGTATTATAGGACGATGCCGTGCGGATTTTCAAAACCAAATGGGTCGCGCGGTTCGTCCGACGTGAACGAATTAGTGACGCGGATTTGAAGGAGGCGATCGAGCGAGCCGAGCGTGGGCTTATCGACGCCGATCTGGGTGGCGGCCTCATCAAGCAGCGCGTCGCGCGACCAGGGCAGGGACGATCGGGCGGGTTTCGCATGATCGTGGCCTATCGGACGGAGGATCGGGCGTTTTTCCTCTACGGCTTTGCCAAGAGCGAGCGGGAGAACATCGATGACGACGAATTGCAGACCTTGCGGGACATCGCCGCCGAGTTCCTGGCGAACGACGACACCGCCCTTGATGAAGCCGTGAGCATCGGCAAGCTACAGGAGATTGAGAATGGCGAAGACGCTTAGCACGCTGACCGAGGCGCTCCTCGAGACGGCCGACGACATGCACAGCGTTGGTCTGATGGGCGATGACACCTATCGGAAGATCACCGTCCGCCACCTGGGGCCGGATGCGCCGCCTACGGCCGCGCCGATCACGCCCGATGAAATTCGCGGCGTGCGCGAAGAGGCGCATTTGAGTCAGGCCGCGCTCGCCAAATACCTGAACCTTACGACGGGTTATGTTTCGCAGCTCGAACGGGGCACCAAGCAAGCCAAGGGACCGGCGCTCGCGCTGCTGAATGTCATCCGCCGCAAGGGCATCGAAGTGGTTCAGTGATGGATAAACGAACGGAACAGCGTGGCCGGGCTGCAAAGCCAGCGGGATAGAGGCAGCCCGGACGCGCTATGATAGGGAAGGGGGGAGACGCCCGCCTTCTCGCTCGGCGGATTGACGCGTCGCCGCAACGGCCTCATCGATCAGGGCTTCCAGCTTCGCCGGCGACAAGTCCGCGAATTTGGCGCGCACTTCTTCAACGGTTCGATCAAACGCCCGCCACTTGCGGGTGAGAGTCGTCATAGAACCTCCCAAGCAAAACCTACGTGCAGGATCACATGATAGGCGCTTGCCGCTGGATAGATAAATACAGCGAATTTTCTGCTTTCGTTCCGCTCGGTCGTGACTCATAGAATCGTCATGCCGATCGCGCGCGAACATCGCTGGCTTTACCCGATCGACTGGCGCGAGCTGTCGGCCTTTATCCGCTTCGGCCGCGCCAAGGGGCGCTGCGAGCATTGCCGTCGCCCGCACGGCCGCTACGTGCTGCATCTCGGCGATGGGGTGTGGTGGGACGAGGACGCCGCACGCTGGCGCGACGGGCAGGGCAGGGGGGTTCGCCGTCTGCCCGCACCGATGGAGCTGGCACGCGCGCAACCGGGCTTCGCCGGCATCGACCCGCCCGCCTCGCTGCGGGTCACGCGCGTCGTGCTCGCCAGCGCGCACCTGAACCACGATCCCGGCGACAACCGACCGCGCAACCTCGCTGCGCTCTGCCAGCGGTGCCATATGCGCCACGACGCTGGCGAGCATCGCCGGCGCCGCCGGCGCAACGCCTTCCGGGTGCGCGCGATCGGCGACCTGTTCGCCTGATCGACGATCCCCTGCCTGCCTGCCTGCCTGCCTGCCTGCCTGCCGGGCCGTGGGCCAAGCCCCAAGGGTTGGGTGGGTGGAAGAAAGACGCGGCCGACAATGACGGCCTCCATTACACCTGCGCGACCACCGAGCTGCGCCCACCCGGTATGTGCCGGTAGAGCGTCGACGGCTGCACCCCGAGCTGCGCTGCCACCTCCTCGACGGCGATGGTCGGGTCTGCGAGCATCGCCTTGGCGCGCTTGATCTCCGCCGGTCCCATCGCCGGCTTGCGCCCGCCGCGTCGCCCCAACGCCTTCGCCTGGGCAAGTCCGGCGTGGGTGCGCTCTAGCGTCAGCTCGCGCTCGAACTCGGCGACGGCCGCGAAGACGTGGAAAACGAGCCGCCCGCCGGGGCTGGTGGTGTCGATGGCCTGGGTGAGCACGCGAAGGCCAATCTCGCGCTTGGCGAGATCTTCGGCCGTCTCCACGAGCTGCCGGACGGAGCGCGCCAGCCGGTCGAGCTTCCACACCACAAGGGAATCACCGGCGCGGATGTAATCTAGCGCGGCCCTCAATTCCGGTCGATCGCGCTGCGCGCCCGATGCCTTTTCGGTGAACACGCGTTCGCACCCGGCCGCATGGAGCGCGTCGATTTGTAGGGCAGGGGACTGATCCCTGGTGGAAACACGGGCGTAACCGACGAGCAAGGGCGTTCTCCGAGAACTCGACGCGAACTAGCCCGATTTCGAAGAAGGAAACAAGGTACGGTTTCGAGAGGCGAAATGGCCGCTGCGCGGCTGCTCACGCGTGTTGCACCAGCGTCCCCGGCAATCGTTCGTTTACGAGAGATTGAAGACATTACCAGACGTTTTAACTGTCGGGTAAATCCCCTTAGAGACCCTGTTCAGCCGTCATCGCCGCCCCGCCAGCCCGAGCCATCATGGTTGGGGTCGGCACCCAGACTTGGCGGGAGACCGGTGTCCCGCGCGGTCCCGGCGAAACGGTGACGCGCCACTCAAAATGTCCCGCAACCTCCGAACGGTCGGCCGCCGCTTGCACCTCCGAAGGCGTCGACGATATCCATACCCGCCGCGGCGCGACAATCGGTGCCCGCGGCCCCGGTCGCTGATTGACGATGCGCCATTCGTAATGTCCGGCGCCCGACATTGTGGTGGCGGCCTGGGCGTTGGTCATGCCGACGATAGCGGCGATCCCCGCAAAGGCGGCGGCGAGATAACGATTCATGGGCTTGGTCCTTCAATCTGAGCGTTGTTGCCAAAGCATATGTGCTGGCTGGCAGTCCGCGCATTTTGCCCGCTTGGTTACAAGTTGGGCGATCACGCACTGCTGCATCGGAAATTGCTGAAGATCGGCGGCGCGTGAGGGCGTAACGGTTGAGCCGCGTATAACGAATGTAGTTGCAGCATCTCGGAACGAGGGGGGAATCTACTCAATGGCGTCTTCCAATCAGCGGAATGCATGGTGAATCCCTCGCACAGTCGGCTGAGGCCGATGCCCCCGCGCATCATCATCCTGGCCGTGACGACCGTGCTTGCGGGTTGCACGACCTTCGATCCGGGCAGGGATCATGTGGCGATCGAGAAGTTGCTTGCGGATCGCGGCGCGCCGTCGCTGGGCTGGGAGCAAAACGACCAGGGCGAACAGGAGACACAGGCCCAGCAATCGGTCGCCGCCCAACCGATGACGGCGGATTTGGCCGTCAAGACTGCCATGCTCAGGAGTCCGCGCCTCCAGCAGATTTATGGCGAGCTCGGACTGGCTCGGGCCGATGTTCTCGACGCCGTCCAGGTCGCCAATCCGCGCATCAGCCTGTCGAGCCTGGCGCTCGCGGGCGGGCCGGGATCGCAATTCGTGTTCGGCGTCGCCGAGCCTCTGGTCGATTTGTTGACCTTGCCAGCCAAGGCGCGGCTCGCCCGTCTCGACTACGAACGCGCCCGGTACGAGGTGGCGGCGTCGATCCTGGGCGTCAGTCTCGACGTCGAGGCGGCGTGGTATCGCTATGTCGGAGCGCAGCAGGTTGCCGAGATGCGGGCGGCGGTCGCGGATGGCTTGCAGGTTTCGGCAGACCTCGCCCAGCGCTTTTACGACGCGGGCAACATCACGGAATTGCAGCTCAACCGCGAAAAGGCCGCCGCCAGCCAGGCGCGTATCGAGGCGACCCGCGCCGCCGTCGCCGGCAAGATGGCGCGTCTCGAACTCAACAATGCGATCGGATTGCGGGGAGCGGAGGCGGATTGGAAAAGCGACACCGTGCTGCCGCTGCCCCTCGCCCACGAGGATGACGTAAGCGAGTTGCAACGCCTCGCGCAGTCGAGCAGCCTGGAATTGCTCGCCGCGCAGAAGGGCGCTGTCGTCGCCGCCGGGGCGGCGCGGATCACGCGCAGCTTCCGCCTCCTTGGGGCCACCACGGTCGGTTACGGCCGCGAGCGCCAGGTCGACCGCTCGGTCATCCGGGGACCGACGCTCGACATCGAGCTGCCGATCTTTAACCAAGGCGGAGCTCGGGTCGCACGAACCGAAGCGCGTCTACGGATCGCGCGCGCGCGCCTGGCGCAACTTGCGCTCGCGTCCGGGAATGCGGTTGGGCTGGGCGCGGAACGCGTACGCGTGCTCAGCGAAGTGGTGGGCCTGTATCGCACGGCCTTGGTGCCGCAGCGTGAAATCGTGACCCGTCAAAGCCAGCTCGAACAGAATTTCGCGCTGATCGGCGAGTTCGAGGTGCTTCAGGCCAAGGCGCAGGAATACGAAGCCTATCAAGGGTTCCTCGAAGCGGTTCGGGATTACTGGCTCGCGCGCGTCGATCTGATGCGTTTGGTGGGGAACAGGCTGCCGAGTGATGCGGAAGCCAGGCAGAACACGCCGACCGTTTCCGAGATACTGACGCCGCCTGCCGCCCCGGCGATGGATCACTCGATGCATGGCGGCCACCATGGCGGGGGAGCGCCGCCGCCGGCAGGTCCGGCACCGTCTGGGTCGCCCGCGCCGCCTCCGGCCATGCCTGGGATGGTTCACGATCATGTGCCAACGCCGGACGCCAGCCCTCCTCCTTCGCCACCGCCCGCTCCGACGCCTGAACACCAACATCATGGAGCCGGCCAATGACCATCCATCGTCGTGACATCCTCAAGACGGGTGCCGCCGCAGCACTGGGGTCAGCGTTGACCGCGCGTGCCGCCGCACAGGATCATTCCATGCATGGCGGCATGGCGATGGGCCCGATGCCCATGCCGGCGGCCGAGCCTGTGGGCGTGGCGCCCGCCGTGCCGCGCGATCCGCGCTACGTGCCCGTCCGCACGCTCAACGGCTGGACGCTGCCGTGGCGGTTGAATGCCGGGGTCAAGGAGTTCCACCTTGTCGCCGAAGAGGTAAAGCATGAATTCGCGCCCGGATCGAAGGCAACCTGCTGGGGCTACAACGGTGGCACGCCCGGGCCGACCATCGAGGCCGTGGAAGGCGACCGGGTAAGGATTTTCGTCACCAACCGGCTGGGCGAGCATACGTCCGTCCACTGGCATGGGCTGATCCTTCCCTCCGGCATGGATGGCGTCGGCGGGATGACCCAGCCGCACATTCAGCCCGGCGAAACCTATGTCTACGAGTTCACGCTGCGCCAGCACGGCACGCATATGTATCATCCGCACGCCGACGAGATGACCCAGATGGCCTATGGCATGATGGGCCTGTTCATCATCCATCCGCGCGGCGGGGAGATCGTGCCGGTCGATCGCGATTACGCCTTCCTTTTGCACAATTGGGCGCTGAAACCCGGAACCTGGCGCCCGGACCCCTCGATCATGGTCGAGTTCGACCAGTGGACCTTCAACTCCAAGATGTTCCCGGCGATCGATCCGATCGTCGCGCGCACCGGCGAGCGTGTGCGCATCCGGGCCGGCAACCTGTCGATGTGGAACCATCCGATCCACCTTCATGGCGTCGAGTTCGAGGTGACGGGTTCCGATGGCGGGCGCTGGCCGCGCGAGCGCTGGCGGCGGGAGGTCACCGAACTGGTGTCGGTCGGGCAGATGCGCGACATCGAGTTTACCGCGGTCGCCGGCGACTGGGCTTTCCACTGCCATATGGCCCACCACACCATGAACGCGATGGGCCACGGCATCCCCAACCAGACCGGCGTTGATCAATCCGGTGTAGAGGCGCGGATTCGCAAGGTGTCGCCAAATTTCCTGCCGATGATGCGCTACGGCATGGCGGAGCACCAGGAACACACCGACGGCGGACATCAAGGTCCGGTCAACACGACGCCGATGATGGGCGGCAAGGGCCAGTTCGGGAATATGGAAATGGGCGGCATGTTCACGGTCGTGAAGGTGCGCGACGATATCGCGCGGGGCGATTTTACCGATCCCGGCTGGTATCGCCATCCGGCGGGAACGGTCGCAAAACGAGTCAGCGCAGACCCTGACTTCGGTTCTCCGCCGCGCCGTCAAGTGTAGCGGTTACGAAGCCCGGAATTGCACGCCTACTGGTGATTACCGCCAACCTTAATCGTGCATCGCACCGTCTCGCGCGCTCGAACCGCGGCCTTGCTGCACCCCTCGATCGTTTCGCGATTGGCCGTCACGATCCTGTCGCCGGCGACGATCGCGCGGAACGCGGTCGGGCTCGCGCTCTGCATCAAGCGCTGCCCCGCCTCCCAACGCGGCAAGTCTAACGACCGCGCCGCTATGCGCTCGGGCCATTGCCAGCTCGCCGGCGCGACCTCGCGCGCGACCAGGCCGGGCACTATCGCCCATGCGATGATGCCGATCGCGACCCCGCCCAGCCCGAACCATAGCTGCCGATTCTTCTGGTCGGCTCGCGTCCATGCGGACCCGGCGACGGCGCGAAGCTCGGCCATGACGCGGGCCTTGTCCTCGCCCGCCCTGGCGAGCGCTGCCTGATCCTCGCGCCGGGCCGCGTTACCCGCCGCCACGATCCGCTGCGCCATTTGCTCGGGCGTCATCGCCAGCGCCGGACTCCGGGCGATCACGTCGTTGATGACCGCGATCCGGTCGGCCGTGGCGTCCACGCCCTGCTGCATCCGCCCCAACGTCTCGGTATAATCGGGCACGTCGATCGCGCCGCGCTCGGCCGCCAAGCCCTCCACGGGGTGACTACACGAAAGTGACGTATCTGCACGCTAAGGGCGAACAAATCCGGTA
>NZ_LSIJ01000088.1 GCF_001556185.1 Sphingomonas sp. CCH10-B3 | reverse complement strand
CCCGCACTCCGCTAATTTACGCCGCGACCTGTGCCAAATGTTCTGACGACGGACACTGCGCGATGGCGAGCGTAATCTCCGACGACAGGATCGGCCCGTCGGTCAGATAGTCTCGAAACTCGCGATAGAAGCCGGTCGGCTCGGCGAGCGCCTCATCGGCTTCGGCGAGAAAGTAGAAGGCAAGGTCGAGCGCGATCACGGGATGCGACCGGATCGCCTCCAGCGGGTCCGGATTGCTCGCGCATCCAGGGGAATACGGAACCTCCTGGTCCGCACCGGACAGGCGGCCGGTCAGCTCCTTGAACACCCATAGCATCGCGTGGCGCACGACCCGGTGGCAATGGGCTTCGTGCAGCGTCCCCTCGGGATCGAGGCTCGGCAAGCTGACCAGCGCGTCACGCAGCTTCACGATCGCGACATCCGGATGTCCGGCGCGGCATGCTGCATGCGCGGTGTCGGCGAGCAGCCCAACCGCCATCGCCCGCACCGCGGGCAGCGTAAGGGTCGACGCGATCGTCTGGGCGCGGTCGAACCAGTTCTGGGCCGCCGCCCAATCGCCGAGCTCTGCGGCGCTGATGCCGGCTTCGCGGGCGATATAGGCGCGCTCGATCGGATCTTGGCCGCCCTGTTCCGCCGCGGCGGTCAGCAGGGGCAGAGCCTCGGCATGATCGCGCCGGCGCCAATGTATCTTGGCGCGCGCCCGGACGAGAGCTATGTCGAATCCGAACCGCGTCTCGGCATCGGACAGGCAGGCGAGCGCCCGCTCGGCGTCGTTGCCGTTTTCGTCGAGGCAGACCGCCTGGGCGATCGCACAGCGCGCGGCCAGACCCGGGTTTGGCCAACCTATAGCGATGTCCGCGCAAGCGGCGTAGTCGCTGGCGGCAGCTTCCCAATCGAATCCTTCTGTCTTCGATTCCTTGAGCCAGCCATGATTGACGAGGATCAAGAGGTCGCCGCGACCTGGCTGAAAAGACGAGAGGAACCGATCGCGCAGCGCGGGCTCCTCACGGTCGAGCCGTTCGATAAGGCTCCGAAATCCCGCGACCGTGCGGATATTGCGCATCTGGCCGGCGAGCAGGACGCCGCTGACATGGGAGTTGCCGACCGCCTTCGATTGAAAATTACCGCCGGCCGTGGCGAGACGCGGGTCAGTTGCAGTAAGCTTGTCGAAGCGCAGGAGCAGTTCGATCCAGTCGGGGAACAATTCTCCGGCGCGCGGATGCAGCAGCAGTTTCGAGAGGGCCAGACCTTCGAACAGGATTTCGCCCTTAACGTCGCCGCGCTCCCGCTCGAGGGCAGCCCAACATTGCTGCGCCGCCGACACCGAACCGTAGGGCAACAGCGCGAGAAGCTGGGCAAGCCGCAGCATCGCCGACGCCGCGAGATCCTGAGGGAAAATCGGAACATCGCTCGGAAACGATTGCAACTCGCCGACGAACGGGGCGATGATGTCGAGCATTTCGGAGTTGCAGGTGACCACACTGTGAGCGAAGGCGGCCACGAGCGTACCGTCCTCGCTGCAAAGCGCATGGTGCAACACCATTCCGGCATCGAACACCGAGAGATCGCCGCTGCGCATCTTCGTGTCGGCGATGCAGTGATGGATCGCCCGGCACTCGTCGATGCTGAAGACATCCTGCGCCGCGCCTTCGAGCAGCGGCGATACGCGCAGCCTGTCGCGGCGCATCGGCTCAATCCACGGCCCGACAAGGCGGTCGAGTACAAGACCGGCAAGCGACACCGGTGGCGATAGGCTGCCGAGTGCCATCGCCAGTCCGCGGTTGAAACTACCCTCGATCATGCTGGCGCGAAACAGCAGCAGCTGTGCTTCGGCGGGCATCGCCGCGACGAGCCGTTGGCGTACGGCACGTCGCTCTGCGCCAAGCTCGGTGTGCAGCTCGCCACCAAGCACCGCCGCCAGCGACGCGCGCGACCAATTCGCCGCCGAAAGATGCAGGAGGGCCGCCATGGTCAACTGCGGATGTCCGCGAGACGTGGCGCGATAGACGGGACCGGCAAATTTGGCGTCGCCCCCTGTGAACGCGACGAGGTCGGCCACTTCCTCCTCGCTCAGATACGGAATTTCGACCACTGGCGTCGCAGCGGGCGACAATTGGTGCAGCGTAGCGGCGGTCGGCGCGCGGTAACTCGTTATGATCGCCGTTGCATCGCGACGTCGCAGACCGGCCATCACGCGAAGCAGCAGATCGCGGATCGCGGGATCGTCGATCTCGTTCAGATCGTCGAGAATGATGCTCGTCGCCGACGATGCCGCCAATTCACCGAGCAGGAGTTGCAACCGCGCGGATGTATCTGCCGGGCTGAGATTGCGGAAATCGACGATTGCCCATTGGCTATCGGTTGGCGCAGCGACGAGGCGCGCGAGGAGCGATTTACCCAGACCCGTCGCACCGGTCGCAAAGACAAGTCCAGCAGCGCGCCGGGTCTCATCGAGCGCCATCACCAGCGGCGCACGCGGCGCGAGGATCGTGGGCAGCGGCAGCTCGGCGGAGGGGACCAACAGCGACGGACGCGAGAACGCACCGGTCCCCGCCGGCCCCTGGAATGCCGTCGCTAGCTGATCGACGGGTACAGCCACCATCGCCGTCTCGTCGATCCCGTCGATCAGCTAGCGACGGCATTCCAGGGGCCGGCGCAATTGGCGGGGACCATCGGATACTGCGGTCATGAGCAGCCGCTCGACGACCGCCGGTAACACCGCCTTACCAACCTGGCTCGACAGTCGACGGGCCGACGCGACAAATTCGATCAGGCCCGCACCGAGGTCGGCACGGACGTCATCCAGGCCAGGGGCACCGCACGACCAATGGATGCGGGCGAGGAACTCGCGACGCAGCGCCGCGTCGGACAGCGAGGCAATATATGTCTTGGTCGCAGGTTTCAGATTGAGGTCTTCGAGCACCGTGCGCAACGGCGCGATATCGGCGCCAGCCGCCGCTTGGCGCCAATATCGCAGCGCGGATTCGCCGGCGATGCGTTGGTCCTTGCGACGCTCGAGGCCGATTGCCGCCGTCGTCAGATAATGGAGCGAAACAATGCGTCCGGGATTACGTGCGACGAGATCGACATAGGCATCGATCGCTGTGTACACATCAGCGGACTGGAGCGTAATGCTACCGCTAGTGGCCTTTACCTGCGTGCCAATTAGCGCTTCGCGGCTCGCGATGGCATAGTCTTCCGCGACTTCCAGGTAGAGTAGCTCGCCGTCGGCCAAACCCAGCCAGGCAAGACCCGAAGTGTAGAGTTGATATCCGTAGCCGCGCAGAGAAGCGACCGCTTGGCGGGCTTTATCCCCCTGAGGCGCGTCGAGGCGCGGGCCAGATCCAAAGACATTCATCGTAGCGCTCTACACGAACCGGCTCAGCTGCGGCGATCCTAGACTCGACCGTCGACATAAATTTTCTCACAAATTGAGAACGGCTAGAATTGCCACCCTGGACGAACGGCTGCTGTCAGGCCGCAGGTCATAACTGCCCAATCTCCAAAATTTTGGCGCCTGCCGTCAATGTCTCCAATCCCATTTTGCATAGCGCCAATCATACGAGATGTCGTCTAACAATAACAATTCGCTAGGCATCGCAGCGCGATGCGAATCTACGCCTAGGGCTCCCCGCCAAGGAATCGCTTCATTCCTCCGTCAAAACTGGCTAGCTCGGGCTGACGGGAGGCGGCGTTTGCATCAAGGTGCTTTATTCACAACAGATTGGCTGACGGAAGGGATCACGGCGACGCCGCAGTGGCTGGCGCTGGATGATGCCCGAATTACGCAATTGTGGGCGCAATCACGCCATTTGCTCGACGAACTTCTGAAGCGCAAAAATCCCACCGAGGCCGATACCGAGCAGAAGTTGATTTACCCGTTACTTGGGCTGCTGGGCTGGGATCATATTTCGGTTCAGCAAAATCTTACCGTCCGCGGGCGCAAAGATGTGCCGGATGCGCTGCTGTTTCCCGATGCAGATGCCGATGCCACCGCTAGTGGGCTGGAGCCGTGGCAGCGGTTCCGCCATGGCTCGGCGCTAGTGGAGGCCAAGCGCTGGGGGCGACCGCTCGATCGGCAAGGCACGGGCGATCAAGGTGTCCCGTCCACCCAAATCATGCACTACCTGCAGCGTGCCAGCGTGGTTACCGAAGGCCGGATGCCATGGGGCATTTTGACCAACGGGCGAAATTGGCGGCTGTATTATCAAAACGCGCTTTCGGTTGCCGAAGATTTTTTCGAGATCGACCTTGGCAAGCTGTTCGGTTTGCCTGGTTGCACACCCGAACTTTTTGACGTCGGCATGTCCCCCGAACACGCCTTTCGCCTGTTCGTTCTAGCGTTCGGGCGTGAGGCGTTCCTGCCGACCGAGCAAGGCCGCAGCTTCCATCTAATCGCGCTTGATGAAACGAAACGCTGGGAAGAGCGTGTCCGAAAGGATCTCGCCGAAACTGTCTTCTCGAACGTGTTTCCCAAGTTGATCGCAGCGATCCCCTTGGCCGACCCCAATCGGCCTGCCGAGATCAATGCGACCTATGCAGAGGAAGTACGCTCCTCCGCGCTGTTCCTTCTCTACCGGCTGTTGTTCATTCTCTATGCCGAAGACCGCAATCTTCTGCCCGATGAGACTGGCCCCTATTCGCCTTATTGTCTCACCCGGCTGCGGCAGGAAATCGAGCAACTGGATAATGAGGGTCGCAAGCCCCTGGAGCGGAGCCACGCCTACTGGTCGCGGCTCGAAACGATCTTCGGGGCTATTGCCGAGGGCGACGACAGCCTTGGCATCCCGCCCTATAATGGTGGCCTATTCGATGCAGCGGAATCTCCGCTGCTCTCGCGTATCCGCTTGCCCGACACCGTGTTGGCTGAAGTCATATTGGCACTGTCGCACCGCCGCGAGGACGGGAGACTGCGTTACATCAACTATCGCGATCTTTCGGTGCAGCAGCTGGGCTCAATCTATGAATCCATCCTCGAATATGGCGTGGAGCCAGATCTTGAGGCCCGCAGCGTCAAGCCGCGAGCCGACAATCAGGCCCGCCATCGTTCCGGGTCGTATTACACACCCGAGCCACTGGTTTCGCTGATTATTGAGAAAACGGTCGGCCCGGTAGTTGCGGAAAAACGGGCAGCATTTGAGGCGGCCCACGGACAAGGGCTGAAAGGCGCGGAACTCGCCCAGCATGATCCAGCGATGGCGCTGCTCTCTTTGCGGATTGTTGATCCCGCAATGGGTAGCGGGCATTTTCTGGTCAGCCTGGTCGATTGGCTCTCGGACAAAGTGCTCACCGCGATTGGGGACGCCGAGGAAATTGCGGGCGATAGCTATGCGTCGCCGCTGGTTCAAAACATTGCTGGCCTGCGTGAAGCCATCCTAGCCAACGCGCGCGACCATGGCTGGCCGATTGTCGAGGACCAGCTCGAGGACCGCCACATCGTCCGGCGCATGGTGCTCAAACGCTGCATCCACGGCGTGGATCTCAACCGCATGGCCGTTGAGCTGGCCAAGGTCTCGCTCTGGCTACACAGCTTCACAGTCGGCGCACCGCTGTCTTTCCTCGATCACCATCTGCGCTGCGGCAATTCTGTGCTGGGCGGATGGGTGCGCCCAACAATGGATTGGTTGCAGGCGCGCGGATCGCTGATCGCCAACAATCATCTTGCCCCGCTGGCCAATGTCGTGCGGCATATGGAAACCATTGAGGGGCTGACCGATACCGACCTGACCGAAGTGCACCAATCAAAGCAGCTCTTCGGCACCGTCGCGGAATCGAGCCGCCCGCTGAATGCCCTGCTGTCGCTGGTCAAAGCGGACGAGCTGATGGGCGTGCTGGAAACCAACGTAAAGCGTCCGCGCGAGACAGCAGCAGCAATCCGCGCCGATGGCGATAAACGCATCGCCGCCATGCCTGAAAAGACTGACAAGGAAAAAGCTGCCAAGGCCAAGGAAATCGAACGGATCGACCGCGCCGCCACCCGTGCCGCAGAGGCCGAGCGCAAGTTCGATCAGGCCGAAGCATTGAAGCTGGTGTTCGAAGGCAGCTTCGGCGACCCGAGCCGTATCGCCAGCGGCGATCTGGCGATCATGGACGGCGATAGCGATGACGGGGCACAGGCCAGCCTGATGCCCGAAGTCAGGCCCGATGATCGCCGCCGCACAATGGCCAGCGGGATCATTGGCGATGCGCTGGGCCATGTGGCGCAGCAAAATTTCTTCAACTGGGAAATCGCTTTTCCCGGTGTCTGGGCAGAGCTTTCATCGAACGCTCGCACCGGCGGCTTCGATGCCGTCATCGGCAATCCGCCCTATGTCCGGCAGGAAGAAATCAGCGCGATCAAACCCGCGCTCGCCAAGAGCTTTTCGACCTATGCTGGCACGGCCGACCTCTATGTCTATTTCTATGAACAGGGGATCAAGCTGCTGCGGCCCGGCGGGCGTATGGGCTATGTCGTTACCAATAAATGGCTGAAGACCGGCTATGCCGAGGAACTGCGGCGACTGTTTGCCGAAGATGTCTGGATCGAATTCCTCGCCGATTTCGGCCATGCCAAGCATCTGTTTCCTGATGCAGATGTTTTCCCCTGCGTCATCAGCGTGCGCAAGCCGCTCGGCGAGGACGTGCCCCAAGAGTTCGATCTGGCCGTTATCCCGCGTGACGAGGTTCCGCGTGAAGGGCTGGCGCTGGCGGTGGATGCCGCGACCTACCGGGCAGCGCGATCAGACCTGACAGCAGAGCCCTGGGTGCTGGAGCCGCCGGATGTCGCCGCGCTGCTGCGCAAAATCCGCGAGCGCGGCGTGCCGCTGTCCGAATATGCCGGGGTCAGCCCGCTTTACGGGATCAAGACCGGCTTCAACGAAGCCTTCCTGATCGACACTGCGACGCGTGACCAACTGGTCCGCGACCATCCGGCGGCATCGGAGATCATCAAGCCCTACCTGCGTGGGCAGGATATTGGCCGCTGGTCGCCCGAATGGGCAGGGCTGTGGATGATCTTTGCTCGGCGTGGAGTCGACATTGAACAATACCCCAGCGTCCTGAGGCATCTGCAACGCTACCGCACTCAGCTGGAACCCAAGCCGGAGAACTGGGTGCCTCCGACAAAGGGGGCGGAATGGCCGGGAAGGAAAGCAGGGACCTACAAATGGTATGAAATTCAAGACTCCGTCGATTATCATGAGCGGTTCAACGAGCCCAAAATACTCATCCGGCGCATTGCGTTCTACGCGCAAATCTGTGCCGATAATGGCGACAACCTCCTGAATGACTCGGCGCTGATATTGCCGACCACGGACCTTTGGCTACAGGTTTGCATGAATGCCCCAACCGGTTGGTACTTCATGTTCAAGAAGTTCCCGCACAAGAAGGACGAGGCGTTGGCACTCGACATTCCGTACGTGAGGAACTTCCCAATTCCACCGCTGGCTGATGATCAGCGAGATCGTGTCGCGGAATTGGTAGCTCTGGCAAAGCAATCGCAGGATGCGATAAATCGTGCGGAATCGTCATTGGCCGATTGGCTTCAGATCGAGTTTTCAAATGTGCAGGTCAATACCGCCCTCCGCCAAGCCAGCCTTCTCGACAGCGATGGCTTCATTGCCGCTGTCCGTGCCGCTTTGCCGCGCCGCCAGTCGCTGACGCCCACCCAGCTGCGCCAGCTCCGTGATGCCTTTGCCGAAACCGCCGAACCCGCACGCACCGCGCGAGGCGAACTGCTCGCCCACGAACGCGCCCTCGCGGCCATGGTTGAACGTGCCTACGGCCTGACGGAAGACGAAGTCGCGCTGATGTGGCGCACCGCCCCGCCGCGTATGCCCCTTCCGCCTCCTCTTGATTGACGGCTTGGCAGCTTCAACACTTAGCTGACTGGCAGAACGACCCGATTATCAGCGGGGGGAGTGGTCGCTTTAGAGTCGAAAATCGCCCAACCGGGACCGTCCCTCCAATCGGCGCGCGAGTGCCTCGACAAATCCCTCATAGCGCTCCTTGCCCTGCGCTTGCGCTGCGGCAAGGCCACTATCCGGCAGTGGCGGATTGGCTGTAAGCCAGAACCGTACGAACAAGGCCAGGGCCTCGGTGGTGATCTCGGTCTGCTGATCGAGTTGTCCAAGCCGCCGGTCGATGCGGTCAAGGCGGCGGCTGAGCGCTGCTTCGAGCTGCTCAGGATTGTCGGGCGACATGAATGACCGCAGAGCGGCCTCCACCACATCGGGCTGGCCGACGCGCCTGCGCATTGCGAATTCGGCAAGTTGGTCGATCACATCGGGTGGCAGCCGGAAAGTGCGCTTCAGCTTCACAGTTCGATCCCGTCTCCAAGGTCGAGCGAGGCCTGCCGTGCGCCGCGTTCCATCGTGCGCCGGATCCGCTCGTTGTCAGCGGCTGATTGGTCAGCGTCTGCGGCGTCAGATTCGGCAAAGTCGAATTCCGCTGCAGGAGATTTGGGTCGCGCAACCACTTCGACATGTTCGGGTAGGTGAGGTTCGCGCCGCAAGCCACCATTGGCAGGATCGATCCTGCAGCCGCCGTCTTCTGATGATTTGGGGTCTGGCTCAATCGGGGGCAGAGCGCTCCAGTCATCGGTGGCACGCGCTTCGGCGGGCTGGCCGCAGCCCTCGGGGGCGGGCAGTACACGGGACTGCAGCCGTCGGTCGGCATAGTAACGCGCCTTCTTCGCCTTGATCGGCGGCGCCCCTGACAAGAGTACAACCTCGTCGGTCTGCGGCAATTGCAGAATCTCGCCCGGCGTGAGGAGAGCGCGTGCCGTTTCGGAGCGCGAGATCATCAAGTGGCCAAGCCAGGGTGACAGCCGGTGCCCGGCATAATTCTTCATCGACCGCTGTTCGGTGGTTGTGCCCAGCGCTTCGGAGACCCGCTTGGCCGTGCGCTCATCGTTGGTCGCAAAGGCAACGCGAACATGGCAATTGTCGAGGATGGCGTTGTTCTGCCCGTAGGCGCGCTCAATCTGGTTCAGGGACTGTGCAATCAGGAAAGCTTTGAGGCCGTAGCCCGCCATGAAGGCGAGGGCGCTTTCGAAGAAATCGAGCCGGCCGAGGGCAGGGAACTCATCCAGCATGAGCAGAACGCGCTGGCGCTTGGTCGCAGGATCGAATTCTTCGGTGAGGCGGCGGCCGATCTGGTTGAGGATCAGGCGGATCAGTGGCTTGGTCCGGCTGATGTCGGACGGCGGCACGACCAGATAGAGCGACGTCGGTCGGCCGCTGACGAGATCGGCGATCCGCCAATCCGAATGGCTGGTGACCTTGGCGATGACCGGATCGCGATAGAGGCCCAGAAAGGACATTGCGGTCGACAGCACGCCGGATCTCTCGTTGTCAGACTTGTTGAGCAACTCGCGCGCGGCGCTGGCAACGACCGGGTGCGGGCCCGCTTCGCCGAGATGCGTGGTGTCCATCATCGCATAGAGCGTGTTCTCAATGGTTTCTTCGGGATTGGAGAGGAAAGCCGCGACGCCAGCGAGCGACTTGTCGGCACCGGCGTAAAGCACATGAAGGATAGCGCCAACCAGCAGGGCGTGGCTGGTCTTTTCCCAGTGGTTGCGCTTCTCGAGACTGCCCTCCGGGTCGACTAAGATATCAGCGATGTTCTGCACGTCGCGCACCTCATTGAGGCCGCGGCGCACTTCAAGTAGCGGGTTGTAAGCGGACGACTCAAGACTGGTGGGATCGAAACGCAGGGTGCGGCTGAACGTGCTGCGAAAACCGGCAGTGACATCCCAGTTCTCGCCCTTGATATCATGCACGATCGCCGAGCCCGACCAGGTCAGCAGGGTCGGGATCACTAGGCCGACGCCTTTGCCAGAGCGTGTTGGAGCAAAGCACAGGACATGTTCAGCCCCGTCATGGCGAAGGTAGTTGTTCTGAAATTGTCCGAGCACCACCCCGGTGTCGGCCAATAATCCGGCCTTGCGGATGTCATCGCGGGTGGCCCACCGGGCAGTGCCATAAGTGTTGGCATTGCGGTTCTCGCGGCCGCGCCAAACGGACATCGCGATGGCAACCACAATTGCAGCGAACCCGCCCGAGGTGGCGATCATCCCCCCGGTATCGAAAATCTTTGGAGCGTATGCGTCGAACGAGAACCACCACCAGAACAGGTCATAGGGGCGATAGACCGGATGGCCGAACATGTGGAACCAAGGCACGCCGAGCTCTGGCTGGAAGCCAAGCGCCGAGGCTGTCCATTGGGTTGCGGACCAGACGCCCGCAACAATGATGATCAGCACCGCGAGGATTTGACCCCAAAGGATTTTGGAAGCTGACATTGCGAAACTCCGCATCGTTCACGCTTACGTCGGTGAGCTTCGGAGAAGTTGGCAAGCGGGGAGTTGAGTTGTGCAGGCCTTGGCGCAGAAACGGACAGGTTGGCGCAGATTGCTAGATCGGTTCCCACGTATAGTCCGGCGTGCCCGACCAAGTCAGCCGAACCATCGCGCCTTGCACCACCGACTGCACAACGTTGGGCCAGAGCGCAGCAATGCAGGTGCCGCCTGCGTGGCGGACCGAGTGGTAGATGATGCCGTTGTGGCCCTCGACGCGTGCCTGCGCGGCAAGGATATTGCCAGCAGCATAACCGGTCGCGGGGTCGGCATCGAGCGCGGGATGATCCGCTTCCTCGCGCAGGTCAACGAACACGCCAGCCATGCTCGCCAGCATTTCGCCATATTCGACGACCGCGTTGAAGTCGCCTGCGTCAGCGAGTGCCTTAGTCAGGTGATGCCCGACTTCCGCAATGCAGGTTTCGACCGCGAGGGCTGCGTACCATGCGCCGCGGTCTGCAGGGTTGAAGCGCATCGGCTCGCGCGGTTTGGCATAGGCGAAGCTGGCATTGATGAAGCGCGCATGCGGCACGCCATGAACCAGTTCTTCGGGGCTGAGCGCACCGAGCCCGCGTTCCTCGGCAATCAACCGCCCGCTGGTCGCGCCCTCAATCTCGGCGAGTAGCGCCAACTCTTCGGAATCGTCGACCAGCGGTGCGAGCACGGCTTCGCGCAGCCGCGCGCTCGCGACCAGCCTGATGGTGCGCGGGAACGCCTCACGCACCAGCGGCAGCGCGTAGTGCGGTTCAGAGCCCGCCACGCAGCGCGTCGATATACTGCCGGGTCTCGAGCATGCGGGGAATGCCGCCTTCGATCATCGCCTCGACTGGCGACTTTGCGCCGAACACTGGCGCCCGGTTGGGTAGACGCGGCCAGCGGTCGGCCATCGCGTCGGCAAACAGCAGATGCAGCCCCTTGAACACACCGATCAAGGCAGAGGCACGGGTCAGCTGGTCTTGGCTCAGGGTGCCATCCCATTTGCCCGCTTTGATCCGGTCCCATGTGCTCTCGGATACGCCGAGCAGTGCGGCACCTTCGGCATTGCTGCCACCCCAGGCATCGACGAGCCGCAACACGGCCTTGACGGCCGCGCCGGTCAGTCGCTTGCGGTCGCCGTCGCTCGAAAAGGTCTGCAGGCCTGCTGCTGCCGGGGCCGCATGATGGGTGATTGCTGCGCTTGCCATGATCGTTTCTCCTGACGCGAATATACGCATCAGATGGTGCGATTGTCAAGATTGGGCCGATACTGCTCAGCCTGCCACATCATATCTCGATCGACCTGCTTCGGCCCAGTGTCCATTCGATGCCACCACCAGACCGAGGCTGGCCGCTCACATATTGCCCGAGATGCCGATCGAGTTGCTTTGACCAAGGGACCAGCGAAAACCCAAGGCCATCGTCGATCATCGCAAAGCGGCCCGAAGCGAGTTGGATGCGTTGGCGATAGACGCCTGACATCTCACCGGATGATCGGCTTTGGCGGTGTGGCAAGCCATGTTCACGCGAAAGTGCTGCACCAGCGTCGGCAAGGTCGCGCTCGCGCAAGGTGCCAAGCAGATTGCGGGACAGGGCGAAGCGGTCACCGCGCCGCTGGGCAAGACCCTCGCTTTCCAGATAATCGAGCCGGCGCGTTTTCGCTGCTTCGACTTCGCTGCCAAAGCCTGGACCGAGCGGCAGCGGCTCCGATGCAATCAATTGCTTGTCGAGCCAGGTGGCTCCGCGGCTGCGCTCCTGGCTAGCAAGATCGCAGTCGGAATGTGTCAGGAGCGAGGATTGCTCGCGGCCGCGCCGGTCAGTCCAGGAGCGGAGCTCGACAATTGCACCCGTGGCAGCATCACCGGTCATGTCGATGTCGGAGAATTTGCAATGATGGACCCGGCCATCCACGCCGTCGACTACGGCATAGGCCTGACCGGTCAACTCATTGTGCAGGCCACGCTCGACTAGTCGCCCGATGACAGGCTCGCTCGCCCTTTCATCATGAACGGCAAATCGACCCGCTTCAGCAGCAAGGCCGTGCCCGGTCATGGCGCGGTGCATCGTCTTGATGATATCACCTCTGGTGCCAAGCTCCCGCAAGGTCTGCTCGAGTGCTGGCTTTATCCGCCAGCAGCCAGGCGCAATTTTCTCTGCCAGGCCCATGCGTTCGAGTTTTGTGGCGCGGCCGATGAGATGCTGGTTGGCCGGGTTGGCGATCCGCTGCGGATCGGGGCGCAGATCAACCACGCCGCCGAGGCCGTCGCCAAGCGTTTGCAGCTGGCGATCAAGACCGGTCCAGCGATCGGCCTGCACCTCGCGGGCCAAGCTTCGATCAATGTCCTGCTCGGTCCGTGCGCCCAATTCCATGGTCACCAGCTGCGCGGCGCGAGCCCGCATGCCCTCGCTGATGTAGCTGCGGTCGATAACCAGGTCGCGGTCGTCGTCGGCCTTGCCGCGTACCAGAATGTGGATGTGGGGATTGTCGGTGTTCCAATGGTCAACGGCGACCCAGTCGAGACCTGTGCCAAGATCCTTTTCCATCCGGGTCAGCAGGTCGCGGGTGAAGCTTCGCACATCGGCCAGTTCGGCCGTGTCTTCGGGCGAGACAATGAAGCGGAAATGGTGGCGGTCATCGGCGCAGCGCTCGGCGAAGGCTCCGCCGTCGACGGTTTCGTCGCCGCTGCCGAACAGCGCCGCATCCTTCCCGTCGCGGGTCACGCCATCGCGCTTGAGATAGGTCAAGTGCTTTGCCAGCGGCGCGGCAGTGAAGCGCGCCCCGCGATGCCGCACGATCCTTGCCTTGACGATCACACGGCGCTGACTTGCGCGGGAGCTTGCCTGCAGGCTTGCGATGCGGCCTCGGGCAAGGCGACCTGTGCTGCGCCGCGATGCGGAACCACCCGCCCGGCCGCCGCAGCCTGACCGGTTGGCAAGTGCCCGCAGTTGGGCTTTGAGTGTGCGCGCTTTGCCTTGGCCGGAACTGCGATCTCGGATGCGCCCAGGCCTGATTTCCAGATCGTCATCACTCATGAGGTCAAGCGATGCGATACAGCGGCTGGCTCGTTGAACGGCGGAATTGCGACAATTATCGAGACTGGAGCCAGCCATGGGGCAGGGCGGCTGGCTGTGAAAATCCCGCAATTCTGCGGCCCCACACCTCGGCGGCTGGCTCCGCTTTCATCTTGCCATCCTCCTGACCCATCCTTTCCTGCAACCCCGCTTCCGCACAATATTGCGCTAGTCCACGCCATGACGCGCCAGAAAGGGAGGTGGCCCGTCACTGGTCGCGGTTCCCCGAGACAGGGACGAACAGCCCGCCATGCGGACGCAGCGAAGCAGGTGGCGCAGCCGCCGTTTCTTCGCTCATGTCCGCGTTCGGCGGTGCCTCGGTCGCGGCAGTTCGCGCCGTGAACAGCCCGCTTTGCGTCCACGCAATGCGCACTTGCGGCACAGGCGACATGCTGGCGACGACAGTGGCCGTGTTGTCCGATTGCAGCATCGGTGCGATCTTTGCGACATAAGCGCGGGTTTCTGCGGGAAGCGGGCGACCGCGATCGCGCCACTCCTGATAGCGCCCGGGTCCTGCATTATAGGCGGCGAGCATGCCATAAGCACCGTAACTGTCATACATTTCGCGAAGATAGCTGGTCCCAGCCAAGATGTTGTCGCGCGGGTCGAACGGGTCGCTGCCGAGACCGAACCGGGCGCGCTGACGCGCCCAGGTTCCAGGCATGAGCTGCATCAGACCCATCGCTCCGGCCGACGACACCGCGCCGATCCGGCCAGCGCTCTCGGCCCGCATGACCGCATAGATCCATTGTTCCGGGATGCCGAAACGCAGCGATGCCTCAGCAACGTACGCTGCAATGTCGACGGTGCGCGGCGCTGTCGGGTCGGCAGCGTCCTGCCCAAAGGCAGGCGCGGCACCGAACAAAGCGAGCGCAGCCAAAGCGGCGAAGCTGAGGCGGCGGAGCTGCATGGCTCAGCTGGCCTTTTCGCGCCGCGCGGGACGCGACCAAACCAGAACATGGCCGTTGTCATCGCCCTTGAAAAGGTTGGCCCGCAGCGGCTGCAAAAACGCAGGATCATCGATCTGCAAGCTGACATAGTCGCCTGCCTTCTCCCCGACATGCTTCCAGCCTGCGCCGATTTCGCGCGCGTCCGCATCTTCGCCAGCAACCACACGGAAGTCCGGAGCGTTCTCACTGTCCGATGGGTCTGCCGGGACGAGTGACAGCTCAATGCTCAGCGACAGCGTCCGCAGTTGACCGCTGTAGCCGCCGCCGGCGGCACGAAAAGTTCCGATACGCATGGGTTCAATCTCCTTGGGTTGAAGGTAGGGAAGTCTCGTTGGCGCGCGGGTCGGCGAACCAGACATGGTCGCCATTGCCCGCTTCATCGGTCCAGACTGGGGCCGCGCGACCAATGACGTGTGTCAGACGCAGCACGCCGAAATAGCGCCCATCGAAACTGTCGGGCGCTGCCGGGTTCATCACGAATAGCTCGCCGGTGCGCAGCACATGGCAGCCGGCCCAGGTCGGCAGTGCGCGCCCCAGACGGTCCCGCGGACGCGCCGCGCCGACATATTTGCCGTCAATCGAAATGCTCAATGCATCTCGGCAGACGCGCTGGCCGCGTACAGCCGCGATGCGCTTCAGCAGCGGGACGCCTGTCGGGAGGTAACGCCGCTCTGCGAGCAGTCGGCGCATTTCGGGCGGCGGTTCAATGGCGACCCGCTCGCCAACATGCAGGCTCGCCTTGCCACGGATGGCGTAGAGCCCGGTGGGGACCGAGGCGGTCGCATTCCACACGGCGAAGCGCGCGACGGGCACGGCCAAGGTCGAGAGCGTTGCGCAACCGACGATGGCTGCAAATATCATGCTGCGCCGCTTCATGGCAAAAGTGCCTTGCGCTGGAGCCAGGCTTGGTGCCGCGCGGGCGTGTATTCACGCGGTGTAAGTCGGCCCGCCATCCTGTTGTGGATGTGTCGCCAATGTTCCGGAGCAACACCGCAGGGGTCTATGCCTGACGCTTCGATGGCATCGATAAGGCGGAAGACTTGCGCGACCTTGGGCCAGCCATGGACCGAAAGCAGCAGTTCTCCGCCGGGGTCGACCTGCGGCACGGTTGCGCAATGCTCGCCTAGGCCGACAGCTTGTACGATGTCCAAGGTTGAACGGACGGTGCCATAATCGTTGGACGCCCAGCGGACCAAAGCGAACACCTGGCCCGCCATATAGCTTTCGATCCGCTCGCTACGGCTGCGGATCCGTTCGGCAACGGGGTTACCGAATTTGATCCAGTCCTCATGCTGGCCCTCGCGCCAGACCAGCGTCACATGGGTCAGCTGCGGGTCATCACCCATCCTCGTACCGGCAGGCCTTTCGGGGTCCGCCCCGCTTTTTGTCCACAGGCTCGCAGCCGTTAGCAAGAATCCGAAGGATTCTTTGTTAGGATAGTTAAGGGCGCAAATTGCTGATGTTTTTCGGCGCTTTGGACGACGTTTCGGTTCCCGATAGTCCGAACTTCCGGTTCCTGATGGTCCGAGCGGGGCGGTTCCTGATAGTCCGTGCTGCATCATGACATATCCACAGGGTGATGGTTGCTAGAGCGCAGTCCGAGACGGCGCATTGCGGCGTCGAACGGATCGGGCCGGACAGCGACAAAGTTCAACCGTTCGCGGCCGAGCGCATGTTCGATGGTAAGCGTGTATCCCGGCAGCGCTTGGCGGCGGACAATGTCGCGCAGCTCGAATGCGAAGCGTTTGGGCGGGGAGAGCGCACCTGACTTCATGTGCAGATGCTGGAAGTCGAAGCTCCAGCCTCCGCGCTGTTTGCCGCCATGCTTGCGCACGAGGCGATAAAGCCAGCGCTCCAGACCACCGGTTAGTGCGAAATAATCGGCATCAATGGTGAGCACGAGCGCCTGATTGATCACGCCTTCGTAGAACCAGTCAGGAATGATCATCTCGATCCCGAGCGCGCGACCCGAATGATCGAGACGCTCCTTCCACTCATTGATCCACGAAAAGCGGTGCCGCCGCCGCGCATCATGCTGGCGGATGGAGGTCGCGATGGTGGTCGATTGCAGGCGATCCAGCCCGGCCTTCAGCCGCTCATAGCTGGCTTTGCCTGTGCCTCGCCTGGTGAAGGCAAGGATCTCGTGCGGGGTCGCGGCGATCAACCGCGAGGTAGGCCGACCGGCATCGCGCGCTTCGACGATCTGGCTCGCTACCCAGATGAGGACATCAGCGTCCCAGATAGTCGCCATGCCATGTTCGGCTGTCGCCTCGACGAGGATCGAAACCTCACCCATCCGGAAATCGATCGGACGGACTCGCTTTGATTTGGCGAGGCTAAAGAACGGCCAAGCCATCAGGTCCTGCGCGTCGCGCGCGGCAATATCGCGGCCTTGGGACATGAACAGGTCAAGCTGAGCAGGCTTGGCTGGGAAGGCGGACAGGCGTCGCATCGCGTGCCTTAGCGCCGGACCGGCGGAGTATAGCCATCAAGACGCTTGGCTGGGTGGACGATGCCGTTGCCGGGATCGCTGGTTGACCGCCGCAGCCCTTGCTCTGCCCATGCGTCGAGATCTGTCACCGCATAGACGATCCGGCCACCGAGCTTGCGATAGACCGGCCCCGTCCCGAAACAGCGGTGCTTTTCAAGGGTGCGGGCCGAAAGCCCGAGGTGCACTGCAGCATCAGGCGTCCGCAAAAATCGTGCAGTCACGGGGGTGGGTCTGGCATCCATGGCAAGGCTCCGGCGAAGGTTGGCAGCAGCAGCGGGCTGTCGCTGGGGTTCGCGAGCTTTGGCGGAGGATTGGCATGGGCAGGGAGTGACCGAATGCGCGTGCCGTAATTTGTCACCCCGAATGTCTCGGTCAGCGGTGTAAGAGGATATCGCGAAATCCGCCGGAGACGAGGCTGCGCGCTTGGGCGATCAGCCGAAGAACCTGCCGCCGCTCACTCGAGGCTTTCCAGGTCGCACCGACAAGTCGGTGGTGGTTGGGAATGATCAGGCCGTAGGCGAGGTCCCGCGAAGAGGCGCCCGCTTCGAGCGCATCGTGGATGGCGAGGAAGCGGGTCAACCGTAGCCGTTGATTGCGTGTCATGACGTGAGCGCTCTGGGGTAAGGCGCTGTTAGTGCGGGCTATCAGGTGCATGCGGGTGACAGCCGCGATGCGCAATTCATATGTCTCATCGCAGGGTATCGAGACGGCGGGAACGGGCAGGGCGGACCTGAAACGAACGCAAAGTCGCAGTCTGTAGCTGTCCCTAGCGTAAACAAGATGCTTGCCGTCGGATGTCGACACCTCTGCCAGCGGCTTGCAGCTGGACAGCCATATCAGCGGGGGGGCCGGGTTAGCAGTTTCGACGATAATCACGTCGGGCGATGCGCTGGGCGACCAATGGGCCGGGCTCTGGCGCGGATTTGCTTGCGGATCGGTGGGGAAAGCTCAGGCCCCATCGCCGGGACAGGCCCTCCTTTTCATTGTGTTCGACCGATGGGAAGCGAGCAATGCGCTCTTGGGTTTCGGCAAAATCGCGGCGGTAATCAGCATTACGGTGCAGGAATTCCTGCGCGAAGTCCGCATAGTCGTGATCGCGATATTGATCCGCGGTCGATGGTGACCGCCATGACGAACCACCGGGCATAGAGACCCCTGCAAAACACAGGCAAAAAGGCCAAGCATCAAGTCTTTGTTAACCAAGGGTAAGCCGCAAGTATCAAAATCTGGGGATGCTTATGCCCGGAGGCGCAGAAATTCTGACGGAGCGTTTAGTGCAAGGGGTCCAATCCGTGTCCGAGAATTCAGCCTTTTTGCTTTTTATCGAGCAGATGTCGGTAGCCGTGGGACGTCATCCAGCGTGCTCGGTCGAGGTGGGTCTCATGGACCTGACGCGCCCGGACCGGTTCCAGGGCAGGATCGATCCCAAAGACGATCTGCACAACTTCGGTCCAGTCCGCACCTTCATCGGCGGCGTCAAGTAGCCGTAAATATGTGACAAAATGGCGCTCGTCATACGGCGTTACCGTATCCGAGAGGGGCGGGCTGTCTTCAAAAGGAACGATCGTCATGGTCCGAGCCTTCAGTTTCGACTCGTTTCGGCATGCCCTCTCTCCTAGCATGAAGACCCTCCAAAATGGCGAAAACTAATCTTATCCCCTCATGCGGAGAGACTTCTGCGCTCGTGAGGATAAGCTCTCACAGGGGTCGAAATCGAATTCGGCCTGAGCACCGCGCCCCTCCGCGTATTATAATACGTAGCACGAGAATACGCGACCGGTTTCTAAGCTGCGGATGGACATCCGCAAACTGTTCGGTGCCAATGTGCGCTACTATCGCATCGCCGCTGGCTTGAGCCAGGAAGCGGTGGCCGAACGGATGGGTGTTGATCGCGCCTATGTCAGCATGATTGAACGCGGCAGTCAGAATGCCACGCTCCTCTCGATCCATGAGACTGCGCAGGCCCTTGATGTAAAGCCAGCTTACCTTCTCGCCGATCCCCCCGCTGGATTTGATCAATAAGGAAGCCGATGCCCCGCCCGGCAGGTGCCGGGCGGGGCTGGCTGTGCGGTCAGTCGCCGTTGGTGCGGCGGGCGCGCGACCAGATCAGATTGAAGCTCTTGCCGTCTTCGTCATCGAAGAGGTTGGCAAAGATGGGAGCGGTGAAGCTGGGATCGTCGAGCTTGACCGAGAGATACTCGCGGCCTTCGTTGGAGGTCTTGGTCCAGGCGGCGCCGATTTCCGCGCGGCCGACGAAAACCCGGTGCGACGGCGCATTTTCGTTGTCGCTGGTATCGGGGACGATGCGGACGTTCTTCTGCTGCACCGACATGGTGACGATCTCGCCCTTGTATTCGTTGCCGGTCTTGGTGAAAGTTCCGATGTTGGCCATGATGCATTCCTTCAAGTTGGTCGAACCCGCGCCCATCGCGGCCTCGATGGCTGGTTGAAGGCGGGGGCTTGCGCCCGCTGCACCGGAACGGCCGAAACGCAGTGGAGGACGACGGCCAGACGGCTTTCTTGCCTCGCGAGGAATGGGCGGCACGCCCAGGGGAAGAAAGTCGGTGCAGACGGCGTTGCAGCAAGGGATCAAGCGGCGAAGCCATCCCCTGCCAACCAAAGCCATTGAAGAGGCGGCATTGGGCTCGGATGACACTTGATCGGGAGCCATGGCACTTCCCGGACTTCCAAGACCGAACGGCGATGAGAAAGGTGTCGTCACGGGTGTGCTGCCTAGTCGTCACTGCAATCGCAGATATCGGCAACGGCCATGCGCCAATCCGGGCCTGATTGAGATCAGCGCAATCGGTCCGCCACTAGCCAGCCCAAAACCGACTGCGGATTCTCGGCCTCGCTTCGACCGCGCAAACGCCCAGACCAACCTGACCCAAGAAGAGGGACGCAGAAACTGCCACTCGAACACAACGCCTGCCTCGTACTGGCCGATTTGGCTGTGCGAGCCCCGCCGGGCATGTGCCGAGCGGGGCTTGGAAAATGAAAAAGCTAGGGACGGGCGCGGCTCCATTGCGTCCAGGATGCAGCCGCGATTATCGCAGCGCCGAGCAGTGATAAGGCGAGTTGCCATGCACTTGGCGGCATGGTCGCCGCCGCAATGCCATGCACTGCGTGATAGCCCGCAACAGCTGCGGGCGCGGCAAAGGTGACGCCGACCGCAGCACGTGTCAGTTCGGACTTAGCAAACGCCAGTGCTAACCGGGCTGCAGCAAGCAGGATGATCGCAGATATGGCTGCGGCGGCGAGCGCAGCGAGAATGCCGCTGTCGGTGCGGTAAGTCGCCGAACCCGCAAGAAACGCGACGAATAACGGTAAGGCGTAGATCGAAAGGCGGAATAGAAGCGCGCAGCAAAGGAATACTGCGACGATTATCAGGGCAAAGCCGATCAGCATGGCGTCCTCCTTGGAACCAAGGGCAAGGGACGCGCTCTCCACCTCCACCGCAGCGCAATGTGCATGGAATCCATAGCAGAAATGCGCATCGGCTGGAATACCCGATGGGCATCCAGCCAGGCGGCGCAGCGCAAATTTGCGCGGTCAGGGATTGAACGGGTCATATTCTTGGATCACGCTGTCGGCATCGCCATCGAATTCGGACGAGGGAACTGCGCCGAAGCCGTTACCGGCGTGGAACAGGGTGACGCAGACCATCAAGGTGCGGGCGAGGCTCCAGGCGTGACGCTGTGCGATGGTGAGTGACATGTTCGAGCTCCTGTCTCGGAGCAGGGACCATCCCTGCTCGACAGGCCCCGGACAGACGGCGCAAAGCCGCAATCACCACGAAGGAGCAGCCGCAGTGGCCGCACGCAGAGCGTAGCGGACCCTTTACGGGTTGATTGAAGGAGGCTTGGGGTCGGCCAACGGATTGGCCGCAAAGAGCGGGGTGTGTCCAGGAACCCGAAATAGGGTCGCCCGACGATACTGGTATTCCCAACTGCAGGCCGAGTAGCTACTGATCTTCGCGGCGCTGCGCGATCCGGAATGCCGCTTTGTAAGGTCTTAAAACGGTCCTGTTTGAAGCAAGGCATGGCGCAGCAGCACTATGCGGTCATTGCCCCAGAACAGCCGTTCATTGACAACGAAGGTCGGCACACCGAACGCACCCTGCTCTATCGCTTTCGCCGTAACCCGCTCTCGCTCTTTCCATGTGTTCTCATCATCAAGTGCGTTTGCAAAGGCGTCTCGGTCCAGTCCTGCCCTGCTAGCGCATGTGATACATACAGCGCGGTCCACGGCAGGCAGATCGTCGGCGAAAACCGCGCGAAGCAGTGCATGAGCGTAGGCCTCGGCGACGCCGAGCCCCCGCGCAGCCGTGCAGGCAAGCGAGAGCAGGTTGGGGTCAAGAGCAAGACGGCCATGCGGCTCGCGGAAGGGCACACCATAAAGCGCCGCCCATGCTTCAGCGTCCTTCTGCCGATAGCCCCAGTCATATTGGCCGGAGCCATTCGTGCCGGCAAAGGGACTGCGCCCGCCATGCGCCGTCGCAATCAGCTGAGCGCTGTCTACAGCGAGCCAGTTAAACTTCACTCCCGTTTCGGCTTCGAGCGCAGCAAGCTGGGTCGAAGCCAGGTAGGAATAGCGGCTGCCAACGCCAAAATAGAAGTCTGCGATCAAGGCTGCAATTTCCCTACAATGCCGACCGCTGCAACCTCGCAGCGGCGTTGCCACAATGCAACGCATACAGCGCCTGCAACCTTGCGAACAGGATATCGCTAGACCTTAGGGACTTTCATTGTCACATGGCCTGAGCAATTCACTTCGATTGCAGGGGAACGCCGATAATTGCGAGTACGGCGTCAATTACCTTGAGTAGCGCCCCGCGCCGAGTGGCCGATAATCTGAGCAAAAATCTGCCTCGATTGCGAGCAGCGCATGTTCGATTGCAAGCGTCTACACCTAGCCGCTCTATTCGACATAGGTTCGTTCCCGAAATACCATCGTTTTCGGGAAAGGCGGCAACGCAATGCGAAGGCAGCTCTCCCTTTCGGGTCATTGAAACCTGCCCGGCTGCTTCAATCGGAATTCGGCCACCAGCGGCATATCTCGTGTCGGCCCCTGAGCGGTCGTTTCGGTTGGCCTAAAGCGGCGGAAGACCGACGGCCGCGCGCCCTACGTCGGTCTTTATCGAGAAGTCGCCGCCATCATGCACGTGCGCAGCATCGCTCGTCAGCCATACCACGGCCTCGGCGGCCCATTCGGCCGGGATGTGATCCGACCACGCCAGCTTCGACACAGGGTTGATCCCGGCTGCCTGGATCGTCCGCTGGAACTGCGTTGCGACCGTTCCCGGTGACAGGCCAACGCAGCGGATGCCGTTAGCGGCCTCCTCCTTGTGGACGCAGGCCGTAAACATCAGCACCGCGGCTTTCGTCGCCGAATAGTGTGACCACCCCTCCAGCGCACTGGTGGCGGCACCCGACGAGATGTTGATGATGGTCCCCCCGCCGCTCATCTTCATCACTGGCAGAACGGCGCGAGTGCAGTGGAACACGCCTTTGAGGTTGATGTCGACCGCGCGGCTCCAACCTTCCGGATCGGCGTCAGCAATACGGGCAATGGGATCGATCACCCCGGCGTTGTTGATCAGGATATCGATCTGCCCGAAGTGCTCGATCGCACGGGCAATGGCCCAACTGACAGATTCCCAATCGGCCACATCGCAGGCGATCGCGAGCGCGCGGGGACCAGTGGCAGCGGCGATGCTTTCGATCGCCGCGCCCGAGCGGGCGAAGAGAACCACGTTGGCACCCGCATTCGCGAGACGCCATGCGGTCGCCTCACCGATCCCGCGGCTCGCCCCGGTGACGATGGCTGTTTGGCCGGTGAGGTCAATATCATTGTTGAGCATCACGCTACTCCTTCGGACGCAAAGTGACGCTCGATCTCGGCGAGCGCTGCGGCCATCGCCGCATCGACGGTTGTGGCATCGGCGGTGGTCGCTTCGACCGCGAAACTGGTGACATCTGTAATGCCGATGAAGTTGAGGATCAGCGTCAGATAGGGTCGCAGAAAGTCGAAGCTGTTGAGAGCCCCGCCTTTGCCATAGCCACGCGCGCCGTAGGAATAGGCGACATAGGCGCGCTTGCCTTCGACCAGACCGCGGAACGCGCCTTCCTCATAGGCAAAGGTTCGGCCGATGCGCATGATCTGGTCGATCCACGCCTTGAGCGCGGCAGGCGTGCCGAAATTGTAGATCGGGGTGGTGATGAGCAGCACATCGGCCGCTTCGATTTCGGCGATCAGGGTGTCGGACAAGGCGGTGGCGGCACGCAGGGCGTCGGTCATTGCCTCGGACGGAGCGTAAAAGCCCTTGATGGTCGCATCGGCAATCGCGGGCAGCGGGTTCCCGCCGAGGTCGCGCTCGACGCCGAGCCGCGCCCCGTGCGCCACCAGTCCCTTGAGCACAGCATCGCCGAGCGCGCGGCTGAACGACGCCTGTTCGGCACCTGCCAGGTTCGGTCCGGGACGGGCCGAGGCATCGAGTCTGAGAATGTGGGTCATCATCATGGTCTCCGTTTGTGAGCGAACCAAGATGAAGCGTGCTCACTGTGACGGAAAGATTGCCAAACGCACTATATTCATGCGAAGATAGCATTAATGAATACGGATGATGTCTCGCTTGGTGCCCTCAGATGCTTCGTCGATGTCGCGACGGAGGGGTCTTTTGCAGCCGTCGCGCGCCGGCGGCTGGTCGATCCCTCGATCGTCTCACGCACCATCGCCGGGCTTGAGCGCGAACTGGGCTTCCGTCTGTTTGATCGCACCACGCGCCGACTTAACCTGACCGAGGCCGGTGCGATCTACCTGCAGCGCGCGGGCACGCTGGTGGCAGAGCTCGATGCGGCGCGCGCCGCAGCAAGTGATGTGCTGACCGAGCCTTCTGGCCTTGTGCGCATCACGGCATCGACCGCTTTTGGTACCCATTGGCTCACCCCGCGCCTTCACCGCTTCATGCAGCTTTACCCGGAGATTTCCGTCGAGGCGATGCTGACCGACGCAGTCGTCGATATCGCGGCAGAGCGTATCGACCTTGCCCTGCGGCTCGCAGTGCGGCCGAGCGGCGATCTGGTCGCTACGCGGCTGATGACGACGCGCTACCGGGTGGTGGCAAGCGCCGACTGGCTCGCCCGCAGCGGAAACCTTGCTGCGCCGGAGGATCTTGCGGCGATGTCATGCCTGCTGCTGACGCTGCCGGGCTACCGTTCGCAATGGTCGTTCCGGCGCGGTGGCGAGGTCCGGCGGGTTCTGGTTCACGGACGGCTTGCGATCTCAAGCCCTCCGGCGATCCGCAGGGCTGCGTCGGATGGTATGGGGCCAGCGCTGCTTGCCGACTGGATGGTGTCCGAGGACCTTGCCAGCGGGGCGTTGGTGGATATGCTCCCCGAATGGGAGGCGACCGCTGCCGATTTCGACACCGCTGCCTGGATACTATATCCTTCCAGCGCCTACGTTCCGCGCAAAGTCAGGGTGCTGGTGGATTGGCTGAAGCAATCCGTGTGAGGTGAGGGCTTGCAGACCTTTGCTCTCTTGCCCCCTTCATTTCGAAGGGCAGCTCGTCTAACGATTAGCAGTTATTTGCTGCGAACTCGGGTGATCAAGAAAACAGCCAAGCAGCTGTATCCCCCGATTAGTCACCAGTAGGTTTTCTATAGACGATCCCATTGCTTTAAAGCGGCAGTTTTTTAACCTTCAGCACCAACAATTGAACGACCACGGTCTCGAGTAGTAGGAGGGATCAGGTCAGACATTGGGCGATATGGACCAATAGTGCTCATTCAATTGCCCAGACCGCAATTCCCATCTTGCGCGCCTTGTCGACGAGATTGGCGTTGATGCCATTTCCTGGACAGGCAACCACAGCCTTTGGCAGAGCTTCGAGGATCTGGTCGTTGCGACGGAACGGTGCGGCGTTCTTGAAGCGCTCCCAGTCTGGCCGGAACGGGACATGGGTGATCTTGCGATTGCGCGCCCAGAGCGAAGCGATGTGTTCGCCGCCGGCGGGATTGCCGCCGTGAAACAGGACCATGTCTGGATATTTGGCGAGCACCTTGTCCAGCACGGCCCATATCCGGTTGTGGTTCTGATACTCAGGTCCGGATGTGAACGCGATGCGGGTGCCTACCGGCAGCAGCGGCTCGGTTTCTGAGCGACGCTTCGCGGCTAGAAAATCCCGGCTGTCGATCATGGCGGCTGTCATAGTGCGATGGTTGACGAGTGACCCGGTACGCGGGGTCCAGGCTTTGCGGAAATGCGCTTCGAACTGGTCGCCGGCCGCATCGCGCATAAATTCCATGGCGTTGCGGCGTTCGATCAAGCCGGTGCCTTCGCGCAGCAGGCGTTCGAGTTCGACCGACATGACCTCGGAGCCATCCTGCTCGCGCTGGCTGCGCTTCTGAGCATCTTCGTTATCGTCGAGCTCGCGCTGGATCCGGGCTTCGGCGCGGTGGAAGAGATAGGCGAGCGACCAGCACAGGTCCTCCAGATCGGGTTCGAGCCTGGTGTCGATCATGGTGGCGATGAGAGCATCGAACATGTCGGCGACGGCGCCAGCGGCGATGCGCTCTTCGGGGAGCGGCCGCGGGTCGGCTTCGTCGGAGAAGGGGCGATAGCCGTAGAGCGCGATTTCATCGAGGAGATGGGCGGTGGCTGAGGCTTCGTGTTCGGGTTCTGAGTCGGGCATGGTGGTCATCGCATCGGTCCTTGGGGCTTTGGGACCGGGCAACTTGCCCGGCCTTCATGGGCGTCCCTCTGACCGGCTGCCGCGAGGCTGCATCCACATGGACCGAAGCGCAGCGGAGGATGGCGGGCGGGCGGCTATTTTGGTTCGCGATGGAAAGGCGCGGATGCGCCGCCGGAAAATAGCCGCATAACCGCCATTGCGGCCTCGCGGCAGCCGGTCTCTCGGACGCCGCTCGAAGAAGGACGGGCTGGGCTAGGTCTTGGCTCAAGTCCTATGCACGCAGCCATCGCCCCATCCTCCAACCCCGTATCGGCTCAGCCAATGTTGAAGGAAAAGCGTGTCTGATCCTGCTCTCGGAGATCATGGCGGACCCGTTCCGCCAGTTCACCAGCGCCGTGCTGGCGGAGGTCGTCATTGAAGTCAGAGAGGTCAGGCATGAGTGATATAAGTTCGATCCCTGCTGCCTTCGTGCGGTCGATCAGGGTGCCAAACGCCGCGTCGCCTGCAACATCGCGGTCACGTGCTACGTAGAGGCCTCGAAGTGTTGGCGGAAACAGGATGGCGGCAAGGTGGGCTGACGAGGTTGCGGCTGCCATTGGCATGGTTGGTAGAACTTCACGTAGGGACAGCATGGTCTCGATGCCTTCACCTGCGATCATGACATCATCCGCAGATCCGAACCTTACGGCGTTGCCGAGGATGTTGCCCATCGCCCTGCGCGGCGATGCGACTTTGGCCTTCGCGCAGCCGGATGGATCGAGCCAGGTGCGATGGGCGCCGGTCTGCAAGCCGTCGTTGTCGGTTACTGCTGCGATCAGTGCCGGGAAAGCGCCCGCAGTTGCTGGATCATCGTCCGCATTTGGTCTGTAGTAGCATCGCGGATGAAAGCGCAGGGCTGGCAGGTCGGATACGCGTGTGATGCCACGTGATCGTAGGTAGGTGCTCGCCAATGATCCGGTCAGTGGTTTCGAGGCGGCAAACAGGCGTATGGCAGCGGTTGTGGACCCTGCGCGCGCCGGCTTGGCGAACGACGCGGCACTGCGCTCATCGTCCGAAGCCGAAGGTGGCAGGCTGAGGAATCGTTCGGCTTCCTCAATGGTTTCGGAAAGACGCCCATGCCGCTGGTTGAGCCGGATGAGATCAACGAGATCGCCATGCTCACCGGTTGCGGCATCGACCCAGTTGCCGATCACGCCGCGTTCGGTTTCGAAAAGGCGGACATAGAGACTGCGCCCGGGCGTTCCCGCGACATCGCCAACCATCCAGTAACGGCCTTCACGCCTGCCTGCGGGCAGATAATGGCGGCAAACGGCCTGCACGTTCTGCGCAAGCCGTTCCCACAATTCTGCCGCACGCGTGGAGAGCTTTGCCATCTCAGGCAGCCTTTCGATCATTAATTCGGGCCAAGGGGTGCCGTTCGAACAGTCGCTCAAGCACAGCCGACCCTGTCACGATGTCGTCGGGCACGAACAGACGCAGTTTCCAGCTGACGATCTCGGAGAACAGCCCCATGGCTTTGAGCCGGTCGACCGCCGTCGGTCCAAACCCGGTGAGTTCAATCCGGTTCACCTGCATTAGCCGCGACCGGCGCAGTTGCAGCCCATCGGCAAGGTCGAGCACTGCGTGCCCTTCACGGAGCAATGCGATTGCCTGTGGTGGCGATAACACTGGCGCGTCTGGCCTGGCTGTCGCGCTCGCTGCCCATGCTGCGGACACCCTGCGGCCGACAATGCGGGTGCCATCGTCGGTCTGGAGCCGGTAGACACGCGTCGATTCCTCGGGAAGCTGTTTCCAGATGGGGAGCAACAGGCCGGTGACGATGTGCAGTTCGCTTGTCGTGAATTCATCGACTTGCACCACCTCGTCTTGCCAGATGGTCGCGAATGTCCTCTCGTCCACCTCCTGCCAGTTGGTCTCGGGAAGGTGGGTCAGGGCGAAGTTCAGCCGCTCCATTGGCCGGATCAGCCGGACACGGCGCTCAACCTCGCCATCGTCGAGCATGAGGCTGCGAGCCGGAAGCTGGACTGCTGCGCGCCGCGAGCGGGCATTGACCAACAGCCGCGCGCCGGGCTCACGCCGAAGTTCGAACGCCTTTTCGAGAGGCACCGGCTGGTTGCGCTCCTGCATTGCAATCGTGAGCAACCGGGTTTCTGCGCCGGTGGCCGGATGGACGTAGATCGGCTCGCTGGCTGTGACGGTGAAGCTGTCGGCGGTCAGCGTCTCCAGCCCGAGATCGTAACTGCCCGCCGCGATTGCGCTTTGCACTTTGGCGCCGAGCAACTGCTCAAACACCGTGAACAGCACATTCTGCATGTCGATGGTAAGCGCCAGCAGCCGGTTCAGGAAGGTCGTAATCGGCGGCAACTCGTCCTTGAGGCACCCGCTGCTGTCGGTCAGCGACAGGCCGGTCATGCTTTCGAAGATCGCGAGCGAGCATCGCTCGACCTTGCCCGCATAGATCAACACATAGAGCTGGCGCAGCGCATCGCGGGCATAGGGGCTTTCGAGATTGTCTTCGGGGCGGAACAGCCCCTGACCACCGGTCTGCCGCTGTCCGCGCGTGATCGCACCCAGAGTGTCGAGCCGCCGCGCAATTGTTGAGAGGAAGCGTTTCTCCGCCTGGACATTGGTGGCCACCGGCCGGAACAGCGGCGGCTGCGCCTGATTGGTGCGGTTGGTGCGGCCCAGGCCCTGGATCGCGGCATCGGCCTTCCAGCCTGCTTCCAGCAGATAGTGATGGCGGAGCCGCTGGTTCCTCGCGCCCAGATCGGCGTGGTAGCTGCGTCCTGTGCCCCCGGCATCGGAGAATACGAGGATTTGCTTGCGATCCTCCATGAATGCCTGCGCTTCGGCGAGGTTGGCCTGGGCAGGCCGGTTCTCGACAGCGAGCCGGTCGCCATTCGAATCGACCTTGCGAACGATCCGGCGCGAACGGCCGGTCACCTCGGCCACCATATCTGTCCCGAACCGCTGGACGATCTGGTCCAGTGCGCCTTGCACCGGCTCCATCGATGCCAATTGTTCGATCAGCCGGTCGCGCCGCTGACAAGCCTCGCGGCACTGCACGGCATTGCCATCCTCGTCATAGGCTGGCCTCGACGCGAGATTGCCGTCGCCGTCGGTGAAGTTCTCATGAAGCTGGGTCGGGAAGCTGTGGAGGAGGTAATCCAGAACATATTCTTTGCAGTCGCAGTTTATGTCGAGCGTGGCGGCGAGAGACGCAGGTTTCCTTCGGTTTTCCATGATTTCACTCCAGATAAT
>NZ_LSIJ01000087.1 GCF_001556185.1 Sphingomonas sp. CCH10-B3 | reverse complement strand
GCCGCGACGGCAGGTGCTGGCGCGGGCAGCGGCCGCGGCGAGGGAAGCGGTGGCGGCGCATCGACCGTCGGTAGCACGGTGGGTTGCGGCGCCTGCGTCCGGGCGCGCTCGGCCGGGCGATCGAGCGGGCGCGGCGCTTCGGGCTCAGGCGGCTTGTCGAGCGGCAGCAGCGTGACGACGATCGGCCGGTCGCGCACGGGCGGGGGCGGCGAAACGGCCTCGCGGACCGTCAGCAGAATGACGAGCGCCGCGATGTAAAGCGCTGCGACCAAGGCAATCGACACGGCCCGGCGGCGGTTGGTGATCGGCACATAAGCCGCCCGTTCGAACGCGATCGATTCCATGGTGGCAACCTAGCGCAATTCTCGCCCCGGTCCTGCCTCTTCCAAAACCGTTGGCGTCGAGAGGCGTCGAGACACGGATGCCGGGCCGCGTCGCTTGTGGCCTGTTTCTCGACTTCGCTCGAAACCAACGGGAGGCCAGAATCGAAACGCCCGATCAGGCCGCGCGCTTCTCCAGCGCCGACGCTGCCTCGGCCATCAGCGTGGCGATGATCTCGGCGACGGGCTCCTCCTGCGTGACCATGCCGACCGATTGCCCGGCCATCAGCGATCCCTGCTCGACATCGCCGTCGATCACCGCGCGGCGCAGGGCGCCCGCCCAATAATGCTCGATCTGGAGCTGCGCCGCGCCCATGTCGACTTCGCCCGCGTCGAGCGCGGCAGCGACTTCGCGCTGCTTGGCAAGGAACCGCTCGGCGCCGGCGTTCTTCAGCGCGCGCACCGGGATGACCGGCAGGCGCGGATCGATCTGGACGCTCGCGATCGCATCGCGGGCCGAGGCGCGGAAGAACGCCTTCTTGAAGTTCGGGTGGGCAATACTCTCGGTCGCGCAGGCGAAGCGCGTGCCGAGCTGCACCCCCGCCGCGCCCATGTCGAGATAGGCGGCAATCGCCTCGCCGCGCCCGATCCCACCCGCGACGAACACCGGCACTTGCGCCGCGACTTCGGGCAGGATCTCCTGCGCGAGCACGCTGGTCGATACCGGGCCGATATGGCCGCCCGCTTCCATCCCCTCGACCACGAGCGCATCGACGCCCGAGCGGATCAGTTTCTTGGCCATCACCAGCGCAGGCGCAAAGCAGATCACCTTGGCGCCCGCCGCTTTGATCGCATCGATCGACCCAGCGGGCGGCAAACCGCCTGCGAGCACGATATGCGTGACGCTGTGCTTGGCGCAGACGTCGATCAGGTCGGTCAGCTGCGGGTGCATCGTGATCAGGTTCACGCCAAACGGCTTCGACGTGAGCGCCTTGGTCGCGGCAATCTCGGCATCGAGCAACTCAGGCGACATCGCCCCGCAGGCTATGAGGCCAAATCCGCCCGCGTTGGAGATCGCCGAGACGAGGTTGCGTTCCGACACCCACGACATCGCCCCGCAGATGATCGCGACGTCGCTGCCCAGAAACGCGCAACCGCGCGCCATGCGGCGGGCGAGACGCTCGGCGAAAAGGTTCACGCCGCCTCCTCCGCATCCAGCCCATAGGCCGTGTGCAGCACACGCACCGCGAGTTCGGTTTCGTCCTCGTCGATCAGCACGCTGACCTTGATCTCGCTCGTCGTGATCGCCTGGATGTTGATGCCGCGTGCGCCCAGCGTCTTGAACATCGTCGCCGCCACACCCGCGTGGCTGCGCATGCCGACGCCGACGACCGTGATCTTCGCGACCCGCGTGTCGTGCACCATCTTGGTATAGCCGATCGACGCCGCTGCCTTGGTCAGCACGTCGAGCGAGCGCGCGAGATCGGCAGCGGGCACCGTAAAGGTCACGTCGGTCGATCCGCTCGAATGCGCGATGTTCTGGACGATCATGTCGACGTTGATCCCGGCTTCGGCGAGCGGGGTGAATATCGATCCCACCGCGCCGGGCCGGTCGGGCACGTCGGTCAGCGTGATCTTCGCTTCGTTCTTGTCGTGCGCGATGCCGGTGATGAGCTGGCGTTCCATATCCCCAAGTTCCTCTTCGCTCACGATCAGGGTGCCGGTGTCGTCGTCGCCATCGACGAAGGAGGAGAGCACGCGGATGCGCACGCCTTCCTTCATCGCGAGCCCGACCGAGCGCGTCTGCAAGACTTTCGCGCCGACGCTCGCCAGTTCGAGCATTTCTTCATAGGTCACGCGCTGGAGCTTGCGGGCGCGCGGGACGATCCGCGGGTCGGTGGTGTAGACGCCGTCGACGTCGGTGTAGATGTCGCAGCGATCGGCCTTCATCGCCGCCGCCACTGCGACTGCCGAGGTGTCGGAGCCGCCGCGCCCGAGCGTCGAGACGCGGCCTTCGCTCACGCCCTGAAAGCCGGGAATCACCGCGACCTCGCCGGTCGCCAGCGCCGCTTCCATGTCGATCGTCTCGATCCGGGCGCTGGCGTGGGCGGCATTGGTTTCGATCGGCAATTGCCAGCCGAGCCAGCTGCGCGCGGGTACGCCGATCGCCTGCAGCGCGATCGCGAGCAGCCCGCTCGTCACTTGTTCGCCCGAGGCGACCACCACGTCATATTCGCGCGGATCGTAGAGCGAAGATGCTTCGCGGCAGAAATTGACCAGCCGGTCGGTCTCGCCCGCCATCGCCGAGACGACGACCGCGACCTGATGCCCGGCGTCGACCTCGCGCTTCACGCGCGCGGCAACGGCCCGGATGCGCTCGATCCCGGCCATCGACGTGCCGCCGAACTTCATCACGATACGGGCCATCGACGGTACACGCGTCCTTTGAGCTTTGAAGCGCGCGCTGTTACTGGCGGGGCGCTGCAAAGGCAAGGTTGCTCAAGCTGGGGACGCAATGACCGACACGACGATCAACCCGAACGAAGCCGCGCACTTCGGCAAGCTCGCTGCCGACTGGTGGAATCCCAAGGGCTCGTCGGCGATGCTCCACCGGCTCAATCCGGTGCGGCTGGGCTATCTGCGCGAACGGATCGACGCGCATTGGGGCGAGGATGCCAGCGGCTTCACGCCGCTCGCGGGCAAGCGCGCGCTCGATGTAGGCTGCGGCGCCGGGCTGTTGTGCGAGCCTTTGGCGCGGCTGGGGGCGGCCGTGACCGGGCTCGATGCGGCGCCCGAGAACATCGAAGCCGCCAAGGCGCATGCGGCGCTGTCGGGGCTTGAGATCGACTATCGTACCGGGTCGGTGGAGGACTTGTCGGACGAGAGCTTCGATCTCGTCACCAGCATGGAAGTGATCGAGCATGTTACCGATCCGGCGGCGTTCGTCGCGGGACTGGCGGTGGCGCTGGCCCCCGGCGGGCTGCTGGTGCTCTCGACCCCCAACCGCACGATGCTGTCGCGCCTCGCGCTGGTGACGCTCGCCGAAGGGACCGGCCAAATCCCGCGCGGCACACACGACTGGAGCCAGTTCCTGAAGCCCGAGGAACTGACCGGCCTGATCGAAGGCGCCGGGCTGGAGCTGGTCGAAACGCGCGGCCTCAGCTTCTCGCCGCTCAAGGGCTTCGTGATGAGCGACGACCTGAGCCTCGACTATTTCGTGACGGCGACGCGGGCGGGTTGAGTTGGCCTGCCCGTCCACCGACATCCTGGCGATCACCACTGTCATCCCCGCGAAGGCGGGGATCCATATCGGCTGCAGGTGCGGCCCCCTCCAGCGCGGGTGATTATGGATTCCCGCCTTCGCGGGAATGACGAAGATGGCTCAAAGGTGAGGCCTGTCCCCCTCACGCCATCACATTGCGGCCCCGGCTCACGATCGCGGTATGCCCGACGCTTGCCGCCATCGACTTCGCCTTGATCGTGTCGACGAAGATCCAGTCGTTGCTCACCCGCTCGGGCGTGATCGTCATCGCCATGTAACCGCGCCGCGAGGTGTCGCACCACTTCAGCTCGGGATTGGCCTTGACCAGCGCCGCCGCGACCGTCTTCGGATCGATGCCGATCGCGCTTTCATAGCCGGGCGAGGTCACGCCGTGGCCGGCGAATTCGACGCCCGCGGCCTTGCCGTCCTGCTGCAGGTCATAGGCCCAGCCATTATGGCTGTCGCCCGAGATGACGACCAGATTGGCGCCTGCCCCCTGCGCCATCTTCAGGAAGCGCGCGCGCGCCGCCGGATAGCCGCCCCAGCTGTCGTAATTGAGCGGCAAGCCGGCCTTGGCCGCCGCGATGCCGGCGAGCACATAGTTGCGCGAACGTTGCGGCGCGTCCGGCGCGAGCCAGCCCGCGGCCGCCTCGGGCATCACGGTGTTGCCCATGATCGTGCCGAAGCCGACCACCTGCCAGCGCTGCCCGGCCTTCACCGACGCGCGGACGCCGTGCGCCAGCCAATCCTCCTGCTGCGACCCCATCATCGTCATCGCCGGATTCTGCCAGGCGCCGTCGCGGAATTCGGTCAGCGCCTTGGTGATGTTCAGATTCTTGAACAGCGGCGCGATGTCGGCTTCCTTGGTGCGGCCGAGCAGCCGCGTCTCGGTGCGGAACAGCGTGGCGAGCGTGCCGATATCATAAGCCTTATAGGGCTCGTCCGACACTGGCATCCATTCGCGATAGACCTGGATCGCGGCAGCGCGACGCACGGCCCAATCGCCTTCTTCGGCCTGGTGATTCTGCGCGCCGCCTTCCCAGCTGTCGTTCGCCGATTCGTGATCGTCCCACTGGACGATCATCGGCACCAGCTGGTGGAGCTTCTGGAGATCGGGGTCGGCGCGGTAGCTGGCGTAGCGCAGCCGGTAATCGGCGAGGCGGAACATCTCGGTCGCGGGTTCGGGCTGGCGCCCGGCAACCGCATCCTTGGCCGCCGGATAATCGCCCGTCGGATATTCGTAGAGATAATCGCCGAGGTGGATCGCGAGGTCGATGTCGTTGCGCGCGGCAGCATGCGCATAGGCATTGAAATAGCCGAACGGCAGGTTCGAGCAGGAAAAGATCGCTGCCTTGAACGACCGCGTCGGCCCGACCGGCAAAGTCTTGGTGCGGCCCACCGGCGAGAAGCTGCCGTCGGGGGCGACGAAGCGGTAGTAATAGACCGTCGCGGGCTTCAGCCCGCCGACAGTGATCTTCGACGTCCAGTCGCGCCAAGGCCCGATGATCTGCTCGCCCGAGCCCGCGATCTTGACGAAATCGGGGGTTTCGGACAGGTCGACGCGGAGCTGGGCGGTGTCGCCCGTCGTCGGCACATAGCGCGTCCACAGCAACATCGAGTCGGCCATCGGCTCGCCGCTGGCGACCGAATGGGTAAAGCCGCGCGCAGTCGACACCGTCGGCGTCTGGGCAAAGCCCGGGACGGCAAAGGCGCCGATACCCAGCGTGCCCGTCATGATGAACGAACGGCGATCGATCCTGATGGTCATGGCTTTCCCCTGTCGACGAAGTGCAGGCTGCTACTGCGCCTTCGATATGGCTGATTCGTGACAGCGACGCCACGGGACGATCGGTGGCGCTGGCTGATCGTCGCGCTGGGCGTCGCGGCGCTGCTGGTCGGGCTGGCGATGCTGCGGCCGATCGATCATGACGAAAGCCAATATGTCGCCGCCGCGCTGCTGTCGGCGCGCGGGCTGCCCTATCGCGATTTCGCCTATCTGCAGACGCCGCTCCAGCCGATGCTGCTGGCACCCTTGGCCGTGCTGGCGGGCGGCTGGACGTGCCCCGTACTGCGCGCCGTCAATGCGCTGTTCGGGGCAGTGATGCTTGCCGCCTGCTTCGGTGCCGCGCGCGCGGGCGGGGCCGATGCGCGCCGGGCCGGGCTTGCGATCGGGTTGATGGCGTGCTGCGACATCTTCCTGTTCACCAGCGCAGTCGCGCGCAACGACGCGCTGCCCGCGGCGCTGCTCGCGCTCGCGCTCTGGCTGATCGTGCGGCAGGCGCAGGATCGCGGAGGCGCGGGCTCGGCCTTGGCGACCGGCTTTCTGCTTGCGAGCGCGGCCGCAGCGAAAATCTCGTTCGCGCTGCCCGCGGTGGCCTATGGCGCCTATGCGCTGGTCGATCGGCGCCACCGCCCTGCCCTTCTGCTGGCGGGCGCCGCGCCGGTCGCGCTGGCGATGCTGTGGATCTACGCGCAGGCGCCAGATGCCTTCATCTTCGGCGTGTTCACTTTCCCTGCCAAGGCGCCCGCCGAATGGTATTTGGCGCAGCAAATGCCGTGGAAACTGAGCCTGACCGGCAAGGCGCTCGACACGATCAAGTTCCTCGCGCTCGGCCCGGCACTGATGGCGCTGGTGATTGCCGCGCGCTTTCCGGGATCGGCACGGATCGAGCGGCTGCTCGACCTGATGATCGCCGCCGGGCTGGTCGCCGCGCTGCTGCCCGAGCCGACGTGGCGGCAGTATCTGCTCCCGGTGCTGCCGCCGCTGTTCGTCCGGCTGGCGCTGGTGTGGCAGCGCGTGCCGCCGGGGCGCGGGGCGCGGATTGCGGCGGTGATCTTCGCGATCGGGGGGCTGGCGCCTTCCGTCGAGGCGATCATCAAGGCGACGCGCGGCGTGCCGATGGCGGTGGCGCTCGATCAGGGTCGCGCGTTGGGGGCGAGCTTTAGGGCGGCGGGCGGCAAGGGACCGGTCGCAACGCTGTCGCCGCAACTGCTGCCCGCCGCTGGGCTCGAGATCGACCCGCGCTTTGCCGCCGGGCCGTTTTACTTCCGCAGTCTTGCGCTGCTCGATGCCGCCGACGAGCGGCGCTTCCACCTCGTCTCGCGCAACCGGCTCGATGCCGCCGCGCCGCTCAGCGCAATCCTAGTCGGCGGCGAAGGCGCTTGGACGGCGGGCGAGGCGAGCGACGACGCGCCACTGATCGCCTATGCCCGCGCGCGCGGGTGGCGGCGGATCGACATCCCCGGCGGGCGGCTGACGCTGTACCTGCGGCCGCGTCAGGCTGCGACGCGCTGACGGCGCGGCAGCAGCGCCTCGTAATAAGCGATCAGGTCGCGGACATGCTCGACATCGGTGCGCACGCGCGTCGCGGCCACCGTCGCCGCGCGCCGCAGCAGCGCTGGATCGCGGTTCAGCAGCCGCCCGATGGCTTCGGCCGCCGCACCGGCATCGCGCGCACGGTAAAGCTCGGCGCAGTGGCGGTCGGCGACTTCGGCACAACCGCCGCTGTCGGGGACGATCAGCGGCAGGCCCGATGCCATCGCTTCCGACGCGACCAGCCCGAAGGGTTCGGCTTCAGAGGCATGGATCAGCGCGTCGCTGCTCGCCATGATCGCGGCCAGCCGCGCGCGATCGTACATCGGGCGGCGCAGGCAGATGTTGGGCGCGCCGGCCGCCAGCCGTTCGAGCCGCCGCCGCTCATAGCCGTCGCCGATCAGCACCAGCCCGATCCGTCGCGACCGGCTCGCGCGGCGGACCGCCTCGATCACCAGCGGCCAGCGCTTTTCGGGGTGATGTCGCCCGATCCCGAGCAGCAGATGCGCGTCCGGCCCCAGCCCGCAATCGGCGAGCAGATCGGCGCGCAGCCGCTCGTCGCGCAGGGCAGGCGAGAAATGCCCGCGCTCGATACCGAGCGGCATCGCCCCGTCGATCCGCACCCCGCGCGCCGTCAGCCGCTTCGCAAGCGCCGGGCCGTTGGTGAGCACCGCGTCGTAATGCGCCAGGAAGCGCGACATATAGCGGCTGTACCAGGCAAAGCTGCGCTCGATCGCCTCGGGTGCGGCGAAGCGTTCGAACCAGCGCATCGGATAGGCGGCGACGTTATCGTTGTGCATGAAGAACACGCGCCGCGCGCTGCCCTGCCACTTGCCGACGATCCACGCCGGGCGCCACGGCGACGATGCCTCGACGATGTCGGGCGCCAGCCGGTCGAGCAGCGCGTGGATGGGGGCCGCATCCCAGAACAGCCCGTAATTGGCGTCGAACGGCATCCCCGGCGCCTTCACATAGATGATCCGTCCGCCGCGGCGATCGTCGACCCAGTCGCGGCGGCCGGGGGCGATCACGATCAGCTCGTGCCCCATGTCCGCCATCACCGCCATCTTGCGGTCGATGTAGGTGCGCACCCCGCCGCCGGTCGGCGAATAGAATTCGTTGACGTCGACGATCCGCATCGCCCGCGCGCTATTGCTTCAGCGGCGACAGGCCGCTCAGCCCGCGCAGATATTGCGCCTTGATCGTCACATTGGTGATCCCCGACCCGGCCTCGACCGTCGAGGCGCCGATCTTGGGCTTGCTGGCGCCGATGCGGGCATTGCTGGTGATGCCTGCGCCATCCGACCAGAGGTTGAACTTGTTCTTGCCGTCGCGGTCATGGGTAAAGAACAGACCGTAGCTGCCGGCCCGCGGCACGCGGATGCAGATTTCGACCGGGCCGGCAGCGGGCGTATCGGCCCAGACGCGGCGGAAGATCTTGCCTTCCTTGATCAGGTCGCGGTCGTCGCGCAGAAAATCATTGGCGGTCGCAGGATAGAGTTCGAGCTTCAACCGACCTTTGCGATCCTTCAACCCGGTTATCGTGGCGAGGATCGCCGGCCCGTCATTGGCGTCGCACGCGGCGGCATCACTGCCCAGCACGGGGCCTCCCCTGGCTGCCAGCGGACTTGCCGACACCAGCAAGGCCAGCAACGAAGCGGCAACGGCGAAACGGACCATCAGTTTTTCCTAACCAGCGCAAACAGGCCGAACACAATGGTCAGCGCGATGTGGATCAGCAGCGTGAACGCTGCCGTCACCGCGACCAGGCTCGACAGGCCCGCCTCCTGCCCGACGAAGAAGATCGCAAAATTGGCGAAAAGAAGGTCTTTGTTCGGCACCAAGGGCAACCGCCCCACCAGCATCCGCCCGGCCGACAGCAGCATGAGGCTGCCGATCGCGACATCGGGCCGGCCGAAATGCCATACCAGCGCAATCAGCAATGCCGCCGCCAGCAGGCGCGCGCTGTGTACCCAGAACACCCACCACAGCGTCGCGCGCGGCAGCGAAAAGACGCGTTTCGAAAAGATCAAGAAGGGCAGCGACGCGGCGATCACCACGAGCACCGAAATCACCACCGATCGCGCCACCGGCGGCGGCAGCGCGCCGTAAGCAAATGGCAAGGCCAGCAGCACCAGCAGCAAGGTCGCGGCATTGCCGGCGATTGCCGACATGATGCTGACATCCTTCACCGCGCCAAAGGGCGCTGCGACCATCGTCGCCCGGGTCCGCGCCCAGGCGTAGAAATAGGCTTCGCCGGCGTAGCCGAGCACCACTTCGTTCGCGATGCCCTTTTTCAGCAACGCCACGAGACCTTCGGGCGGAATCCGCCACAGCCGACGGAAGATGATGTAGTCGCCCAGCGGCACCGTGAGATAGAGCGCGACCGACATGACATAGAACATCGGGTCGCGTGGGATCGCACCATTCAGACCTGCAAGGCCACCGCCGAACAACGCGCGCGCGATCCCCAACAGCATTGCCGCCGTGATCAGCCCGCCCGCGACGATCGACCAGCGGCTCGGCGGGTCGGTGGGAAGCGCGGCCGGCGCCGCATTTCCCATCGTCATCGGTTCGGCAATCGGCGCGGGCATCGACGCATGATCCTCAAAGGGCGACACCCTCGACAGGCGGTGGCGCGACATGCCCTAGAGTTGCGGCGTAAAAACGGCAGCGCGCCGCGCGGCAATCTGGGCACGGCGCAGCGGCGCATCAACCCGGCGCGGCATAGGGGTCAGGCGGCAGGCTTCACGGCGTCGGGGTGCGCCGCGGCAAAGGCCGGCAGCGCGTTCGCCGCCGCATCGATCGCCACCAGCCGCGGATAAGCGTCGAGCGGCAGCGCGAACCGGCGGGCGTTATACATTTGCGGCACCAGGCAGAGATCGGCGATGCCCGGCGCGTCGCCGCCCAGAAAAGGTCCCGCGCCCGCCACTTGCTCAAGCGCGGCAAAGCCGGTCGCGATCCAATGGCGATACCAGTCGTCCTTGGCCGCCTGATCGGCGCCGAACTGCGTTTCGAGCCGCTTCAGCACGCGCATATTGTCGATCGGATGGATGTCAGCGACGATCAGCATTGCCTGCGACAGCGTGTGGGCGCGCGCCATCGGTTCGGTCGGATACAGCGGCGGATGCGGATAGGTCGCGTCGATCCAGTCGATGATGGCCATGCTCTGCGTAATCGGCACGCTATCGACCTCGAGCGTGGGCACCAGCCCTTGCGGATTGCGCGCGCGATTGTCGGCGCTCAACTGCTCGGCGGCGACCAGATTGACCGGCACGCGCTCATAATCAACGCCCTTCAACGCCAGCGCGATCCGCACGCGATAGCTTGCCGATGACCGCCAGTAATCGAACAGCCGCAGCTTCACGCAGCAACCTCGTCATGCGGGCGCTCCGAATTGCGCTCCAGCGCGACCTTGATCATCGCGACCATCGGATCGGCCAGCGCCAGACCGAGCACCCCGAACAGCGTACTCGCCAGAATCTGCGACGACAGCGTCAGTGCGGGGGGCATGTCGACGGTGTTGCGCGCAATCATCGGGATGACGACATAGCCGTCGAAATTCTGGATCGCGAAATAGATGACGATGGCCCAGATGCCTTGCTCATAACCCGCCGAAAAGCCGACCGCGACCATCAGCGCGCCCGACACCAACGCGCCGATATTGGGAATGAACGCCAGCATGCCGGTAATGATGCCGAGCAGCAGCGCCATCGGCACGCCGGCCGCCCACAGCGCCAGCCAGATCAGCACGCCTTCGACCAGCATGCCGAGCAACCGCCCGGCAAGCAGGCGCCGCATCGTCAGCGCCATGCGGTCCATCGTGATTGCCCATTCGGCGCGCATGTCCGACGGCACCAGCCATTCGAGCCCGCGTTCGTAGAGCCGCGGCTCCATGGCCACGAACAGCCCGATCACGAGCACCATCAGCAAGCTGGCGATGGCGCCGACGGCAGTGCCGACGAATGATGTCAGCCGCCCGAACGATCCCATCGCCTGCTGGAGCAGCCCGTTCACATCGGCGCGGTCGGGCATCATCCCATGCTCGGCGGCCCAGGCGAACAGGCGGTCGGCCTGCACCGACAGCGTCGCGCGCAACTGCGCGAACTGGTCGGCGACCTGCACCCCGGTCATGAACACCACGATCGTGATGAAGGCGATCGTCAGCACCACGACGATCATCAACCGCCAGCCGCGCGCAATCGGCAACACCCGGCCGAGCAGCCGCACGCCGCCGTCGAGCATCGATGCAAACACCAGCCCGCCGAAGATGATCAGCAACGGCTGGATCAGCAGCACGACCAGCGCCATTGCGGCGGCAAGCCCGAGCCAGACGCTCGCGCGCTTCAGCTCCTGCCGGACGAAGGGATCGCGCAGTTCATTGGGGCCCGGCCCCTGCACCAGATCGTCGAGCGCGGCCTCTTCGCTCATGATCGCGCGCCTATTTGACGCGCGGGGCGTGCAGCGACACGCCCGCACGGCCACCGCGGAACGACTGGCCCCAGGTCAGCGGGTTCCACGTCCCTTCGCCGGTCTTCGAATAGGTGATGAACTCGGCGCGCCCGCCCAGATTTTCCCATGGCACCGGTCCGCCGAGCCCGAGCTGCGCAACCGGGAAGCGGCTGTCGGCGCTGCGATCACGGTTGTCGCCCATCACGAAGACATGGTCGGGCGGCACCACGACGGGGCCGTAAAAATCACCATCGCTGCGCCCCAGCTCGACCGTGTCGTAACGGCGGCCATTGGGCAATGTTTCGGTGATGACCGGCAGCTTGCAATGTTTGACGCCGTCGGCGCCGATGGTCATCGCATCGGGCGAATATTCGCTCGCGTCGCAGGTCAGCTTGCCTTCGCCGGGAATCGTCACGCCGCCATAGGCGCGGACGTCGACATAATGCAGCGGGCCGCGCTCGACCGGCTTGCCGTTCAGGATCAGCACCCCGTCGCGCACTTCCACCTTGTCGCCGGGCAGGCCGACGACGCGCTTGATATAGTCCGAATTTACGCCCGGCGGCGAGATGATCACGACATCGCCGCGCTCAGGCAAACGACCAAGCAGTCGCCCCTTGATGAAGGGCAGGACGTGGAACGTCGGCGAGATGTAGGAATAGCCATAGGGGAATTTGGAGACGACGAGCTGATCGCCGACCAGCAGCCCCGGCAACATCGATTCCGACGGAATGTAGAAAGGCTTTGCCACGAACGTATGGAAGCCGAGCACGGCGAGCACCAGGCAGAAAATGCCCTTCAGTTCGGCGGCCCAATCGGTCTTGCCCTTCGCCGCCTTGCCATCGGGCGCTGCAGATTGCTGCTCTGGTCCGGCTTCCAACGCCACGTCCTCACTCGCCATAACTTCGACCTTTAACGCGCCACTGCCTCGATCACCACGAACGCCTGGGCCCAGGGATGGTCATCGGTCAGCGACAAAAATATCCGCGCGGCGTGCCCTTGCGGCGTGATCGCGTCAAGCCTTGCGAGCGCGCCGCCGGTCAGCGCGAGTGTCGGCGCGCCCGATGGAGCGTTGATGACGCCGATATCGCGCATGAACACCCCACGCTTGAATCCGGTCCCGACCGCTTTGGAAAAGGCTTCCTTGGCGGCGAAGCGCTTGGCGAGCGTGCCCGCCCTGGTGAAGGGGCGCGCCGCTGCCTTGGCGCGCTCGACATCGGTGAACACGCGCGCCTCGAACCGGTCACCGAAGCGGTCGAGCGAGGCCTGGATACGCTCGATATTGCAGAGGTCCGAACCGATGCCGATGATCAACGCGCCGCGTCCATCGCTGCCCGCATCGTCCGTACCGCCTCGCCCAGCCCGGTGAAGATCGCTTCACCGATCAGGAAATGGCCGATATTGAGTTCGCGCACCTGCGGGATCGCGGCGATCGGAGCGACATTGTCGAAGGTCAGCCCGTGGCCGGCATGGACCTCGATCCCGTTCTTGGCGGCGAGCGCGGCGGCATCGGAGAGGCGGCGGAGCTCGGCCGTCTGTGCTTCGCCCGCGAGCTCGGCATAGCGCCCGGTATGGAGTTCGACCACCGGCGCGCCGAGCGACACGGCGGCGGCGATCTGGGCGGCATCGGGTTCGATGAAGAGCGACACCCGCACGCCTGCCTCGCGCAACGCCCGCAACATCGGCGCGAGGTGATCATGCTGTCCGGCGGCGTCGAGCCCGCCTTCGGTGGTCCGCTCCTCGCGCTTTTCCGGAACGATGCACGCGGCGTGCGGGCGGTGGCGCAGCGCGATACCGAGCATCTCCTCGGTCGCGGCCATTTCCAGATTGAGCGGGATCGTCAGCCCCGCCGCCAGCCGGGCGATATCGTCATCGGTGATGTGCCGCCGGTCCTCGCGCAGATGCGCGGTGATGCCGTCGGCGCCAGCCTCCGCCGCCAGCAACGCCGCGCGCACCGGATCGGGATAGCCGACTCCGCGCGCATTGCGCACGGTCGCAACGTGATCGATGTTGACCCCCAGCCGAAGACGATCATCGTCAGCGCGGCGAAATTGATCGGTCACTGCAGCCCCCGGCTGCCCGGCTTGACCGGCGGGATCGCCGCCAGTTCGGGCGGCAGCGCGTCCGCGGGATAGGCGGGAATGTCGAGCTTGCACAGCGACACCAGCGGCACGCCGACATCGGCCGTCCCGTTCGACCGGTCAATGATGCAGGCGGCGCCCAGCAATTCGCCGGGATGCTGGCGGATCGCGGCGATGCATTCGCGCGACGACAGGCCAGTCGTCACCAGATCCTCGACCATCACCACGCGCGCACCCGCCGGAATCTCGAAATTGCGGCGCAGTTCGAATTGCCCGTCGACGCGCTCGACGAAGATCGCCTTGCAGCCCAGCGCGCGCGCGGTCTCGTACCCCGGAATGATGCCGCCCATCGCCGGCGAGACGACAAGGTCGACCGGCCCGAAGGCCGCGGTGATCCGCTCGGCAAGCGCGCGCGCCAGGCGCTCGGTGCGGACCGGGTCCTGAAATACCAGCATCTTTTGCAGGAACACCGGTGAGCGAAGGCCTGACGACAGGATGAAATGCCCCTCCATCAGCGCATTTGCCGCCCTGAATTCGTCGAGCACCTCGGCTTCGGTCATCGATCTTTTCGCCTTTGCACAGGGCTGAAACTGCCCGTTTTCGAACGCGGTTGATAGAGTCGTGGTTCTGGCTGCGCAATCGGAGCGGGACGACCCTGACCCAAAAAACGTATGCGATGTGCTTGAGGCTGCGGACAGGGCTGCGTATAGGCCCTGCCATAGAGGCGCGCTTGCGCGTGACCGCTCGCATCGCGAGCACTCCAAAGTTGGGGCGACAACGACTGATGTTGAAAATTGGGCGAAACAAGGGATTGATCGCGGCACTGGCCGCCACGGGGTTGATGCTCGGCGGCATCGGCCATGCCCAGGCACCGGCCACCGCACCCGCGCCGACCACGCAAGCCGTAACGGTCGATGCGGCCAAACCGGCGCCGACCACCGCTGCTCCCGCCGCCCCCGAAGCGACCAATCCGCTGCTCGCGGTCGATGGCGGCCCGGACGTTCCCATCGACCCCAAGATCGGTCAGCCCGTCGACGGCTGGATCGACGTGCAGCAGCAAGTGACGCCGACCGGCAAGCGCGCCGCATGGATGCATGATTCGATTCTTGTGCCGGTGATCACGGCAATTTCGCTGTTTGTGCTCGGGCTGCTGGTCTGGGTCGTGCTGCGCTACCGCCGCGCTGCCAACCCGGTCGCGTCGAAGACGTCGCACAACACCATGATCGAAGTGATCTGGACGCTGGCGCCGGTGATCATTCTCGTCGGCATTGCGGTGCCATCGATCGGGCTGCTGCAGGCGCAGTACAAGCCCGCGCCGTCGAACGCGATCACGCTGAAGGCGATCGGCAACCAGTGGTACTGGAGCTATCAATACCCCGACAACGGCGGCTTTGAAATCACCGCCAACATGCTGAAGGAAAAGGGCGAAGTTGCCGCCGGCGAACGCGCGCGCACCGATGCCGACGGCCCGCCACTGCTCGCCACCGATAACCGCGTCGTGCTGCCGGTCGGTGTGCCGATCAAGCTGCTGACGACCTCGGCCGATGTCATCCACGCGTGGGCGATGCCCGCCTTCTGGATCAAGCTCGACGCGATCCCGGGCCGGATCAACGAAACCAGCTTCACCATCCAGAAGCCGGGGGTCTATTTCGGCCAGTGTTCGGAACTGTGCGGCTCGCGCCACGGTTACATGCCGATCACGGTCGTTGCCGTCGACAAGGCGACCTTCGACCAGTGGGTGGTCGCCAAGGGCGGCACGGTGAAGGGCGCGGCATCTGCCGCCGCCCCGGCCGCTGCGGCACCGGCCGCCATTCCTGCCGCTGCCACCTCGAACACCACTGCGCCGGCACCCGCCGCTGCACCTTCGGACAAGTAAGCCATGACCGACACCGCTCTCCACCCCACGGCTTTCCAGGCGCATGGCGACGATCATGCGCATCATGACGCCGATCACCTGCCCGGTTTCTTCGCGCGTTGGTTCATGTCGACCAACCACAAGGACATTGGCACGCTCTACCTGATCTTCGCGATCGTGGCAGGCATCATCGGCGGCGCGATCTCGGGCATGATGCGCTTCGAACTGGCGCAACCGGGCCTGCAATATCTGCCGCAATGGGCAACGATGCTGTCGGGCGGCAGTGCGGCATCGCTCGATGAGTCGCTTCACCTCTGGAACGTGCTGATCACCGCGCATGGTCTGATTATGGTGTTCTTCATGGTCATGCCGGCGATGATCGGCGGCTTCGGCAACTGGTTCGTCCCGATCATGATCGGCGCGCCGGACATGGCGTTCCCGCGCATGAACAACATCAGCTTCTGGCTGCTGATCCCGGCGTTCGTTCTGCTGCTGGCCTCGCCCTTCTTCGGCGGTGCGGGCACTGGCTGGACGGTCTATGCGCCGTTGTCGACGCAGGACAAGAGCCCGGCGGTCGACATGGCGATCCTGTCGCTGCACCTGGCGGGCGCGAGCTCGATCCTGGGCGCAATCAACTTCATCACCACCATCTTCAACATGCGCGCACCGGGCATGACGCTGCACAAGATGCCGCTGTTCGTCTGGTCGGTGCTCGTCACGGCCTTCCTGCTGCTGCTCTCGCTGCCGGTGCTGGCGGCGGCGATCACGATGCTGCTGACCGACCGCAATTTCGGCACGACCTTCTTCGATCCGGCCGGCGGCGGCGATCCGGTGCTGTACCAGCATCTGTTCTGGTTCTTCGGCCACCCCGAAGTGTACATCATGATCCTGCCGGGCTTCGGCATCGTCAGCCATGTCATCTCGACCTTCTCGAAGAAGCCGATCTTCGGCTATCTCGGCATGGCCTATGCGATGGTCGCGATCGGGGTGGTCGGCTTCATCGTGTGGGCGCACCACATGTTCACCACCGGCCTCAGCGTGAACGTGAAGATGTACTTCACCGCCGCGACGATGGTGATCGCGGTGCCGACCGGCATCAAGATCTTCAGCTGGATCGCGACGATGTGGGGCGGTTCGCTGACCTTCAAGACGCCGATGCTGTGGGCGATCGGGTTCATCTTCATGTTCACCGTCGGCGGCGTCACCGGCGTGGTGCTCGCCAACGGCGGCATCGACGATTACATGCAGGACACTTATTACGTCGTCGCGCACTTCCACTATGTGCTGTCGCTCGGCGCGGTGTTCAGCCTGTTCGCCGGCTTCTCCTACTGGTTCCCGAAAATGTCGGGCCGGATGATGAACGAGGCGCTCGGCCAGATCCATTTCTGGATGTTCTTCGTCGGCGTGAACCTGCTGTTCTTCCCGATGCACTTCCTGGGTCTGCAGGGCATGCCGCGTCGCATCCCGGATTATTCGCCGGCCTTTGCCAAGTACAATGAATGGGCATCGCTCGGTTACATGATCATGGCCGCGAGCATGGTGTTCTTCTTCGCCAATGTGATCTGGTCGCTGCTGGCAGGCCGCAAGGCCGAGGACAGCCCGTGGGGCGAAGGTGCGACGACGCTCGAATGGACGCTGTCGAGCCCGCCGCCGTTCCACCAGTTCGAAACGCTGCCGGTGATCGACGCCGACGCGCGGCATTGATCTTCCCTTAGCCCTCTCCCGCTTGCGGGAGAGGGTCGGGTGAGGGCCATTGGGAAAAGACCACCCTCACCGACTTCGACTCGGCAGCAAGCTGCCGAGTCTGCCTAGCCTCTCCCGCCCGCGGGAGAGGATTTTGGAATTTGCACATGACGACCACGCTGACCGCGAACGCTGCCCCGATCACCGCCGACTGGCGCGATTTCTTTGCGCTGACCAAGCCGCGCGTGATGCGGTCGGTGGTGTTCACCGGGCTGTGCGGGATGCTCGCCGCTCCTGCCGCTTTGCCGTTGCCGATTGCCTTTACCGCGATCCTCAGCATTGCGCTGGCGGCCGGGGCAGCGGGCACGCTGAACCAGTGGTATGAAGGCGATATCGACGCGCTGATGAAGCGCACCGCCAACCGCCCGATTCCGGCGGGCCGAATCGATCCCGACACCGCTTTCCAGTTCGGCGTCGGCGTCGGGGTGTTCAGCGTGCTGCTGATGGGTCTGGCGGTCAACATCGCCGCCGCCGCGCTGCTCGCTGCCTCGATCCTGTTCTACGTTGTGGTCTACACGATCGGGCTGAAGCGCTTCACGCCGCAAAACATCGTCATCGGTGGTGCTGCCGGTGCCTTTCCGCCGCTGATCGGCTGGGTAGCTGCAACCGGCAGCGTGTCGCTGCTGCCGATCCTGATGTTCGCGCTGATTTTCCTGTGGACCCCGCCGCATAGCTGGGCGCTCGCGCTGCTGATCCGTGACGATTACGCCAAGGGCGGCGTGCCGATGATGCCGGTCGTCGCGGGCGCCCGCGCGACGCGGTGGCAGATGCTTGGCTATGCTGTGGCGATGGCGGTGATCGCGGTCGCGCCTTGGCCGCTCGGGCTGGCCGGCGCGCTTTACGGCATCGTCGCGCTCGTTGCGTCGGCAGTGTTCGTCGGCCTGACCGGCTGGGTGGTTGCCGCAGCGGCCCCCACCCCGGCCGAGATGAAGGCCGAGCGCGTGTTGTTCGTCTATTCGATCTTCTATGTGCTGGCGATGTTCGGCGCGATCGTCGTCGATCGGTGGGTCGCGTGACGCCGGAGGAAGAAGACCTGGTCCGCGCGCGGCAGAAGTCGCGCTCGCTGGTGATGGCGCTGATCCTCGGCGGCCTCGCCGTGCTGTTCTTCGCGATCACCATCGTCAAGATCAAGGGCGGCCACGCATGAACCGCAAGCTGCGCACTGCCGTGCTGGCCGGTGTCGGCGTCTGCTGCATGACCGGCCTCGGCTATGCGAGCGTGCCGCTCTATCGCATGTTCTGCCAGGTGACCGGATTGAACGGCACCACGCAGCGCGGGCTGGCCGCCCCCGGCGCGATCGACCGGCAAGTCCGGGTGGATTTCGACGCCAATGTCGACCCCAAGCTCAAATGGACGTTCCAGCCGGTGCAGCGGTCCGAAACGGTGAAGATCGGCGCGCGCAACATGGCGTTCTTCACCGCCACCAATAACACCGATCATGAAATCACCGGCAGCGCGACCTTCAATGTCTCGCCTGCGCAGGCCGGTCTGTATTTCACCAAGATCCAGTGCTTCTGCTTCAACCAGCAGACGCTGAAGCCCGGCGAAACCGTGCGGATGCCGGTGATCTTCTTCGTCGACCCGAAAATCGCCAGCGATCCTGACGCGCGCGACGTCAACACAATCACGCTCAGCTACACCTTCTACCCAGTGGATTCGCCCGCGCCCAAAGGCTAAAGCGCATTCAAACGACATCTTTCACGGGAAACGACGATGGCCGGTGCCAAGAACCACGATTACCACATCCTGCCCCCCAGCATCTGGCCGTTGATGGGGTCGATGGCCGCGCTGACCCTGGCGGCGGGCGGCATCATGTGGATGCACAAGGCCGACCCGAGCGGAATCGTCTTTTACGCAGGGCTGGCCGGCGTGCTGGCGACGATGTTCTTCTGGTGGCGCGACGTGGTCCGGGAAGCCCATGCCGGCGATCATACCCCGGTCGTGCAGCTGCACATGCGTTACGGCATGATCCTGTTCATCGCGTCCGAAGTGATGTTTTTCGTCGGCTGGTTCTGGGCGTTCTTCGACTTTTCGCTGTTTCCCGCTCCGGTGGAATTCGTCGGCGGCCAGGTAACCCGGCTGACCGAAACCGTTGCCAATGTCGCGGGCCAGTGGCCGCCCAAGGGCATCGAAGTCATCAACCCGTTCGGCTTCCCGCTGCTGAACACGGTCATCCTGCTGCTGTCGGGCACCACCGTTACCTGGGCGCACCATGCGCTGCTCCACAACGATCGTGAGGGGCTGAAGAAGGGGCTGTGGATCACGATCATCCTCGGCGCGATCTTCAGCACGATCCAGGCCTATGAATATGCCGAGGCGCCGTTCCACTTCGCGGGCCTGAACTATGGCGCGTCGTTCTTCATGGCGACGGGCTTCCACGGCTTCCACGTGCTGGTCGGCACCATCTTCCTCGCCGTGTGCCTGGCGCGCGTCTATGCTGGTCACTTCACGCCGCGCCAGCATTTCGGCTTCGAAGCCGCTGCCTGGTACTGGCATTTCGTCGACGTCGTCTGGCTGTTCCTGTTCGTCTCGATCTATGTCTGGGGCGGCGCGGGCGCACCCGTTCACGCCGGTTGAGGTGACCCCGCCGGGGACACCCCCACCGACACCGACGGAAGTCGCGTTACAGGGTCTGTGCCCGCGCTGCGGCAGCCGGACCCTGTTCCGTAGCTGGACACAATTCGCTGATCGTTGCGGCGCCTGTGGTCTCGACCTGTCGAGCTTCAACGTCGGGGACGGCCCCGCAGCGTTCCTGACACTGATTATCGGCGCGGTCATCGTGGCGCTGGCGATCACCGTCGAACTGAGCTTCAGCCCGCCCTTCTGGGTACACATCATCCTCTGGCTGCCGTTGACGGCGGCGGCGGTGATCGGCTCGTTGCGGCTGGCGAAGGCCGCATTGATCAGCCTCGAATTTCGCAACGCCGCCGCCGAAGGGCGAATCAAGGACCGATGAACCGCCCGCCGATCATCCCGACAATCATCGTCGCGCTCGCGGTCGCGGTGATGATCGCGCTTGGCGTGTGGCAGCTGCGCCGCGCCGACGAAAAGGCGGTGGTGCTGAAAACACTCGCCGAGAACCAGCAATTGCCGCCGATTGCTTTCCCGGCGATCCCGATCGGCGACCAACTGCTGTTCCGCAAGGCGAGCGCCTTTTGCCTCAGTGTCACTGGCTGGACGACCCAGTCCGGCCGCGACGCGCAAGGCAAGAACGGCTGGCGCAAAATCGCTCAGTGCCGGACCGGCGCCGAAGGCCCCGGCTTTCAGGTCCAGATGGGCATCGGCAGCGATCCCAATGCCCAGCCGGTTTGGAAGGGCGGCAAGGTGCGCGGCTATATCACCCACGCGCCGAGCAGCGATCCGCTGATCGTGACGATGCTCGGCGGTGGCGGCCCCAAATCGCTGATGCTGATCGCCGATGCGCCGCTGCCGGGCCTGCGCGCCAACCCCGCGCCGGATTTGTCGGCGGTGCCCAACAATCACCTCGCTTATGCCGTGCAGTGGTTCATCTTCGCGGGGATCGCGGTCGTCATTTATCTGGTTGCGCTGCGGCGGCGCACGCTTGCCCCGCGCACCCCGTCCCAGTAACCCCGGACCCCATGCAGTATCGCAGCACGCGTGGGCGCGCGCCTCTTCTCGATTTTCAGGGCGTAACGCTCGCCGGGCTTGCCAGCGACGGCGGGCTTTATGTGCCGCAGACTTGGCCGACGCTGTCGCGCGATCAGATCGCTGGCCTTGCCGGGCTCGATTACGTCGAAACCGCCGTCCGCGTGATGGCGCCCTTCACCGACGGCGTGCTCGCCGAGGATGATTTGCGGGCGCTGTGCCGCCAGGCCTATGGCCGCTTTGCCCATGCCGCCGTCGCCCCGCTCGTCCAGCTCGACGCACAGCACTGGCTGCTCGAGCTGTTCCACGGTCCGACGCTCGCCTTCAAAGATGTCGCGCTGCAACTGCTCGGGCTGATGTTCGAACGGTTCCTGAAAGGCAGCGACACGCCGCTGACGGTGATCGGCGCGACCAGCGGCGACACCGGATCGGCGGCGATCGACGCGCTGGCGGGGCGCGCGGGGCTGGACATCTTCATGCTCCATCCGCTCGGGCGCGTCAGCGACGTTCAGCGCCGCCAGATGACGACGGTGCTCGCCCCCAACGTCCATAACATCGCGATCGAAGGCAGCTTCGACGATGCGCAGGCGCTGGTGAAGGCGATGTTCAACGACGCCGGTTTCGCCGCGCGGTTCAATCTGGGCGCGGTCAATTCGATCAACTGGGCGCGGCTGATGGCGCAGGTGGTCTATTACTTCTACTCGGCCGTCCGGCTCGGAGCGCCCGACCGCGCGGTCGCTTTCTCGGTGCCGACCGGGAATTTCGGCGATGTCTTTGCAGGCTATGTTGCTGCCAGGATGGGGCTGCCGGTCGCGAAGCTGATCGTCGCGACCAACGTCAACGACATCCTCCACCGCGCGCTGTCGAGCGGCGACTATTCGGTCGGCAGCCTGACGCCGACGGCGTCGCCGTCGATGGACATTCAGGTGTCGAGCAATTTCGAACGGCTGCTGTTCGATCTCGGCGGGCGCGACGGCGCGGCGACGGCGGCGCAGATGGCGGGCTTCGAGGCGACCAAGACGATGGCGCTCACCCCCGAGCAGCGCGCCGGGGCGAGCCTGTTCCACAGCGACCGGATCGACGCCGACGAGATGGCAATGGCAATGCGTTGGGCGCATGACGCGGCGGGCGAAGTGATTGACCCGCACACCGCCATCGGGCTGGCGGCGGCGCGGCGCGCGGGGATCGAGGGCGTGCCGGTGGTGACGCTCGCCACTGCGCATCCGGCCAAGTTCCGCGACGCGGTCGAGCGCGCGACCGGTGTGCGCCCTGCCCTGCCCGCGCGGGTCGGGGAATTGTTCGAGCGCGAGGAACGCTACGACACGCTGCCTGCGACCTTTGCGGCGGTGACCGACTATGTGGCCGCGCGGGCGAAGGCGTGACGCTGCTCACCCTCGTTGCCGAGCCCTGGAGCGATTACGGGCTGGTGGATTCGGGCAACGGCCGCAAGCTCGAACGCTATGGCCGTTTCCGCTTCATCCGCCCCGAGCCGCAGGCGATGTGGGGCCCCGCCTCCGATAGCTGGGATGCCGACGGCGAATTCATCGCCGCGTCGGACGAGGATGGCGGCGGCCGCTGGGACTTGTCGCGCGACGTGCCGCGCGGCGGCTGGCATGTGCGGTGGGAGGAATTGCTGTTCCTCGCGCAGAACACCCCGTTCCGCCACCTCGCCTTCTTCCCCGACATGGCACCGCAATGGGCATGGATGCGCGAGCACGTCGCCGAGGGCGACGAAGTGATGAACCTGTTCGGCTATACCGGCGTCGGCACGCTCGCGCTGGCGGGCAAGGGCGCGAAAATGACGCATGTCGATGCATCGAAGAAATCGGTCGAGGCGGGCAAGGCCAATGCTTTCCTGTCGGACATGGCCGACCGCCCGATCCGCTGGATGGTCGACGATGCTGCGAAGTTCGCGGCGCGCGAAGTGCGGCGCGGGCGGCGCTACGACGGGATTTTCCTCGATCCGCCCAAGTTCGGGCGCGGGCCGGACGGCGAGGTCTGGCGGCTGGAGGAAGGCCTGCCGGGCCTGATCGCCGATTGCCGGCGGCTGATGGATGGCGAGAGCAAGTTCCTGGTGCTGACGGTCTATGCGGTGCGGATGTCGGCACTCGCGATCGGCGAGCTGCTGCGCCAGGCGATGGACGGGCTGGGCGGGACGGTCGAGGTGGGGGAGATGGCCGTGCGTGAGGAAGCGCGTGGGCTGCTGCTGCCGACGGCGATCTTTGCGCGGTGGTCGAAGTAAGGTTGGTTCACGCAAAGAACGCGAAGAACGCGAAGAGTTAGTCGCTTGGGGCGACGGAGGGTCTTTGGTTGGCCAAGTTGGCGTGTGGGTTTACAACCCGCTTCAAGCCTTCACGAAAGGTTGCGCCGCCAAAGTTCATCAGCAACCCTAAGCGCAAGTCCATGAAGCGCAGATAAGTGAATAGTTGCTTGCCGTGGACCGGCAACAACCGGTCGGTCGATTTGAGTTCGATCAACAATTGATTTCCGACTAATAGGTCGGCGCGAAACCCAGCATCAATCGTCAGGCTTTCGTACCGTATCGCAATGAGCTTTTGCCGCTCGACTGCCAATCCTCGCTGCACAAGGACGTGCGCCAGCACGGCCTCATAAGCCGATTCGAGCAAACCAGGCCCAAGCTCCTGATGAATCTTCAGCCCTGCATCGACCGCGATCGCGGCCATCGCTTCGACATCCATCCTGCCCCCTTTGCGTTCTTCGCGTTCTTTGCGTGAAAAAACTTCTCCCGCCGCCCTTCGCGAAACTTCGCGCCTTCGCGTGAATCAATCTACCCC
>NZ_LSIJ01000009.1 GCF_001556185.1 Sphingomonas sp. CCH10-B3 | reverse complement strand
CCCCGCCAGCGCAATGCCCGTCATCCACCGCGCCTTCTGCCGCACCGCCGCCGTCAGCGTCGCGGGGAAATAGGCGCGCACCGCAACCAGCGTGCCGTCATCGCTGCGCACCCGCGCGAGCACGCCGCGACCGCCACGCGCGGCAATCGCGAGGCCGAGCTCATAATCCTCGGTCAGGCTGGCGGCATCGAACGGGTCGCCGCCGCGCGCTTCGGCGATCGCATCGAGCATCGACCGTTCGATCGCGCAGCCGACGCCCGCCAGTGGCAGCGCCGCGCCCAGCCCCGCGCGCACGACCAATTGCTTCGCGTGCGCTTCCGCGAATTCATCGGCATAATGGCCCGAAACCAATGGCGCGTCGCGATCGACCAGCGGCCGCACCGGCAATTGCACGGCGGCATAGGCGCCGATCAGCCGGTCGAAGACACGCAATTCGTGCGGGTGGACGACATCCTCGGCATCGTGCAGCACCACAAAGGCCGCGCGCGGCCCCGCGCTCTCGTCGCGGGCCAGCGCGTGCCAAAGCGTGTTGAGGCAATCGGCCTTGGTGGTCGGCCCCGGTCGCGTGCCGATCACCAGCCGCACCCGCGCGTCGCGCTCGGCGATCGCGGCGACCGCGTCGATCGTGGCACGGTCATTGGGATAAGTGCCGACGTAAATCTGGTAATCGGGGTGATCGATCCGGTCGAGCGCCGCCGTCAGCATCGCGCCAATCACGCCGGCTTCGTCCCAGGCAGGCACGAAGACCGCGATCCGGCGGCTCTGCGCGTCGCTGGCGCCGACATGATCCGCCGTCGCGCGCTCGCGCCGCCAGCCGCGCCGGACGAAATAGAGCAGATCGACCACCAGATCATCGATCCCGCCGATCAGGAAGCCGACGCCCGCGAACAGCATCGCTTCGCGCGCCACGCCGTCCAGCCCTGTCACCAGCCCCGTAACGATGCTCACGATGCCCCCGAGATCGTGCTCGCTGCCTTGTTGCACGCTCCGCAAAGGCGCGCAAATCGCTCGCCCAACCGGCATTCGGCGCTGGACTAATAGAAGACCACGCCATAGCGTCCGCGCAGCTTTTGGGGAGCGTCGACAGATGAAGCTCGCGGTCCGATTCGCCCTGCTTGCGCTTGCCTTTGCGCCACTTGCCGCCTCCGCCGACAGCAGCCCGCAAGTGGTGATGGCCACCCCCGGCATCGGTGGCGGCGCGATCGAGCGTTTCACCGTCCGGTTCAGCGCGCCGATCGTGGCACTCGGCGATCCGCGCGCGACTTCCCCATTCACGGTCACCTGTCCGGTCGAAGGCACCGGCCGCTGGATCGACCAGCAAAGCTGGGTCTATGAATTCAAGACGCCGCTGCCCGGCGGTACGCAATGCAGCTTCGACCTGGCCGAGGGGCTGAAGACGGTGACGGGCGTCGCCGTCGGCGGCCAGCGCCGCTTCACCGTCGATGCCGGCGGCCCGGTCGCGCGCGCCGTGCTCCCCAGTCGTTATGGCAGCAGCATCGAAGAGGATCAGGTATTCCTCGTCGCCAGCAACATGCCCGCGACACGCGCGTCGGTCGCAGCGAACGCCTATTGCGCGGTCGACGGCATCGGCGAGAAGATCCCGGTCGATGTGCTGGCCGACGACTTGCCCGCCAAACTGCTCGGCGAACTCGGCACCGACGATTACCGCATCAGCAGCTTCCTCGAGGAAGCCGGGCTACCGGCAACGCTGCCGCAGGACGCCGCCGCCCGCAAGGCCGCGCTCGCCTCGGTCACGGCGCTCAAGTGCCGCCGCCCGCTGCCGCCGGGGCGCGACATGGCGCTGGTCTGGTCGGGGCAGATCGCGGGGTCAGGCGGCAAGCTCGCCGGGACTGACCAGCGTTTCGACTTCACCGTGCGCAAGCCGTTCGCGGCGCGCTTCGAATGTTCGCGGGTCAATCCGCAAGCGGGCTGTTCGCCGGTCGAAAAGGCCTATGTCCGCTTCTCCGCGCCGATCCCGATGGCGCTCGCCAAGCAGATCCGCATCGAGACGCCCGACGGCAAGTCGATCGCGCCCAAGTTCGGCAGCGACGGCAATCGCGGCGATGTCCGCACCGAAGCGACGACCAGCGACGTCGCCTTTGCGGCGCCACTGCCCGCGTCGACCAAGGCCAGGCTGATCCTGCCGGCCGACATCAAGGACGAAAGCGGCCGGGTGCTGACCAATGCCGCGCGCTTCCCGCTCGAAGTCCGTTTCGACGAAGCGCCACCGCTGGTGAAGTTCGCGGCGAGCTTCGGGATTCTCGAAGCCAAGCAGGGTGGGATGCTGCCGGTCACGGTGCGCAACATCGAACCCGAGCTGGCGGGGCGCAATCTCGCGATCGGTGGCCAGTCGCTGCGCGTCGAGGGATCGGACGGCGACATCGCGCGCTGGCTGCGCACGGTCGACAAGGCCGACGACTATAAGAGCCACGACGAGCAGCGCGGCAGCGAAACGGTGACGATCAACGACACCGGCTCCGAACCGATCCTCGGCAGCGGCCAAGGCGCGGCGCTGAAGGTCGGCCTGCCGGGCAAGGGCAAGGATTTCGAAGTCGTCGGCGTGCCGCTCGCCAAGCCCGGCTTCTACGTCGTCGAGATGGCGAGCCCGCAGCTCGGCGCCGCGCTGCTCGGCCGCAAGGCACCGCGCTATGTCGCGAGTGCCGCGCTCGTCACCAATCTCAGCGTCCATTTCAAATGGGGCCGCGGCGCGAGCCTTGCGTGGGTGACGACGCTCGACGGCGCCAAGCCGGTCGGCGGCGCCGACATCCGCGTCACCGACAGTTGCGACGGCAAGACGATCGCGACCGGGCGCACCGATGCCAAGGGCGCGCTGGTGTTGGCAAGCGGCCTGCCCGATCCCGAAAGCTATGGCAGTTGCGACGAAGGATCGAGCGCGCACCCGCTGATGATCTCGGCGCGCAAGGACGGCGATTTCAGCTTCACGCTCACCGAATGGGGCGAAGGCATTCGCCCTTATGATTTCGACCTGCCCTATGGCTATGAAGCCAAGGGCGACATCTTTCATACCGTGTTTGATCGCGCGCTCGTCCGCCAGGGCGAGACGATCCACATGAAGCACATCCTGCGCTCCCCCGTCGCCGCCGGGTTCCAGTTCGCGGGCGGCTTTTCGGGGACGCTGCGGCTCCAGCATCGCGGATCGGAGACGTCGTTCGAACTGCCGCTGACGATCGACGCGAGCGGGATCGGCGAAAGCGCATGGACCGCGCCGCAAGGCGCGCCAATGGGCGATTACGACGTGCAGCTCGCCCGCGACGGCAATGCGGTTGGATCGGGCCAGTCGTTCAAGGTCGACGAATATCGCCTGCCGACGATGCGCGCGACGGTGAGCGGGCCGAAGGAAGCCGCCGTCCGGCCCAAGGCGCTGCCGCTCGACCTGTTCGTCGGCTATCTGTCGGGCGGCGGGGCATCCAACCTGCCGATCGACCTGCGCATCGGCTGGTTCGGTGGCGTGTCGGCGCCCGATGGCTATGAAGGCTATAGCTTCGGCGGGCGGGCAATGACCGAAGGCGTCAAGCCGCTCAACGGCGACGGCGAGGATGAGGAAACGCCGCTACCGCCGACGCAGACGCTGCCGGTCACGCTCGGCGGCGACGGCACCGCGCACCAGACGGTCGAGATTCCGCAAAGCCTCGACGGTGCCGCCAACATGCGCGTCGAGATGGATTATCAGGACGCGAACGGCGAAACGCTGACCGCGTCGCGCAGCATCCCGATCTATCCGTCGGCAGTGCGGCTCGGAGTCAAGACCGACGGCTGGCTGATGAAGGCCGACGACCTGCGGCTGCGCTTTGTCGCGCTCGACACCGAGGGCAGGCCGATCAAGGGGCAGGCGATTTCGGTCGCGCTCTACAGCCGCGAAATCCTGACCGCGCGGCGACGGCTGATCGGCGGCTTCTATGCCTATGACAATCAGATGAAGACGACCAAGCTCGCCGCGACCTGTTCGGCGAGCACCGATGCGCAAGGACTCGCGCAGTGCAAGATCAACCCCAGCGTCTCGGGCGAAGTCTATGCGGTAGCGACCGCAACCGACGCGCAGGGCAATGTCGCGCGCGCGACGCAATCGGTGTGGCTGGCGGGCGAGGACGACTGGTGGTTCGGCGGCGACAATGGCGACCGGATGGACGTGATCCCCGAACGCCAGGCCTATAAGGCTGGCGAGACCGCCAAATTCCAGGTGCGCATGCCGTTCCGCAAGGCGACCGCGCTGGTGACGGTCGAGCGCGAGGGCGTGCTGTCGCATTTCGTCACCGAATTGTCGGGCGCCGATCCGGTCGTCGAAGTGAAGATGCCGTCGAGCTATGCCCCCGATGTGTTCGTGTCGGTGCTCGCGGTGCGCGGGCGCGTCGAACCCGGATTCTGGGACTGGCTGAGCGATCTCGGCGCGTGGCTCGGCATCACGTCGAAGCCCGAACCCGCGCCCGAGGCGACCGCGCTGGTCGATCTGGCGAAGCCCGCCTACCGGATGGGCATCGCCAAGGTGAAAGTCGGCTGGGAAGGCCATCAGCTCGGCGTCACCGTCAAAGCCGACAAGGCCCGCTATGCCGCGCGCGACGTGGCGCAAGTCGATGTCGCGGTCACCCGCCCCGACGGCAAGCCCGCCGCCAGCGCCGATGTCGCCTTTGTCGCGGTCGACCGCGCGCTCGACCAGATTGCGCCCAACCCCAGCACCGATGTGCTGACCGCAATGATGGGCGAACGATCGCTGTCAGTGCTCACCTCGACCGCGCAGACGCAGGTCGTCGGCAAGCGGCACTATGGCAAGAAGGCCGTGGTCGCCGGGGGCGATGGCGGCGGCGAAGGCGCCAATGCCGCGCTCAACCGCGAGAATTTCCAGCCCGTGCTGCTGTGGAAAGGCCGCGTTGCGCTCGATGGCAAGGGCCATGCCCGGGTGCCGGTGCAGCTCAACGATGCGCTCACCGCGTTCCGGCTGGTGGCAGTCGCGACCGATGGCGCGCAATTGTTCGGCAGCGGCGAAAGCGAGATTCGCTCGGCACAGGATCTGAGCATCTTCTCCGGCATCCCGCCGCTGGTGCGCACCGGCGACCAGTTCGGCGCAGTGTTCACGCTGCGCAACAGCTCCGACAAGCCGATGACAGTGACGGCGACCGTCGCGCTCGCCCCCGCGGTCGCGACCGGACGACCGCTGACGGTGACGATCCCCGCGGGCGGCGCGGCGCCGGTGATGTGGAACCTGACCGCGCCCGAAAGCATCGCGTCGCTGCGCTGGCAGGTCAGCGCCAGGACAGCTGACGGCAAGGCTGCCGACCAAATCGGGGTCACCCAGCAGATCGTGCCCGCGGTGCCGATCGAAGTCTGGGCATCGACCTTGGCGCGCGTCGGCAGCGGGCCGATCCCGATCGCGGCGCCCGCCGGCGCGCTCGCCGGGCGCGGCAGCGTCGACGTTCGTCTTGCCGACACACTCGCGCCGCCGTTGGCGGGGGTGCGCAGCTACATGACCGACTATCCCTACAACTGCTTCGAGCAGCGGCTGTCGCGGATCGTCGCGACGGGGGATAGCGGCGGCTGGACGGCGCTTGCGGGCGACATCCCGACGTATCAGGCGCCCGACGGACTGCTGCGCTACTGGCCGTCGGACAGTCTCGAAGGGTCGGAGGCGCTGACAGCCTATGTGCTGGCGATCACCAGCGACGCCGGGCTGCCGATCCCCGATGGGCCCCGCGCGAAAATGATCGACGGGCTGAAGGCCGTGATCGACGGGCGCGTCAATCACGAGACGTATGGCGACGTCCGCCTGCGTCGGCTTGCGGCCTTCACGGCGCTGGCGCGGGCGGGGGCAGCGACGCCCGCGATGCTCGGCCAGCTCCAGATCGCGCCGAAGGACATGCCGACGGCGCAGCTCGCCGATTATCTCGTCGCGATCGACCGCGTCGGTGGGCTCGCCAATGCGCAGGCGCTGCGCGGGGCGGGCGAGGCCGTACTGCGGACGCGGCTGGTTTACGAAGGCACGCGGCTCGACTTGAGCGACCAGTCGAATGCGGCGTGGTGGCTGATGTCGTCGGGCGACGAAGGCGCGATCAAGGCGTTGATCTCGGTGCTCGGCAAGCCCGGCTGGCAGGACGAAGGGCCGAAGATGATGGTCGGCGTGGCGCTTCGCCAGCAGCGCGGCCATTGGGACACCACCACCGCCAATGCCTGGAGCGTCATCGCCGCGCGCAAGTTCGCCTCGCTTTATCCGACCGACGCGATTGCCGGAGTAACCACCGCCTCGCTCGGCAGCGCGACGCTCAGCCGCGGCTGGCCGCTCGCCGAGCCGCAGCGGCTGCTGTCCTTCCCGCTGCCGCCCGCGCGCGTGCCGCTGGTGCTGAGCCAGTCGGGCGGCGCAGGACCATGGGCGATGGTGTCGGTGTCCGCCGCGGTGCCGCTTAAATCGGCGCTGTTCGCGGGATACAAGATCGCGCGCAAGGTCGAGGTGGTGCAGGCGCGCAATCCCGGGCGCTACACGCGCGGCGACGTGATCAAGGTGACGATCACCGTCGATGCCTCGGCCGAGCGCAACTGGGTAGTGATCAGCGATCCGGTCCCGGCAGGCGCGACGATCCTCGGCGACCAGGCCAACCAGTCGAGCCTGCTCAACATCGGCGGCAGCGAAGGCGGCTATCCGAGCTATATCGAGCACGGCGGCGCGACGTGGCGCGGCTATTTCGCCTGGCTGCCGCGCGGCACGACCAGCGTCACTTACTCGGTGCGGCTGAACGGCACCGGGCGCTTCAACCTGCCGCCGACGCATGTCGAGGCCATGTATTCGCCCGCGATCCACGCCGATCTGCCCAATGCAGCCGTGACGGTGGCGCCGCGCTGAGATGAGGGCGACGCTCCGGCGGTGGTCGACACCCGCGCGGCTGGCGATCGCGGCGCTGGTGCTGGCGGTGATCGGCCTCGCAGGGCTCGACCTTGCGACGCGCCCGCCGCCGATGCCCGATTATGCGCAGGTCCGGCGGGGCTCGCAGCCGTCCGAGGCATGGCTCTACGACCGGCGCGGGGTGCTCATCGATTCGTCGCGCGTCAATTTCGCGACGCGGCGGCTGGCGTGGACACCGATCGAGCGGGTCGCGCCCGTTACCCGCACGACGATCGTCGCCGCCGAAGACAAGCGCTTCGAGGCGCATGGCGGGGTCGACTGGCTGGCAATCGGCGGCGCGATCCGCGACCGCATTGAGCGGCGCCCGCGCGGCGGTGCGAGCACGCTGACGATGCAGCTCGCCGCCTATCTCGCGCCCGATCTCGCAGCCCCCGGATCGCGCGGCTGGCGCGACAAGCTGCGCCAGATGCGCGCCGCCTGGTCGATCGAGGCGCGCTGGAGCAAGGCGCAGATCCTCGAAGCCTATCTCAATCTCGCCGGGTTTCGCGGCGAAGCGCAAGGCGTCGGCGCTGCCGCGCTCGGGCTGTTCGGCAAGACGCCCGACGCGTTGTCGCGCGACGATTCGCTGTTGCTGGCCGCGCTGCTTCCCGATCCGCAGGCGACGGCCCCCGCGATCGCGCGGCGCGCCTGCGGTTATGCAAAGGCGCCCGATTGCGCGCGGTTCGAAAGCGGCGCCTGGGCGATGCTCGGGCCGCAGCGCCGGCTCGCGCTCGACCCCGGTCTTGCGCCGCATCTCGCGGGCCGGTTGCTGACCAAGCCGGGCCTGCGCGTAACGACGACGCTCGACGCCCGCATTCAGCGGGCAGCGACAGTGGCGCTGGCGCGGCAACTGCAGGGGCTGGGCAGCGGTCGCGCGCGCGACGGAGCCGTGATCGTCGTCGATAATGAAACCGGCGACGTGCTTGCCTATGTCGGCGGCGTCGGTGGCGCCTCGACCGCGCCACAGGTCGATGGCGCCAACAGCTACCGTCAGGCGGGGTCGACGCTGAAACCCTTCCTGTACGCGCAGGCGATCGAGCGGGGGTATCTGACCCCGGCGTCGATCCTCGACGATTCACCAGTCCAGCTCGACACCGCGAGCGGACTCTATGTGCCGCAGAATTACGACCGCGATTTCAAGGGGCCGGTGTCGGCGCGCACCGCGCTGGCGGGCTCGCTCAATGTCCCTGCCGTGCGCACCTTGCTGCTCGTCGGGGTCGAGCCGTTCCGCGACCGGCTGTGGGACACCGGCTATCACGGGCTGGTCGAGGACGGGCAATATTATGGCTTCAGTCTCGCGCTGGGGTCGGCCGAAGTGACGCTGCTTGAACAGGTCGCGGCCTATCGCAGCCTTGCGCGCGGCGGCCGCTGGCGCGCGCTGCGGTTAACGGCCGATGCGCCGCTCGCTGCCGAGCGCGCGATCACGACGCCACAGGCCGCGTGGCTGGTGAGCAACATGCTGAGCGATTCGAACGCCCGCGCTGTCACCTTCGGGCTTGAGTCAGCGCTCAGCCTGCCGTTCTGGTCGGCGGTCAAGACCGGCACCTCGAAAGCCCTGCGTGACAATTGGTGCATTGGCTTTACGCGCCGCTACACTGTCGGCGTCTGGGTCGGCAATCTGGAGGGCGACCCGATGCGCGCCGTATCCGGCACCAGCGGCGCTGCCCCCGTGTGGCGCGACGTGATGCGCGCGCTCGACCAGGGCGACGCAACACCGCCACCGCCGCCGCCCGGCATCGACGCCCGCCGGATCGCCTTCGCCGACCGGATCGAGCAGCCGCGCACCGAATATTTCCTCGCCGGGACCGCGCAGGCGGAGTTCGGCGCAGCACCCGCCACCGCCCGGCGGCCGCGCATCACCAATCCGGTGTCGGGCAGCGTCTATGCGCTCGACCCCGACATTCCGATCGACCGCCAGCGCCTCGCGATCGGCGTTTCGGGCGCGGCATCGGCGCACCGGCTCTGGCTCGACAAGCGCGATCTCGGTGCCGCCGATGCGCAGCCGCTCGTGCTCGCCGGACCGGGGCGGCACTTGATCCGGCTGGTCGATCTTGCCGGGCGGGTTGTCGATCAGGTCGCCTTCACGGTGCGTTGACCGACAAGAACGGCCCGGGGAGTCGCCTCCCCGGGCCGTGCGCTTGCCTGGCTGCCGTATTTAGCGCCAGAAGCCGCGATAGACGTCGATCACGACACCGCGGCGCGTATCGACGAGCAGCACGTCGTCATAATGCCGCACCCAGCGCTGGTAACCACGGACCCGCGGCAGGTGATAGCGCCACGGATCGACGATGTAGTAGCGCGGCCCGTAATAGGCAGGCGCAATCCGCACCCCAGTGCGAAACGCGGTGTAGCGGAACGGCGCGCGCCACGTGCCACGGGCATAGAGCGCGGCGTTGCGATCACGGTAATAGCGCCAGTCATCGCGGCCCCACGCCCGGTCACGGTCGCGAATGTCCTCGCGCAATTCCTGGCGGGCTTCGCGCAGGTCGCCGCGTTCGTCGCGAATGCGGCGCGGATCGCCCGAGCGGTATGCCCGATCAAGTTCACGCCGCTCCTCGCGGACATCGCGGCGGTCGCGGCGCACTTCGGCTTGCGACTGGGCCTGGGCGGCGACCGGCGTCGCCACCGCTGCCAGCAAGGTCAGAAGGATCATCTTACGCATGGTACAGCTCCCATCATCGGTTCGGCAGCAACGCTTCTGTCGCTGTCGAGGTCCGATATGGCCGAGTCGGTCTGAACGCGCCGGGAACGCGCTGGTCAGCCGCGCGCAAGCGTTGTCACAAATTGTATCAGTCGGCGGCTGCCGCGATCAGGGCTGAGTCCGTCCGCCGCCGCCACCGCCGCCGGGATTGGCGCCGGCACCAACCGCGCCGATGTTGCCGAAAATGTCGCTGAAGAAGCTACGCTTGCGCCCCAGCGTCGGCGTGATCCGGCCATAAGGCCTGATCGAGGCGACCTGTTCGACGCCGGTGCGATCGACCTTGCTCACCACGCCCTTGTCGTCAAAACGAATGCGCAGCACCGTCTGGGCCTTGGGCTTGGGCAGATCATAAGCGAAATAGCGCGTGTCGCGCGACACATAGAACCACTCGCCTTCGTTGAACTGGCTGGTGAATGTCGGCTTGCCGAGCACTTTTGCGACCGTCTGGCGCGTGTCCACGCCCGGCTGGACCGAATTGACCAGATCGGGATCGATCACATAGCCCTGATGCCCGCGCAGCGGGGTGCATGCCCCCGTCATCGCCATTGCGCCCAGCGCCGCCGCAAACGCCACTCGCGTCGAAATCAACCGCATCCACTTCCTCCAGGCGGCGATTGTCGCCGCGCGCGCGCTGCTCATGCATTGCATCGCCTGCGCGCAGCCTCAATATGCCGGGGATCGGGCGCAAACAAGGCAGTTGGGAAGTCGGTTGCAGGACAGCATGGCATGAAACGATTTCTGGCCGGGATATTCGGCGGGCCGCAGGCGGAAAGCGCGGTCGCGCCGCTTTATGATGCCGTGGTGGCGCGCGGGCGCGAACCGCACTGGTATCTGGCGGGCGCGGTGCCCGATACGATCGACGGGCGGTTCGACATGATCGCCGCGATCCTGTCGCTGGTGCTGATCCGGCTTGAGGCCGATCCCGATGCGACCGCCGCCTCGGTCGCGCTGACCGAGCGCTTCATCGACGATATGGATGCGCAATTGCGCCAGAGCGGCATCGGCGATGTCGGCTTGGGCAAATATGTCGGGCAGATGGTGAGCATGCTCGGCGGGCGGCTGGGCGCCTATCGCGATGCGCTGGCGGCCGGCGATCTCCGCCCGGCGTTGCTGCGCAACCTCTATCGCGGCGATGACCCGGGTACGGCAGCGCTCGACCATGTCGCCGAAGCGCTTGCCGCCTTCTCGGCGCGGCTGGGCGAGCAGCCGACGCCCGTGCTGATCGCTGGCCTGCTGCCGTGACGCCGGAATTCTCGCGGCCCGAGCGCATCGACACGATCGGGCCAAGGCCGCGGAGCGTGACGATCGAAGCCGATGCTGCCGAACGTGCAGCACTTTCGGCACGGTTCGGGCTGGTCGGGGTGGCGCGGCTGACGGCGGCACTGTCCGTGCACGAAGAAGCTGCCGGCATCGTCGTCACCGGCCGCGTCGAAGCCGATGTCGTCCAGGCCTGTGTCGTAACCGGCGCGCCGCTGACTGCCCATGTCGACGAACAGGTCGCGCTGCGCTTCGTGCCCGAGGGGACTGAGGCAACCGCCGGCGACGAGATCGAGCTGGCCGACGATGCGCTCGACACAATTTCCTATGCGGGCGCGGCGATCGATCTGGGCGAGGCCGCCGCGGAGACGATGGCGCTCGCGCTCGATCCCTTCCCGCGCGGGCCCGAGGCAGCGACGGCCCTGCGCGCGGCAGGGGTTGTCGGCGAAGAGGAAGCGGGACCGTTCGGCGCGCTGGCGGCGCTGCGCGATCAACTCAAGCGCTAGTCGCTATCGGCATCAGGGCCGAGTTCGGGGTCGAGATCGCGCGGCCGAGTGAAGCGGGTGATGCGCGCAACCTCGGCGTCCGCCCAATGGTCGATATCGAAAGCGAGTTCGACGCGACTGCCCGTCGGCAGCTTTTCATAAACGGCGGCGCGCAGTTCATCATCCGCGCGCTCGGGGACGAGCGTCAGGACCAGATCCTCAAGCCCCGGATTATGGCCGGCAAGCAGGACATGATCGGCACTGTCGGGTTGCGCCTGCACCAGTTCGAGCAAGGTCGCGGCAGAGGCCAGATAAATGCGCCGGTCCCAGACCACGCCCAGCGCGGTGCCCAGGGCGCGCTCCACCAATGCGATCGTGGCGGCCACGCGCACGGCATCCGATGCGATCACGCGGTCGAACTGCGCCCCTTCGGCCTTCAGCGCGCGACCGAGCGTCAGCGCGGCGCGTTCGCCGCGCGCATTCAGGCCGCGGTCGAAGTCGCGCTGGTCACGGTCGCCATAACCGGACTTGGCGTGACGCAGCAGGGTGAGCCTTTTCATTGCCTCTCGTGGTCTTCCTGTCGTTGCGCCACCACCCCATGCCCGAGCGATGTGACGGTTGAAAGGCGAGATTGCACGCGCGCCACGGCCTCGTCGAGAGTGACGCGAGCAATCGGCACGCCTTCGGGAAAGGCGCTGAGCAGCCGCGAGGGCATCGCTGCCGACAACAGCACGAACGCGCCGCGATCATCGGCGCGGCGAATCAGCCGTCCGAACGCCTGCGCAAGCCGCGCCCGCACCAGCCGGTCGTCATAGGCGGCGCCCCCACCCGCCAGCCGCCGCGCCGCGTGGAGCACCGTCGGCTTGGCCCAGGGCACGCCTTCGAGCACGACGAGCCGCAGCGAATGGCCGGGCACATCGACGCCGTCGCGCAACGCATCGGTGCCGAGCAGCGAGGCGCGGGCATCGTCGCGGAAGATGTCGACCAAGGTGCCGGTGTCGATCGGGTCGATATGCTGCGCGTGGAGCGGCAACCCCTCACGCGCGAGCCGGTCGGCGATGCGGGCGTGGACCGCGCGCAGCCGCCGGATCGCGGTGAACAGCCCCAGCGTCCCGCCGCCCGCCGCCACGATCAGCCGGGCATAGGCATTCGCCAGTGCCGCGGTGTCGCCGCGCTTCACGTCAGTGACGATCAGCACTTCGGCGGCCTGCGCATAGTCGAACGGGCTGAGTGCTTCGAAATGCACCGGCGGCGCAGGCAAATGGAACGCCCCGGTGCGCGCGTCGGCGACGTCCCAGCCGCCGCCAGCAGTGAGCGTCGCCGAGGTGACGAGCGCGCCCTGCGCGGGTTTCAGCACGATCTCGGCAAAGGGCCGGGTCGGGTCGAGCCAGCGGCGATGCAGGCCGATGTCGTACTCGCGGCCCTCGACGCGTTCGACCGCCAGCCAGTCGACGAAATCGGGATCGGCCGGGCCGCCGATCCGCGCGACCAGGGCGAGCCACGCCGCCACCGTTTCGGCACGCCAGCCAAGCGAGGCAATCGCGCCTTCGATGCGCGCGCGCGCCGGGCCGTCCATCCAGTCGGGCCCTTCGTCGAGCACCGCTTCGAGCCGTCGTCCGAGCGCCACCAGCGGCTGGTGGAGCGCGGCAAGCGCGGCGGCGGCGGGGCCAGCGGCCTCGATCAGCCCTGCATCGGGTTCGGCCAGTTCGGTCTCCAAACCATAGCCGGCGTCGTCTTTGCCCTCACCGCGCGCGTAAACCAGGCCGCGCACGGCAGCGAGCAGCGCCTCGACCGGGCCGAAGGGCGCGCCTTCGTTCAGGCGCTGGAGCCAGCCTTCGCCGGGGAGCGCCTGTGCGGCGCGCGCGGCAGTGTTGATCGCTTCCGCGCCGCCTGCGTCATAGCTCGCGACATCGGACAGCCGCGCGGCAAGGCCCCGGCGGCGCCCCCGGGCATTGGCCTCGGGCCCCATCACCCACCGGCGCAGTTCGATCGCCTCCGCCCCCGTCAGCGCCACGCCGAACATCGCATCGGCGGCGTCGAACAGATGATGGCCTTCATCGAACACGTAACGCGTCGGGCGGGTCGCCATCTCCCGACCCCGCGCCGCGTTGACCATGACCAGTGCGTGATTGGCGATGACGATATCGGCATCGGTCGAGGCGCGCGCCGCGCGCTCGATGAAGCATTTGCGATAATGCGGGCAGCCGGCATAGACGCACTCGCCGCGCCGGTCGGTCAGCGCGACCGCACCGGTCCGCCTAAACAGGGTCGGCAGCCAGCCGGGCAGGTCGCCGCCGACCATGTCGCCATCGGCCGTATAGGCCGCCCAGCGCGCCACCAGTTGTGCGAGGATCGCGGCGCGCCCGGCAAAACCGCCTTGCAGCGCATCCTCCAGATTGAGCAGGCAGACGTAATTCTCGCGGCCCTTGCGGGTCACGACCTTGGCGCGTCGCAGTGCCGGATCGGGGAACAGCCGCGCAGTCTCGTGCGCGAGCTGGCGCTGGAGCGTCTTGGTGAAGGTCGACACCCACACTGCCCCACCCGCGCGCTCGGCCCAGAGCGATGCGGGCGCGAGATAGCCGAGCGTCTTGCCGATGCCGGTCCCGGCTTCCGCGAGCACCAGATTGGGCGAATCGCGCCGGTCGCGCGGGGCGAAGGCAGCCGTGGCGGCATCGGCGAAAGCGCGTTGGCCTGGACGCTGTTCGGCATCGACACCGGTCAGCGTGGCAAGCCGCGCGCGCGCCTCTTCCGGGCCAAGCGTGACAGTACGCGGCGCCGGACGTGGCGCGGCTTCGGTCCATTCGGGCAGGCGCGTGAACAGGAAGGCTTCGCCCTGTTTGGGCTTGGCAATGCGATCGGCGAGCAGCGGCGCCCACGGCCAGCGCAGCCGCGCGAGCGTCTGAAGCGAGGTCCACGCGCCTTCACGCTCGGGCCAGTCGCCGCTCGGCACCGCGAGCAGCCGCTCGGTCGCGGCGCGCAGGAAGCCCGCGATTTCCTGATCGCGCTGCGGCACGTCGAGCCCGACCGCCGCCGCCAACCCCTTGGCAGTCGGCACCATGAACCGCGCCGGGTGGAGAAAGGCAAACAGCTCGAGCAGGTCGAGCCCCGACAGCTCGGCATAGCCCAGCCGCTGCGCGACCAGCGGCGCGTTGAGCAGGATCATCGGCGTGTCGGCCGCGGTGCGGATCGCTTCGCCGCGCGACACCTGCCGCGTCTCGCCGCCCTGCGCGATCCAGATGCCGCCGTGGCTCGCGTGCAGCGCGGGATAGGGGAGGTCGGTCACGCGCCGCTTGTCGGCGATCGGGAACAGATTGGCAACTCGTTAGCGCCGGAGCGCCGCCGCCAGTTCGGCCATCAGTCGCGCCTGCGCCTCGGGCGACAGATCGCCGAGCACGCCGCGTGCATGGTCGGGCAAATGTGCTGCGGGATCGTCGCCGAACAGATAATGGTCGAACATCGCCCGCCATGCCGCCTTTTCGTTCGCCGGCAGCCCACGCATCGTCATCAGCGCGTGCTTCAGAGACAGCATCGGCGTCATCATCCGCGCCGGGCCGTCGCGCCACCAATAGTTGATCATCGCCCCCAGCGGTTCGAGCCCGGTCACCGCATGCCACCACAGGCTCGGGACATACAGGACATCGCCGGGGTCGAGCTCGGCGACCAGCGCGTGATCGAAGGCTTCGGCGAACCGGGGATAGCGGTCGAAATCGGGCGCCTCGATATCGGCAAGGCTCGACGGTTGCCCGGCCAGCGTGAAATCGATCGGCCCGACATAGAGGTTCGCGACCTGATCGGTCGGGAACAAGGTGAAGCGCCGCCGCCCCGCCAGCACGCACGCCAGATTCTGTGGCAAGTCCCAATGCGCCGCGGTCTTGGTGCGGTTGCCGAGCCACAGCGACACCAGCATATAGCGATCGGCGTCGATCAGCGGCATCGGATGGGTCGCGCGAAACTGCGGCACATGCTTGGCGACCGGCAGCGCGCCGGCATAGACGCTCCAAGGCGCGGCATCGCCCCGCTGGCGCAGGATCAGGTCGAGCAATTGATCGACCGTCGCCAGCCGCCGGTCGAAATTATGGCCGGTCAGATCGTCGGTGAAGCCGAACCGTCCCTCGATGGCGGGCGCGCCGAACCACGCTTCGCCCGCCGCACCGCTGGCCATCGCGCGCAGGGCGGCGGCAAAATCGGCGTCCGATTGCCGTGCGGCCGCGACCAGCGGCCAGTCGGTGACTTGCCCGCGCAACACCACCGGCTGGGCGGCAGGCACGATCTCGGCTTCGAAAGTGGCGCGGTCGATCCGCGCGCGCTCGGCGATGGGACGGGGCTGGCTCGGCATGGCGCGTGCACGGGTCTAGCAGTGACGGGCAGGGTTCGCTAGGACCGCATCCCCATGACGACCCCTGCGCATCCCGCCGTCGACGCCGCCGCCTTGCGCGCCGCCGCCACCGATTCCAAGGCCTGGCCCTATGAGGAAGCGCGCAAGCTGCTGAAACGCTATCCGGGCGGCAAGCCCGGCGGCGCGCCGGTATTGTTCGAGACGGGCTATGGGCCGTCGGGGCTGCCGCACATCGGCACCTTCAACGAAGTGCTGCGCACGACGATGGTGCGCCGTGCGTTTGAGACCTTGTCCGACACGCCGACCCGGCTGATCGCGTTCAGCGACGACATGGACGGGCTGCGCAAAGTGCCCGACAATGTCCCCAATCAGGCAATGCTGGCCGATCATCTCGGCCATCCGCTGACCAAGGTGCCCGATCCGTTCGGCAAGTTCGACAGCTTTGCCGCGCACAACAATGCGATGCTGCGCGACTTTCTCGATCGGTTTGGCTTCGATTATGAATTCGCCTCGTCGACCGACTATTACACGTCGGGCCGGTTCGACAATGCGCTGCGGGCGGTGCTGCGCCATTATGACGCGATCATGGGCGTGATGCTGCCGACGCTGCGTGCCGAGCGGCAGGCGACCTATTCCCCCGTACTGCCGATCAGCCCGAAGTCGGGCGTGGTGCTGCAAGTGCCGGTCGAGGTCGTAGATGCCGAGGCGGGGATCGTCCGCTTCACCGATGACGGCGATGTGATCGAACAGTCGATCCTGTCGGGCGGGGCCAAGCTGCAATGGAAAGTCGACTGGGCGATGCGCTGGGTCGCGCTCGGCGTCGATTATGAGATGGCGGGCAAGGACCTGATCGACTCGGTCATCCAGTCGGGCAAGATCGCGCGCGTACTCGGTGCGCGCCCACCCGAGGGATTCAATTACGAAATGTTCCTCGACGAGAAGGGCGAGAAGATTTCGAAGTCCAAGGGCAATGGGCTCAGCATCGACCAATGGCTGACCTATGGCTCGGACGAGAGCCTCGCCTTCTACATCTACCGCGAGCCGAAGAAGGCCAAGTCGCTGCACATGGGCGTCATCCCGCGCGCGATCGATGATTACTGGCAATTCCGCGCTGCCTATGCCGATCAGCCAGTCGAGCAGCGGCTGGGCAATCCAGTGCATCACATCCACAATGGCCCGCCGCCCGAAGAGGCACTGCCGGTGACCTTCGGGCTGCTGCTCAACCTCGTCGGGGTGATGGGTGCGCAGGCGACGCGCGAGCAGGTGTGGGGCTATCTCGGCAATTATGTGGCCGATGCCTCGCCCGCGGCTTATCCGGCGCTCGACAATCTGATCGACAAGGCGCTGGCGTATAATCGCGATTTCGTGGCGCCCACGCTGGTCCGCCGCGCGCCCGAAGCGGTGGAGCGGGCGGCACTCGAAGCGCTCGATGCCGAACTGGCCAAGCTTGCGCCCGATACGTCTGCCGAGGATATCCAGAACATCGTCTATGAAATCGGCAAGGCGCAGTTCGGCGATCTGGGCGGGTTCGAAAATCTGCGCGACTGGTTCAAGGCGCTGTACGAAACCTTGCTCGGGTCGAGCCAGGGGCCGCGCATGGGCAGCTTCATCGCGCTCTACGGGATCGCGAACAGCCGCAACCTGATCGCCGAGGCATTGGCACGCTAGCGGTCCGGCGCGGCGTCGGTCCGCCAGTCGAGCCGGATCGATTGTCCGCCGGGGGTCAGCACGACCTCGGCGCCGCCAGCGCGCAAGGCTTCGGCAACCGCAGTTGCTGCTTCGGCGGGTCCGCTCACACTCAGCGCAAGGCCGCGGCGCTTTGCCCCCCACGCCGCGACTTCGATGGCCGCCGGATCGGGCTTGCCGTCGATCATGCTCACGTCGGGAGGAGCAACGGTCGGCGGCTCCAGCGTGATCTGCCAGCCGGGCGCAGCCGCCGCCACCCGCGCCTCAAGCGCGCGATAGGTTGCAAGCCCCGCGCCCGGCAGCACGCCCGCCCGCACTTGGGCGCGCCGCGACAGCCGATCGACCAGCACTTCGCCTGGCGCGACGCCCGCGATCAGCGCGAGTTCGGTGGTCAGCGCTTCGACCCGGTGCTCGGCGGCATCCTGCGCATTCTTGGCCGCCGCGACCGTTGCCGCTTCGGCCTCAGCCTCGCCGACGCGGTATTGCGCAATCGTGACGCTCACCGGCTGGCCGAGCCGCGCGCGCAGTGCCGCCTCGGCCTGTGGCGCGGCATTGGGCCTTAAGGCCGGAGTGAGCGCGGTCGCCTTGACGCTGAGCGGTTGCGCGGCAAAATCGATCGCGACCTGGCTCAACCGTGTCGCGTCGCCGAATTCGTCCGCCAGCACCGCGCGGGCATCGCGGCTGACGCGCGTTTCCCACGCGATCTGGCGCAGCGACAGGCCCAGCGGGATGGCAAGGCCGCCGAATGCCGTGATGACGATCAGCGTCCCCAGCATCGTCTGGCGCGGTGACAGCGAGCGTGCAAAACCGTAAAGCCGTGCCATCACGGCGGCCGTCTGCGTGATCGCCACGAAATTGGTGACGAACAGCAACGTCGCACCGCCCGCGACCGTGCCGTTGAGCGTCGCGATGCCGAAGCCGATGGTGGCAAGCGGCGGCATCAGCGCGGTGGCGATGGCGACGCCGACCACTGTTCCTGCGCGCCCGCGGATCGTCGCATAGGTGCCCGCCAGCGCCGACAAGATCGCGATCACAAGGTCGAACAGATTGGGGCGCGTCCGCGCCGCCAGCTCGCCCGTAACATTCTGGAGCGGCGAGACCATCACGATCAACGCCGTGAACGCGACCGCCACCACCGCCCCGACGGTGAGCGCCACGACCGTCCGCCGGATTTCGGCCGAATCAATCGTCGCCAGCGCAAAGCCCAGGCCAATGATCGGCCCCATCAGCGGCGAGATCAGCATCGCGCCTATCACCACCGCCGGCGACGACTGGAGCAGGCCGAGAATGGCGATGCCCGCCGACATCAGCACCATGAACATGTAGCGACCGTCGAGCCCGGCCTCGGTCCGCACGCGAGTGATGACCTCGTGCTGATCGAGCCGGGCGATCTCGTCCTGCCACCAATGGGCCAGCGTGCGGAGGTCGGGTAGCGCCATCTGGCCGAGCGACCCAAAGGCTTTGAACCGATCGCGCCAGCGCGTTAGGCGTTGGGGCGAAAGAGGGGCAGACCATGATCAGCAAACGCCGCGGCGTGACATCGGCCCTGCGCGCCTTCCTGCGCAGCGAGGCAATCGGCGGGCTGGTGCTGATGGCGGCAGCGGCAGCGGCAATGCTGGTCGCCAACCTGCCGGGGATCGCCGACGCTTATCACCACTGGCTGCACGGCGAGACCGGGCCGGTTCTCGCGCCCGCGATCGGGCCGATGACTGTGCATCTGTGGATCAACGACGGCCTGATGGCGCTGTTCTTCCTGCTCGTCGGGCTGGAGATCAAGCGCGAGCTGGTCGATGGACGGCTTGCCGATCCGGTGCGGCGGCGCCTGCCGGTGGTGGCGGCGATCGCGGGGATGGCAGGGCCGGCAATCGTGTTCCTGCTCGTTACCGGCGGCGCGGCGGATTTGCGCGCGGGCTGGGCGATCCCGGCGGCGACTGACATTGCCTTTGCGATCGGCGTGATGGCGCTGCTCGGCAAGCGCGTGTCATCGAGCCTGCGGCTGTTCCTGACGACGGTCGCGATCGTCGACGACATGGGTGCGGTCGCGATCATCGCGATTGCCTATAGCCATGGCATCGACTTTGCCGCGCTGGCGGCGGCGAACGGGGTGCTTGCCGTGATGGCGGCGATGAACCGGCGCGGCGTCAACGCGGTTTGGCCCTATGTCACAGCCTTTGTGCTGTTGTGGTGGCTGGTGCTGCTGTCGGGCGTGCATGCAACCGTCGCAGGCGTGCTCGCCGCCGCCTTCATCCCCTTCCGCTCGACCCCGAGCGCGCCCGACGCGCATGATTCGACGCTGCACCGGCTCGAACATGCGCTGAGCCCCTGGGTCGCCTATGCGATCGTGCCGCTGTTCGCTTTCGCCAATGCCGGCGTCACGCTGGCGGGACTGTCGCTGTCGATCCTGGCGACGCCGCTGGTGGTGGGGATTGCAGCCGGGCTGTTCTTCGGCAAGCAGGCGGGGATCCTCGGCGGGATCGCGCTGTCCGAACGGCTCGGCTGGGCGAAGCGGCCGAAGGGGGCGAGCTGGACGCAGCTATATGGCGTGGCGCTGCTTGCCGGGATCGGCTTCACGATGAGCCTATTCATCGGCGGGCTCGCCTTTCCGGGATCGGCGGGGCTCGAGGCTGAAGTGAAGATCGGCGTGCTTACCGGATCGGTGCTGTCGGCGCTCGCGGGCTATGGCGTGTTGCGTTTTGCAGTGCCGCGCCCGAAAGTGGCGTGATGCGCGCCTTCTTCTCCCCCCGCCAGCTTGCCCATGCCCCCTTGCAGGAACTCCATAACGGCGGCTTCACGGCCTATGCCGAAAGCCCGGCGCGCGCCGAGGCTTTGCTCGCGGGGATCGTCGGCGCGGTCGAGCCCGAGGATCGCGGCGATGCGGCGATCCGCGCGGTGCACGACGCGGGCTATCTCGATTTCCTCCAGACCGCGCCCGCGCGCTGGGCGGAGGCGGGGCGGCCCGGGGATGTGATCGGCTATGTCTGGCCGGTGGTCGGGCGGCGGCCGCTCGACCTGAGCCGGATCGATGCGCTGATCGGGCGCTACAGCTTCGATGCGTCGACCCCGCTGACCGCCGACAGCTATGACGCCGCCTATTGGAGCGTGCAGTCGGCGCTCGCGGCGCTGGCGGCAGTGCGGGGCGGCGAGCGGGTGGCCTTCGCCTTGTGCCGTCCGCCGGGGCATCATGCCGGGGCCGATTATCTGGGCGGCTATTGCTATCTGAATGCAGCGGCGATCGTGGCGCAGGCGGCGCGCGATGCCGGGGCACGCCGCGTCGCGATCCTCGACATCGATTATCACCACGGCAACGGCACGCAGGACATTTTCTGGGATCGCGGCGACGTGTTCTATGCCAGCATCCACGCCGACCCGGCGACCGATTACCCCTTCTACTGGGGCCATGCCGACGAACGCGGCGCGGGCGAAGGCGAGGGCGCGACGCTCAACCTGCCGCTGCCGCAGGGGACGACGCTGGCAGCATTCCGCGCGGCGCAGGCGACCGCGCTCGACGCGATCGCCGCCTTCGGCCCCGATCTGCTGGTCGTCAGCTTCGGCGCCGATACGTGGGACGGCGACCCGATCAGCCATTTCAAGATCGCAACACCCGACTATGCCGTGCTCGCCGCCGACATCGCCGCGCGCGGCTGGCCGAGCGTGCTGCTGATGGAAGGCGGCTATGCCGTCGACGCGCTCGGCGCCAATCTCGCGAGCTTTCTGTCGGGCTTCTGAGCGCGCGGCTCAGAGTCGCTGGATCTTGTCCGGCTTCGACGTATTGGCGAGAATGCCGACCACGCTGCCGGGCTGCGGTGCCTTTTGTTCGTCGTCCTTGCTCGACACATAATAGCTGCCGCTGTGGATCTGGCCGTCGACGGGCGAGGTGTAGCGCAGCATCACCTTGGACGTCCGCTTGATGTGCATCCCCTTCATCTCGGGGTCTTCGTCGCGCAGCGTCTTGGCGAGATCGCAGTCCATGTCGCGAGTCCATTCGCGGCGGCGGCCGACGCCATAATGGCTGGTGCGCTCAAGCCGGCATTCCGAAGTCACATTGTCGACCCGCGCCTGCACCTCGACATAATTGAGCGAGCGATCGGCGTAATGAACTGCCATCGCACCGCCGACAAGCACACCGAAACCACCCAGCATCACCAATCTGATCAACATCGCCTGCCCTCCCTGAAATTCGGGCGGGAGCATAAAAAACAGGCGTTAACATGTGGTTCGCACGCCCGTGCAAGTGCGGACCAGCAGTGCGTGCGCCGACCTTGGCGGTGCTGTTTCAGACGCTCGTGCGTCAGGGTCGGTCGGTCGCGTCGATCGGCGGCGTCCCCGCCATCGCCGCTGCGACCGCTTCGACCTTTTCCATCACCCGCAGGATATTGCCCTGCGCGAGCCCCGCGAGTTCGGCGTCGCTCCACCCGCGCCGGGCGAGCTCGACGAACAGCGCGGGATAGCCGTCGACGCCGGTCATATCGACCGGCGATGTGCCGTTGATCCCGTCGAAATCGCTGCCCAGCCCGACGCTCGCCTTGCCGGCAATCTTGGCGATATGCTCGACATGGTCGGCGATCGTCGCCGAGCTGACCAGCGGCTGCGGATGCGCCTTGTCCCACGCGACCATCGGCGCGGGGGCATTAGCGCCATAGGGCTCGGTCGCAGCACCGATCGACCGGGCATAATCGCTGCGTGCCTTGTCCCAGTCGCGCCACGCCTGCGAGGTGAAGCTAGGGTAGAAGTTGACCATCACCACGCCGCCATTGGCGCCGATTTTGGCGAGCAGATCGTCGCGGATGTTGCGGGGTGCATCATCGAGCGCGCGCGCGGAGGAGTGCGAGGCCATCACCGGCGCCTTGGTCGTAGACAGCACCGCCGCCATCGTTGCGTCCGAGACATGACTGACATCCACGATCATGCCGATGCGGTTCATTTCCGCCACGACCTGCTTGCCGAACGCGCTGAGGCCGCCCGAGCGCGGTTCGTCGGTCGAGGCGTCGGCCCAGGGCAGGCTCTTGGTGTGGGTGAGCGTCATGTAACGCACGCCGAGATCATGATAGCGCCGCAGCACCGACAAGCGCCCATCGATCTGGTGCCCGCCCTCGACCCCCATCAGCGAGGCGATCTTGGCCGCCTTGCTGATCCGGCGGATGTCGGCGGCGGTCCCCGCCATTTCGAACACCGCCGGATTGGCGGCGACGAAGCGTTTGACGATGTCGATTTCCTCGAGCGTCATTTCGACCGCTCGCGGGCCGAGATTGTCGGCAGTGATCCACACCGACCAGAATTGCGCGCCGACATGGCCCTTCTTCAGCCGGGGAATGTCGGTCTGGAGCGGCTTGGGCAGCTTCGACGTGTCTTGGTTGAGGTCGAGCGCTTCGACTTTCGCGTCGTGATTCACGCGGATTTCCCACGGCAGGTCGTTATGCCCGTCGATGACTGGGGTGGCGGTGAGCAGCCGCTCGACCCGCGCCTTCAGCGCCGCGTCGTCGGCAGGCGCGGGAAGCGGCGCGGCGGCGAGGAGGAGGGCGAGCAGCATCAGGCATTCCTTCGCGAAAGGTCACAAAAGTCACGACCATCCTAGGGGGGTACCCCCCTGTTTTGGGTCGGACCGGAACCGGCTTGGCGGCAGGATGACCGATGATTTCCAACATTGCCAGTGGGGGATTTTGGGGGCGGTCTGACCGAACACCATCCCCCTCACCGTCACCCCGGCCTCGTGCCGGGGCCCATAGTGCCGTACGCGATACCCTAACGCCTAGAGCGCGTCGTCCAGCCGCCCGGTAGGTCCCGGCACAAGGCCGGGGTGACGAGTGGGGGTGGGGCGGGTTTCGCCCCAGTTGTCGCCATAGCAGGCGTCTTCAACCAATCTCGAAAGCCGCCCCCCATTTTGCACTTGTTGCGTAATGCCGAATGGCAACACCTGGGACATTCCGGTCAGGCGACTTTTGGGTTGCGAGTAGCAGATAGCTGTCGGCCGGCTCATCGATAACCTGGCGGTCGGCAAACGCCCCAAATACTGCCATTCCGAATGTCACCCATAAGCGACGGTTTTCGCCACAGCCTGCCGTTCGCAATCTCGAGTTGCGCAGTTCTGCAACGGTCAGCGTTCGGTGGTCAGCATTCACTTGTTTGGCCTCGCTAATCCGCTTCGATGGACGCAAGCTCACATCAACCTGGTGAACGTCGTCGGCAATGCGGCAGCCACGTCCCCGAGGATGCGATGCGGTATTGCGAAGTGGCCGATCTCCACGTCGACACCGCTGCCGCGAAATCGTTGGCCTCGTCCGACACTCAGCGGGAAGCGAATTCCTGGACACGCCGCCAGATCCGGTTGCGGTGCGCGGGAGGCGATCAGGTCATGAGCAATGTCCCAGTTTGTCTGGGTCTCGCCGTCCACGAGTAGCCAGCAGTGCATGTCGCGGGCGGAGTGGTCATCGCCCGGCCAGAAGACCCCGGCGACATATGCGGCTCTGATTCCCGCCGCGCGCAGCGCCGCCACGGCATAGGTGTGGATGTCGACGCAGGTGCCTCGTGTCAGGCCGCACGACACGAGAGGTACCGATGCCATGCCGTCGGTGAAGCGCCCGTCACCATGTCCGTAGCGAAAGACATCTGCCACGTGCTCAATCACGGCCGCCACGGCTTCGAGCCCCGAACGGTCCGTGACGAGCAGGCGCGCGTGATGCGCCAGCTTGGGTGACGCCCGGTTTAACGGATGGTCTGGGGGCGACCAGACCCAATTCGGAGCTGGTGGATCTTCCGTCGCGTCCCAGCGATAAGTAGCGCGCGGACAGTCAACGAGCGCACGCGCGACCAACGCACGTTGGGATCCGAAATTCCCCTCGGCCAGTCCGACTTGGACGAGACCGTGGAGATCGACAGACGCCTGCAATCCCAGCAGCGACGGCGGAGCAGGCAGCAGGATGATGTCGTCAACCTCGCAATCCATGGTGGCCACCATCGATCCGGGATGCAGGCGCACGTCGTCAGGCTTTAGTCTATCTTTCTGGGTCATCTGGATGTTTCCCGTTGTCGATCGATCGGGCGTGCACGTCGGGAGCTGTCGGGCATCAAGCTGACACCTCCTGGCTACTCGATTTCAGTTGCAGGGGCACGGCGGACTCGGCTGCAACGATATTGGCGACATCCGCGCGTTCGGCGAGGACATCGGCGACGTGCTGACCCCGGTCATCGCCATAGACCGCAATCGAGCCCATGTTCCGGTAGGCTTCCCATACGATGCCGGTCGGGTCGATAGCCCAATGCTTCTCGGACTCGGCGTAGCAGCAGCGCGCGCAGCTCTCTGCCTGTGAGTCGATGTTGGCGCGGCCGAGCCGCTCGTACACTTCAGCCAGCTCCGCTTCCGTTTCGACCTGGACGCCAAGGTGGTTCAATCCCGTCGCGTTATCTTCCTTTCGAGAAATGGCAAAATTCACGCGAGGGTCGTCGAGCAGCCACTTCGCGTAATCCTCTTTCTGAATCACGGGCTCTGCCCCGAACAGCGCCGAATAGAAGGCGATCGAGGGTTTGAGATTATCGACAGACACATGAATATGTAGGCGCTTCATTTGTAACTACTCCTCTAGACTTATGGTTGTATCCAAGCAAATTGACGGGGCTTGCTAGGCCGCCTCCGAGCGATTTTCGGTTGCGGTATCAGCGCAGCAATGCTCGATCAGATAGGCTCCGACGCTGCGCACTGCGTCGAATGCTGCTGTGCAGATCACCTCACGACCACGCCGCTCCTGAAGAACGAGTCCCGCCTTGACCATCGCGGCGAGATGATGGGCATGCGTCGAGGCCGCCAGCCCCAACTTGCGCTGAAGCTCACCTACCGGAACGCCATCGTCGCCTGCGCGCACCAGCGTCCGTATTATGCGAAGGCGGATGGGCGCGCCGAGGGAAGCGAGCCGCTCCGCCATGACTTTTTCACGATCGGTCTCATCACTCATAGTTTCCATATATCCGGATTTATAGTTATATCAATGGATATTTGTCGCGGTATTCCGACCACGGGCAAAGGAACCGGGACGTTGAGGACGCCCTGATGTTCGCCGAGAGGACGGAAATCTGATCACAGGCGGCCTACCAGCAACTTCAATGAGCCGCTCAATCAGCCGCGCGGCAAGGCGCCTCAAAGCTGTTCATCCCCGACGTGACATCGAATTTTTAAGAACGGACGTCGCAGCGAAGGAAGCCTGTAAGCGGACTATTGTGAATTCGTCGCAATGCTGGCTGGATCGGTGGCTGGATCAATTACAAGACCCGCGTCCTTTCGTTCGGAGTATCGGTCGACCAATTGCTTTGCGTGCGGCCGAAGGAGCACTGTGAATCGCACCAACTCCTCCATCACATCGACGATCCGATCGTAATAGGCCGATGGCTTCATCCGGCCGGTATCGTCGAACTCCAGATACGCCTTTGCGACGCTCGACTGATTGGGAATCGTGAACATTCGCATCCAGCGTCCGAGAAGGCGCAGCGTGTTGACGCTGTTGAATGATTGCGAACCCGCCGAAACCTGCATGACCGCAAGCGTTCGACCTTGGGTTGGCCGCATGCCGCCCATATTGAGCGGGAGGTGGTCGATTTGAGTTTTCATGATGCCGGTAATCTGACCGTGCCGCTCGGGACTGCACCATACTTGGCCTTCCGACCACAGCGAATGTTGGCGCAGTTCTGCGACAGCCGGGTGATTGTCGCCCGTTACCTGATCCGGCAGAGGCAGGTCGGACGGGTCGAAAATCCGCGTCTCGGCACCAAAAAACTGCGCTAATCGCGCTGCTTCTTCGACCACAAGCCGAGAATAAGAGCGTTCGCGCAGCGATCCATAAAGCAACAGGATACGCGGCGGCGGCAATGAATCGCCGAGAACGTCGCCAGGGCGTTTAATTGCGTATTCCGGTTTCAGCGCGGGCAACACATCGGGGTCCGAAAGCGGTCGCAAGCGTGTCACGCTGGAAGTTCTCCGGCCGTGTCGAACAGGGCTTTTCCGACCAGATGAGCGGCTAACGCTCCGACGATCTGAGCAGCAATGAACCCCGGTACGCTGGCAGGAGCAATGCCGGCAAAGGTATCGCTCAGCGACCGTGCAACGGTGATCGCTGGGTTGGCAAAACTGGTCGAGGAAGTGAACCAATAGGCTGCGGTGATATAGAGCGCGACGCTGGCAGGGACCCAGTTCGGGCGCATTTTGACCGTACCGATAATGGTCAGCAACAGGCCGAAGGTCGCGATGGCTTCGCCAACCCACTGTCCCGATCCAGTGCGAACCTTGGTCGAGAATTCGAGCACCGGCAGTTCGAACATAACGTGCGCTGCCCACACGCCCACAATGCCGCCAAACAATTGCGCGGCTATGTGGCGGAGCGCGTCAGTTGTGCCGATCTCCCCGCGCAATCGCATCACCATTGTTACGGCGGGATTGAAATGTGCGCCGGAAATGGCACCCAGCATTGTTATGAGAACGAATAACATCGCCCCGGTCGCGAGTGTGTTGCCGAGGAGGGCGACAGCGATATTGCCGTCCGCCAGCCGTTCGCCCATGATCCCCGAGCCAATAACAGTGGCGAAAAGTAGAAAGCTGCCGACAGCCTCGGCCCACATCGACCTGGTCATTGGGGAGAGCTGACGCGCTTGCCTTCGGCGTCGATGACCTGCTCGCCGTCTTCCTTTTTGAACGCTCCCTGTTGTGCCTTGGGCAGCAGGTCGAGAACCGCCTCGGAGGGACGGCATAGCCTCACGCCCAGCGGTGACACGACCAGCGGGCGGTTGATCAAAATCGGGTGTGCCATCATCGCGTCGATCAGCGCGTCGTCGCTGAGGCTTTCGTCGCCGAGACCGAGTTCGGCATAGGGCGTGCCTTTCTCGCGGAGCAGATCACGCGGGCGCATAGGAGCGCGGCCGATCAACTGGACGAGCAACGCCCGCGACGGCGGCGTCTTCAAATATTCGATGACGTGCGGCTCGATGCCCGCGTTGCGGACCATCGCCAGCGTGTTGCGCGACGTGCCGCATTCGGGGTTGTGGTAGATGATGATGTCGGTCGTCACGATGTTACAGCCCCATCTTGCATGGTCGCGCCTTCGCCATTTCCGATCTCGCGCAGCTTGGTACGCAGCACGATCGAACCGATGCTGTCGATCGGCAGCGCCAGCAGCAGATTGATGCGATTGGTGAGGTAACGCATCGCCACCTCAAAGGCATGACGCTGACCTTCGCCTTCCACGGCCGCCGGGTCTTCGATGCCCCAATGCGCCATCACGGGATGGCCCGGCCATACCGGGCAGACTTCGCCCGCAGCGTTGTCGCAAACCGTGATGACAATATCGATCGTCGGCGCGTCTGGGCCGACAAACTCGTCCCAGCTTTTCGACCGCAAGCCATCGGTCGGCAGACCGGCTTCCTTGATCAGGGTCAAGGCCATTGGATGGACGACACCCTTGGGAAAGCTCCCCGCTGAAAAGGCGCGAAAACGGCCTTTGCCGAGATTGTTCAGCGCGCTCTCGGCTAGGATCGAACGAGCGGAGTTGCCCGTGCAAAGAAACAAGACATTGTAGCTTTGGTCGCTCATGCGTGACCCTCCTCGGCGCAGTGGCTGCGCAGGACCATATCGGCCAGGCGCGCACAGATTTCGGGGTTTCCGCCGCAACAATCCTCCATGAGATATTCGAGCAAGTCAGCCATGCTCTCATACCGTGCCGAATAAATCACCGATCGCCCTTCACGTCGGCTCTCGATCAGATCAGCGTGTGATAGAATGTTAAGATTGGCGGAAAGTGTGTTAGGTGGCACGTCCAGTTGCCTTGCAATCTCGCCTGCTGCGATTCCTTCCCGGCCCGCCTGCACCAGCATGCGAAACGTGGTGAGGCGTCCGGGATGGCCGAGCGCGGAAAGTGCCGTGATGGCGTGCTTGAGTTCCATGATTCCGATTTAGCGGAAATGTCGTAGCGGACAATGCATCATCGCCGCCGATCGCAATTTACCGCCCGGCTTTCTTCTTGACGTCGAAAGCGCCGGACGCGCCTGCCGGAAAGGTCTGTTGGCATGGTTGATCAGCGGCTGATGTTAGCGGGCAGACGTACCAAGGGCTCCGCAGCGAAATCGTTAGCGGCTTGTCGGGCGCGGCGGCGTAAGTGCAAGAGCCACCGTTTGGTTCGTCCATTGAGAAGCCAAGCGCCTTTTTTCCGCGACCCAAAAACTCCCGCGTTACCGGAGCGCCCTTTTTCGGCTGCATCTGACACCTGAGCGTCCAGGCACCTTCGCCTTTGCCCTCGATCCGCACAATCTCAGGAAGTGACTGCCATTGAGCCGCACCGGGCGCGGCGATCATCAGCAGCGGTAGGCCCGCCAAGAGCGATTTCATTGCTTCATCCTCCCTATCGTGATCGAACCAGCGACATCGATTTGATATTTCTACGATACAGGAATCATTGCGACGTTCAATCGTCGAAAAACGGTTGCCCAGCGGACGGCTGGTTTCAGGAAATCGAAATTCTACGCCGAACGTCTTGGGTTGGGTCGGCAGCAGCCTCAGCGCCGAGCTCAAAACGAATGTCCGCTTCAGCACATTACTGTCCTGAAAGCTGCCCGACCGCATTCCACCAAAATCAGCCGCTCTTCGTATTTCGCTAATCGCACAAAAAAAGGGGCGCCGCGATCAGCTCGCAGCGCCCCTTGCTAACCTCGACCGCCAGCCGTCAGAGCTTGCCGGTGAGTTCCGGCACAATCTTGAACAGGTCACCCACCAAACCGATGTCCGCCACCTGAAAGATCGGCGCGTCTTCGTCCTTGTTGATCGCGATGATGGTCTTTGAATCCTTCATCCCCGCCAGATGCTGGATCGCGCCCGAAATGCCGACCGCGATATAGACTTCCGGCGCCACGATCTTGCCGGTCTGGCCAACCTGATAGTCGTTGGGGACATAGCCGGCGTCGACCGCCGCACGGCTCGCTCCGACACCCGCGCCGAGCTTGTCGGCGAGCGGTTCGATGATCGTGTGGAAATTCTCGCTGTTCTGGAGAGCGCGCCCGCCCGAGACGATGATCTTGGCGCTCGTGAGTTCGGGGCGTTCCGACTTGGCGATTTCGGCCGAAACGAAAGTCGATTTGCCGGTATCGCCGGTCGAGGCGACCGCTTCGATTGCGGCCGATCCGCCTTCCATCGCTGCCTTTTCGAACGCGGTGCCGCGCACGGTGATGACGAGCTTCTTGTCGCTGGTCTGCACGGTGGCGATCGCGTTGCCGGCGTAGATCGGACGCGTGAAGGTGTCGGCGCTTTCGACCGACAAGATGTCGCTGATCTGCATGACATCGAGCAGGGCGGCGACGCGCGGAGCGATGTTCTTGCCGTTGGTGGTCGCGGGCGCCACGAAGGCGTCGTGGTGGCCCATCAGCTCGACGACGAGCGGCGCGACATTTTCCGCCAGCACATGCGCATAGGCAGCGTCGTCGGCGACATGGACCTTGGCGACGCCAGCGATCTTCGCGGCTTGCTCGCCGACCGCGCCGACATTGTGTCCTGCGACGAGCAGATGGACATCGCCCAGTTTCGACGCGGCGGTCACCGCCGCGAGCGTGGCATCCTTGACGGCTGCACCGTCATGTTCGACCCAAACGAGCGCCTTCACTTCGCGACTCCCATTGCCTTGAGCTTGCCGACGAGTTCGTCGACATCCGCCACCTTGATGCCTGCCGTCCGCTTGGCCGGTTCGACGACTTTCAGCGTCGTGATCCGCGGCGCCACGTCAATACCGTAATCGGCCGGGGTCTTTTGCGCGAGCGGCTTCGACTTGGCCTTCATGATGTTGGGGAGCGAGGCATAGCGCGGCTCATTCAGCCGCAGATCGACGGTGATGACGGCAGGGAGCGGGAGCTTTTCGGTCTCCGCCCCGCCATCGACTTCGCGCGTCACGGTTACGCTGTCACCTTCGACCACCACCGCGCTGGCGAAGGTCGCCTGGCCGACACCGAGCAGGCCGGCCAGCATCTGGCCGGTCTGGTTGTTGTCGTCATCGATCGCCTGCTTGCCGAGGATGATCAGGCCGGGGGCTTCCTCCGCCACCACCTTGGCGAGCAACTTGGCGACCGCGAGCGGCTCGACCTTTTCCTCGCTCACGATCAGGATCGCGCGGTCGGCGCCCATCGCGAGCGCGGTGCGCAGCGTTTCCTGCGCCTTGGCCTCGCCGATCGAAACCGCGACGACTTCGGTCGCCGCGCCCTTTTCGCGCAGCCGGATCGCTTCTTCGACGGCGATCTCGTCGAACGGGTTCATGCTCATCTTGACGTTGGCGAGATCGACGCCCGACCCGTCCGCCTTCACCCGGGGCTTTACGTTATAGTCAAGCACGCGCTTGACGGGGACTAGCACTTTCATCGGCTTCCTCTCTCCATCGCCCGCGCGTTCAGCGCCGGGCGGTCATTGTCACGCGGCCTTCTTCACTTCCGCGACGATCTTCTGCGCGGCATCGCCCAGGTCGTTGGCAGGCACGATCGCCAGCCCCGAATTGGCGAGGATGTCCTTGCCCGCCTGAACATTGGTGCCTTCGAGCCGGACCACCAGCGGCACCGACAGATTCACTTCCTTCGCCGCCGCGACGATGCCCTCGGCGATGATGTCGCAACGCATGATGCCGCCGAAGATGTTGACTAGAATCCCCTTCACATTGGGGTCCTTCAGGATGATCTTGAAGGCAGCCGTCACCTTTTCCTTCGACGCGCCGCCGCCGACGTCGAGGAAATTGGCGGGGAACATGCCGTTCAATTTGATGATGTCCATCGTCGCCATCGCGAGCCCCGCGCCATTGACCATGCAGCCGATGTCGCCGTCGAGCTTGATATAGGCGAGGTCGTATTTCGACGCTTCGAGCTCGGCCGGGTCCTCCTCGGTCTCGTCGCGCAGTTCCATCAGGTCCTTGTGGCGGAACAGCGCGTTCGAATCGAAGCCGACCTTCGCATCAAGCACCATCAGCTTGTCATCGGCCGTCACCGCGAGCGGGTTGATTTCGATCTGGCTCGCATCGGTGCCGAGGAAGGCGTCGTAAAGCTTCGACGCGACATTGGCGGCCTGCTTGGCAAGGTCGCCGGTCAGCCCGAGCGCGCCCGCGACCGAGCGGCCATGATGCGGCATGAAGCCGGTCGCGGGATCGATGTCGATCGTGTGGATCTTCTCGGGCGTCTCATGCGCGACGGTTTCGATGTCCATGCCGCCTTCGGTCGACACGACCATGCCGATGCGGCCCGACGCGCGGTTGACCAGCAGCGCAAGGTAGAATTCACGCGCGATGTCGACACCGTCCGTGACATAGAGGCGATTGACCTGCTTGCCATGCTCGCCGGTCTGCACGGTGATGAGCGTGTTGCCGAGCATGTCGGTCGCTGCTGCGCGCACCTCGTCGAGCGTCTTTGCCAGCCGCACGCCACCCTTGGCATCGGGGCCGAGTTCCTTGAACTTGCCCTTGCCGCGCCCGCCGGCGTGGATCTGTGCCTTCACGACATAGAGCGGCCCGGGCAGCTTGCCGGCCGCCTCGACCGCTTCCTCGACGCTCATCGCGGCAAAGCCCGCCGGCACCGGCACGCCGAATTTCGCGAGCAGTTCCTTGGCCTGATATTCGTGGATGTTCATGGCGCGCGCACCTTTGCGTCGGGAGGGGGTTTGCCCATCCCCTAAGCACAAGGACGCGGGTGAATCTAGACCTGCTGCAGGGCGGCTCGCCAAGCCGGGGTGCTGCAGCTATAAAAGGGCACCATGTCGATCGCTGTCGGTCTCGCCCTGTTCGTCGCCACCATCCTGGGGATGGAAGTCTTTGCCTATGTCGTCCATCGCTGGGTGATGCATGGGCCTGGCTGGTTCCTGCACGAAAGCCACCACCGCCCACGCACGGGCAATTGGGAACTGAACGACTGGTATTTCGTGATTTTCGCCATGCCTTCGATCGTGCTGCTGGTGCTGGGGACAAGCGGGACGACCGGCGACTGGGCAACCTGGGTCGGGGCCGGCATTGCCGGCTATGGCGCGATCTATCTTGGGTTTCACGACATCATCGTCCACCGTCGTCTCGAAACCGGCTATGTCCCGCGCTCGCGCTACATGAAGCGGATCGTGCAGGCGCACCGGCTGCACCATGCGGTCGAGACCAAGCATGGCACGGTCAGCTTCGGCTTCATCTACGCCCCCAAGCCCGAGGTGCTGAAAGCTGAGCTGCAACGGCGCGGCCTTGCCGGTGTGCGAGCGGCAGGCGTGCAGAACGCCGCCGGACAATCGGTCGAATCGCGCTGAGGGCGGATCGGCAACCGGCATGACCGGTGAGTTCTGGTTCTATGCTCTCGCCGTCCCGGCGGTGATTCTACTCGGCCTTGCCAAGGGCGGCTTCTCTGGCATGGGCGCGCTATCGCTGCCGATGATCGCACTGGTGATCTCGCCAGTGCGGGCCGCCGCCATTCTGCTGCCGATCCTGATTGTTCAGGACGTCGTCAGCGTCTGGGCGTTTCGCAAAAGCTGGGACGGCTATGTGCTGGGGTGGACGCTGCCGGGTGCGGCGGTGGGCATTGCGCTCGGCTATCTGTTTGCCGCGCGCGTGTCTGCCGATGCGGTGCTGGGTCTGGTCGGTGGTATTTCGATTGTCTTCGGCTTCTACCGGCTGTGGATCGAGGGGGGCGGCATGCCGCGCGCGTCGACGGCGCCGGGCTGGATGGGGGCAGTTGCCGGGATCGCCTCGGGCTTCACCAGCCAGGTCGCGCATGCGGGCCAGCCGCCGTTCCAGCTGTGGGTACTGCCGCGCAATCTGCCGCGCGACGTGCTGGTTGGGACGACCGCCATCTTCTTCGCCGCCGTCAATTGGATCAAGGTGCCAGCCTATTGGGCGCTCGGCCAGTTCACGCCCGCCAATCTTGCCGTTGCCGCTATGCTGATGCCGGTTGCGATCAGCTCGACACTGGCGGGCGTATGGCTGGTGCGCCGTGTCCCGCCAGAGCGATTCTATACCGCCATCTATGTGCTGATGATCGCCGTGGGGGTGAAACTGGTGTGGGATGCGGTCAGTTAGCGCGTGCCAATAACCCCTCCCCTTTTGGGGAGGGGCTGGATCATGGACACGCTACCAAACAGCCTCAATCAAACAGTGACGACACGCTGCTTTCATCCGCGATCCGGCGGATCGCTTCGCCCAGCAGCGGCGCGATCGTCAGGTGGCGGATGCGGCCGGCGTCCTTGACCACTTCGTGGCTGCCGATCGTGTCGGTAATGACGAGTTCGGTCAGCGTCGAGCCTTCGACCCGCGCAACCGCTGCGCCGGACAACACGCCGTGGGTGCAATAGGCGACGACTTCCTCGGCCCCTGCCGCCTTGAGCGCGGCGGCGGCGTTGCACAAAGTGCCGGCCGAATCGACGATGTCGTCGATCAGGATGCAGAACCGCCCCTCGACATCGCCGATGATGTTCATGACTTCGCTTTCGCCCGCGCGCTCGCGCCGCTTGTCGACGATCGCGAGCGGGGCGTTGTCGAGCCGCTTGGCCAGCGCGCGCGCGCGCACCACGCCGCCGACATCGGGCGACACGACCATCAGGTTGCGCCCGCCATAGCGCGCTAGAATATCCGCCGACATCACGGGTGCGGCGAACAGATTGTCGGTCGGGATGTCGAAAAAGCCCTGGATCTGCCCCGCGTGCAGATCGATCGACAGCACGCGGTTGGCGCCCGCGACCGTGATGAGGTTTGCGACAAGCTTCGCTGAGATCGGCGTGCGCGGGGCGGGTTTGCGGTCCTGCCGCGCATAGCCGAAATAGGGGACGACCGCCGTGATCCGCCGCGCCGACGCGCGTTTCAGCGCATCGATGCAGATCAGCAGCTCCATCAGATTGTCGTTCGCCGGATAGCCGGTCGACTGGAGCACGAAGACATCTTCGCCGCGGACATTTTCGTTGATCTCGACAAAGACTTCCTCGTCGGCGAAGCGGCGCACGCTCGCGTCGGTGACCTTGATCTCGAGATAGTCGGCAACCGCCTTGGCCAGCGGCAGGTTCGAATTGCCGGTCATCAATTTCATTGCAGCATCCCCTGGCGGCCCATGTCCGCCAATAGAACGCCGATTCGCATTGCTGCAAGGGCTCTTGCGCGCGACATGAGATGATGTATCATTCCCTTTGCATCGGGCAACGACTCGGCGCGGATTGAGGATGGAGAAGGCCATGGAAAGCACGCGTTACGCAGCAAGTGCGGGCAGCCGCCCCGCCAGTCTCGCGATGTCGGCAGCGGTCGTTGCTCTGGCGGTCGCCGGCATCATCTTTGCTGCCCCCCGCATCACCGACCGCATCATCAGCGAGGGGCCGATCACCATCTACCCCGTGCCGATCCCGCCCGATCCGCAGCCGCTGCCCAAACCGCAGCCGAAGCAGGCGCAAAAGGCCGCCCTTAGCCACGAAGCCAAGCCCGTGCAGCCGCAAGTCGATGTTTGGACCCCGCCGACTGGCCCAATCCTGGCGGCAGGCGACCCGGTCACGATCGATCCCGCGCCCGGCGATGGTGTCGGCATCGGGACCGGCACCGGCACGGCCATTGACCCCCCGGCGCCGCCGGTCCTGATCGAACCGGTGGCCGATCCGCGCTATGCGCGCGATTTCCAGCCGCTCTATCCCGGCGACGAGCGGCGGTTGGGGCGTGAAGGCCTCGTTATCGTCAATGTCCTGATCGGCACCGACGGCCGCGTGAAGCAGGTCGAGAAGATCAGCGCGCCGAGCGATGCCTTTTTCGAAACGACGCGGCGTCAGGCGCTCAGTAAATGGCGGTTCCGTGCCGCGACGCGCGGCGGCGAGCCGATCGAGCGCTGGCGGCGGATGCGCGTCAACTTCGTGCTGACCGACGAATAGCCGGGCGCAAAATGGGGGCTGGCCCGGTGGCTGCCCCCATCCTATCTTGGCTGCATGTCGTTCTTCACGCGTTTTGCGCCCGTTGGGGCGATCATGGACCTGCGCCGCTATCTGGCCAGCCGGCCGCCATATGAGATCGGCGGGCTGTTCGGCGCGATTGCAGTGACGATGGTGGTCGTCACGGTCCTGGTGCAGGATTCATCGAGCATCAAAGTGCCCTACGAACGCAAGATCATTTATGTCGAACAATGGTCGGCGAACCGCACCGATGCCGAAATCATCGCCCAGCAGAAGATCGACAAGGTCAAGCGCGACCGCGAACTGGCTGAGCTCGACCGTTTGAAAAAGAAGAAGCAGGCCGAGTTCAAGCGGCTCGACGACAAGCTCAGGGCCTACGGCTTCTGACCGCCGCCGACGACGCGCGCTGGATGGCGGCAGCGCTGGCGCTCGGCGAGCGTGGGCGCGGGCGGACCGCGCCCAACCCGTGCGTCGGCTGTGTGATTGTACAGGATGGCCGCGTCGTCGGGCGCGGCTGGACCCAACCCGGCGGGCGACCGCATGCCGAAGCGATGGCCATTGCCCAGGCCGGTGAAGCGGCGCGGGAGGCAACGGCCTATGTCACGCTCGAGCCGTGCTCGGTGCGCGGCGGGCGCGGGCCAGCTTGTGCCGATGTGCTGGTCGAGGCGGGCGTGTCGCGAGTCGTCGCTGCGCTGCAGGACCCTTTCCACAAGATCGACGGCGCCGGATTTGCCCTTTTGCGCGCGGCCGGGATCGCGGTGACGATCGGCCCCGGGGCAGCCGCCGCCGAAGCTTCGATGCTGGGGTTTCTGACCCGCCAGCGGCTGGGGCGGCCGGCTGTGACGCTGAAACTCGCCACTTCGCTCGACGGCCAGATCGCGCGCGCCGATGGCGAAAGCCAGTGGATCACCGGTGCCGAGGCGCGCGCCCATGCACATCTCGAACGCGCGCGGCATGACGCCATTCTCGTTGGACGCGGCACTTACGATGCTGACGCGCCGCGACTCGACGTGCGGTTGCCGGGTCTCGAGCCGCGCTCGCCGCGGCGGGTGTTGCTGACCAGTGGGCCGGCGCCCGACGGGTGGCAGGCGATTGCCCACCCCACCGACATTACAAAGCTCGACGCCGTCAACGACCTGCTCGTCGAGGGCGGCGCGGCGACGGCGGCTGCCTTTCTCGCGGCTGATCTGGTCGATCGGCTGTTGCTCTACCGCGCGCCGATCCTGATCGGGGCGGGCAAGGCGGCGCTCGGTGACATCGGCCTGAGCGCGCTCGCCGAAGCGCATGGCCGCTGGCAGCTTGCCGACAGCCGGATGCTTGGCAGCGACCGGCTCGACGCCTATGTCCGCGCGTGAGGGGAAGCGCGCATGTTCACCGGCATCATCACCGACATCGGCACGATCGAGAGCGTCGAAACGCGCGGCGACACCCGCGTCGTGATCCGCACGGCCTATGACACCACCACCGTCGATCTCGGCGCTTCGATCGCCTGCTCGGGCGTCTGCCTCACCGTCGTCGACAAGGGGCCGGGCTGGTTCGCGGTCGATGTGTCGGGGGAGACGCTGCGCCGCACCGCGCAGGGCGACTGGGCACCCGGCCGCCGGTTGAACCTGGAGCGCGCGATGAAGCTCGGCGACGAGCTCGGCGGGCATATCGTTACGGGCCATGTCGACGGGATTGCAGAGATCGTCAGCGTTACGCCCGAAGGCGATTCGAAGCGGATCGCCATCAGCCTGCCATCGACGCTCGCGCCCTATGTCGCGGCGAAGGGATCGGTGACGGTCGACGGCGTCTCGCTGACCGTCAACGAAGTCGCCGACCAGGCCGATGGCAGCACGCACTTCTCGATCAACCTGATCCCGCACACGCAGGCGGTGACGACGCTCGGCGCGCTGGCGCCCGGGCAGCCGGTCAACATCGAGATCGACGTGCTCGCGCGCTACCTCTTCCGCATGGAGCAATATCGCGCTTTGACACGGTGATGTGATCGTTTCGGCTTGCATTCACATTGAGATGTGATATTGCGGCTCCATGAGCAGCAATCTGATCGACCGTATCCGTCGCCTCGTCACCGAAGGCGGCATGTCGCGTTCCGGCCTCGCCCGCGCCGCGGGGCTCCATGCCAACACGCTCCGCGATATCGACGCCCCGGATTGGAATCCTACCGCCGAGACGCTGCGCAAGCTCGAAACCGTCTTGTTCGCGAGCGATGACGGCGATGTGCTGGTGCCGATCGAGGAGATCATCGAGGAAGCGCGCAACGGCCGCATGTTCATCCTCGTCGATGACGAGGACCGCGAGAATGAGGGCGACCTCGTCATCCCCGCGCAGATGGCGACGCCCGACGCGATCAATTTCATGGCCACCTATGGCCGCGGGCTGATCTGCCTGTCGCTCACCAAGGCGCGCGTCGATCAGCTCGGCCTGTCGCTGATGAGCCGGGCCAATGGCACCCGCCACGAAACCGCCTTCACCACCTCGATCGAGGCGCGCGACGGGGTGACGACTGGCATCTCCGCGCACGACCGCGCGCGCACGATCGCGGTTGCGATCGATGCAGCCAAGGGCAAGGACGAGATCGTCACCCCCGGCCATGTCTTCCCGCTGGTCGCGCGCGACGGCGGCGTGCTGGTGCGCGCGGGGCACACCGAAGCCGCGGTCGATGTCGCGCGGCTCGCCGGGCTCAATCCTTCCGGGGTGATCTGCGAGATCATGCGCGACGACGGCACGATGGCGCGGATGGACGACCTGATCCCGTTCGCGCAGCGCCACGGGCTCAAGATCGGCACGATCCGCGACCTGATTGCGTACCGCCGCCGCCACGACCATCTCGTCGAAAAGACCGCCGAAATCAGCTTCCACAGCCGCTGGGGCGGCGACTGGCGGGCGATGACCTTCCGCAACAAGGCGACCGGCGACGAGCTGATCGCGTTGCAGAAGGGCAAGATCACGCCCGATGCGCCGACGCTGGTGCGGATGCACACCATGTCGATGTTCGTCGATGTGTTCGGCGAGGAATCCGAACGATCGGGTCTGCTCGCGCAATCGATGGAGCTGATCGCGCGCGAAGGGACGGGCGTGATCGTCGTCATCAACAAGCCGATGCAGGGCATCGTCTCGCGCTTCATCGCGCTGCGCCACGAAGGGAAAGGCGCCGGCGACCCGCAGGTCGAGGAGCTGCGCGACTACGGTATCGGTGCGCAAGTGCTGGCGGAGCTGGGCGTGCAGGACATGGTGCTGCTGACCAACACGCACCACACGCTGGTGGGCCTGCAGGGCTACGGCCTGTCGATCGTCGGCGAACGCCCGATCCCGTGCACGGCGGGGGAGTAATGCGAACGGGCGCCGATGAAGCGCGCGCGCCCAAATATGCCCATATCGAGCGCGAGCGACGCTGGCTGGTCGACTGCATGGTGCGCCCCGCGCTCGATGGCTTGCCCTTCGTTCTGATCGATGATCGCTACCTATTGGGCACGAGGATGCGTTTGCGCCGCATGACCGAAAGCGGCTCCGGTGCGGTTTCGCTCAAGCTGACCAAGAAGTACGAAGCAAATGATCCGCTCGCGAGGCCAATCGTTACCAGCTATCTGACCGAGGACGAGTTCTCGCTGCTGGCGACACTCCCCGCGCACCCGCTCGTTAAACGACGCTTTCAGCTGGCGAGCGGTGGTCAGTCGTTCAGCGGCGATCAGTTCGCAGGGCAGCTTTCAGGTCTTGAGCTGGCCGAAATCGAATGGTCCGACGATGCCGGACTGCGGGCCTTGCATGCACCTGATTGGACAGTACGAGAAGTCAGCCACGATCATCGTTATCAAGGCGCCGCACTCGCGCAATTCGGCATTCCGGAGGAACACCCATGGCCCGCATCCTGATCGTCGAAGCCCGCTTCTATGACCACCTCAACGACCTGCTGATCGAAGGCGCGCGCACCGCGATCGAGGCGGCGGGGCATATCCATGAGACGATCACCGTCCCCGGTGCGCTGGAAGTGCCGGGCGCGATCGCCTTTGCCAGCGAGAGCGGGCGGTACGATGCCTATGTCGCGCTCGGCGTTGTCATTCGCGGCGAGACCTATCATTTCGAAATCGTCGCGGGCGAAAGCGCGCGCGGGCTGATGGCGCTCAGCATGGACGGGCTGTGCGTCGGCAACGGCATCCTCACCACCGAGAACGAAGCCCAGGCACTCACCCGCGCCCGCCCGACCGAAAAGGACAAGGGTGGCGAGGCTGCGAAGGCGGCACTCGCGATGCTCGCGGTCAAGGGCCGCTTTTCCTGAGCCCCATTGTGGGCTTGGCGGGTCGCGCGCCGTTACTTATACCGGTGTAAGTAACGGCGGGAGCGTGCATCGATGGCCTATGCCCACACTTATGAGGCCAATCCGCATTGGTTGCCCAAGCAGCCGAGCCGCGATCTGCGCCACATTCCCGGCGAAGACGGGCTGCCGCTGATCGGCAATACCTTTCGCATGTTGCGCGATCCGGTGGCGTTCGGGCGGCACATGGTGTCGAGCTATGGCCGCGTCTATCGCAATACCGCGCTCGGCGGCACCACCGTCACGCTGCTAGGCCCCGAAGCGAACGAGCTGGTGTTGTTCGACCGCGACCGCATCTTTTCGTCCGAACAGGGCTGGGGGCCGCTGCTCAACCTGCTGTTCCCGCGCGGGCTGATGCTGATGGATTTCGACAAGCACCGCGCCGACCGCCGCACCCTGTCGGTCGCGTTCAAGCCCGAGCCCATGCGCCATTATGCCGAAGGGTTGAACCGCGGCATCGCCCGCGCGGTGAGCGGCTGGGCGAACCAGCCAATGCGCTTTTACGACGCGATCAAGGCACTGACGCTCGACCTTGCCGCCGAGAGCTTCCTCGGCATGGAACTGGGCCCCGAGGCGAAGCGCATCAACCAGGCGTTCGTCGATGAAGTCCAGGCATCGGTGACGCCGATCCGCATCCCGCTGCCCGGATCGCAGATGCGCAAGGGAACTCAGGCGCGCGCCTATCTGATCGATCTGTTCAAGCGCGAGATCCCGAAGCGCCGCGCCGGCGACGGGCAGGATTTCTTCTCGCATTTCTGCCGCGCGACCGACGAGCAGGGCCAGCCGCTTTCCGACGATGCGATCGCTGACCACATGAATTTCCTGATGATGGCCGCGCACGACACGATCACCTCGTCGGCGACATCGCTGGTCATGCTGCTCGGTCGCCATACCGAATGGCAGGACAAGCTTCGCGACGAAGTGACGGCGCTGGGCCTCAACGACGACGACGGACTGGCGCATGGCCAGCTCGACCGGCTGACGCTGACCGATTACGCTTTCCGCGAAGCGCTGCGGTTCATGCCGCCGGTGCCGTCGCTGCCTCGCCGCGCGCTCAAAGATTTCGAATTCGGGGGTTATCGAATCCCGGCGGGGACGTCGGTCGGCGTCTCACCGGCGTTCACCCACCACATGCCCGAACATTGGCCCGAGCCGGAGAAATTCGATCCGATGCGCTTCGCGCCCGACGTTGTACGGGCGCGGCACAAATATGCGTGGATCCCCTTCGGCGGCGGCGCGCATATGTGCCTGGGGCTGCATTTTGCTGAAATGCAGACGCGTATCCTGATCGCGCAACTGCTGCGCCGTTACCGGATCGAGCTCGACGAAGGCGCCGGGGCGCAGTGGCAAGCCTGGCCGATCCCGCGCCCGAAGGACGGATTGCCGCTCAGGTTCGTGCCGATCGGCTGAGCTATTCGACCGGCGTTCCCGCCGATGCGGGCGCCGATCCGTCGAGGTACGTCGTCGACCACGGCCCCGAAGCGACGCCGATGATCACCGTGTCGACGTCGGTCCCATCAAAGTGGACCGCGCCAGCGGGCACGACCAGGACGCTCCCGACTGGATAGCGCCGCGCCCTCGCCCGGTCGGGATGGTCGCCATACCCGAGGCCGAGCGTCCCCTTTGCGACAAAGACCCGCGCGGTCGTGCTGTGACGGTGGGGCCCATCCCACACCCCCGCGGGAATGGCGAAGGCATAAGTGAAGCTCGCGCCCGGCGCAGCGCGATCGCCTTCGAGCAGCGCATAGCGTGTGCCATTGGCCGCAGCGCGTTGCCACGGGATCGCATCGGGCGCCCAGCCGCCTGGCCGCTCGACCGGGGGCGCCAGCGCGAGCGCCCCCGTGGCCACGATCATCGTCGTCACTGCCGCTGCCATCCACCGCATTGCCCGATCCTCCTGCCGGAGCGACCATGGCAGCGCGGAGAGGCAGTTGCGTTCCGATCCTTGCGCTCAAATCACGCCGTCGCCGCCTCCAGCGCCGGATAGTCGGTGTAGCCTTCTGCCCCTTGGCTGTACCAGGTCGCCATTACGTCGGGGTTGAGCGGCGCGCCTGCCTTCAGTCGCGCCGGCAGATCAGGGTTGGCGAGGAAGGTGCGCCCGAAGCTGATCGCATCGGCAACGCCCGAATCGATCGCTGCCTGTGCCTGTTCGGCGCTGACATAATCCGAATTGAGCACCAGCGGCGCGCTGAACACCTCGCGGATAGCGGGCGACTGGCGCGGCACATCGGTGCGGCCGAAAGTGCCGTCGGGGCCGGGCTCGCGCAATTCGAGGAAAGCAATGCCGATGTCGGCGAGCGCGCGTGCCGCGGGGACGAACACGCTCGGCGCGTTGCTGTCGTCGACGCCTTGCGAATCGCCATTGGGCGACAGCCGCACCGCCGTGCGATCGGCGCCCGCGACACTCGCGACGCGCTCGGTCACTTCGCGCAGCAGGCGGATGCGGTTTTCCGGCGCGCCACCATAGGCATCAGCGCGGTGATTGCTGCCGTCGCGCAGGAACTGGTCGATCAGATAGCCATTGGCGGCGTGGATCTGCACGCCGTCGAATCCGGCCGCAATCGCATTGGCGGTCGCGCGCGCGTAATCGTCGAGCAGGCGCGGGATTTCGGCGATGTCGAGCGGGCGCGCCTGATCATAAGGCTGGCGCCCGACATAGGTATGCGCCTTGCCCGGCGCGGTGGTGGCCGAGGCCGACACCGGCGCTGCGCCATCGTTGAAGCTCGAATGCACGACGCGGCCCATGTGCCAGATCTGCGCGACGATCTTGCCGCCGGCGGCGTGGACGGCCGCCGTCACCGGCTTCCACGCTTCGGCCTGTTCGTCGGTCCACAGCCCCGGCGCGAACGGCCAGCCGAGTCCTTCGCGGCTGATGCCCGTCGCTTCGCTGATGATCAGCCCGGCGCTCGCGCGCTGGGCATAATAGTCGGCCATGATCGGCGTCGGCACATGCTCCTTGGTCGCACGGCCGCGCGTCAACGGCGCCATCAGCACGCGATTGGCGGCGGAAATCGCCCCAAGCTGGATCGGATCGAACAGGTTCGGCATCGGCAAACTCCTTGAAACCGAGTAGGCGCCATTGGCAGGCGACGCAGCGCATCTAGCGCGCTACAGCGCCTGCCGCACCCTTTGCGTGCCCCAAGAAATTCTAGAGTGCCCCCAACCGAGCATGACAGCCGACGATCACCGCCCGCCCGCCAGCGCCTTTGTCGCGGTGATCATTGCCAATGTCGCGCTTGCCTTTGGCCCGTGGTTCGTGCGGATGGCCGATACCGGGCCGGTCGCATCGGCCTTCTGGCGGATCACGCTTGCGGCGCCATTGCTGGTCGCGATGGCGCTCGCGACCGGCTGGCGGCCGCACGGGCTGGGGCGCGGATTGTGGCTGACGCTGGCGCTGGCGGGCGTGTGCTTTGCCGCCGACCTGGGGAGCTGGCACATCGGCATCCTGCGCACCACGTTGGCGAACGCGACGCTGTTCGGCAATTCGGCGACGCTGATCTTTCCTATTTACGGCTTCATCGCCGCGCGCGCGCTGCCCAGCCGGATGCAGGGCTTTGCGCTGTTGCTTGCCTTCATCGGCGCCGGGCTGTTGATGGGCCGATCGTACAGTCTCGATCCGCGCCATCTGGCGGGTGATCTGTTCTGCCTGCTCGCCGGGATTCTCTACGCGGCCTATTTCATCCTGATGGCACGCGCGCGCGCGACGATGCCGCCGCTGCCCGCGCTTGCGCTGTCGACCCTGGCGAGCATCGCGCCGCTGCTGCTGTTCGCGATCCTGCTCGGCGAGCGGATCGTGCCTGACCATTGGGGCGCGCTGATCGGCCTTGCGCTCGCCAGCCAGGTGCTGGGGCAAGGCATGATGATCTATGCGCTCGGCAAGCTGTCGCCGCTGGTGGTGGGGATTGCGCTGCTGGTGCAGCCGATGGTGGCGGCGACCGTCGGCTGGATCGTTTATGACGAGCGGCTGGGGCTCGCCGACCTGACCGGCGCGCTGCTGGTCGCGGTCGCGCTGGTGCTGGTGCGGCGCGGGCGCTAAGACACAGCGATGACGACTCCGATCCCCGCCGACGCCACGCTCGACGAAATCCGCCTTGGCCTTGCCCCGCTGATTGCCGCCAATGCCGCCTTCGATGGGTGGACCGCCGATGCCGTCAAGCTCGCCGCGCGGCAGTCAGGCGTCGATGCCGATGTCGCCGCGCTCGCGTTCAAGGACGGCGCGGTCGCGATGATCGACGCGTGGTTCGCGCATATCGATGCCGTTATGGTGGCGGCGCTTCCGGCCGAGGCGCTCGCGGGCATGAAGATCCGCGAACGGATCGCCCGCCAGGTCGAGGCGCGGCTGAGCGAACTCGCCCCGCACCGCGATGCGCTGCGCCGTGCCGTGGCGATCCTTGCCATGCCGCAGAATGTTCCGCGCGCGACGCGGCTGGGCTGGCGCAGCGTCGACCTGATGTGGCGGCAGGCCGGCGACACCGCGAGCGATTACAACCACTACACCAAGCGCGCGATCCTCGGCAGCGTCTATGCCGCCACGATTACTGTCTTCCTGAACGACGAAAGCGAAGACTGGGCCGACACCCGCGACTTCCTCGCGCGGCGGATCGAGGGGATCATGCGCTTCGAAAAGGCCAAGGCGGGGTTCATCGCCCGCACCGAGAATTTGCCCAGCCTGTCGCGCTTCATCGGCCGGTTGCGCTATCCGGTCGTTTGACGATTGCCGGATTGACTCCAGTCAAGGTGCTTGCACTTTCTTGCGATTAATTATCAGCCGCCGCTTGGCGCGTTATTGATAACCACTCGCAAAAGAGTTAGTCCGCAACGATGCAGAGTCGGATCAGCCTCGAACAGCTTGCGTTGCGCCAGCAGGCCACCGTCGCGGCGATCGACTGGGCGCGCCTTGCCGATCCCGAGGCCCGCCGGTTGCGCGAACTTGGCTTCGATGAAGGCGTTGGCGTCGAAGTGTTGCACCGCGCAACTTTGGGCAAGGGCCCGATCGCGTGCCGGATCGGCCGGATGACGGTGGCGCTGCGCCGCGCCGTCGCCGGGACGATCCAGGTATCGCTGCTCGCGCCCGCCGAATGATCGCGCCTCATTGATGAACGCCGCGCCGCTCGTGGCGCTGGTCGGCAATCCCAATGCCGGCAAGAGCGCTCTGTTCAATGCGCTGACCGGCGCGCGCCAGAAGGTCGGCAATTATCCCGGCGTTACCGTCGAGCGGCGATCGGGGCGGCTGATGCTGCCCGACGGCCGTCCGGTCGAGCTGGTCGACTTGCCCGGCGCCTATAGCCTCGATCCGAGCAGCCCCGACGAGCGCGTGACGCGCGACGTCATCACCGGCAGCCAGGCGGGCGAGCGACTGCCCGATGCGCTGGTGATCGTGCTCGACGCCGCCAATCTCGACAATCACCTGCGCTTCGCGCTGCAACTGATCGCGCTCGGCATGCCGGTGGTGGTCGCGCTCAACATGGTCGATCTGGCCGAACGCGACGGGCTGGTGCTCGACTCCGAGGCGCTCGCGCGCGAGCTCGGCGTGCCTGTGGTGCCGACCGTGGCGGTCCGCAAGCGCGGGCTCGATGTGCTGAGCGGTGAAGTGGCAAAGCTCGTCAACCACGGCGGCGCGATCCGGGTGCGCGGCGGCGACGGGCGGATCGAGGACGACATCGCCGTGCTGCAACGGCGCGCCCGCGCGATTGCGATGCGCGCGATCGTCTCCGAAACGCCGACGCGGCGGCTGACGCACAGCCTCGACGGCATTGCCCTGCACCCGGTCTGGGGCACGCTGCTGCTGCTGACGATCCTATTCCTGATGTTCCAGGCGGTGTTCAGCTGGGCGCAGGCGCCGGCTGACGCTATCGACGCAGGCTTTGCCGCGCTCAGCCAGGCCGTTAGCGCGGCGCTGCCCGACGGATTCCTGCGCGGGCTGCTGACCGAAGGGATCATCGCCGGGGTCGGTGCGGTCATCGTCTTCCTGCCGCAGATCCTAATCCTTTTCCTGTTCATCCTGTTGCTCGAGGCATCGGGCTATATGGTGCGCGCCGCCTTCCTGATGGACCGGGTGATGGCGGTGGCGGGCCTTTCGGGCCGCGCCTTCATTCCGCTGCTGTCGTCGTTCGCCTGCGCGGTGCCAGGCATCATGGCGACGCGCACGATCGAGGACGAGAAGGACCGGCTGACGACGATCCTGATCGCGCCGCTGATGACCTGTTCGGCGCGGCTGCCGGTCTATACCGTCGTCATCGGCGCGCTGATCCCGAATCGGCAGGTGCTGCCGTTCGTCGGGCTGCAGGGGCTGGTGCTGTTTGTGCTTTATGTGTTCGGCATCGTCGGCGCGTTCGTCGCGGCGATTATATTGCGGCGGACGGTGACCAAGGGTGCCTCGTCGGGCTTCATGATGGAGATGCCGAAATACCAGCTGCCGCGCTTCCGCGACGTCGCGCTCGGGCTGTGGAGCCGTGCCTACAGCTTCCTGCGGCGCGCAGGCACCATCATCCTCGCGTCGACCGTCGTGCTGTGGCTGCTGCTGTCCTATCCCAAGCCGCCCGCCGGGAGCAGCGTGACGCCGGTCGATTATTCGATTGCCGGCCGCATCGCCAATGGCCTTGCCGTCGTGACCAAGCCGATCGGCTTCGACCGCGACATTGCGCTCGCGCTGATCCCGGCGATGGCGGCGCGCGAGATTGCAGTCGCCGCCCTCGGCACTGTCTATGCAGTCGACGCCCCCGATGATGCGCGCGGGCAGGCCGCGATCACGCAAGCGCTGCAGAAGCGCTGGTCGCTGCCGACTGCGCTCGCCTTCCTGATGTGGTTCGTGTTCGCGCCGCAGTGCATCTCGACGATTGCTGTCACCCGGCGCGAGACCAACTCTTGGGCGTGGCCCGCCTTCATGGTTGGCTATCTGTTCGCGCTGGCCTACATCGCTGCAGGGGCGACTTACTGGGCCGCCATGGCACTTGGATTGTAGGAAGAAGTTATGGCGGGCAGCGTCAACAAGGTGATCCTGGTCGGCAATCTGGGGCGCGACCCCGAAAGCCGGACGTTCCAGAACGGCGGCAAGGTGGTCGAACTGCGCATCGCCACCTCGGAAAGCTGGAAGGATCGCAATTCGGGCGAGAAGAAGGAACGCACCGAATGGCACACGGTGAAGGTCTTCAGCGAGGGCCTCGCCAACGTCGCCGAGCGTTATCTGCGCAAAGGCAGCAAGGTCTATATCGAGGGCGCGCTCCAGACCCGCAAATGGCAGGACGCGCAGGGGCAGGACCGTTATTCGACCGAAATCGTGCTGCAGGGCTATAATGCCGTGCTGACGATGCTCGACGGTGCTGGCGGCGGCGCTGGCGGCGGCGGCATGGGCGGCGGTGGCGATGACTTCGGCGGCGGCGGCGGATCGCGCGGCGGCGGTGGTGCGCCGAACCGCGGCGGTGGCTTCAACGATCGCGGCGGCATGGGTGGCGGCGGCGGTTTCAACGACGGCCCCGCCGACGGCTTCGACGACGAGATTCCGTTTTAGGCCTTGTATTGACCCGTTCGTTTCGAGCGAAGTCGAGAAACAGGCCACAATCGGTGCGCGTTGGGCTTGTGTCTCGACTTCGCTCGACACGAACGGTGGAATCAATCAGGGCAAGAAGGCGTAAGCTGGCCCCTACCCCCGCTTGAGCAGGAACACCGCATGTTCGGCGAGCAGATTCGCCGCCATCGCGCCGCGCTGCTGATCGCCCGACAGAAACCAGGCGCGCTCAACCGCGATGCCGGCCCCGCGCATCAGATCACGGAAATCGTCAATCGTGACGTGGTGGATGTTCGGCGTGTCATACCAGCGTTCGGGCAGCAACCGCGTGACGGGCATCCGCCCTTGCGTCAGCAGCGCCAGCCGCACCCGCCAATGCGCAAAATTCGGGAAGGACACGAATGCCCGCGCGCCGATCCGCAAGAGCTGGTCCAGCACCAGATGCGGGGCGCGCGTTGTCTGTAGCGTCTGGCTGAGAATCGCATAGTCGAAGCTCGCGTCGGGGAAATCGGCAAGGTCGCGGTCGGCGTCGCCTTGAATCACCGACAGCCCGCGCGCCACCGCCGCGGCGACATTGGCCGCGTCGAGCTCCAGCCCGCGCGCATCGACCCCGCGATCGTCACGCAGTGCCGCCAGCAGCGCGCCATCGCCGCAGCCGACATCGAGCACGCGCGCACCCGGCGCGATATTGGCGGCGATGAGAGCAAGGTCAGGGCGCAGGCTCATGCCACTGCCCTCAGGAATCCGTCGACGACGCGGTTCAGCTCAGGCGAGTCGAGCAGGAAGGCATCGTGGCCGAACGGGCTCGACAGTTCGACGAAGCTGGCGGCCGCGCCCGCTGCATTGAGCGCCTTGACGATGCTGCGCGACTCGGCAGTCGGATAAAGCCAGTCGGTATCGAAGCTGACGAGGCAGAAACGCGTCGCCGAGCCGCGAAAGGCATTGGCGAGCATCCCGCCATGTTCCTCGGCCAGGTCGAAATAATCCATCGCGCGGGTGATGTAGAGGTAGCTGTTGGCATCGAAGCGGTCGACGAAACTGATGCCCTGGTGCCGCAGATAGCTTTCGACCTGAAAATCGGCATCGAAGCCGAAGCTCTTCGCGTCACGCGCCTGCAGGCGGCGGCCGAATTTCTCGGTGAGGCCCGCTTCCGACAGATAAGTGATGTGCGCCGCCATCCGCGCGACCGCGAGGCCCGCGCTCGGCGGCTCGCCCGCGGCGTAGTAGTCGCCACCCAGCCAGCGCGGATCAGCCATGATCGCCTGCCGCCCGACTTCGTGGAAAGCGATGTTCTGCGCAGTGTGGCGCGCGGTCGAGGCGATCACCACGGCCGCGCGCACGCGATCGGGATAGGTCGCCGCCCAGCTCAGCGCCTGCATCCCGCCCATCGATCCGCCTACCACCGCGCGCAGCACGCCCACGCCGAGTTGATCGAGCAGCATGGCCTGCGCGCGCACCATGTCGCGGATCGTGATCACCGGAAAGCGCATCGCATAGGGCGCGCCATCGGCGGCAAGACTCGCGGGGCCGGACGATCCCATGCAGCTGCCAAGCACATTGGCGCAGATGATGAAGTGCCGTTCGGGATCGATCGGCTTGCCCGGCCCGACCATGCGCGTCCACCAGCCGGGCTTGCCGGTGATCGGGTGCGGGCTGGCGACATGCTGGTCGCCGGTCAGCGCGTGGCAGATGAGAATCGCATTGCCGCCATCGGCATCGAGATCGCCATAGGTTTCATAGGCGATGTCGACCGGCGCGAGATTGGCGCCCGAATCGAGCGGTAAAGGCCCGGCCAGCGAAATCGTGCGGCCAAGGCCGAAGCGCGCATCGTGCGACATGGCACCAGCGGCTAGGGCGCGCGCGCTTGGCTTGTCAATCGCCAGCGGCTAGGGCCGCACCCATGAATGCTCCCGTTCCAAAGCCCTGGGTGATGGCGATTGCCCCCTATGTCCCCGGCCGGTCGACCGGCGACGACGGGCGCAAGCTCGTCAAGCTTTCGGCCAACGAGAATCCGCTCGGCACCTCGCCCGCCGCGCGCGCTGCGCTGGAAGTCGAGAGCCGCTCGCTCGATCGCTACCCCGATCCCGGCGCGAGCATCCTGCGCGAGGCGGTTGCCGCCAAATATGGCCTCGACCCGGCGCGCGTAATCTATGGCACCGGTTCCGACGACATCCTTCACCTCGCCGCGGGCGCCTTTGCGGGGCAGGGCGACGAAGTGATCTTCGTCAAATATGGCTTTGCGGTCTATGAAATCGCGGCGCGGCGCGTCGGGGCGACGCCGGTGGTGGCGCCGGACAAGGATTATGCGACCGACATCGACGCGGTGCTGGCGTGCGTGACAGAGCGCACGCGGATCGTGTTCATCGCCAATCCCAACAACCCGACCGGCACGTTCGCCCCCCGCGCCGAGATCGCCCGGCTCCACGCCGCGCTGCCGCCGAGCGTGCTGCTGGTGCTCGATCAGGCCTATGCCGAATATCTGACGCCCGAAGAGGATGACGCCGGCCTCGCACTCGCGATGACGGCGCCCAATGTGCTCGTCACCCGCACCTTCTCGAAAATCTACGGCCTCGCTGCCGAACGGATCGGCTGGGGTTATGCGTCGGCGGCGATCATCGAGGCGCTGCACCGCATCCGCCTGCCGTTCAACGTGACGACCGCGGGCCAGCGCGCTGCTGTCGCCGCGCTCGCCGACGATGGTTTCGTCAATGCCGCCCGGGCGCACAATGCGACGTGGCGGGCGTGGTTGGCGGGCGAAGTCGCCGCGCTCGGCAACAAGGGCCTGCGCGCGGTGCCGAGCCACGCCAATTTCCTGCTGGTGCTGTTCGAGGGCGATATCAGCGCCGAACAGGCCTATAAGGGGCTGATGGAGTGCGGCTATATCGTCCGCTGGCTGCCCGGTCAGGGCCTGCCGCACGGCCTGCGCATGACGATCGGCACCGAGGAGGAAACGCGCGGGCTGGCAGCAGCACTGCGCGAGGTCGTCGGCGGTTAGCGCGGTTCGAGCACGTTGATCGCGACGTGCGTCTGCGCCTCGATTTCGGGGCGCGACACGCCGGCGGCGATCGGCTCGCCAAAGCGGAAAGTCACCGTGCCGCCGCGCTTGGGCCCGTGCCTGGGCCAGACCAGCCCTGAATCGATCGCAATCGGCACCACCGGCAGGCCCAGCGCGCGGTAGAGCCCGGCAAAGCCCGCCTTTAGTGGTGGCGTCGCGCCCGTCGGCACCCGCGTGCCTTCGGGAAAGATCAGCACCGACCGCCCGCTCGCCAGCGCAGCCTTGGCCTCGCGGATCATCTGGCGCAGCGCTGCCCCCGATGCGTCGCGGTCGACGACGATCATGCCATAGCGCCGCGCCGCCCAGCCCCAGATCGGGATTTGCGCCAGCTCGCGCTTCATCACCACCACCGGATCGCCGAGTTCGAGCACCAGCTCGAACGTCTCGATCATCGCGTGATGCTTTGCTGCATAGAGATATTGCCCCGGCGGCGGGCGCTGTTCGAACCGGCAACGGATACCGAGCGTCAACCACACCACCAGCCGGTGCCAGCGGATCCAGCCATGGACATTGGCGAGCAGGACGCGCTGCCCGAGCAGCACGCTGAACGGCGTCGCCAGCACGAACAAGATCGACCCGCCATAAAAGAGCAGGCCAAAGGCAGCCGTGCGCACCCACGCGATCATTCGCCGAGCCCAAACGCCAGCGCGAAGCGGCGCACAAGATATTTGTTATATTCCGCCAGCAGCAGCGGCGCGCGCGGATTGCCGGCCACGCCATCGCCTTCGACTGCAACGCCCGGCCCGAGCGCGTGCGCCAGCTCGAGCTGCGCGCGCCGCAAATGCCAGTCCGACGTCACCAGCCGCACCGATTTATAGCCATGGCTGCGCACCCAGTCGCGCGTTTCCTCGGCGTTCGAACGCGTATCGACGGCTTCATGGCCAAGATCGATGCAGCAGGCGAACAGCGCGGGCGATGCCTTGTATTCGGCGGCAAGCTCGATCGGTCGCACTTTCGGATCGACGCCTGAAACCAGCATCCGCTGCGCCGCATGGGCTTGCATCAACTCGAGCCCGCGGTCGATCCGCCCCGCGCCGCCGGTCAGCACCACGATCGCGTCGGTGGGCCGGGCATCGGCGGGCCCGGGCAGTGCGAGCATGAACCAGCCAAAGCCGAGTACCCAGGCGAGCGCAATTGCGGCAATCAGGCGCCGGATCACAAATACTGCCCCAGCGCGCGCAGCACCGCCAACCGCGCCGCCACCGTTGCCAGCAGGGCAAAGCCGATCGGCAATGCGATCAGGATCAGCCAGTCGCGCACGCCAAAGGCGATCCCGCCAAGCAGGTCGGAGCCAAGCGCGCCTACTTGACTGCCGACGAAAATGATCGTCGCCAGCGCGAGCGCCGTGCCGAGCAGCCCGCCGTAAAGCGTGTCGATCGCGATCCGCCGCTGGAACAGCCGCGCTACTTGCGCATCGGTCGACCCGAGCATGTGCAACACTTCGATGGTCGCACGGTGGCTGTCGAGCCCGGCCCGCGCCGCCAGCATCACGACGGTCGCGGTTGCGGCCGCCATCAACAGGATCAGGCCCGCCGCGATCGCGATCAGCAGCTGCATGAAGGAGGCAACGGGCGACATCCAGCTTTCATAACGGTCGATCCGTGCCGTCGGCGCCGCCCGGCGGGCGGCTTCAGTCACTACCGCCACGGCCGCATCGCCGGGTTCGCGCAGCTCGACATCGATCATCGCCGGGATCGGCAAGTCGGGATCGGTGCCCTGCTCGCCCAGCCACGGACGGAGCATCGCCGCCAGTGCGCCCTCGTCCACCGGCGCGACCCGGGCGACCTGCGGTAATACGCGAAGCCGCGCAACGATGGCCGCAGCCACGGCCTTGCGCGCAACCGGATTGGCTTCGACCACTTGCACCGTCAGCCGACCAGCAAGCTGGCGCTCAAGCGTTTGCGAGGCCGCCAGCGCACCCAGCCCGAAAGCGCCCGTCAGCACCGTCAGGAACAACATGATCGCCATGATCCAGACCATCGCGCGCGATTGGCGGCCCGCATCAAGCAGGCGGCGATCGGCATAGGGGGCGCGTGTCACCACCTTGCTCAAGCCTCGGCCAATGGCTTGGTGGGCGGAAAGCGCAGCGACCCGGTCGGATCGAGCAACCGCCCCTTGTCGAGCCGCATCATATGCGCGTTGGGAATCCGCCCGAGCAGATGGAAGTCGTGCGTCGCCACCACCACGGTCGTGCCCAGCCGGTTGAGACTGTCAAAAAGATGCAGCAGCCGTTCGGCCATATCGGGGTCGACGTTACCGGTCGGCTCGTCCGCGACAAGGATTTCGGGCCGCCCGATCACCGCACGCGCGATTGCGACGCGTTGCTGTTCGCCGCCGGACAGCGTCGGTGGCTTGGCATCGATCCGCTCGGACAGGCCGACCCAGGCCAGCATTTCGCGTACGGGCGCCTCGACATCGCTTTCGGGCAGACCGGCCACGCGCAGCGGCAGCGCGATATTGTCGAACGCCGACAGGTGCGGCAGCAGCCGGAAATCCTGAAACACCACGCCGATGCGGCGGCGAAAGCCGGGCAGGCGCGCGCGCGGCATCGTACCGAAATCCTCACCGAACAGCCGGATCGTGCCCCGCGTCGGCCGCTGCGCCAGATACAGCAGCTTGAGCAGCGAGGTCTTGCCCGCGCCCGAGGCGCCGGTGAGGAAATAAAAGGCGCCGGTCGACAGCGTGAAACTCAGGTCGGTGAGCGTTTCGTCGCCGTTGCCATAGCGCAGCCCCACATTTTCGAACTGCACGATATTCGCCATGCCGGCGCCGACGCTCCCGATTGTCGATGTCCGTGCCATCGCATGCGCGCGCGGCCCACTCAAGCTGCCCCTTGCCACGGATGCATTGCTCGTGCTTAGATTCATCAATTGCATCAAAGGGCGGACCGTTACCACCCCCAAGTGAAACACTGTTGATATGATCCTCGAATGCGCCGCATGCCGGACCCGCTATCTGGTCCCTGACACTGCGATCGGGCCTGACGGTCGCACCGTTCGCTGCGCCAATTGCAAACACAGCTGGTTCCAGCATGGTCCCGCCGCGGCAGCCTTTGCGCCGGAAGCCTCAGCGTCGGCTGCCGCAACGGTCGCGCCGGCCCCCGCTCCTGTCGCTGAAGACATGCCGCCGGTTGCCGCCCGAGCGACGCCCCCCAGCGACACGAACGTCGATTATGATGCGTTCGGCTATCAGGCGCCGTTCCGCCCGCGCCGCAATCCCGCGCGCCGCTACACGATGATCGCGGTTGCCGCCGGCGTGACGATGCTGATCGGCGTGGGCGTCATCAGTGCCATGGGCACGACCGGGCTTGCCGATCAGTTCGGGTTCGTCGCTGCCGCCGAGACGCCGCTGCGCATCGAGCAGAATCCGATCGACCGCCACGATCTGCCGAGCGGGTCGGAGGCGTTTGCGGTGAGCGGGCGGATCGTCAACCCGACGGGCAAGCGCCTGCCCGTTACCGATCTGCGCGCCGACCTGCTCGATGCGCAGGGCCGCCAAGTCTACACGTGGACCATCACGCCTGAAGCGCGAGTGGTTGGCCCGAAGGGCGTGGTCGAATTCCGCAGCCTGACGCTCGACGTGCCCAACAATGGCAAGGCGTTGCGGCTCAGCTTTGCGTCCGGGATCGCCGGCTGACGCGTTCGAAACGCAGCCCGCTCAGCAACGCGGCGACCAGCATCCCACTGCCCGAGGCAAGCACCAGTCCGGTCGCCCCCCAATTTTGCGCGACCAGCACAACGCCGAGCCCGCCGGTGACGATAAAATAGGCGATGATCGAATTGATCCCTGCCGCGACCTGATCCCCGATCGAGCGCAACGCATAGACGAAGACGAGCTGAATGCCGTCGAACAGGATGAAACCCGCCCAGAGCGGCAGCATGGCGAGCGCGAGATCGCGCACTGCGTCGGTCGCCGGGAAGATCGCGATGATCGGGCGCGCGGCGACGATCAGCAGCAGCGCAAGCATTGCCATCATCGCGGCCGTGAGCCCTGCGGCGATCAGCGTGCGCCGCCGCGCCTGATCGACAACGCCCTCGCCAATGGCGTTGCCGACGCGGACTCCCGCTGCCGATCCCAGCCCCATTGCCACCGAGAAAGTGACGTTGTGGACCGAAAAGACGATCTGGAACGCATGCGCAGTGGCAGGCCCGAGCTGCGTCGACAGCGCAATCAGGATCGAAAAGCCCGCCAGCTCAAGCCCCGAGGCAATGGCAGGCACCGCGCCGAACCGGCATAACCGCCAGGCGCGGCGCGGGGCCGCAACCCAAGCCGCCGCGCGCAGATCGCGCAGCCCGCGCGCCCGCGCCTTCGGCAAGGTCCAGGCCGCGATGATCATGCCGATGGCGCCAAGCGCCGAGGCAATCGCGGTCGCCAGCGCCGCGCCCCCCGCCCCGAGCGCGGGCAGGCCGAGATGGCCGCCGGACAGGCTCCACGCGAGCACGGCATTGATCGGCAGGATCGAAAAATTGACGATCGTCACTCGCGCCGGCCGACTGACGCCTTCGAGGAAGAAGCTGATCGCGATCATGATCAGCTGGAACGGAAAGGCGATCGCGAACAGCCGCACGACATGCGCGGTATCGGCCAGCAGTGCAGGCGCCACGCCGAGTGCGCCCAGCATGGGCGCGGCGAACACCGCCATTGCCGCCCCGATCGTCGCGCCTAGCGCCAGCGCCAGCACCAGCCCGTCGCGCAGCACTTGTCCGGTTTCGGGCAGATCATCGGCACCGTCGGCGCGCGCCGTGAAGACCATGATGCCCGACATCCAGCCCAGCGCCGCAACGATCGTGATGAACGTCAGCGCCCGGCTACCGCCCAATATCGCGACTTGTTCGGTACCGACCAGCCCGACCATCGCGACATCGGTGACATGCAAAATGGTCCAGTTGAGGCTGGTGAGCATCACCGGCCATGCCAGACCCAACAGCAGGCGAGCTTCGGGAGCAAGACGATCGGCGACACGCATCCCGCGCGGCATAGGCGTGGGATCGCGGCGATACCACCCGCTGCGTGCGGTGCGCGATTGCCGCTTGTAAGCCGGTTATGGCTTTGCTAGGGGCGCCCTCCTACCAGCCACCGGCGCGTTGCCGGCGGCCTATCACGTGCGGTCGTGGCGGAACTGGTAGACGCGCAACGTTGAGGTCGTTGTGGGCGAAAGCCCGTGGAAGTTCGAGTCTTCTCGACCGCACCAGATGTCAGCGCTGCCATCGACAGGCAGCGCGACCCGGGCGTCAAAGCCCCATCTCCCTCAACCCCGGATGATCGGCCGGGCGCGGCCCGAGCGGCCAGCGGAACAGCCGATCGCTTTCGTCGATCCGGACGTCGTTGACTGAGGCTTCGCGCCGGGTCATCAGGCCCTCATCGTCGAACTGCCATTGCTCATTGCCATGGCAGCGCCACCACTGGCCGTTCGCATCGTGGCATTCATAGACGAAGCGCACGGCGATCCGGTCGTCGGTGAACGCCCAGACTTCCTTGACCAGCCGATACTCGTGCTCGGCCGACCATTTGCGCGTCAGCATATCGGTGATTGCCGCGCGCCCGCTGAAAAATTCCTCGCGCGTCCGCCAGCGGCTGTCCTCGCTATAGGCAAGCGCAACCCGCGCCGGATCGCGGCTATTCCAGGCATCCTCCGCCAGTCGCGCCTTTTGCGCGGCGGTTTCGGCAGTGAAAGGCGGCAGCGGGGGACGGGCCATGGGCGATTCTCCGGGATGGAATTCGCCAACCCTTAGCGCCGCGGCACCGCCGTCCCAAAGGGCAATGTTCCGGTGCCGATTCGAAAGCCAATTGGTGCGGGCGGCAGCGGCCCCCTTGTCGATCAGTGCGGCAATTCCATTTATGGAGGCGAGACCTTCCCCTCCCCGGAGAGCCCTGATGGACAAGATCGACCTGCCCGAAGCCGAATGGCGCGCGCGGCTGACGCCCGAGCAATTTCACGTCTTGCGCGAAGCGGGGACCGAGCGGGCTTTCACCGGCAAATATAATGATAACAAGGCCGACGGCATTTATGCCTGTGCTGCCTGCGGGCTCGACTTGTTCGACAGCGCCGACAAATATGATTCGGGATCGGGCTGGCCGAGCTTTACCCAGCCGATCGCCCCCGACCGTGTCAGCGAACATGCCGACACCAGCTATGGCATGCGCCGCGTCGAATCGCGCTGTGCACGCTGCGACAGCCATCTCGGCCATGTCTTCCCCGACGGTCCGCCGCCGACCCGGCTGCGCTATTGCATGAATTCGGTGAGCCTCGATTTCCGTCCGCGCGGTGGCTGAGCGACATCGTCCTGCTTGTCGCGTCGGACTTTAGGGCCTATTCCGCCGGTCTTCGATGGCAAGTGCTTCCCTGACCAAGCCCCGGTGGCGGCGCCGGCTCGTGCTGGCGATCCAGGTTCTGATCGACCTCGGCCTGCTGGCGTTCGGCGCGCTGGTGGTCGCCGTTTATGTCGCCCGCGCGAGCTTGCCGAGTTTCGACGAGCTCAAATCGTCGCCGAACGGCCAGATGATCCGCGTCCATGCCGCCGACGGGACGGTGATTGCCTCGCTTGGCCCCAGCTTCGGCGACTGGCTACCCTATGCGCGCATTCCGCAAGTGATGCGCGATGCGACGATCGCTGTCGAAGACCGGCGGTTTGAATGGCATCCCGGCGTCGATCCGGTGGCCCTCGCGCGCATCACCAAATTCGCGATCGTCAACCGCGGCACCGGCAAGCGACTGCAGGGCGCTTCGACCATCACCCAGCAGGTGGCGCGCACGATTTTCCTGAGCAACAGCTATTCGCTGTCGCGCAAGCTGCGCGAGGCGATCATCGCGCTCGCGCTGGAACGCAAGTTCACCAAGGAACAGATTCTCGAACTCTATCTGAACAAGGTCTATTTCGGCGGTGGCGCCTATGGCGTCGACGCGGCTGCACGCAAATTTTTCGGCCATAGCGCCGAGCAGCTGAGCCTGAGCGAAGCCGCCGTGATCGCCGGGCTGGTCAAGGCGCCGTCGCATTATTCGCCAACCGCCGACATCGACGCTGCCAAGGGTCGCGCCGGTGTGGTGATCCGGCTGATGGAGGAAACCGGCAAGATTTCAGCAGGCGAAGCGGGCAAGATCGATCTGTCGGGCGTGCGGTTCGTGCCCGAACCGCGCCAGAACAGTGTGCGTTACTTCACCGACTGGGCGCTGCCCCAGCTCGAACTGCTGATCGACGAATCCGCGCGCCCGCTGGAAGTGTGGACGACGCTCGATCTGGCTGCCCAGCGCGCTGCCGATGCCGCGATCCGCGCCAATGCGCCGCCGGGGACGCAGGGTGCGCTGGTCTCGCTCGACCGTGACGGTGCGGTGCGCGCGATGGTCGGCGGCAAGGATTATGTCTCGTCGATCTACAACCGCGCGACGCAGGCGGAGCGCCAGCCGGGATCGGCCTTCAAGCTGTTCGTCTATCTGGCCGCGCTCGAAGCCGGGCATAAGCCCGAAGACGCAGTGGTCGACGAGCCGGTGACGATCGGCGGCTGGACACCCAAGAATGATTCACGCCGCAACATCGGTGAGACGACGCTGCGCAATGCCTTCGCCTATTCGATCAATACCGTGGCGGCGAAGATCGGCGACGAGGTCGGCTTTGCAACGATTGCCGACATGGCGCGACGGTTTGGCATCACGACGCCGATCAATACCTATCCGGCGATGGTGCTCGGCACGTCGAATGTGCGGTTGATCGACCTGACTCGCGCATTCGCATCGGTCGCCAACAAGGGCGTAGCCGTGACGCCCTATGGCATCACCAAGGTGACCGCCAATGGCGTGACCATCTATGCGCATGAAGTCGATCGCAGCCATGTGCTGGTCGCGCCTTTCGTCGCCCAGTCGATGACCGACCTGCTGCAGACCGCCGTCAACACCGGCACCGGCAAGGCCGCGCAGATCGGTCGTCCGGTCGCGGGCAAGACTGGCACGACCACCTCGACCAAGGATGGCTGGTTTCTGGGCTTTTCGAGCGGCCTGACCACTGGCGTGTGGATGGGGCGCGACGATGCGCAGTCGGTGCGCGGGCTGCACGGCGGGACCGCGCCGGCACGCGCCTTCGCCGCGTTCATGAAAGTCGCGGTCGCCAATCGGCCGGTCGAGCAATTCGATACCGGCGTCACCCTGCCCGACGAAGCGGCTGGGTTCGGGGAGGAGAATTACTTCGGCGAGCCCGATAACGGCCTGTTCGTCGATCCCGACGGCAATCCGGTCGAGCAACCGGCATTGCCGCCCGCCAACGAACCGACCGATCCGCAGCCCGATGCCCTGCCGCCCCCTGCAGCAACCACCGGGCGCGAACGGCCGAGCGGCGAGCGGCTCGACGAGGATTGGCTGAACCGGACGCTCGATCGCCCGGCAACCCGTCGGCCAGCACCGGCACCAGTACCGGCGCCGCGACCTCAGGCCGACCGACCGACCCAGTGAAGCGCCGCGCCGTGCTGCCTTAGCCACGCGCGCGACCGGTCGGCATCGACACCGACGAGCCTCGCGACAGCGGCGTGGAACACCGGACTGTGGTTCATGTGCAATCGGTGCGCGACTTCGTGCGCCACCGTTGCCCGGCGAACAAAATCAGGCGCGAGGATCAGCCGCCAGCTATAGCGGATCGCGCCCTGCGACGTGCAACTGCCCCAGCGCCCGCGCGGATCGCCAATGCCGATGTGACTGACGGTGACCGCCGCCCGCGCCGCGAATTCTCGCGTCTCTGCGCTGAGCAACGCGAGCGCCTGAGCGCGCAACCAGCGCTCGATCCGGGTCGGCAGGCTCTCGACCGGGCCGCCGCAGCGCAGGCGGTCGCCCTCGACTATGATTTGGCGCGACGCCATGACGCTCCAGTCGATCGTCAGCATCTGGCCCCGAAACGGCAGACTGCCGCCGTCGATGAACGGACAGGCCGGTGGCAGCTTCGCCTGTTCGGCAGCGATCCATCCGCGCTTTTCCTCCGCCCAGCGCAGCGCCGGGGCAAGCGCGGCGCGCGGCGGCAACGTGAGCTTCACCGCGCCGGTCTTGGGGTCGATCGTCAGCCGGGTGCGCCGCGCACGCGGATGCCGGACAACCGCAATGTCGGGCGTGCCGGTCACAACGTCCGGTCGGTCAGGTGAAATTCAAGGTCACCGGCATCGTCTTCGGAAATGGTCCAGCCGCGTACTGAAATGCCGGCGCGGTGGACGGCTTCGCGATCGCCGCAGATCAGATAATGCCATTCGGGCAGCGGCTGCCCATCGGCGAGCAACCGATAGGCGCAAGTCGATGGCAGCCAGTCGATCGTCGCAAGCTTTGCCGGAGTCAGGCGAACGCATTCGGGAACGAAGGCGTGACGATGCTTGTAATCGCTGCACTGCGCGCTGCGCCGGTCGAGCAGGCGGCAGGCGACATTGGTCGGAAACAGCTCGCCGGTTTCGTCATCCTCGAGCTTGTGGATGCAGCACTTGCCGCAGCCGTCGCACAGCGCTTCCCATTGCGCGCGGTCGAGCTTGTCGAGCGGTGTATCTTCCCAGAACCGCCCGCTCATCGCGCCCAGCGCCGGATCTCGTCGGCGATCACCTCGGGCTTGCCGTCTTGCGAGAGCAGCGCGATCGGCTTGCCGTCGGGGCTGAACAGATAGGCCTGGCGCGAGTGGTTGACGGTATAGCCGCCGTCAGCCGTTCTGGGCTGCGGCTGGTAGAAGATCGCATATTCCTTCGCGACCGCTGCAATCGCTTGCGGCGACCCGGTCAGCCCGACCATGCGGGGATGAAAGGCGCGCACGAACTGCTTCAATACCGGCGGCGTATCGCGCGCAGGATCGACGCTGATGAAGATCGGTACGATCCGTGCGCCGAGCTTGGGATCGCTGGCCTCGACCTTCTTCAGGCCGGCGGCGAGGTTCTGGACATCGACCGGGCAGACATCGGGGCAATAAGTGTAGCCGAAATAGATGATGCGGTACTTGCCGACAAAGTCGCGGTCGCTCACTGGTTTGCCGTCCTGGTCGGTCAGCGTGAACGGCCCGCCGATCGCGGCACCCGCCAGCGGCGGCGCTTCGGCGGCGGGTGAACAGGCCGCGAGCGCGATCAGGACAGGCAGGGCAAGCGACAAGAAACGACGGTGATTCATGGTGCCGTCAGCCATGATCTGGTAGCGATGCCGACGCAAGCCCCGCCAGGGCTGGAACTGCCGACCGCATCGGGGGTAATGAGTGACGATGACTCTTCGCAACATCCGTATCGCCGCCATCGCCGCGGCAGTGCTGGCGGTAGCGCCCGCCACAGCCCAGCTCGGCCAGTCCGACAGCTACAAATTCCTCGAAGCAATCCGCGACGCCAAGAGCGACCCGAGCAAGGGCGCCGAGATCACCGAATTCCTGAGCAAGCCCGGCACGACGATCGTCAACACGCAGGATTATACCACCCGCGAGACCGCGCTGCACATCGTCGCGAAGCGCAACGACGTGCTGTACACCCGTTTCCTGCTGCAGAAGGGCGCCGATCCCAATCTGCGCGACATTCGCGGCAATACGCCGCTACTCGCCGCAGTGTCGGCGGGTGCCGATTCGGTGATTTCCTATCTGATCAAGGGCCGCGCCAATGTGAATCTGGCCAACAAGGCCGGTGAGACACCGCTGATCCGCGCGGTCCAGCTTCGCAACGTCAATGTTGCGCGCGATCTGCTGGCGGCGGGTGCCGACCCCGATCAGGTCGACAATATCGCCGGCCGCTCGGCACGCGACTATGCAAGTGAGGACAAGCGCTTTCCCGCGATCGCCGAACTGTTCACGAACATCCCCAAGCGCGACCGCCGCGCCAGCGTCGGCCCCTCGCTCTAGTCACGCAATCGGCTAGAGCGCCTCGGCGTCGGGATCGATCATCAGCGTCAGTCGTCGCGCCGCGCGGCGTGCAAAGGCCAGCGTCTCGCGCTTTCGGGCATGAGCTGCCATCGGCACGCTATGGGCTTCCCGGACGATCGATGCATCATAGCGATCGGCAATGATGATGCCGGTGCGTTCGGGCAGGAATGCCGGCATGTCGAGCGGGCCGGTATCGAAACCCGCCGGCACAGCCCAGAAGAAGCGGTCGCAATGCACCAGATAATCGGGCCATTTGCCATCGCCGAGCAGGTCGGCCCGCGATACCTTGATTTCGACGATGACGATCTGCCCGCGCGCATCGACCGCCATCAGATCGGCGCGACGGCCGCCTTCAAGCGGCACCTCGCCGATTGTGACCAGATCGTGGCGCAGGAACATGCGCGTCACGCCGCGCACAACATCCGCCGCGCCGAGCCGGTCAGCAAGGGTGGATGATAAAAAGTCAGGCGGTGACGTCATCACCGCCTGACTAGAACATTTCACGAACGATGAAAAGCGGTCGTGAAACTCGCGATCACCGGTAGAAAATGTGCCGACCGATCGTCGCGACGCGCTGCCGCCCCCAATTGGGCGAGACGTGCGTCGCGTGGAAATAGAGCGCGGCCGCAACCGGGCTTTCCGCCTTGTCCGCCATCGCGAGCTGCGCCACGGACAGCGCAGTACGATAGGCCTTGTTGCCTTCGCCGGGCGACGTCATGTGGCCAGCGCGGACGAACGAAAACTGCCCCGGCTGGGTGACGACACCGCAAACCGTGCGCGGAAACCGGCCCGAACGGGTGCGGTTGAGAATAACATGCGCGACGCCGAGCTGGCCGATGAGCGGTTCGCCCTTGGCTTCGTGGTAGATGGCCGTGGCAAGACAGCGCAGGTCGTCGCTGATCGTGCCGGGCATTGCCTGGGTCGCGACTGCCGCGGCGAGCGACACGGGCTGGTCAGCCACAGCCGGCCGAGCCGGAACTGCCGGGGTGGCAACAGGCCCCACATCGAACGACGGCTCGACGGGGCTTGGGCTGGGAACCGGCAGCGGGGCCGATGTGTTGGCGAGGACAGGCGAAGGAATAAGCGAAGGCTTGTCGGGCATCAACGCAAAGCCAGGCGCACCCGTGAATGCGAGCGTTGATACGCAGAGGAGCGCCGCAGTTGCGGCGGCAGGAATCTTAAACTTCATTGACCGTCAAAATGTGCGGTGGGTGCGCGGATCGATCGACCTTGGGCCATCGTACCGGGCGTGCCCCCCGACTGCGTAACCGACCGATATCGCACCCCGGCCAGCACAACGCGTTTTCAGTGGCGCCCCCGTGGGCCCCCTGAGTTAATGGGTCAATAAAATCCGATTGTTTCAGCGGCGAACCGTTCGGCCTGTGCGATATCCAGTTCAATCACCCACAAATCGGGGTCGGACGCGCGGCGACGGCGCCAATAATCGCCAAGCGCCGCAGCATCGCCGCCGACCGGCCCGACCGGCACCAGCACAGGATCACCGCGTTCGGCAATGCCGCGCTCGAACGCACGGCAATCGGCGCCGCGGTCGGCGGTGATCAGCAGGATCGATCCGTCATCGGCATCGCCACGCGCCAGCACCATTGCCATCCCGCCGGCATCGTTGACGCGCCGCAGCAACGCCGTCACCAGCAGGCGCGCCGGCAGGCGGATGCTCATCGCACGCGATAGCCCGGCAACGAGGCAAGCGCGATGCGCGACCGCATGAAAGTGCCCGTCCCGCGCGCGACTTCCTCGCCGCTGGCATCGATCAGCCGAGCGTCGGCAATCAGCACGCGGCGCTGGCCATTGACCCAGCGACCTTCGGCCACCACCGGCCCTTCGCCGAGCGGCCGGGTGAACAACAGGTTGAACTGCGTGGTCAGCAGGAAGCGATCGGTGACGAGTGTATTGGCGGCATAAAAGGCGGCGTCGTCGAGCATCTTGAAATAGACCGTGCCATGGGCAGCTCCTGCCGCGTGGAACTGACGCGGATCGATCGTGAAGCTGATCCGCGACAGGCCGCTGCCCGTGATCTCGAGCCGCGAGTCGAACAAGGCGTTGATCGGCGCAGCGGCGTAGAGCGATTCGAGCGCGCGGTAATGGGCGTCGGCGCCTTGCGCCACCGCGCCGCGTTCAGGCGGCATCGCGCGTTTCGTCCGCCGTCCAGAGCACGTAAAGCGCATCGGCCGAGCCGGCACCGCGCAATTTAGCGACAAAGCCCTGGTCGCGCAGCCGTCGCGAGACACCGGCAAGCGCCTTCAGATGCTCGGCGCCTGCATCGGGCGGCGACAGCATCATGAAGACGAGATCGACCGGCAATTCATCGATGGCCTGATAATCGATCGGCGCCGCCAGCCGGGCAAAGACGCCGATGATCTTCGGCAGACCGGGGAACTTGCCGTGCGGAATCGCGATGCCGCCGCCAAAGCCGGTCGATCCGATCCGCTCACGGTCGGTCAGCGTGGCAGCGACCTGCTTGGCATCGAGGCCATGGACGTGCGCGGCGACGCTGGCGAGCTGGTTTATCAGCGTCTTCTTGTTGGACGCGCTCACGCTTGCGATCACAGTCGCTGGCAGGAGCAAATCGTCAAATCGGGTCATCATGGTTCCTGACGCAGGCATGGCGCCCGCACGGTCGCGGCAAGACGGGCGCCTTAACCCCTATCGGCGCCCGGCGAAAGCAGTCACCGCTGGCGATTGGGTTCGACCCAGCCGATCGTCCCGTCGCCCCGCCGATAGACCATGTTGTGGACACCGGTCGCGGTGTTGCGGAACAACAGCGCCGCCGTGTTGCGGAGATCGAGCATCATAACGGCGTCCGAAACCGTCGCATCGGGCACATCGACGCGCGTTTCGGCGATGATCGGCGGAAAATCCTCGGGCTCCTGCTCGGGCTCGGGTTCGACGAACAGCGTGTAGCCGGCATCATCGAGCGTGCTCGCTGCATTGTTGCCGGCATGGCGATCCTTCAGACGCCGGACATAGCGACGCAGCTGTTTTTCGATCTTGTCGGCGGCGCCTTCGAACGCGTTGCGAGCCTCCATTGCCCGGTTGCTGCCTTTCAGAACGACGCCCTGCATCACATGCGCAACGATATCGCAGGTGAAACCAGCGTCATGCGGACCCTTGCCCAAGGTCACCTGCGCCGAAATCGCGCGTGAGAAATATTTGTCGGCGATTCCCTGAAGCCGTTCGGTCACCAGCGTCTTGAGCGCATTCCCGGTATCGACCTGATGGCCGGACAGACGGATCTCCATAGTCACCTCCATACATGGCGCACGGCGTGCGCGGGCAGGTCAGCCAGCGGACGCAGTCCAGATCGGCTGGTTGATCGTCTTCAAAAACTCGGCGTGGCGCGCAGCTTCGGCGTCGGTCGGCGCAAATCGTCGCGCCGGTCGCACGGTCCGTGGTGCTGCCTCGATCATCGGGCGCGCGGCTGCCGACACTTCGGCCTGCTCGACGAGTTCAAGGCCGATCTGCCGTCCGCCGGTCAATTCGACATAGACTTGCGCCAGCAATTGCGCGTCGAGCAGCGCGCCGTGCAGACTGCGGTGGCTGCGGTCGATGCCATAGCGCGTGCATAGCGCATCGAGCGAATGCTTGGCGCCAGGATGGCGGCTGCGCGCGATCACCAGCGTATCGACCATCCGCTCCATAGCGACCGGCGTGCGGCCGCAGCGCTTCAGTTCGCCGTTGAGGAAGCCGAAGTCGAAGCTCGCATTATGCGCGACCAGCGGACTGTCGCCGAGAAATTCGAGCAGATCATCGGCGTGATCGGCAAACAGCTGCTTGTCCGCCAGAAAGGCGTCGGACAGCCCGTGCACGGCATAGGCCTCGGCAGGCATCGGCCGTTCGGGATTGACGTAGACGTGGAAATGCACGCCCGTCGGCACGCGGTGCACCAGTTCGATACAGCCGATTTCGACCAGCCGGTCGCCGCCGGAAAAGCTGAGGCCCGTGGTTTCGGTGTCGAAGACGATTTCACGCATTGGTCACATTATCCGCCCTTGCCGCCCAACAGGCAAGCGATCACCTCGCGGACAGCCGCACGCGTAACGCTCAAGGGCACATCAGTGGGAATGACGAAGTCGGCGCGGGCGCGCTTCACCGCATCGGGGAGCTGGCGCGCGAGAATCGCTTCGAATTTTGAGGGATGCTGGCCCGGGCGCGCGAGCACGCGTTCGCGCTGCACATCGGGATGCGCGGACACCACCGCGACCTTGTCGACATGCGCATGCCCGCCGGTTTCGTAGAGGAGCGGGACGTCGAACAAGATGATCGGCGCCGACGCATGCTCGGCAAGGAAGGCGGCCCGCGCAACACCAACCGCCGGGTGGACGATTGCCTCGAGCCGCTTCATTGCCGCATCGTCGTGGAAGACTGCCGCCGACAGCGCGGCGCGATCGACGCCGTCGGGGCCGGTCGTGCCCGGAAATTCGGCTTCGATTACCGGCAGGAGTGCGCCGTCCGGGCCCTGCAGGCGGTGGACGACCGCATCGGCATCGAACACCGGCACGCCTTCATCGGCGAACATTGCCGCGACGGTCGATTTGCCCATGCCGATCGACCCCGTGAGCCCAAGCTTGATCATGCCATCAGCCGCGCGCGCAAATCTTCGTCGCGGTCGCGCGGCGGCGCCGCATCGAACAGGATTTCGAACGCGAACGCCGCCTGGCCGATCAGCATTTCCAGCCCGTCGATCGTCGCCAGACCCCGCGAGTCGGCGGCAGCGAGCAGATCGGTCTCGAGCGGGGCATAGACGATGTCATAAACGATGGCGTCGTCCGGCAGCGGCGTCAGGTCGATCGCGAGCGGCGGCTGGCCCGCCATGCCGAGCGGGCTGGCATTGACGAGCAGCGCCGCGGGCGGCAACGGCGCCGTCAGCGACAAGGCATTCCCCTTCAGCCCGAACCGCGCGAGCAGCGCGGCCCCTTTCAGCGGATTGCGGTTGAGCAACGTCACGGGCCCGACATCCATCCGCGACAAGGCGAACAGTATCGCGCGCGCCGCGCCGCCCGCGCCGATCACCACGACAGGCTTGCCGGTTAGATCGGCATCGGCGAGCGGCGCGTAAAAGCCGCCTGCATCGGTATTGGTGCCGGTCAATGTGCCGTCTTCGGCACGGAACACCGTGTTGATCGCGCCGATCGAGTCGCGCACGCCAGCCGGATCAGCGACATGGTCGAGCGCGGCGATCTTGTGCGGGATGGTGATATTGCACCCGCGCCAGTCGGGATCGTTGCCCCGCTGCGCAAAATAATCGCCAAGGCCATCGGCTTCGATCCGTGTAGCCCGGTAATCGCCCGCAATGCCGAGCGCGTCGAGCCAGAATCGGTGAATGATCGGTGACTTCGACTGGGCGATCGGATCGCCGATCACTTCGGCATAGTTCATGCCGCGAGAACGCCGCGGGTCCGGCAATAATCGAGCACCGGCAACAGCGGCATGCCGAGAATCGTGAAATGATCGCCACCAAGCCGCGTGAACAGCTGGACGCCGCGCGCTTCGATGCGGAAACAGCCGACGCAGCCGGCGATCGCGGGCCATTCATGGTCGAGATAATCGTCGAGAAACGCGGGCGAGAGCGGGCGGACATCGAGCCGCGCGGTGGCGACATGACGCCAGACAGGTCGCCCGGCTTCGGCTGCGACGGCGGCGCTGATCAGTTCGACCTGGTTGTTTGCCATTGCTTCCAGATGCGCCCGCGCCTGCGCGCGGCTCTCGGGCTTGTCGAGCAAGGTGCCATCGGCGAGCACCACGATCGAATCGCTGCCGAGGACCAAGGCATCGGGGTGCACGCTCGACACTCGCACGGCTTTCAACTCGGCGAGCCGATCGGCGATGTCGCGCGGGGCCGCGCGGTCGGCAAGCATTGCCGCCTTGACCGATGTTTCGTCGATCGCTGCCGCTTCGGCGACAAACGGCACGCCGGCCGCCTCCAGCATTGCCCGTCGCGAGGCGCTTTGCGACGCGAGTACCAATCTCATCCCCGCCCCCGCCTCTCGCTGACGAGCGCGATGATCGCCGCAGCTGTTTCCTCGATCGAGCGGCGCGTCACGTCGATCACCGGCCAGCCATTGTCGGCGAACATCCGCCGGGCATAGGCGACTTCGCGAGCGACCGATTCCTGGTCGACATAAGCCGTCTCGGGTGACTGGTTGAGCGACAGCAGCCGGTTGCGACGCACCTGGATCAATCGGTCGGCACTCGTCGTAAGGCCCACCACCAGCGGATTTTTGAGCGTGAACAGCGCAGGCGGCGGCGTCAGCTCCATTACGATCGGAATGTTGGCGGTCTTATAGCCGCGATTGGCGAGATAGATCGACGTCGGCGTCTTCGACGAGCGCGAGACGCCCGCGAGCACGATATCGGCTTCCTCCCAATCCTCATGAGCGATGCCGTCGTCATGCGCGATCGTGAACTGAATCGCTTCGACCCGATCGAAATAGGCGGCATCGAGCATGTGCTGGCGTCCGGGGCGCGCCTTTGCCTGTTGACCCAGCATGCCCGAAAGCGCGTCGGTCACCGGATCGAGCGGCGCTACCGCCGGCAATCCCAGCGCACGACATTGCGCCTCGAGCGTGCGCCGCGTCTCGAGATTGACGAGCGTGAACAGCACCAACCCGGGATTTTGCGTGATTTCCTGCAAAATGCGCTCGAGATGCGCTTCGCTGCGTACCATCGGCCAGAAATGGCGGATGGTTTCGACATCGTCATATTGCGCGAGCGCAGCCTTGGCGATGTTTTCGAGCGTTTCGCCCGTCGAATCCGACAGCAGATGAAGGTGCAGCCGCATCAGCGGGACGGAGTTGTGGAAAACATGCGCAAAACGGCTAGCGCAACTCGCCCGCGGCGCCAAGCACCCCGACGCTGTGGATCGAACGCGACACTTTCCACAGCGTCATCGACAGCCGCTCAATCGCTGCACAGCGTGTGGATAACGGGGAAGCAGCGGCCGACTCGCGCGGGTTTTGGCGGCGCACTGCGGTCAAGCTGTTGGCAAGTGCGGGATGGATGCTTAAGCCCCATTCATCACTGCCCAACAATCTCAACATCCTTCTTTTAAGAATCTATATTGAAGTAAGGAGAGCGCTTCTGTCCGTACCCAAGCCTTTGCTCGCGACCCTTAAAGGGAAGCGCCATGAGCGCCGACCGATCTGGCTGATGCGCCAGGCTGGACGCTATTTGCCCGAATATCGCGCATTGCGAGCGGAGAAGGGCGGCTTTCTCGACCTGGTCAACGATAGCGATGCTGCTGCCGAAGTGACGATCCAGCCGCTGCGCCGTTTCGATTTCGACGCCGCCATCCTGTTTTCCGACATTTTGATGGTGCCATCGGCGATGGGACAGGATCTGCGCTTTGGCGCGGGCGAAGGTCCGGAACTCAAGCCTGCACTTGTCGATCATGCGCTTGCGACGCTCGAGGCGGTGCCGGCACGGCTCGACCCTGTTTACGCAACGGTTCGCAAGGTTGCCGCCCAGCTTGCCCCGACGACGACATTTCTGGGGTTTGCCGGCAGCCCGTGGACTGTGGCGACCTATATGGTGGCGGGGCATGGCAGCAAGGACCAGGCCGAGACGCGGCGCTATGCCTATCGCGATCCGCAGGCCTTCGCCGAGATCATCGATGCGATCACGGCGGTGACGGTGGAGTATCTGGTCGAACAATTTGCCGCCGGGGTCGATGCGGTCCAGCTGTTCGACAGCTGGGCTGGAAGCTTGTCGCCCCAGCAGTTTGAAGATTGGGTGATTGCGCCCAACCGGGCCATCGTCGAACAGCTTCGTGCCCGCGTGCCCGGGGCAACGATCATTGGCTTTCCGAAAGGCGCGGGCGCCAAGCTGGTCGCTTATGCGCAGGAGACCGGGGTCGATGCGCTGGGCCTCGATGAAACGCTCGATCCGGTCTGGGCCAATGCGGTGTTGCCGGCTGGATTGCCGGTGCAGGGTAATCTCGACCCGCTTGCGCTGGTCACTGGCGGCGAAACGCTCGACCATGCGATCGATCGGGTGCTCGGCGCCTTTCCCGAACGGCCGCATGTCTTCAATCTCGGCCATGGCATATTGCAGGACACGCCGATCGCGCATGTCGAGGCGCTGGTCGAACGAGTGAGGCGGTAACATGGCAGGCTGGCTGGGGAGCGCTTACCCCTGGGTGAAGACGGCGCATCTGGTGTTCGTGATCTTTTGGATGGCGGGCCTGTTCATGCTGCCGCGCTATCTGGTCTATCATCAGGAAGACGGGTTGACGGGGCCTCAAGCCGACCGCTGGATCGAACGTGAGGCAAAGCTGCGGTCGATCATCCTGACTCCATCGATGGCGATCGTGTGGGTGCTCGGGCTGATGCTCGGCGCGCATGTCGGCCTGTTCAGCGGCGTCGCGCATCTCGGCTGGCTGCACGCCAAATTCGCGCTGGTGATCCTGCTGAGCGGCTTCCACGGTTGGGCGACCGGCTATTCCAAGGCGCTGGCAAGGGGACAGGCGCGGCTGTCCGGGCGGACGCTTCGCTTGCTCAACGAAATTCCCGGGGTATCGGTCGCGCTGATCGTGATGCTGGCAATCGTTCAGCCGTTCTGAGGCCGATCGCGGGGCGGCTTGCTTGACTTGATCGGGCGGGCTGCCTAACTCTGACACCGACCTATGCGGTGCCTGGCGCAGCGCATAGCGTATCTTCTGGCCGCGTCGCGCCCTTGTCGCCGATCGACTGGCTTTCCTCAACGCTTGCCCGCTCCTTTACGGATATCCCCTGATGCATCTCGCTGATCTTAAGAAAAAAACGCCCGCCCAGCTCGTCGAGATGGCCGAATCGCTAGGGGTGGAAAGTGCATCGACGCTGCGCAAACAGGATCTGATGTTCGCAATCCTGAAGGTGCAGGTGGAAAGTGGCGAGCAGATCATGGGGCTCGGCACGATCGAGGTGCTGCCCGACGGCTTTGGTTTCCTGCGCAGTCCCGAGGCGAATTATCTCGCCGGGCCCGACGATATCTACATTTCTCCGAACCAGGTCCGCAAATTCGGCCTGCGTACCGGCGACACCGTCGAAGGCGAAATCCGCGGGCCAAAGGACGGCGAGCGCTATTTCGCGTTGACCCGGCTTACCTCGGTCAACTTCGATGATCCCGAGGCAATTCGCCACCGCGTCAATTTCGACAATCTGACGCCGCTTTACCCGGATGAGAAACTGACGCTCGATCCCTATGACCCGACCGTGAAGGACAAGTCGGCGCGCGTCATCGACATCGTATCGCCGCAGGGCAAGGGGCAACGCGCGCTGATCGTCGCACCGCCACGCGTCGGCAAGACCGTGTTGCTCCAAAACATCGCCAAGGCGATTACCGACAATCACCCGGAAATTTTCCTGATCGTGTTGCTGATCGACGAGCGGCCCGAGGAAGTGACCGACATGCAGCGGAGCGTGAAGGGCGAAGTGATCAGCTCGACCTTCGACGAGCCCGCGCAGCGCCACGTCCAAGTCGCTGAAATGGTTATTGAAAAAGCCAAGCGGCTGGTCGAGCACAAGAAGGATGTCGTGATCCTGCTCGACTCAATCACGCGCCTGGGTCGCGCTTACAACACCGTGGTGCCGTCGTCGGGCAAGGTGTTGACTGGCGGTGTCGATGCCAATGCACTCCAGCGGCCCAAGCGCTTCTTTGGTGCCGCGCGCAACATCGAAGAGGGCGGTTCACTGTCGATCATCGCGACGGCCCTCATTGATACCGGCAGCCGTATGGACGAAGTGATCTTCGAAGAGTTCAAGGGCACCGGCAATTCCGAAATCGTGCTCGATCGCAAGGTCGCCGACAAGCGCATCTTCCCAGCGCTCGACGTCGGCAAGTCTGGCACGCGCAAGGAAGAGCTGCTGGTCGACAAGGCCAAGCTGTCGAAGATGTGGGTGCTCCGCCGCATCCTGATGCAGATGGGCACGATCGACGCGATGGAATTCCTGCTCGACAAGATGAAGGAATCGAAGACCAATGAGGAATTCTTCGATTCGATGAATCAGTAAGTCGCTCGCTAGCCGGTGAGCGCGAACGGGCGGTGGCGCTGTTCATGCGCGAGCAGCCACGCCTTGGTCGCCGATCCCTCGCCTGCGGAATAGGCGCCGAGTGCGCCGCCTGCGCCGAGCACGCGGTGACATGGGACAACGAGCGGATAGGGGTTGCGCGCGCATAGCTGGCCGATGGCGCGGGCCGATGAGCCAAGTCGCTTGGCAAGGGCCCCATAGCTGATCGTATCGCCATAGCCGACCGCAATCAGCCCTTGGCGCAATTCCTGGCCACGCCCGGTTGATGGTGCGCTGAGCGGAAGATCGAAATCGATCCGTTCACCGGCGAGCCACGCTTCGATCTGCTCGATCGCCGCGCGCGCGAGGGCAGATGTTCCACTTGGAACATCATCGCCGCCGATCCGTATCGATTCGAGGCAGTCGCCCGTCGTGACGACGGTCACGATCCCAATCGGCGTTGCGGTGCTGGCCTGATCGCGCGCATACATAATGTCTTATTGCCCGGGCGTCCCGGGCGCTCAAGCGGAGAAGCGCGGGTGAAAATCAACGTCGAAGTCGAGTGCACGCCCGAGGAGGCGCGTCGGGTGATGGGTCTGCCCGATTTTACGCCCGTGCATGAGAAGTACATTGCCTCGTTGCTCGACTCGATGGACGGCACGATGAAGCCGGAGATGATCGAGGCCGTGATGCGCAGCTGGGCGCCGATGGGCGAAGCGAGCATGAAATTCTGGCAGAAGCTCTTCGAGGGCAGCACGCGGCAAGGCTAACGTCAGTGGCCGCAACGATCTTTGCGTTGGCGAGCGGGGCATTGCCGGCAGCGATCGCGGTTGTCCGCATCAGCGGCCCGCGCGCAATCGCAGCCGCGTGCCAACTCGCTGGCGACTTGCCGCCAGCGCGGCGAGCGGGCGTTCGGCGTCTGATTGATCCAGCATCGGGTGAAGTGCTCGACCGGGCGATCGTCGTTGTTTTCCCCGGACCGAAGAGCGCTACTGGCGAGGATCTGGTCGAGCTTCACCTGCACGGGGGACGCGCGGTGGTGACAGCCGTTCAGGCCGCGCTGGCAAGTATCGATGGCCTGCGTGGCGCCGAGGCGGGGGAATTTACGCGACGCGCGCTCGCCAATGGCAGGATCGATCTCGCGGAAGCCGAAGGGCTGGGCGACTTGCTGATGGCCCAGACCGAGCGTCAGCGGCGGACAGCCATGATGTCGGCAGGGGGTCGGCTGAGTCGGCTGGTGAGCGATTGGGCAACCGAGTTGCTCGCAGTGTCGGCCACGATTGAGGCGGTGCTGGACTTTTCTGACGAGGATGATGTCGGCGATGCGCTTGTTCCATCGGTCAGGGCAAGGATCGATGCGCTTGCAACCGCGATGGCGAACGTGCTGGCCGAACCTCCAGTCGAGCGGCTGCGTGACGGTATCCGCGTTGTGCTCGCCGGGCCGCGCAACGCGGGCAAATCGACGTTGCTCAATCGGCTCGTCGATCGCGATGCAGCGATCGTCTCGCCTATCGCCGGCACGACGCGGGACATGATCGAAGTGCCCGTCGTTCGTGATGGCATTGCCTATGTGTTCGTGGATACGGCGGGTTTCGCCGATGCGACTGATGATGCGATCGAGGCGATCGGCATCGCCCGGGCGCGCGAGGCTGCGGCGACTGCTGACATTCTCATCTGGCTTGACGACGATCCGCCTCACGCGACCGAACGAGCGATTTGGCTCTATGCGCGTGCGGACATACGACCGATGTCGGCTGATCCTCGGCGATTGGCGGTGTCGGCGGTATCGGGGGAAGGGTTGAGCGCGTTGTGGGGTGCGCTTGCACATCAGGCGGCAACGTTATTGCCGCGCGAGGATGCTGTTGCCCTCAACGCCCGGCAACGCGATTGCTGCGCGGTTTGTTGTGCAAGCTTGTGTTCAGCAGCGCAGGCTGAAGATCCCTTGGTCGTCGCCGAGCATTTGCGCATCGCTCGACAGGCGCTCGATCGGCTCCTCGGTCGCGTCGATGTCGAGGCAATGTTGGATGCGCTCTTTTCGCGCTTTTGCATCGGCAAGTGATGTTCCACGTGGAACATCACTTTGACACCGCCGCCATAGCGCTTTAGCCGCGCGGACATGATCCAATATGATGTCGTTGTCGTCGGCGGCGGGCACGCCGGCACCGAGGCAGCTGCAGCAGCGGCGCGTCGCGGCGCGCGCACGGCGCTCATCAGCTTCGACATCTCGAAAATTGGCGCGATGTCGTGCAACCCGGCGATCGGCGGGCTCGGCAAAGGCCATTTAGTGCGCGAAGTCGATGCGTTCGATGGCTTGATCGCACGCGCGACCGACGCAGCAGGCATTCATTACCGGATGCTCAACCGAAGCAAGGGCACGGCAGTGCAGGGGCCACGCGTGCAGGCCGATCGGCGGCGCTATGCGGCGGCCATCCAGGCCATGCTTAATGATCAGCCGGGTCTCACCATCGTTGCCGGCGAAGCCGCCGAGCTCGCATTCGATGGCAGGACGTTGACCGGCGTGGTGCTTGCGGACGGAAGGATGCTTCGCGGTCGCGCTGTGGTGCTGGCGACCGGCACGTTTCTTGGCGGGCGGCTGTTCTGTGGTGAGGCGCGGAGTGAAGGCGGGCGGAGCGGCGAACGGGCGGCGACCCGGCTCGGGGTTCAGCTTCGGGAGATCGGCTTGCCGATTGCGCGGCTGAAGACCGGCACACCGCCACGGCTCGACGGGCGGACCATCGATTGGGCAAAGCTTGGCGAGCAGCCCTCTGATGCAGATGGCTGGACGATGTCGCCCGTCACCGGCGCACGCACTTTGCCGCAATTGTTCTGCGCGATCACCCGGACCAATCCGGCAACGCATGCGATCATTCGCGGCGGCCTCGATCGCTCGCCGCTATTCACCGGCGCCATCGACGCGCAGGGGCCGCGCTATTGCCCGTCGATTGAGGACAAGATTCACCGGTTCGGCGACCGCGATGGCCATCAGATCTTTCTCGAACCCGAAGGGCTCGATGATCCGTTGGTCTATCCCAATGGCATTTCGACGTCGTTGCCGGTCGATGTGCAAGCCGCGATGATCGCCTCGATCGAAGGGTTGGAGCAGGCGCGGATCGCAGCGCCGGGCTATGCCGTCGAATATGATTATGTCGATCCGCGCGCGCTTGATCCGACACTTGGTCTGCGGGCATGCGCCGGGCTGTTCTGTGCGGGCCAGATCAACGGCACGACGGGCTATGAGGAAGCGGCGGCGCAGGGGCTGATCGCCGGGTTGAACGCGGCCGGCTACGCGCTAGGGCTCGCCCCGGTGCTGCTCGACCGGGCGTCGAGCTATCTGGGTGTGATGATTGACGATCTGGTGCTGCACGGCGTCACCGAACCCTATCGCATGCTGACAGCCCGGGCCGAATATCGGCTCCAGCTCCGTGCCGATAATGCCGAGACACGGCTTGCGGAGGTTGCGGAAGCGTCCGGCGCGCTCAGTGTCGCCCGCCGTCAGCGCTATGAACAGCGGGCAGCGGATCGTGCCGCCATTCTCTCGGCGCTCGACGAAACCCTAAGCGCGCGTGCGATCAATGCCCGCGGCGCATCCGTGGTTGAGGATGGCGTCCGCCGTTCGGCTTACGACTGGCTGCGCTTTCCAGGTGTGACGCTTGCGCATGTCGCCCCGCAGCTCGCCGGTCAGTTCGATCCCGCTTTGCTGGCGGAGGTTGCCGAGGATGCGCGTTACGCGCCGCACCTTGAGCGCCAGGCCAGCGAGATTGCCTTGCTGCGTCGTGAGGAAGCCATGCGGCTCCCCCAGATCGACTATGCCGCCGTGCCGGGGCTGTCGGCCGAAATGGTCGAGCGGCTGACCCGCGCGGCGCCGTCGACTCTGGCGGCTGCAGGGCGGATTCGCGGCATTACCCCTGCGGCACTGTCTGCTATCTTGCTCCACAGTCGGCGTGCGGCGTGACCGAGGACGAGGCGCGCGGCTGGATCTGCGAGCATTTCGGTGTTCCACGTGAAACACTGTTGGCGCGTTTCGTCGACATCGTCATCGCCGAATCGGGCCGACAGAATTTGATATCGGCAGCGACGCTGCCGCAAATCTGGCGGCGGCACATCGTCGATTCGGCGCAACTGCTCCAGCGTGTTCCAGCGATTGACGGCGACTGGTTCGATATCGGGACGGGTGCCGGCTTTCCCGGCATGGTCGTCGCTATCCTGAGCAACGGCCCGGTGACGTTGATCGAGCCGCGCCGGAAGCGCGCCGACTTCCTCCGCGCCTGCGTTGTCGAGCTCGACCTCGGCACGCGAGTGACCGTCCACACGGCCCGCGCCGAGCAGATCAAGGGTCACGCGGCGGTGATTTCGGCGCGGGCGGTCGCAGCCTTGCCCGAGCTGTTGGCGGCGACCGTGCACTTATCCACCAAAAAGACGCGCTGGGTGCTGCCGAAGGGGAAATCGGCGCGCGAAGAGGTGGCGAGCGCGCAAGCGACATGGCATGGAGTGTTCCACGTGGAACAGAGCATCACCGACCCCGAGTCCCTGATCATCCTTGCCGAGAAAGTCGCGCGCCGATGACTTGCATCACGATCGCCAACCAAAAGGGTGGAGTCGGCAAGACGACCACCGCCATCAATCTCGGCACCGCGCTCGCAGCGACCGGGAAGCGCGTTTTGCTGATCGACCTCGATCCCCAGGGCAATTGCTCGACCGGGCTGGGCATTTCCAACGCCGCACGCGAGCATTCCTCCTATGATTTGCTCGTCGGCGAACTCGGTCTCGCCGAAACCGCCATGAATACCCGGGTCCCGCGGCTCGATATCGTTCCGGCGACCGTCGATCTGTCGGGGGCCGAGATTGAACTGGTCGAATTCGCCGAACGGACTCACCGGCTCGCCCATGCCATTGCCCGGGGACGCGACGACTGGGATGTCATCCTGATCGATTGCCCGCCATCGCTCGGGCTGCTGACAATGAACGCGATGGTCGCCGCCGATTCGTTGCTCGTGCCGCTGCAATGCGAATTCTTTGCGCTCGAGGGTCTCAGCCAGTTGCTCAATACGGTCGAGCGGATCCGTTCGCGCTTCAATCCCAACCTGTCGATCATGGGTGTTGCGCTGACGATGTATGACCGGCGCAACCGGCTGACCGACCAAGTCTCGGACGACGTCCGCGCGGTGCTGGGCAAGGTTGTGTTCGACACGGTCATCCCTCGCAATGTCCGCCTGTCGGAAGCGCCGAGTCACGGCGTGCCGGCGTTGATCTATGATCACCGCTGTTCGGGCTCTGAAGCCTATATCGCGCTAGCCCGCGAATTGATCGCGCGGTTGCCCAATCCTTCGCCCAACTCAACCAAAGCTGCTGCATGACCGATCCGATTCTCGATTCGCCACTTGCTACCCGCAAATCGCGCCCTGGCCTTGGGCGCGGCCTATCCGCGCTGATGGGCGAGATTGCCCGCGAAGAACCGCTGGCACCGGGCGACACAAAGGCTTCCGGTTTGCGGATGCTGCCGGTTGGATCGATGTCGCCGCATCCCGGCCAGCCGCGCCGCCGCTTCGACGAAGCCGCGCTCGACGAACTCGCGGCGTCGATCGCGATGCGCGGGGTGATTCAGCCGATCGTGGTGCGGCCACATGGCGCCAGCTTCCAGATTGTGGCGGGCGAGCGCCGCTGGCGCGCGGCCCAGCGGGCAAGACTGCACGAAGTTCCTGTAATTGTTCGAGATTTCGATGAAGCCGAGACACTCGAAATCGCGCTTATCGAAAACATTCAGCGCCAGGACCTCAATGCGATTGAGGAAGCGCAAGCCTATGCCCGACTGATCGGCGATTATGGCCATACCCAGGACGCGCTCGCCAAGATCGTCCATAAATCGCGCAGCCATGTTGCCAATCTGTTGCGGCTGCTCGATCTGCCAGCAGCAGTGCAGACGCATGTCGTCGAGGGGCGGCTGACGATGGGCCATGCCCGGGCGCTGATTGGCGCCGATGATGTCGAAGCACTCGCGAATGAAGTCGTGGCGCGCGGGCTGTCGGTCCGCGACACCGAAAAGCGCGCGCAGGCGGCCAAGCCCAATGCGCCGCGCGGCGTGCCGACAGGTCCCAACCCGGACATCGCCGCGCTCGAGCATCAGCTCGCCGATCTGCTCGGCCTGACGGTCAAGATCAGTTATGGAGCGAAAGGCGGCACGCTGACGCTCGGCTATTCGACGCTCGATCAGCTCGACATGGTCTGCCAACGATTGAGCGGCGATACGCTCTAGCCCGCGCGTCGACCGCCACGCGCTACCGCGAGGCAGGCCGCCGCGGCGATGACTGTCCCGGCGGTGTTGGCCGCAATCGTTGCACGCTCGGCCTGACGGAGATGCTCGATCGATTGTGCCAACCGCCGTGGCGACCAGGCCCGCAACGCCCGTGCAGTCGCTGCCTTTTCCTTGAAGAATACTCGGTGACGCTCGATGACATCGTTGATCGGCGACCCGGCATCGACATCGCCGCGCATGTCGGCAAGCGACATCAGCCGCCGGACGATTGCGCGCAGCAGCGGGATCGGCGACACGCCGGCTTCGTCGAGCTTGGCAAGTTCGCTGCCAAGCAGCGCGGTATCGCCGGCAACGACCGCCTCGACCGCGCCGGAAATCTCGCCATCCCCCAGATCGGCGCCCACGGCATCAAGCGCCGCCTCGTCGAGTGTCGCCGGACGATCGGGTCCGGCATCGAGATAGAGCGCAAGCTTTTCGATCTCGCGCGTGATCACCGCCCGGTCACCGCCCGCCGCTGCGACCAGCCGCGCCGCTGCCTGGCTGCTGGCGCGAAGGCCATGTTCGGCAGCGATGGCGGTCGCGATACGATTCGCTTCGGTCGGCCCCGGCACATAGCAGGCAAAGGCAACGGCATTGGGGGACGCGAGCGCGAGCTTGACGAGCTTGCTGGTTGCCTTCAGCCCCGGCGCGATGGCGACAACTGGATTGCCAGCGGTTGGCGCGCCGAGCAGCAGCTCGAACGCTTCGACGCTCTCGTCACCCACCCCGGTCACGCGGATGTGGCGCGCGCCGCCAAACAGCGAGATCGATGCCGCCTCGGCGGCGAGCCGTCCGGGATCGGCCTTCAGAGTGGCACCGTCCAGATCAATGCGTTCGGCTTCGGGCCCCATCGCCCGCGCAAGGCGAAGCGCATGGCTGCGCGCACCGGCTTCATCAGGGCCATGAAGCAGAATGGCGCGAATAGCCGGACCGGGCTTGTCGAGCAGCGCGCGAAGTTCGTTCTCGTTGACCTTCACTTGTCGGCCGGCGGCATCGTGCGCTCAGCATAAAGCGCGATGCGCGATACGATCTGGTTGGCAACGATCGTCGAAAGGCGCTCGAGCGCTGTGTTTTCAGCCGCAATTGTCGCATATTCGGAGCCGACGACATCGACGCTGGCGTCAGACCCGGCGCTCGCGTCGAGCAGCACGGTGCCATTGGCGAGATCGATCAGCTGATAGCGCGCGCGCAGCGACCGCCGCTCGCGTGTCACCGTGTCGTCGCGCCGCACGCCGAGCCCGATGATCTTGTCATCAAGCTTGATTTCAAGCCGATAGATCGGAGCCGCGGTCCGCGCCGAACCGAGCTGGTCGCGAACGGCGTTGCTGACGAGGTAGCCCGCCTGGCCCGCAATCGGCGCGACCTCGATCTGGCCGAGCGTCGCCTGGACGCGCCCGCCGCTGCCGCCGCCGTACAGCGGATGCAGCCCGCAAGCCGACAGCAGCAGCGCGGCAAGAGGCATGAGCCACTTCATGCGACAAGATTGACGAGGCGGTCGGGCACCACGATCACCTTTCGGGGCGGCTTGCCGTCGAGCAGCCGGACAATCTTGTCGGAGGCGAGCGCGGCGGCTTCGACGGTGTCGTTCGGCGTGCCGCGCGGCATCGTCAGCGTGTCGCGCAGCTTGCCGTTGACCTGGATCGCGATCGTCACTTCGTCCTCGATCAACAGCGCTGGGTTGACCTCGGGCCAAGCCGCGTCGGCGATCAACCCGTCACGCCCACGCAATGCCCAGATTTCCTCGGCAAGATGCGGCACCATCGGCGCGACAAGGCGCAGCAGCCCCTCGATCGCGGCGGTGCGCGATGCAGACGGTTCGGCGCGTTCGATCGCATTGGCGAGTTCATAGATGCGCGCAACCGCCTTGTTGAACGACAGCGCCTCAATGTCGCGGCCAACGCCTTCGATTGTCTGGTGCAGCTTGCGGTCGAGCGCGGTGTCCTCTCCCTCGGCCAGCGCTTCATCGGGTTGGAGCATCCGCCACAGCCGCTGCACGAAGCGCCATGCACCCTCGATCCCGGCCTCGCTCCACGGCAAATCGCGCTCGGGCGGCGAGTCGGAGAGCATGAACCAGCGTACCGCGTCGGCGCCGTACTGGTCGACGATCGGTTCGGGATCGACGGTGTTCTTCTTCGACTTCGACATTTTGATGACGCGGCCGATCTCGGCCACGCCGCCGCCGTCGATGATTGTCGCGACGCCGCCTTCGACGCGCACTTCGTCGGGGGACAGCCAGCGACCGTCGGGTGCCTGATAAGTCTCGTGCGTGACCATCCCTTGCGTGAACAGCCCGGCGAACGGCTCGCTGACGTCAAGCCGCCCGATCGCCTTCAGCGCGCGCGTCCAGAAGCGCGCGTAGAGCAGGTGCAGGATCGCATGCTCGACCCCGCCGATATATTGCGCGACTGGCAGCCATTTCTCGGCCTCGGCACGGTCGAACGGCGCGTCCTCGGGCTGGCTGGCGAAGCGGATGAAATACCAGGACGAATCGACGAAAGTATCGAGCGTGTCGGTCTCGCGCCGGGCCGCCCCGCCGCAGGTCGGGCAAGCGACATGCTTCCACGTCGGATGACGATCGAGCGGATTGCCGGGAATGTCGAAACTGACATCCTCGGGCAGTACCACCGGCAACTGGTCCTTGGGCACCGGCGCGATCCCGCAGGCGTCGCAGTGGATGATCGGGATCGGCGTGCCCCAGTAGCGCTGGCGGCTGACCCCCCAGTCGCGCAGCCGGAACACAGTGCGGCCCGATCCCCAGCCTTCGCCCTCCGCGCGCTGGACGACTGCACGCTTGGCATCCTCGATGTCCATGCCATCGAGGAAGTGCGAATTTACGATCGTGCCGGGGCCGGTATAGGCGGTGTCGCCAACGAAATCGGGTGACTCCTCCGCGCCGTCCGACACCACCCGCTTGACCGTCAGGCCATATTTGCGCGCGAAGTCGAGATCGCGCTGGTCATGCGCCGGCACGCCGAACACCGCGCCGGTGCCATAGTCCATCAGCACGAAATTGGCGATATAGACGGGCAGCTCCCAGTCGGCGTCGAGCGGATGCGTCGCGGTGATGCTCAGCCGATAGCCCAGCTTTTCCTGCGTCTCGAGCTCGGCCGCCGTGGTGCCGCCCTTGCGGCACAGCTCGATGAAGGCCGCCGCGTCCGGATCGGCCTCCGCCGCCGCGCGCGCGATCGGGTGATCGGCAGCGACCGCGACGAAACTCGCGCCAAAGATCGTGTCGGGGCGTGTCGAAAACACCTCGACGCTGCCGCCGTCCGACAGCGCGAAGCGGAAGGCGAGGCCCTGGCTCTTGCCGATCCAGTTTTCCTGCATCAGCCGGACCTTGTCGGGCCAGTCCTTGAGATCGCCCAGCCCAGCGAGCAGGTCATCGGCGAAATCGGTGATCTTCAGGAACCACTGGCTCAGCTTGCGCCGCTCGATCAGCGCGCCCGATCGCCAGCCGCGCCCGTCGATCACCTGCTCATTGGCGAGCACGGTCATGTCGACCGGATCCCAGTTGACCGAGGATTCCTTGCGGTACACCAGCCCCGCGGCCATCAGGTCGAGGAACAGCGCCTGTTCGTGGCCGTAATAATCGGGCTCGCAGGTCGCCAGCTCGCGCGTCCAGTCGAGCGCGAAGCCCAGCCGCTTCAACTGCGCGCGCATCGTCGCGATGTTGGCGCGGGTCCAGTCGCCCGGATGCACCTTCTTTTCCATCGCGGCGTTTTCGGCCGGCATGCCGAACGCGTCCCAGCCCATCGGGTGGAGCACTTCCATGCCCGTCATCCGCCGATAGCGCGCGAGGACGTCGCCCATCGTGTAGTTGCGGACGTGGCCCATATGGATGCGCCCCGATGGATAGGGGAACATCTCCAGCACATAGCTGCGCGGCTTGTTGCTGTCGCTGTCGGCGGCGAAGGTCCGGCGCTCTTCCCAGACCGCCTGCCAGGCCGCATCGGCCTTCAGCGCGTTGAAGCGCGATGCCATGGGGCCGTCCTCAGCCGGGCAGTGCGGCGCGGCGCAGGTCGCGGGCGTGCGTGAGGATGATGTCCTCCAGCTTCTGCGCGGTTGCGGCCTTGACCGGCGCGTCGATCCACTGACCGTCGCGGTTGATCTGGCGCGACACCGCGACGCGGACCGCATCGGCGCGCAGATCCTGGTCGAGGATCGACACGGTCACTTTCATGCGTTCGGCCGGCGCGGCCGGATTGGCATACCAGTCGGTGACGATGACACCGCCCGACGAGTCGGTCTGGAGCAGCGGCATGAAGCTCAGCGTGTCGAGCGAGGCGCGCCACAGATAGGCATTGACGCCGATCGTCGTGACTCGTGCCGCTGCAAGATCACCCTTCGGCCGGTCCTTGCCGCCACCGCACGCAGTGACGGGCAGCAGCAGCGAGAGCAGCAAGGCGGTGCGCAAACGGCGGGGCATGGCGTGAATCCTGAACAAAACCGGCGAAAGCCACTCTATAGATCGTCCGACCGCCGCCGCAAGCACGCGCTTGCTGTGGGCGGAATGCAACAGTTGAACCATAAAAACGTTCGAACAGTGGCGCGGCATGTTCGAATCATGTTAGGGCGCCGGTGAAAGTGAGGGTGTGTTGGTGCAACGTCGCGTGTTGGCAGGAACGGTAGCGGGCGTTGCGCTGGCCGCGGCGCTTGTCGCGCCTGCGTTCGGCGCGCCTGACGTAGCGCTGCGCGGATCGCGTCCCTCGCTTAACAAGAATTTCAACGGCATCGATGGCTTCACCCCGGCGTTTGCCGACCGGCGGCTGGCAGCGATCGTCGGCAAGGCCCGGTTGGGCGGTCGCGACTATCAGTTCACACCCGCAGAAGCGCGCCGCTCGACCGCACCCGCTGCGTTTGTCGCCAAGACGATTGCGCGCGGCGCGAGCGATCTCGCAACGGCGCCCGTCGGCGATTCGGTGAAAGTTGCGCCGATCACCTATAATCTCGGCGTGTCGGTTGGCTGGAAGAAGCTGGTCGCTACCACCGATACGGCGCACCTCGATACAGTCGGCTCGGCGCGCAGCTTCGATCTGGGCGCGACACCCTCGGCAACCCGCCCCGCTCGACTGCGGCCTCTGCCCGAGGCGCCCACTGTCGGGGTGAAGGCGTCGGCGGATGATCGTTCGGGCCCGCTGCTCGACTCGACCAATGCGTTCCGCCTGACCCGTAATGTCGACCTGACCGGCGGCTCGCGCGCCAAGTCCGAAAACTACCGGCTCGACCGCGTCGGCGATGATCGCCGCGACAGTCAGGCCGTCTACATCGGCACTGCGCTGCGCTTCTAAGACTTCGGCGCTTTCGCGCCGCTCAATCCGTCGATCGCGGCCCAGCCGATGAATCCTGCACCGCGCAAGCGTGCAAACGACCGTTGATTAACGCCGCCGAGTGCAATCGCGCGTCCGCCCGCTGCCTGCGCAAGCCGACCTGCGCGGACCGTGCCAAGTGACTGCTCGCCGGGGTGCGAGCGGGTCGGGAATATCGGCGAAATCAGGATCGCATCGGCTCCCATCCGTCGCCCGGCCACGACCTCGCGCAAATTGTGCGCAGGCCAGGTGCGCAAGCCCTTCATCCATTTGTTGGTGCGCCCGTGCACGCCCTGCTCGCCCGGCATCCTGGCATCCCCTGCGCGCACGAGCACCAGCCCGCGCCGCCGACAGACTCGCGCAATGGCAGCAAACAGCGCCCTGCGCTCAGCGAGCGGTCGCGAATAATGGCGGAAGATCACACCCGCGCCGCGCGGCAATCGCTCGAGCGCTTGCCACAGCCCATCGCCCTGCCGCTCATCGGTCATCAGCCATAAAGTCGGGCAAGCGGGGTGGTGGCGGCGCACGACGCTGCCTATAGCAGCGCCGATGCAATCCCCGGAACCCGCTGATCGACTGGCCGCTGTCCAGGCCCGCATTGCCGCCGCTGCCCGGCTGGCAAGCCGCGACCCGTCAGAAATCGCGCTGATCGCGGTGTCGAAAACGCAATCCGCAGACGCGATCATGCCGCTGATCGCCGCCGGTCACCGGGTTTTCGGCGAGAACCGCGTTCAGGAAGCGCAAGCGAAATGGCCTGCGCTGCGCGATGCGAGTCCCGATATCGGGCTCCATCTGATCGGCCAGCTTCAGTCGAACAAAGCCGATGAGGCAGTCGCGCTGTTCGACGCGATCCATTCGGTCGACCGGCTGTCGCTGGTCACGGCGATCGCGCGCGCCATGGACAAGACCGGGCGTCGCCCCGCGTGCTTCATCCAGGTCAATATTGGCGACGAACCCCAAAAGGGCGGCGTCCCGACCGCCGGACTGGCGGAATTGCTGGCCGCCGCGCGGACCGCAGCGCTGCCGGTCGCGGGGCTGATGTGCCTGCCGCCGGCTGATCTGGAGCCCGCGCCTTATTTTGCGCTGCTCGCCAAGCTGGCGGGGGATCACGGATTGCCCCAGCTCAGCATGGGGATGTCGAGCGATTACGAAACCGCCGTCACGATTGGCGCCACGCATGTTCGGGTTGGCACGGCGCTGTTTGGGGCGCGCGCATGAAGGTCAAGGGCATCATTTTCGACTTCGACGGCGTGCTGATCGACAGCGAATTCGTCGGCAACCGCCACGTCGCCGAGTTTCTGACCGCTGCCGGTTATCCGACCACGCCGGAACAAGCGATGGCGCGCTTCATGGGCCTGTCGGGCGCCAATTTCATCGCGGCGATCGAGCGCTGGATCGGCCGGCCGCTGCCCGAGAATTTCTCCGCCGCCCGTGCCGAAGAAGATGCGCGAATCATGCGTGAAGGGATTGATGAAGTCGCCGGCGCGGTTGCCTTCGTCAACAGACTGCCACCCGAGCTGCCACGGGCAATCGCGTCGTCGAGCTCGACGCGCTGGATCGCGCGTCACCTCGACCATATCGGCCTGCGCGCGGCGTTCGGCGAGCATCTCTATAGCGGCAAGGAGCATGTCACGCGCGGCAAGCCCGCGCCCGACCTTTACTGGCACGCGGCCGAAGCCATCGGCGTACCGATCGCCGATTGCGCGATCATCGAGGATTCGCCGGTCGGCGCGACCGGCGCGGTTGCCTCAGGCGCGTTCGTGATCGGGCTTTGCGCTGGCAATCACTGTGGACCTGACCATGAAGCCGCGCTGCGTGCGCTCGGCGTGACAGCTATCGCGCATGATTTCACGACAGTCGCGCGGCTGCTTGCCTAGAATTCGTGGCCGGTGCGGTCGCGCTTGGTCGCCAGATAACGTTCGTTGTGCGGATTGGCCGGCAGGCGATGCGGCACGCGTTCGGCCACCGCGATCCCGGCGGCTTCGAGCTGCGCAACCTTGTCGGGATTGTTGGTGAGCAGCCGCACACGGTGTTGCCCCAGCAGCGCCAGCATCCGCGCCGCCACGCGAAAATCACGCGAATCGACCGCGAAGCCGAGCCGGGTATTGGCATCGACGGTGTCGAACCCTTGGTCCTGCAGCGCATAGGCGCGCAGCTTGTTGATCAGACCGATCCCGCGCCCTTCCTGCCGCAAGTAGAGCAGGATGCCCCACCCATGCGCGGCGATCGCGGCGATCGCGGCGTCAAGCTGCGGCCCGCAATCGCATTTCAGGCTGCCGAGCACGTCACCGGTCAGGCATTCGCTGTGCAGTCGTACCAGCGGCGGCGCGCCATCGGGACTGCCGATCAGGAGCGCGATATGCTCGCCGGGCATTTCGGGCGTCCGGAACGCGACGATCTCGGCCGATTCGGCCGCCGCCACCGGCAGCCGTGCGCGTGCGGCGATCACCAGTCGCGTCGCATCCTCATGCGCAGCGATGTCGTCGGGGCCGATGCGGACCTCGGCATCGCCGCCGCGAATCACGAAAAAGGCCGGTAGCATCCCCGCGATCGTCGCCAGCTTGAGCGCCCAGCGTGCGCCATTGGGATCATCGAGCTCGATCGCGCGGAACGGGCCTTTGAGCGGGGTGCGCAAGTCGAACTGCGGATCGGCGAGCGCGGTCGCCGCGTCGAAATCGAGCCATGGCACGCGTTCGACCAGCACCGGGCAATCGGGCGCAGCGGCGGCGCGCTGATTGGCGAGCTTGAGTGTCGCCGCGCGCCCCGCCGACAGCAGCACCGGCGCGACTCCGGCCGGATCGAAAGCCGCGAGCCGGTTGGCGTCGGCGGTCTCGATCGGTAGCAACGCCAGCGGACCCGCGCGTGTTTCGAGCAAAACCGGCCAGCCGCGCCGCAGCGCATCGATTGCCCGCGCGACGCGGCGGGGTTCGGCCTCGCGATCGCTCACAGCGCGAACTCGGTCATCAGCGGAATGTGATCCGACGGTTTGATCCAGCTTCGACAATCCTCGAACACCTCGTGCCGTATCGCCACTTTGGCGACGTCGGGGCTGGCCCACATATGGTCGAGCCGCCGCCCGCGATCCGAGGCGAGCCAGTCCTTCGCGCGGTAGCTCCACCAAGTATAGAGCCGCTCGGGCGCGGGCACGAACCGGCGGCCAAGATCGACCCAGTCATTCGACGCCTGCAACCCTTCGAGCGCTTCGACTTCGACGGGCGTGTGGCTGACGACGTCGAGCAGTGCCTTGTGATTCCATACGTCCGATTCGAGCGGGGCGATGTTGAAGTCGCCGACCAGCAGGGTCGGGCCGCTCAATCCTTCGGACCAGCGCGTCATCCGCTCGATAAAGTCGAGCTTCTGGCCGAACTTGGGATTGGCTTCGCGATCCGGGATATCGCCGCCAGCGGGCACATAGACATTTTCGAGCCGCAGCCCGTTCGGCAATCGCACGCCGATGTGGCGTGCTTCCTGATTCGCTTGCCAATCGAAACGGTCGTCCTCGACCAGCGGTAGCTTCGAGACGATCGCGACGCCGTGATGCATCCGCTGGCCGTGCAGCACGATGTGGCGATAGCCGAGCGCGTGAAAGGCAGCGACCGGAAACTCGCCGTCGATCGTCTTGGTTTCCTGAAGACAGAGGATGTCAGGCGCCGCGGTACGCAGGAAATGTTCGACGATCGCGATGCGGAAGCGCACCGAGTTGATGTTCCAGGAAGCGATGCGGATCGTATCGGCCATGGCGCGATGTAGGGCCCGTTGCCTGACAGGGAAAGGCCCTCGCTCCGGGGGCATGGAACGAGGGCCGACCTCGCGTTCGTCACGCAGGCAGAACGGCGTGTGAGGGTAACAGGGGGAAAACCCGATGCGCCGTTCGCAGTTACTGTTTTAGCGAAGCAAAGCTGTCGCCAATATGAACGGACGAGGAGGCCAGATTAATTCCTGCGAACGTTGCGCTGCGGATCGTTGAAGCGGAACGCGTTGTCGGCGACCGCGACATTGAACTTCTGATTGCTCAGCCGAACCATCGTCCGGTTGTTTTGCGCATCGAGCGCCACCCAGCCCTGCAGCATCAGCCCGCCGGGCGCGCTGCCGTTGCGGGCAAAAATCATCGTGATCTTGCCATATTCGGGGTGGCGCGGATCATTCGCTTCGACCGACAGGACGCGCGGATCGACGCCAGGGACCACCTTGGCGTAGCGCGTCGCATCCTTCGACGGGTCGAGCAGCACGCCCAGCGGGGCATTGGCGATCGGCCAACGCTGTTTTTGGCCGACCTGATAGTCAAGGAACCACAAAGACTTGCCGTCGGCGACGACAAGGATCGGCACGCCCTTTTCATATTGGAAGCGAATCTTGCCGGGCTTTTTGAGCGTCAGCACGCCAGTGACGCTCTTGCCGGCCCGGTCGGTCTGCACAAAATCGGCAGTCATCGTGTCGACCGCGGCCAGATGCGCCTTGACGAGCGGCAGGCCGTCGATCGGGGCCGCTGCCACCAGAGGCGCGGCGAGCAGGGCAATCATGACAGGGCTACGCAAACCGGATCTCCAGCAAAGTTCAGACGCCTCCGCTAGATGGGGACGATTGAACCGGTCGTGAACCCGCGCAGGCGGGGCTGCGCAGATCAGATCGGGTTGCCGTCGCGGTCGCGCAGCACTTCGCGACGGCCGACATGGTCGGGCTTGCCGACAATGCCGTCCTTTTCCATCCGCTCGATCAGCCGCGCGGCGCTGTTATAGCCGATGCGCATCTGGCGCTGCAGCCATGACGTCGATGCCTTCTGGCTCTCGACGACAAGCTGGACGGCGGCGCGATATTGCTGGTCCTCGGGGCTGTCCTCGCCGTCAGGCGCGCCGTCGAGCGCGAAGCTTTCCTCGGGCTCCTCGGTCACCGACTGGATATAGTCGGGGCGGCCTTGCCCCCGCCAGTGATCGGCGACCGCACGGACCTCGTCGTCGCTCACGAACGGGCCGTGGACGCGCACGATGCCCTTGCCGCCGGGCATATAGAGCATGTCGCCCTTGCCGAGCAGCTGTTCGGCGCCCTGTTCGCCCAGGATCGTGCGCGAATCGATTTTCGACGTGACGTGGAAACTGATCCGTGTCGGCAGGTTCGCCTTGATCACGCCGGTGATGACGTCGACCGAGGGGCGCTGCGTTGCCATGATCAGGTGGATGCCGGCCGCGCGCGCTTTCTGCGCGAGCCGCTGAATCAGGAATTCGACTTCCTTGCCCGCCGTCATCATCAGGTCGGCGAGTTCGTCGACGATCACGACGATCTGCGGCAGCACCTGATAGTCGAGTGTTTCCTCTTCGTAGATCGGCTGGCCTGTGTCGGTATAGCCGCACTGTACTCGCCGCCCGAGCGACTGGCCCTTGGCCTTGGCCGCGCGCACCTTGTCATTGAAGCTCGCCAGACTGCGCACGCCGACCGACGACATCTGCCGATAGCGGTCCTCCATCTGCTCGACCGCCCATTTGAGCGCTCGCACGGCCTTGGCGGGATCGGTGACGACGGGGGAGAGCAGGTGCGGGATGTCGTCGTACATGCTCAGTTCGAGCATCTTCGGGTCGATCATGATCATCCGGCACTGGTCGGGGCGCAGCCGGTAGAGCAGCGACAGGATCATGCAGTTGAGCCCCACCGACTTGCCCGAGCCGGTGGTGCCTGCGACGAGCAGGTGCGGCATCGGCGCAAGATCGGCGATCACGGCGTCGCCCGCGATATTCTTGCCGAGAATGATCGGCAGCGACCCCGGCTGATCATCGAGCGATTCGATCAGCTCGCGCAATGACACCATCTCGCGCCGGGCGTTGGGTAATTCGATGCCGATCACGGTGCGCCCCGGGATCGTCGCGACGCGCGCCGACACCGCCGACATGTTGCGTGCGATATCGTCGGCAAGCTGGATCACCCGGCTCGCCTTGATGCCGCTTGCAGGTTCGAGTTCGTACATCGTCACCACCGGGCCGGGGCGGACGTTCACGATCGATCCCTTGACGTGGAAATCGTCGAGCACTGATTCGAGGAGGCGCGCGTTGCGCTCGAGCGACACCTTGTCGATCGCGGTGCCGGGCGTCGGCGGCGCGGGTTTGAGCAATTCGACCGACGGCAGGCTGCTCGCGTCGCCGAGATCGAACGAAGCCTGACGCGGCGGCTTGGCGGGGGCAGCGGCTGGCTTGGCCGGGCGCTCGGCGATTACCGGTGCGGGCCGGGGATCGGCCGATGCGAGCGGGCGCGGCGCGGGCTTGGGCGGCGCAGGTTCGGCAATATCGGTTTCATCCGTCGTTGCGTCAGCGGGACGCGCGGGCCAGCTCGGCAGCGCCAATTTCCAGTTGCTGCTGCCTGACTCGATCTCGAAACCGAACGCATAGACGATCACACCGCCGAGCGCCGCCAGCGCCGCGACCCCGCGTGTCGTCCACAGGATTGCCGCCGGATCGCCGAGCTGTCCGATCCCCCATTGGGCCAGCCCGCCGATCGCAAGGCCCACTGCGCCGCCGAAACCCGCCGGCAGGGTGCTGACCGCGCCAACGCTGAGCAGCGCGAAGGCCGTGCCGATCAGAACGATACCGACCACGGCCTTGGCCGACATCCGCCGCCAAGCACCGACGGGCACATCACGCCACAATCGGGTCGCGAACAGAAAGATGAAAGGGACGAGCAGCGCCGCCGGCCAGCCCAGCAGCGCCAGCACCGCATCAGCGACGACGGCGCCGGGGACGCCGAGCAGGTTGGCGGCCGGTCCGCCAGCCGCCGTCGACAGCGAGGGGTCGGCGGGGTGATAGCTCGCCAGCGCCAGCGCCAGCGCGGCGGCAATTAGGGTGATCAGCAACGCGCCGATCAACGCCCCGCTGCGCCGCGCGCCATGCCGTACGGTTTCGCGCCAAAGCGGCGGATGCGCGCTCGCCATCTTCGTTCCCCAAAAATGCTCTGGATGTTCCGGTCGAGGACCATCGCTCTTGCCGAGTCCCGCGTCAAGCAGCCGTTGGCAGCACCGCCGCCAGCCCCTAAAGCATGACCATGGAACAAGCAGATGTCCTCATTCTCGGCGGCGGCCTCGTCGGTTGCACGCTCGCGCTCGCGCTCGATGCGCATGGCCTGACCAGCATCGTCGTCGACCCCGCCGACCCGGCTGTGACACTGTCGCCCGGCTTCGATGGCCGCGCTTCGGCGATCGCGAGTGCGAGCGGGCGGATGCTTGCCGCGATCGGATTGGGTGGGCGGCTCGAAGGGCTGGGTTGCCCGATCGCTTCGATTCGGGTGAGCGACGGGCTCGAACCCGGCGCGCTTGATTTCGAACCCGACGCTGATGATGGCGCGCTCGGCGTGATGTATGAAAACCGCGCGCTGCGGATTGTGCTCAACGAAGCGGCGCAGGCGGCTGCCGGCATTAACCTCAGGATGCTGACCCGCGCCACGTCGGTCGATCGCGGCGCGGCGGGGGTCACCGCAACGCTCAGCGACGGCTCGACGGTCCGCGCGCCGCTGCTGATCGCAGCTGAGGGCCGCAATTCGCCGACGCGGGAGGCCGCAGGCATCAAGATCGCGCGCTGGTCATACAATCACAATGCCATCATCACGGCGTTCGATCATGAACACAGCCATGAGAATTGCGCGTTCGAGATTTTCTACCCCGCCGGGCCGTTCGCGATTCTGCCGCTCAACGATGTTGAGGGGCGGCATCGCTCGGCGCTGGTGTGGACCGTCAGCGCCGCCGATGCGGCCGGCATGCTCAAGATTTCGGATCGCGCGTTCCTGGCCGAAGCCGAGAAGGGCATGGGGGGTTTCCTCGGGCGCCTGAGCAATCTCGCACCGCGATCCACCTATCCGCTCGGCTTCCATCATGCGGCCAAGGTGACGGCGGAGCGGCTCGCGCTGGTCGGCGATGCGGGCCACGGCATCCATCCGATCGCGGGGCAGGGCCTCAATCTGGGTCTGCGCGATGTCGCGACGCTCACCGAAGTGCTCGTCGACGGCAAGCGGTTGGGACTCGATCTCGGCGACCCGGCGCTGCTCCCTCGCTATGAGCGCTGGCGCGGGTTCGACACGCTGTCGGTGGCGGTCGCGACCGACACGCTCAACCGGATATTCTCGGTCCCCGGCAAGACCGCGAGCGCAGTGCGCCGTATCGGGCTGAGCGCGGTACAGGCACTGCCGCCGCTCAAGGCGCGCTTCATGGCCGAGGCCCGCGGCGAAAGCGGCGACCTGCCGAAATTGCTACAGGGTTTCCCGGCCTAGCCGCCGCGCTTCCTCCACCAGCATCACCGGGACGCCGTCGCGGATCGGATAGGCAAGTCCGGCGGCATCGCTGATCAGTTCGCCGGCATCCGCATCAAAGCGGAGCGGCGTGCGCGTCAGCGGGCACACGAGCCGCTCGAGCAGCCACGGATCAATGCCCCCGGCCACGTTCGCCGGCGCGCTCACTGCAGCGTCACCGAATCCTCGCCGTCGTGGCGGCCGAAGAACTGCATCAGTTGAACGAGCAGCTCGGCGCGATCCTCAAGACAAGGCGATTCGAGCAGCGCCTGTTTTGCCGCCACGTCGAACGGTGCGATCTGGGCGACGCCATTCACCAGCGATTCGTCATCGAGCCGGGCGACTGCATCCCAATCGACCGCATAGCCCTGACTGTCGGCAAAGCGGCGCGATTCGCTCTCGAGCGATGACCGGCTGGCGCTCGACAGCACTTCGGGCTCGGCGGCGACCGGCAGCAATTCGGCCTCGACTTGCCGGAAGGCGGTCGTGACGTCGAGTTCACGGACGATCCGGAACAGCGACAGCCCTTCGAGCACGACATTGTAGCGGCCGTCATCGAGCGCTTCGAACTGCGCGATCTTGCCGACGCAGCCGATCTTGAACAGCGTCGGGTGCGCGCCATCGCCGCGCGGCTGGATCATGCCGATCCGGCGGTCGCGCACGAGCGCATCGCTGATCATCGCGCGGTAGCGCGGTTCGAACAGGTGAAGCGGCAAGTGCATGCGCGGGAACAGCAGCGCGCCCGCGAGCGGAAACACCGACAGCCGCGTGGTGGCGCGCGCGTCGCTCATCCGAACAGGATCGCCGACAATTTGCGCCGCTGGGCCGAGACCCAGGGATCTTCGAGGCCGACGACTTCGAACAGCTTCAGCAGCTGCGCCTTGGCTGCGCCTTCATTCCAGCTGCGATCGTCGGCGATCATCGCCAGCAATGTCGCGGCGGCCGCATCGCGGTCGCCCGCCGCCATCTGGCCGCCGGCAAGTGCAAAGCGCTTTGCGTGGTCCTCGGGATTGGCGGCGACTTCGGCAGCGAGCCCGGCCAGATCATCGACCGGCTTGGCGTCCCGGGCCAGCGCCAGCGCGGCGCGGGCGCGCTCGATTTCCGGCAGTTTGGCAAGTTCAGGCGGCAGCGCCGCGGCGTGCGCATTGGCTTCGTCGAGGTTACCCGCCGCCACCAGCGCACGAATCAGGCCGGCGTGGACCGCGGTATGATCGGGCGCCATCTCGGCCAGTTGCCGGAAAATGCCCGCCGCGCGCGCGCCGTCGCCGTCGGCCAGCACTTGTTCGCCCATCGCGATCAGCGGCTCGATCTCGGCTTCGGCCGACGCCGCATCGCTTTCGACCGGCAACTGGCGCAGAATCTGGTCGAGCATCGTCTTCAGCGCCGATTCGGTGCGCGCGGGCGTCAGGTCGGCGACCAGCTGACCCTGGAACATCGCATAGACTGTCGGGATCGAGCGGATCTGGAATTGCGCGGCGATGAACTGGTTCTTGTCGGTGTCGATCTTGGCGAGCACCACGCCCTTGTCGGCATAGGCCGCCGCGACCTTTTCCAGCACCGGTGTCAGTGCCTTGCACGGCCCGCACCATTCGGCCCAGAAATCAATGATGACGAGCTTCGTCATCGACGGCTCGACAACGTCGCGGCGGAAGGCGGCGACCGCGTCGCGTTCGGCGGTGCTCATCCCCAGACTAGCCAATTTCTCGCTCCCAAAGCCCGTTCGGCAGTTCGTTCCACGCCCTTATGTGGGCGCTCGGGCGATGAAGCCAAGGCTTTTTGCAAAAGCAACGCCGGGGCTTGCGGGTACGGGAATCGGGTGCTAACAGCCGCCGCCTTACCCGGGTCCTGCAAGCGCAGGACGTCAGGCGCCAGAGCGGGCGTAGCTCAGGGGTAGAGCACGACCTTGCCAAGGTCGGGGTCGAGGGTTCGAATCCCTTCGCCCGCTCCAGCCGCGGCACGAAATTTAGCGCAGCTAAGGTCGATCATGCGGCGGCTCGGTCGACGTCGTCTGGCCACGGTTGACAGTGCGCCTTCGCCGCGACGCTTTTCTCGTCAGAAACGGGAAGCGCACCTCCCGCCGCTCCGCTACTCTCGCGAGATGACCAACTCCCTGATTCGCGTCGGTATCGGCGGCTGGACCTATGAGCCGTGGCGCGGGGTCTTCTATCCGCCCGGCACGCCGCACAAGCGCGAGCTCGATTATGCCGCGTCGAAGCTGACCGCGATCGAGATCAAGGCACCTATTACAGTTCACAAAAGCCCGCGACCTTCGCCAGCTGGGCCAAGGCGGTTCCCGATGGCTTCGTGTTTACGGTCAAGGCCTCGCGCTTCTGCACTAACCGCAAGGTGCTGGCCGAGGCTGGCGAATCGATCGAGCGCTTCGTGGGGCAGGGTATCGTCGAGCTCGGCGACCGGCTCGGGCCGATCCTGTGGCAATTCATGGCGACCAAGAAATTCGATGCCGATGATTTCGGCGCGTTCCTGAAGCTGCTGCCTGCAAGCCATGCGGGTGTCGCGCTGCGTCACGCGGTCCAAGTGCGCCACGAAAGCTTTGCTTGCCCCGAGTTCATTACACTTGCCCGCGCCGCCGGTGTGGCAATCGTGTTCGCCGATTCGGCTGATTATCCCGCGATTGCCGATGTGACCGCTGATTTCGTCTATGTCCGGCTCGAAAATGCGCAGGAGGCGGTTCTGACCGGCTATGATGACGAGGCGCTCGATCGCTGGGCTTCTGCCGCGCAGATCTGGGCGAGCGGCGGGCAACCTTCGGGCCTGCCCTATGTGGAGACCGGGGCGCCCGCGCCGACTCCGCGCGATACATTCGTTTTCTTCATCAACGGCGCCAAGGTTCGCGCACCCGCCGGTGCCATGACGCTGATCGACCGCGTCGGTCGTTAGCGCGGCGCAGTGCCGTTGGGGGTGGCGCCAGCCGGGGCCGGAGTCGGGCTCGGCACGGGTGCTGGTGCGGCAATGGCGGGCGCGGCGCCCGTGCCCTGCAACGCTGCCGCTTCGAGCGTATCGAGCGCGTGGCGCGCGTCGATGTAGCGCCGGGCCGCGGCAGTCCAAGCCATCGCGGTCGATGCCCCCGGCAGGCGCGACACTTCGAGCAGCGCGGCCTCGACCTGCCCAGCCTCAAGACTCTGGCGCGCGCGCGCGAGCCGGTCGGCGGGGCGCGGCGACGGCAGATTGTCGCGGTGAAGCACGATCAACCCCGACAGCTCGCGCTGGAAACCGGCCCACCAGCCATCCTTGGTCGTGCCGGTCGCCAGATCGGGCGCGATCGCATCGAGCCCGATCCGCAAATCGGCGATCGTCACCGGCGCCTGGCTCGCAGCGACGATCGCGGCGACTTCGCGCGGCTGGCTAGTGGCGAAGCGCGTCCGGAGCAGGCCTTCGACATAACCGAGCGCCAGCCCGCGATCGAGTGCGCGCCGCGCGGCGAACACCGTCAGCATTGCCTCGGCCCGGCCGGCATTGGCCGCGGCGCCGCGCGAATCGCGGTCGATGCTATTGGCGCGCGCTTCGAGGGCGGCGAGCTGAGCCGCGAGCGTCGCCATCCGCATCGCGACAATCCGGTCGTCGGCGGTCGGCGCACCGGGGCCGACTTCGGGCGGCGGCATGAACGGCACGCTCGGCGCGGCGGTTGCCGATTCCACATTCGCCACCGGCATTTGCGTGGCCGTCGGCTGCCACATCCGATACTGGCGCAGGAACAATGCAGTTGCGGCAATGCCGGTTGCAAAGGCGATCAGCACGATCAGCAGGATCGTGCGCAGGCCGGTACGATGCCGGGCAGGCGCGAGCGGCGGGTCGTCGGTCATGGCTCCTTATCCGCGCGCGCGTGCGGTGGGTCAATCGCTCGCGGCGACCGCGGCTTCGATCAGCGCTGCATCGCTTGGCTGGCGGGCGATGCTGACCCGCGCCCAGCCGGACCCGGCAGCTTGGGCGACTGCCGGGCTGAGCGCGGCAATCGCGATCGCGCCCCGACCAAGCCCGTGCTCATCGACCAGCGCGCGCAACCGCTCGGCCGCGCGGGGTGAATGAACCAGCGCCGTCGCGCCGATGATCGCCGCCAATGCCGCGTGGTCGACCGGGAGTGGATCGCTAGCATAAACGGCGATCGATGCCGCGACGATACCGGTGGCGACAACTCGCGTCTCTCGCCCGCCAAGGTGAAGCGCGCGCGCCACGCCGGCCCGCGCGGCGGCGGCAATCAGTGCCTCGGCATCGTCATCACCGGTAGCGGCAAGCGTCATTCCGGCGGCAGTCGCAGCCCGCGCGGTCGCTGCTCCGACGGCGAAAGTGGGGAGCTGCATAAATGCCGCCAGTGATGGACCCGCAGCGCGGACAGCATTGGCGCTGGTCAGGACCAGCGCGTCGAAATCCGCTGGGTCGGGCGGCGTCCAGGGCAATCCTACGATCTCGAACAGCGACAGCGCGATCGCATCATGCCCGCCCGCGCGCAGTCGCGCACAGGTCGCCGCATTGCCGGGCTCGGGCCGCAGGACCGCGAAGCGGCGCGTCACCCGCCGAACAGCGCGCGCACTTCGGCAGGCGCGCGGGCCAGCAGCGTGGCCGCAAGCGCGGCGGGCAAGGTGGCGTCGGCGGCGGCGCCACTTGTGTCGCCCGCCACATGCGCGCTGCCATCGCTGGCGAATAACTCGCCGCGCAGCGTGATCTGGTCGCCGTCGAGGGTCGCAAGCGCGGCCAGCGGCGAATGACAATCGGCGGTCAGTGCCGCCAGCAGCGCGCGCTCGGCCAAGACACAGGTCATGGTGGCCGCGTCGCCGATTGCGGCGACCGCGCGAGCGGCCTCGCTCCCGGCAAGCGCCTCGATACCAACCGCGCCTTGCGCCGGTGCGGGCAGCATGACGTCAACCGAAATGGCCGCGCCCACTTCCGGACGGCCCAGCCGGTCGAGCCCTGCCGCCGCCAGCAAGGTCGCGTCGATCTCTCCCGCGGCGACTTTCGCCAGCCGCGTGTCGACATTGCCGCGCAGCAGCACGATCTGCAGGTCGGGGCGCAGGCGACGCAATTGCGCCGATCGCCGTGGCGAGCTGGTGCCGATCACCGCTCCCTCGCGCAGCGCCTCGATCGAGTCGGCGCCGATCAGCCGGTCGCGCACATCCGCGCGCGGCAGCATCGCCGCGATTGAGATCGCGTCCGGCCGGATGGTCTCGACGTCCTTCATCGAATGGACCGCGCAGTCGATTTCGCCGGCCAGCAGCGCCCGGTCGAGTTCCTTGGTCCACAGCGCCTTGCCGCCGATTTCAGCAAGCGCGCGGTCCTGCACGATGTCGCCGGTAGTCTTGATGATGACGATCTCGATCTCGTTCTCGGCCCAGTCATGGGCGGTCGCGAGCGCGGCGCGGACCATCCGCGCCTGAGTGAGAGCGAGCGGCGAGCCGCGCGTGCCAAGGCGAAAGCGTGTCATCGCCCTTGTGCTAACGCGCCTTCCGGCTAGAGGGAAGCCGTGGCCCTGATCCTCGGCCTTGAATCAAGCTGCGATGAAACAGCGGCGGCGCTCGTCACGTCCGGGCGTCAGGTGCTGGCGCACAAGCTCGCCGGGCAGGAGGCCGCGCACCGGCCCTATGGCGGAGTCGTGCCTGAAATCGCCGCGCGCGCGCATGTCGAAATGCTGATGCCGCTGGTCGAGGCGGCACTGGACGAGGCAGGCGTTACGCTGCCGCAAATCGATGCGGTGGCGGCAACAGCCGGACCGGGGTTGATCGGCGGCGTGATGGTCGGCCTCGTGACGGGCAAAGCGCTGGCGCATGCGGCAGGCAAACCGCTCGTCGCGGTGAACCACCTCGAAGGGCATGCGCTCAGCCCGCGGCTGTCCGATCCCGACCTTGCCTTTCCCTATCTGCTGCTGCTGGTGTCGGGCGGGCATTGCCAATTGCTGTTCGTCGAAGGCGTTGGCCGATACCGGCGGCTGGCGACGACGATCGATGATGCCGCAGGCGAAGCGTTCGACAAGACCGCGAAATTGCTCGGCCTCGGCTTTCCCGGCGGGCCCGCGGTCGAGCGCGCGGCCTTGGGGGGTGACGCCATGGCGGTGCCGCTGCCGCGTCCGCTGAAAGGGTCGGCCGAGCCGCACTTCTCCTTCGCCGGGCTGAAGAGCGCGGTCGCACGGGCGGCCGACAGCGGGCAATATCGCACCGAGGATATTGCGGCATCGTTTCAGGCGGCCGTCGTCGACTGCCTCGTTGACCGGACATTGGCCGCGATCGCGTGCAGCCGGGGTGCGACGGCACTGGTGGTTGCGGGCGGGGTTGCCGCCAATCAGGCGGTACGCGGCGCGCTCACCGACCTGGCGACGGCGCATGACCTGCGCTTCGTCGCACCACCGCTTTGGCTGTGCACCGATAATGCCGCGATGATCGGCTGGGCCGGTGCAGAGCGCTTTGCTGCGGGCTTCACTGACCCGCTCGACACGGCGGCGCGACCACGCTGGCCGCTCGATCCCGATGCCGAGGCCGTGCGCGGCGCAGGCGTGAAGGCGTGAAGATCGGCGTCATCGGTGGCGGCGCCTGGGGCACGGCGCTGGCGCAAGTTGCGGCGCGTGGCGGCCCGGTAACGCTCTGGGCACGCGAACAGGACGTGGTGACGGCGATCAACCGCGATCACATCAATCCGCTGTTCCTGCCGGACATTGGCCTATCGCCAGCGATCCGTGCGACTGCCAGTCTCGGTGCGTTGGCCGATTGTGATGCGCTGCTCGTGGTGGCCCCGGCACAGCATGTACGCGACGTGCTGGCCGAAGCGATGGTAGGCGATAAGCCGCTGATCCTTTGCGCCAAGGGGATCGAGGCGGGTACCAAGCTGCTCGTCGGCGAAGTCGCGGCGGAAGTGGCTCCTGCGGCGCCGATCGCAGTGCTTTCCGGCCCGACCTTTGCGCATGAGGTTGCGCGCGGGCTGCCGACTGCGGTCACGCTCGCCTGCCGCGACCCGATGCTGGGCGCCAAGCTCGGGGATCGATTGGCGGGACCTGCCTTCCGCCCTTACCTCAGCGATGATATCGTCGGCGCTGAAATCGGCGGGGCGGTCAAGAACGTCCTCGCGATTGCCTGTGGTGTCGTCGAAGGCGCCGGGCTGGGCCAGAATGCGCGGGCGGCGCTGATCGCGCGTGGCTTTGCCGAGATGACGCGCTTTGGCCTCGCGCGCGGCGCGCGAGCAGCGACGCTGACCGGGCTGTCGGGCCTTGGCGATCTCGTGCTGACCTGCTCGTCGACCAGTTCGCGCAATTTTGCGCTTGGGGTTGGCATTGGTCAGGGGCAATCCGCCCAAGTCTTGCTGGCGGGGAAGCGCAGCGTCGCCGAGGGTGCCTTCACTGCGCCGGTGCTGCAAACGGCCGCGCGCGATGCGCGTGTCGAGATGCCGGTGGTCGATGCGGTCTGCGCGCTGCTTGGCGGGGCGCCGGTCGGCGAGGTAATCGGGGCGCTGCTCGCACGCCCCTTGCGCGCCGAGCATTAATGGGCGGCAGCCGACGTCAGTCTAGAAATCGATCGCGATGCCCTTGAGTTCCCAATCGCCATAGCGCACCGGATTGAGCCCGAGCGGATCGTCCGCCTTGGGCTCGTCGCTCGTCGGCGCAGGCTGCGGCAGCGGCGGGCTGGGTGACAGATGCGCGGGTGGCTTCACATGGTCGGGGCGCTGGCCCATCGTCTTGGCTCCTTTGACAAGTGGAGAAATCGGATTTCCAACAGCGACGCGCAAGAGGGGCCAAAGGACGGGCTGGGGGCGGGCGTAGCGGCGCGGCTGGCGGCGCTGAAGCTGCTCGATGCCGTGCTGCGGCGCGGCCAGCCGCTCGAGGCGGGTCTGCCGGCGGCGACGCGCGGCATTTCCCGCGCCGACGACCGCGCGCTGGTTCATGCCATTGTGGCGGAAGTGCTGCGGCGGCTCGGCGATCTCGACGCGCTGATCGATTCGGCGACCCGCAAGCCGCTGCCCGATGACGCCAAGGCGCGGATGGCGCTGCGGATCGCGCTCGTGCAGGCGCTTGCGCTCGGCACGCCCGGCCATGCGGCGATCTCGACGGTGCTGCCGCTGGTGGACGGCGGACCGCGGAAGCTGGTCCACGGCGTGTTCGGTACGCTGATGCGGCAAGGCGCGGCGTTGCCTGAACTGCCGTCGCTGCCGCCCGCGACCGCCGAACGCTGGCAGCAGGCCTGGGGTACGGCGATGCTCGACCATGCGGCGCGCGCGCTTGCAAAGCCGCCCGCGCTCGACTTGACGCTTGCCGATGCGGGCGAGACCGATGCAATGGCGGCGGCGCTCGGCGGCGTCAGCCTGATGCCGGGCCATCTCCGCCTCGCCGAGCGCGGTGCCGTCCCCGATATCGAAGGCTTTGGCGAGGGGCGCTGGTGGGTGCAGGATCTGGCCGCCTCGCTGCTCGCGCGGCTGATCGGACGACCGGCGGCGATGGGCCAGGGCAGCGTGATCGACCTGTGCGCGGCGCCGGGCGGCAAGACGCTCCAGCTCGCTGCCGCCGGGTGGCAGGTCACAGCAATCGACATTGCCCAAAGTCGCGTGGCGCGACTTCGCGAAAACCTGGCGCGCACCGGGCTGTCGGCGGACGTGGTGACGACGGATGCACTCGACTGGGCGCCCGCTGTTGCTGCGGATGCGCTGTTGCTCGACGCGCCGTGCAGCGCGACCGGCATTTTCCGCCGCCACCCCGATGTGCTCCACCGCGTGCGCGCGCCGTTGATCGCCGAAATGGCCGCGCTGCAGGAACGGCTGCTCGCACGCGCGGCCGACTGGGTGCGGCCCGGCGGTTACCTCGTCTATGCGACCTGTTCGCTCGAGCCCGAGGAAGGCGAGGAGCAGATCGGCCGCTTCCTGTCGACGCGGCTCGATTATGCGATCGACCGCGTGCTGCCCGACGAGCTGCCGACGGGCGTCGTCGCGGCGCCGCAGGGCTGGCTGCGGACGCTGCCAGGGACGCTTGCCGGTGACGGCGGCTGCGACGGTTTTTTCATCGCACGAATGATGCGGATCGGCTGACCAACCGGCTTGCGGGCAGAGTCGGGCGTGCTACAGAATCGGCCATGCAACAGTCTGTTCGCCCCGTCCGCATCGCGCCGTCGATTCTGTCCGCCGATTTCGCCCGGCTGGGGGAGGAAGTGCGCGCCGTCGATGCTGCCGGCGCCGACTGGATCCATGTCGACGTGATGGACGGCCATTTCGTGCCCAACATCACGATCGGCCCTGCCGTGATCAAGGCGCTACGCCCTCACACGGCCAAGCCGTTCGACGTGCATCTGATGATCTCGCCGGTCGATCCGTTGCTCGATGCCTTTGCCGAGGCGGGCGCCGACACGATCACTGTGCACCCGGAAGCAGGCCCCCATCTTCACCGCACGCTTCAGCGGATCAAGGCGCTCGACAAGCGCGCCGGCGTGGTGCTCAATCCGGCGACGCCCGCCAAGATGCTCGACTATGTGCTCGAGGAAGTCGATCTGGTGCTGGTGATGAGCGTCAACCCCGGTTTCGGCGGGCAGAGCTTCATCACGTCGCAGCTGCGCAAGATCGCGGCAATCCGGACGATGATCGACAAGCTCGGCAAGCCGATCGACCTTGAAGTCGATGGCGGCGTCGATCCGGCGACCGCAAAGGCCTGTATCGACGCCGGTGCCGATGCGCTGGTCGCGGGCACCGCCGTGTTCCGCGGCGGGGCAGACCATTATGCCGCCAACATCGCCGCATTGAGGGGATAGTGGCCGATCACGATCCCCGCGACACGCTCGGCGATACGATCGAGCAGGGCCGCCGCCTGATCCGGCAAGGCGGCGACAAGGGGCTGTCGCTCGCCGAGCGGCTGGCCGAGCGCTTCAACCGGCTGGCGTGGCGCACGCCGATCCACGGGATGCGGCTGAACGGTCGGCACCCGCTCAAGCTGGTCGCGGTGCCCGACGATCCGATTTTCGGCGATGTTTCGCGCGGCGCGGCGCTGCTAGAGGGCTGGGTCGATTTGCGCGGCGAGTTGCTGCCCCTCGCCGCGATCGACTTCGCCCGGCTCGATGCGTCTCCGGCGATGGCGGAGTATCTTCACAGCTTTGCGTGGCTGCGCGACTTGTCGAGCGTGGCGACGCGAGCGCGCGGGGCGCCGATCGCCGAAGCGCTGATGCGCGCCTGGCTCGCCCAGCACGGCGAACATGTTTCGGTGCCGGCGTGGCGCGCCGATCTGCTCGGGCGACGGATCATGTTCTGGTCGGCGCATGCGCCGCTGATCCTGTCGAGCGCCGATCTCGTCTATCGCTCGGCCGTGCTCAACGCGATGGCGCGTGGCGCGCGTCATCTCGATCGCGCGGTTGAGAAACTGCCGCCGGGCACTGGTCGGGTCGCGGGCTGGTGCGGCGTGACGATGGCCGGGCTGATGATGGCGGGTGGCGAGCCGCGCCAGAAGGGCGGCGAAGCGGGCTTGCAGCGCGCGCTGGCGGCATCGGTCTTCGCCGATGGTGGCAGTGTCCAGCGGTCGGGCATTGCCCAGCTCGACCTGATCGCGCTGCTGACCACCTTGCGCGAAGGCTATGCCGCGCGGCGGATCGAGCAGCCGGCGTTCATCGCCGACACGCTGGCGAAACTGGTCCCGGCGCTGCTGGGGCTGATGCACGGCGACCGCGCCCTGTCGAGCTGGCAAGGCGGCGGGCCGCTCACTGCTGACATGATCGCTGCCGTTATCGAGGCATCGGGCGTGCGGACCCGCCCGCTGCGTCAGGCGCGCGAATGGGGCTATCAGCGGATCAGTGCGGGTACCAGCGTACTGATCATGGATGCCGCCCCACCGCCGGTCGCGCGGCTGATCGAAGGCGGCTGCGGCTCGACGCTTGCCTTCGAATTCTCGGACGGGCCGCAGCGGCTGATCGTCAATTGCGGCGGCGCGCGCGCGGTCGTCGCCAAGCTGCCCGCCAAGCTTGCCGAGGGGCTTCGCACCACCGCGGCGCATTCGACTTTGGTCGTCGGCGACAGCAATTCGACTGCGATTCATGCCGACGGCACGCTCGGCAAGGGAGTGAGTGAAGTCGAGCTCAGCCGCCAGGAAAGCGAAACGTCGAGCCGGATCGAAGCGAGCCACGACGGCTATGCGCGGCGTTTCGGCTTCGTCCACCGCCGCCAGCTGGTGCTGACCAGCGACGGCCGCGATCTGCGCGGTGACGACATGCTGTTGCCGAGCGGGCGCAAGCCGCGCCGCGCCGACACGCCCTTTGCCGTTCGCTTCCACCTCGGCGTCGGGGTCGAGGCGACGCCGACATCGGACGGAATGGCGGCGCTGCTGCGCGTGCCCGGCGGCGCGCTGTGGCAATTCCGCTGCCGCGGCGGCATGCTCACGATCGACGACAGCCTGTGGATCGACGGTGACGGCGTGCCGCAGCCGACCAAGCAGCTCGTCATCACCGGCGACGCGCCCGCTGGCGGCGCGAGCGTCAGCTGGGTCTTGAAGCGCGCCCGGTGAGCGGGCAGGGAGCGCCATCGCTTTCCCGGAGCCGTTCATGACCCGCATCAAGATCACCCGCGCGCTGCTGTCGGTTTCCGACAAGACCGGGATCGTCGAACTCGGGCAGGCACTGGCGAAGCAGGGCGTCGAACTCGTCTCGACTGGCGGCACGGCAAAGGCACTGCGCGATGCCGGGCTCGCCGTGCGCGACATCAGCGAGCTTACGCAATTCCCTGAAATGATGGACGGGCGGGTCAAGACGCTCCACCCCAAGGTCCATGGCGGCCTGCTCGCGGTGCGCGACGATCCGGCGCATGCCGCAGCGATGGCCGAGCATGATATCGGCCCGATCGATCTGGTCGTGGTCAATCTTTATCCGTTCGAGGCGACCGTGGCGAAGGGCGCCGCGCGCGACGAGGTGATCGAGAATATCGACATCGGCGGGCCGTCGATGGTGCGATCGGCGGCGAAGAACCACGCTTATGTCGCGGTCGTCACCGATCCGGCCGACTACGCGCTGGTGATGAGCGGCGAGACGACGCTCGACGACCGCAAGATGCTCGCAGCCAAAGCGTTTGCCGCGACCGCAACTTATGACGCCATGATCGCGAGTTGGTTCGCCTTCGCCGATCAGGGCGAGCGCTTCCCCGCCACACTGCCGTTCATCCTCGAACGCCCGGTGGCGCTGCGCTACGGCGAAAATCCGCACCAGCATGCCGCTTTCTACCACCACCGTGGCCCGGCCGCGCGCGGGATCGGTGATGCGCGGCAAGTGCAGGGCAAGGAACTCAGCTACAATAACTATAACGACGCCGACGCCGCGCTCGCGCTGGTCAGCGAATTCAAGCATGCCGATCCGACCTGCGTGATCGTCAAGCACGCCAATCCGTGCGGCGTGGCAACGGCGCCCACGATCGCCGCCGCCTATGCCGATGCGCTGGCATGCGACAGCGTGTCGGCCTTCGGCGGCATCATCGCAGTCAATCGCGCGCTCGACCGCGCGACGGCGGAAGCGATCAGCGGCATCTTCACCGAAGTCGTGGTGGCGCCGGGTGCCGATGCCGATGCGCTGGCGATCTTTGCTGCCAAGAAAAATCTGCGGCTGCTGCTGAGCGGTGACTTGCCTGAGCCGACGCGTCCGGGGCTCGAAGTGCGCGCGATTACCGGCGGCTGGCTGGTGCAGAGCCGCGACAATGGCGCGGTGCAAGCCGACGACCTCAAGCTGGTGACCAAGCGCGCGCCGACCGATCGGGAGCTGCGCGACGCGCTGTTCGCCTGGACGGTCGCCAAGCACGTCAAGTCGAACGCCATCGTCTATGCCAAGGATGGTGCAACGGCAGGCATCGGCGCGGGGCAGATGAACCGGCTCGAATCGGCGCGGATTGCGGCATGGAAAGCGCGCGACGCTGCCGACAAGGCGGGTTGGGCGACGCCGCGCACGGTCGGCTCGGCAGTGGCGTCCGACGCCTTCTTCCCCTTCGCCGACGGGCTGTTGGCAGCGGTCGAGGCGGGTGCGACGTGCGTCATCCAGCCCGGCGGCTCGATCCGCGACGAAGAGGTGATCGCCGCGGCCGACGAAGCCGGGCTGGCAATGCTGTTTACCGGCATGCGCCATTTCCGGCACTAGGCGGCGGGCGTCGGCATCCGCTTGAACAGCGCGCGGTCTTCGGCCTTGAACGCGACGCGCCAGATCACGAACAGATAGCTGGCCGCAATCACTGGCAAGCCGATCACCAATTGCGTCCATTCGAAGCGGTGCGGCAACAGCGTGAAGCCGCCGCCCAGCACAATCGCCGTCCCTGCCGCAACCGCCAATTGCCAGCGCCAGCCCGAAACAGGCGCCCCCAGCAGCCGCCGCAGCAGCCACGCCTTGACCAGCGAAGTCATGCCGAGCGACGCCATCAGCGCGATCGCCGGACCTGCCGCCTGATAATTGTCGGGCCAGCCCCAGTCGCGCATCAGGAAGATCAGGCCAAAGCTGAGCGCGATCTGCACTGCCAGCATCACGCCGGAAATCAGCAGGTTCCAGTGCCGCGCGACATAGACAAGCGCGCTTTCGCAGGTCGAGCCGGTCGCGGCGAGCACTTCGGCGGCGAGCAGAAACGCCAGCGCCGCCGTGCCATAAACAAATTGCGGGCCGATCGTGCCCATCACGGCTTTGCCGGGAATCGTGCCCATCAGCGCCAGACACCCTTGCGCGGCGATGATCCAGAACCCGACCTGCCGGACCTGCGCCGCGACGGCGGCACGATCGCCGGCCGCAAGGCTCTGCGTGATTACTGGGCCGAGGATCGGATCGAAGCTGGTCTTGAGCCGCCCAGGCAGCGATGCGATCTGCTGCGCCATATAATAAATGCCGACGATCGCTGGCGGGAACAACTGGCCCAGAATGAAGCGATCGATGTTGCGCGTTGCCCATTCGATCGCATCGGCCCCCGCAAGCGGCACATTCGCCCAGGCGAGGCCAAGGATCGTTCCCAGCCGCGGCTTCCAGCCGATCGGCACGCCATAGCTGCGCATGAACGGGATCAGCGAGGCCACCACCGCCGCGATCATCGACAGCATATAGGCAATCTCGAGCCCGTCGCGCGGGCTGACATACCATAAGGGCACTGCGGAGATGCTGATCGTCCAGGGTTCGATGATCGCGCGTGCGGTGACGGTCGCGCGCAGATCGCGGCGATAGGCGAGCGCGGCGAGGCTGATGTCCGACCACGCAATCGCAACGATGATTGCGGGCAGCCAGTGCGCGACACCCTGCGGCGGCGCGGCGCGGTACATGATCTGCGGAAAGGCGAACAGCAGCGCGCTGGCGGCAATCGACGCGAACAACCCGACCGCGAGGGCATCCCAGGCGACATGCGCATGCGGGCGGTCCGTCGTCGACAGCGCCTGCGCAAGGCCGCGCTTCATGCCGAGCGTGGCGACCAGCGCGGCGAGCTCGACCGCGACCACCGCCAGCGCGAACTTGCCGACAGTCTCGGGACCGTAAAGCCGTCCCGCCACAAACAGAAAGGGCACGCGGGCCAGCAGCCGCAGCCCGAAGCCGAACACATTGGTCCGCCCTCCCTTGGCCAGCGCGGCGATATCGTCGGACGGCGCGGCCTCAGCCTGGCTCAATGCGCAGCGCCTTTACTAATTCGATAGAGAGCCTTCATTGCTTCAAATACCAAATGCTCTTGGACCCTTGCTTGCGCAGACCTGCCTTACCAGTTTCGCGGAGCTTTTGAGCTGCCCAGCGAATATCATACTGCCAAGAATAGAAATGCTCACCTTCGTTTCTAAGGTCAGCTTCATGATTTAGCCAAATCTGACGCGCGACATCGTTGACCGAGGCGGCGCCACCCAACTCGGCGAGCGCCTCGCGCACCCACAATTGCAACCGTTCGCGGTACATTACGCCTCCATTAATGCGCCGCGCCCCAGCTGGGGCCGGTGCCGATCTCGACGCCGAGCGGCACCGACAGCGTGACTGCGGGCTCGGCGGCGGTTGCCATCACGTGTTCGATGACCGGCTTGGCGACCGCGACATCGCCTTCGGGCAATTCGAACACCAGTTCGTCGTGCACCTGCAGCAGCATCTTGACGTCATGCAGGCCGGCATTAGCGAGCGCAGGCCCCATCCGCACCATCGCGCGCTTGATGATGTCGGCGCTGGTGCCCTGGATCGGCGCATTGATCGCCGCGCGCTCGGCGCCTTGCCGCTCGTGCTGGACCGAGGATTTGAGGCGCGGGAACCAGCATTTGCGGCCGAACAGCGTTTCCGTATAGCCGCGCTCGCGCGCGCTTTGCGTGGTCTCGGCGATATAGCGGTTGATGCCGGGGAAGCGTTCGAAATAGCGGTCGATCATCGCCCGCGCTTCGTCGGCGCTCACATCGAGCCGCCCGGCAAGCCCCCAGCGGCTGATGCCATAGAGAATCGCGAAATTGATCGTCTTCGCCCGCCCGCGCGTGTCGCGATTGACTTCGCCGAACAGCTCCTGCGCGGTCATGCTGTGGATGTCGGCGCCGCTCGCGAAGGCATCGCGCAGCGCTGGCACATCGGCCATGTGCGCTGCCAGCCGTAGCTCGATCTGCGAATAGTCGGCGGCGAGCAGGACATTGCCGGGTTCCGCCACAAAGGCGTCGCGGATCTGGCGGCCGATTTCGGTGCGGATCGGGATGTTCTGCAGGTTCGGGTCGGTCGACGACAGCCGCCCGGTCTGCGCGCCGGTAAGGCTGTAGCTCGTGTGGACGCGCCCCGTCAGCGGGTTGATCTGTGCCTGCAACGCATCGGTATAGGTCGATTTCAGCTTCGACAGCTGGCGCCAGTCAAGCACGCGTGCGGCAATCACCGCGCCCGGCGATGCCTTGTCGGCGGCGATCTTTTCCAGCTCGGTGACGTCGGTCGAATAGACGCCCGACTTGCCCTTGCGCCCGCCCTTGATGCCCATCCGCTCGAACAGCACGTCGCCGAGCTGCTTGGGCGAGCCGATCGTGAACGGACCGCCGGCAAGCTCGTGGATTTCGGCTTCGAGCGTCGCCATCTGCCCGGCGAATTCGCTCGACAGCGCGGCGAGCCGGTCGCGGTCGACCTTGATGCCGTGGCGCTCCATCTGCGCGATCACCGGCGCGAGCGGGCGATCGACCATCTCATACACCCGCGTCGCGCCTTCGGCCGCCAGCCGCGGCTTGAAACGCCGCCACAGCCGCAGCGTCACATCGGCGTCCTCGGCAGCATAATGGGTCGCGGTCTTCAAGTCGATTTCGGCGAAGCCGCGCTGGTTCTTGCCGGTGCCGACGACGTCCTTGAACGCGATGCACTGGTGCGACAGATGCGTCGCCGCCAGTTCGTCCATGCCGTGGCCGTGCAAGCCGGCGTCGAGATCGAAGCTCATCAGAATCGTGTCGTCGAACGGCGCCACGTCGATGCCGAGCCGCCCGAGCACGATCATGTCGTATTTGAGGTTATGGCCGATCTTGAGCACGCTCGGATCCTCGAGCAGCGGCTTGAGCTTTGCGAGCGCGACGCCCGTGTCGAGCTGATCAGGCTTTTCGGCGAACATGTCGGTGCCGCCATGCGCGAGCGGGATATAGCAGGCGAGATTGGGGTGAAGCGCAAGGCTTACCCCGACCAGTTCGGCCTGTGTCGCATCGATGCCGGTGGTCTCGGTATCGACCGCGATCCAGCCCTGATGCTGCGCGGCGGAGATCCAGCGACCTAGCGCGGCTTCATCGACGACGGTTTCATACTCGTCGTGCTTGCAGGGCGGGTCTTCCTCCTGCTCGACCGTTTTCGGCGTCGCGACCGGCGCGTCGGCGACGGCGGAGAGCTTGGCGAGCAGCGAGCGAAAGCCGTGATGCTCGAGGAAGGCGCGCAACGGCGCGTCGGGAATGCCCTGCAGCTCGAGCGACTCGAGCGGCTCGGCAAGCGGGGCGTCGTCCTTCAACGTCACCAGCACGCGGCTCAGCCGCGCCATTTCGGCATGTTCGATCAGATTGTCGCGCAGCTTGCCGGGCTTCATCGTCGGTGCCGCTGCCAGCACCCCTTCCAGATTGCCATGTTCGAGGATCAGCTTGGCCGCGGTCTTCGGGCCGACGCCGGGGACGCCGGGGACGTTGTCGACGCTGTCGCCCATCAGCGCGAGCACGTCGCCCAGCTGCTCGGGCCCGACGCCGAATTTTTCGGCGACATGCTCGGGGCCCAGCCGCCGGTTGTTCATCGTGTCGTACAGGTCGAGCCCGGGCTCGATCAGCTGCATCAGATCCTTGTCCGACGACACGATCGTCACCGCCCAGCCCTGCGCGAGGGCCGCCTTGGCATAGCTGGCGATGATGTCGTCGGCTTCCAGCCCTTCTTCCTCGATGCACGGCAGGCTGAACGCGCGCGTCGCGTCGCGGATCATCGGGAATTGCGGGATCAGGTCTTCGGGCGGCGGCGGGCGCTGCGCCTTGTATTTGTCGTACAGGTCGTTGCGGAAGGTATGGCTGCCCTTGTCGAGCACCACCGCCATGTGCGTCGGGCCATCGGCCTTGTGGAGTTCGTCGGCGAGCTTCCACAGCATCGTCGTATAGCCATAGACCGCGCCGACCGGCTCGCCATGCTTGTTGGTCAGCGGCGGCAGCCGGTGATAGGCGCGGAAAATATAGCCGGAGCCGTCGACCAGATAGAGATGGGGCATCGCCGTGCGATAGCCCAACCGTCGCGTCGTACCAACAGTTTCGCGCGAGCGTCGTTGCTCAGGCAGCGTCGTGAAAGATGATGCCGAGCGTGTGGCGTTGGCCGCTGCGCACCGTGGCCACGCCGTGGCGCATCGTGACGCGATAGTCGCCCCGCGCGCCGCGCACCGGTCGCTGGTTCACCGCGAACACCACGGCATCGCCCTGCATCAGCGGCACGACTTCGGCGCGCGACTGCATGCGCGGGCGCTGCTCGGTCAGAACGAAATCGCCGCCGGTGAAGTCGCGGCCGGGCTGCGACAGCAGGATCGCGACCTGCAGCGGAAATACATGCGCGCCGTACAGATCCTGATGCAGGCAGTTATAGTCGCCCGGCCCGTATTGCAGCAGCAACGGCGTTGGGCGTGTCTGCCCCGCATTATGGCAGCGTTTGAGGAAGTCGGCATACGCATCGGGGAAGCGCATTTCGCTTCCCAGCCGCGCCTGCCAGCGATTGGCGGTCGCGGCGAGCGGCGGGTAAAGCTGATCGCGTAGCTGCGCCACAAGCGCCGGTAGTGGATGCGCGAAATAGCCATAATGGCCGCGCCCGAAGCCGTGGCGGGCCATCACGATGCGACTGCGAAACTGCGCATCGTCGTCGAACAACGCCGCCATGGCCTGTGCCTGTTCGGGCGTGACCAGCGCGGGCAGCACCGCCCAGCCCTGTGCATCGAGCGTGGCTGCGATGGCATCCCAGTCGTCGTGCCGGCGGGTTTCGATCGCGTGCTGATTCATGCGGACAGCATGGCGCAAGGCTGCATCGCGCTCATCCCGGGCCTTGCGCTCGAACCGCGCGGCGCGCGACCGCCTTAGAAATGGTTGGCGACGACCGCTGCCACCACGGACTGCATCAGTGCCTGCCGCTCGGCGATCGGGCGCGGGGTGTCGCCGATCATGACCGCCAGCGCATAGGATCGGCCATCGGGTGCCGTCAGTATGCCGACGTCGTTATAGCCCGCCGTCCGCCCGAAGAGATCCTGACCGGTGCCGGTCTTGTGGCCAAAGCTCCAGCCAATGGGTACCGCGCCACGCAGCCGCTGACGACCGGTTTTCGACGATTCCATCGTGCCGATCAGATATTGCGTCGATCCGGGCGAGAGCAGCGCCCCGCGCTTCAGCTTCGCGAGCGCCCCGGCAATCGCGATCGGTGCGGCGCCGTCGGGCGGATCGGCGACATAGGCTTGGTAGGCTTTGATGCGCGTCTCGATCGGCAGCTCGGCCCGCGCGCGGATAAAGCGGTTGCCGGTCGCGAAATCTGATTTCCATTCAAGGCCGGCAGTCTGGCTTTGCAGCAGCCGCTCGCCGGGGCCGAATTTGATTGTCCCCAGATCCTTGCGGGCGATGAACGCGCGCACGGCGTCGGGCCCGCCGATCAGGCGCAACAGCCGGTCATTGGCGGTGTTGTCGCTTTCGGTCAGCGCACGCTGGAGCAGATCGCCGACGGTGGTTTTATAGCCGTCGCCGCGCACCATCGCGGCGATCGGCTGGTGGAACAGCGTCAGGTCCTCGCGCGTGACCGTCACTGGATCGTCGAGCGTCAGCCGACCCTGGTCGCGTGCATCGAGCACGGCCATCGCCACCCATAATTTGCTCACGCTCTGCTGGGGCAGCGGCAGATCGCCATTCGCCGACACCATCCAGTCGCGATCGACGCTGCGCACGGCGATGCCGACCTTGCCGTCGAAGCCGCGCGCAATCGTGCCGACTGCGGCGATCAGCGCGGCCGGCGCCGGCGGGGGTAGCGGCTTCGCAGGCGGTACGGGCGCAGGCTTGATTGCCACCGGAATCGGCACCGGCGGCGCGGCCACGGCGACTCGGGCGACTTCAGTCGTCTGGCATCCCGCAAGAATGACAATCGCAAGCGCGGCGCCAAGCAGCGCGCGCGGATGCGGCAAGCTCCGGTTATGGTTAAGATTCAGAGAGATGCGATCCATGTCGAGCGTTGTCATGACGCGGCCGTGGTTTCGACGATATCACTGGCACGCGGTTAACGCGTCGAATCGCACTTTTTCAGCGACGAAGCGATGCGGTCCCTGTCGCTTCAGGGGATCAGGATGGTGTCGGCCGCTTCCGGCAACAGCTCCGGATAGTCGAGCGTATAGTGCAGCCCCCGGCTTTCCTTGCGTGCCAGCGCGCAGCGGACGATCAGCTCGGCGGTCTGGAGCAGGTTACGCAGCTCGATCAGGTCGGGCGTGACGCGGAAATGGCCGTAATAATCGCCGATCTCGTCGGTCAGCATGCGGATGCGGTGTTGCGCGCGTTCGAGCCGTTTGGAGGTGCGCACGATGCCGACATAATTCCACATGAAGCGGCGGATTTCGGTCCAGTTCTGCTTGATCACCACTTCTTCGTCGCTGTCGGTCACGCGGCTTTCGTCCCACGCGCGGATCGACGGCGGCGGCGGCAGGTCGTCCCAATTGGCGGCGATGTGGCGCGCGGCACTTTCGCCGATGACAAAACACTCGAGCAGCGAATTGGACGCCAGGCGATTGGCACCGTGCAATCCGCTTTCGCTGCATTCGCCCGCGGCATAGAGGCCGGGCAGGTCGGTGCGCCCGTCGCGATCGATGACGATGCCGCCGCAGGTATAATGCTGGGCAGGGACGACCGGGATCGGATCGACGGTCATGTCGATGCCGAGCCCAAGCAGCTTTTCGTGGATCGTCGGGAAGTGTTCGCGGACGAAATCAGGGCCCTTATGGCTGATGTCGAGATGGACATAGTCGAGCCCGAGCCGCTTGATCTCATGATCGATCGCGCGCGCGACGATATCGCGCGGGGCGAGTTCGGCGCGCGGATCGAAATCGGGCATGAAGCGGTAGCCGCTGTCCGGCAGCAGCAACTGGCCACCCTCGCCGCGAACCGCCTCCGTGATCAGAAAATTCTTGACCTCAAGATTATAGAGGCAGGTCGGGTGGAATTGCATGAATTCCATGTTGGCGACGCGTGCCCCCGCCCGCCACGCCATCGCGATGCCGTCACCCGTCGCGCCGCGCGGCGCCGTCGAGTAAAGATAGGTCCGCCCGGCGCCCCCCGTCGCAAGCATCGTCGCGCGCGCCGTGAACAGCTCGACCCGGCCCGTGGTTCGGTTGACGGCATAGACGCCCCAGACGTGCCCCGATCCCGAATAGCGTTCCTCATGTTTGCCGGTCGCCAGATCGATCGCGACCATGTCGGGGACGAGCGTGATGTTGGGGTGGATTTCGGCGGCGTGCTGGAGCGCTTCCTGCACCGCCCACCCGGTCGCATCGTTGACATGGACGATGCGGCGGTGGCTGTGTCCGCCTTCGCGGGTCAGGTGGAGCGTGTTGCCGTCCATGTTGAACGGCACGCCCAGTTCGACCAGCCGCGCAATCGCGCGCGGCGCGCCTTCGACCACGAATTCGACGGTCGCGCGGTCGTTGAGGCCTGCGCCCGCGACCATCGTGTCCTCGATATGGCTGTCGAAGGTATCGCCTTCCTCCAGCACCGCCGCGATCCCGCCCTGCGCCCAGGCGGTCGACCCTTCGTTGAGCCGACCCTTGGCGAGCACGGTGACCTTGAACCTGTCTCTTATACAGAGCCGATGATGAGAACGTCGGTGGTGTGGCTCGGCCCCCCGCTCACGCGTTCGACGCCCGCGTCAGATTGAGGAACACATCCTCCAGATCGGCCTCACGGGTTGAGACGTCGACGATGCCATAGCCGTTCGCCTGCACCGCCGCGAGCACCTGCCCCGCGTTCACGCGGTCCTTCTGATAGGTTATCGACAGCACCCGCTCGCCCTTCAGCTCGATCTTGTGGAAGGCGGCGTGCGCGGGCGCCGCCGTAACGTCGCGGTCGACCGTCACTTCGACGAGCTTCTCGGTCGCCATACCCACCAAGGCGCGCGTAGGTTCATTGGCGATGAGCTTGCCGTGGTTGATGATCGCGATCCGGTCGCAAAGCTCTTCGGCTTCCTCCAGATAATGCGTCGTCAGCACCACCGTGACGCCGCCCGCATTGAGTTCGCGGACATAAGCCCAGAGCTGCTGGCGCAGTTCGATATCGACCCCCGCGGTCGGCTCGTCGAGCACCAGCACGGGCGGCGCATGCACCATCGCCTTCGCCACCATCAGCCGCCGCTTCATGCCCCCCGACAAAGTGCGCGAATAGGCCTTGGCCTTGTCCTCCAGATGCACCGCGCGCAGCAGTTCCATCGACCGCCGCTTGGCCTTGGGCACGCCGTAAAGCCCGGCCTGGATTTCAAGCGTTTCGAACGGCGTGAAGAACGGGTCGAACAGGATTTCCTGATTGACGATCCCGATCGAGGCCTTGGCATTGCGCGGGTGCGCGTCGATGTCAAAGCCCCAGATCGACGCACTGCCGCTGGTTTTGTTGACGAGGCCGGCGAGGATGTTGATGAGGGTCGACTTGCCCGCCCCATTCGGCCCGAGCAGCCCGAAAATTTGCCCGCGCGGAACCTCGAACGACACTTCGTCGAGCGCGCGCTTGCCGCCGGCATAGGTTTTGGAGAGGCGGTCGATCGAAATGGCGGCGTCGGTCATCGCTGTCGCTTAAGCCGCCCGGCCAGCCGCGCCAAATAATTTCGTCGTGCGTCAGGACACCCGCGTCAGCGTGGTGCGGTTGCGCGTCAGCCACGTCTCGGTCTGGTCGTCGAGGAAATCGACTTCCTTCAGCGTCACCATCGTCGCGCCGTCGCGTTTGGTGGTTTCGCGGATGCGCGCGGGGCGGTCATCGTCGCGGCCATCCTGCACTTCCTCGATCGTCCAGCGATCGGCGGCCTCGGCCCGCGTCAGCCGCAGCGTGGCGGTGCCCAGCTCGGCATCGCGCCCCTTGCGAAAGCTCACGCTTTGCTCGCGATTCGTCGCGGGGTCGAGCAAGGCAATGCTGGTGATGGTGACAATCCCGGTCTTCGGCCCATCGTCGAAATCGGCATGGCGGATCAGCGTCAGACCGTCGCGCATGATCTCGATCCGCACCTGAACCGGCAACCCGAACCAGCGATCGGCCTGATAATCGCGATATTCGAGCTGCCCTTTCCAGCTGCCCGCCAATCCGGCACGGATCGACGTCAGCGTCACGGGATTGGGCTCGCCCTGCGCCTGTGCGATCGGTGCGATCGCCGCCAACGCTGCAACGATAAAGCTGAAAGGCTTCGATGCCATGCGCGCGATCCTGTGTTGCTGCGGTCCGCCGTCGTTGCTATCGCGTCGATGATGGTCCCGCCACCTGAAACCACGCGCGTTGCCGCACCCCGCGTATCCTGCGACGGCGCGCATGCCGGCATTCCGGCCGCGCTTGGCCATCCGCGCGTCTTCCTTGAAATCGACGAACGGGGCTATGTCGATTGCGGCTATTGCGACCGGCGTTTCATCCTGATCGGCGGTCCTGCGGATGGCATCGATCCGGCAACGCTGGCTGATATCCCCGCGGGCGCCAGTCACTGACGAGCGACTTGGTGGAAGCGGCCACCAACCCGATTTTGCCGCGACGATGCCGCCCCAGGTTTACTTGTGCCGCGCGCGCCCTACCTTGGCGCGATGACCGACCTGCCTGATCCCCGCGCCTTCCTCTATGCATCGCTTGACCCGGCCGAAGCCCGGCGCCTGACCGCCGAAGCGCTCGCCCGTGCCGATGACGGTGAGCTCTATCTCCAATATCGCAAGGCCGAGGCTTTCGGATTCGACGATGGTCGGCTGAAGACGGCGAGCTATGATTCGCACGCGGGCTTTGGCCTGCGCGCGGTGTCGGGCGAGACCACGGCGTTCGCCCATTCGAGCGAGCTGAGTGGTGCAGCGATCAAGCGCGCGGCCGAGACGATGGCGCTGATCGATCCCGCAACCGGCCCCAAGGCACCGCCGCCGCCGGGCACCAATCGCCATCTCTACACCGGCGCCGATCCGCTCGACCTGATGCCGTTCGCCGACAAGGTCAATCTGTGCCAGACGATCGACGCCGCCGCGCGCGCCCGCGATCCCCGGGTGGCGCAGGTATCGGTTTCGCTGTCGGGATCGTGGAGCGTCGTCGAGATCGTCCGCGCCGACGGCTTCGTCGCGACCGACGTCCGCCCGCTGGTGCGGCTCAACGTCTCGATCGTTGTCGAGCAGAATGGCCGCCGCGAGACCGGCACCTTCGGCATCGGCGGGCGCTATCTCTACGATCAGGTGACGTCGCCCGAGGTGTGGAACCGTGCAATCGACGAAGCGCTCGCGCAGGCGCTGGTGAACCTCGACTCGGTCGATGCGCCAGCCGGTGAAATGACCGTGCTGCTCGGCCCCGGCTGGCCAGGCATCCTGCTTCACGAAGCGATCGGTCATGGGCTGGAAGGCGATTTCAACCGCAAGGGCACGAGCGCCTTTTCGGGCCGCATCGGCGAACGCGTCGCCGCCGCCGGCGTGACGGTGGTCGACGACGGGTCGCTCAACGACCGGCGCGGGTCGCTGTCGATCGACGACGAAGGCACGCCGACGCAGGAAACGACGCTGATCGAGGACGGGATCCTGAAAGGCTATATCCAGGACCGGCTCAATGCGCGGCTGATGGGCGTCGCGCCGACCGGCAATGGCCGCCGTGAAAGCTTCGCGCACGCGCCGATGCCGCGCATGACCAACACGTTCATGAAAGCCGGGCGCGACAACCCCGCCGAGCTGCTATCGCGTGTGAAAAAGGGCATTTTCGCCAAGAGCTTCGGCGGCGGGCAGGTCGATATCGTGTCGGGCAAGTTCGTGTTCAGCTGCACCGAGGCTTACCGCGTCGAAAACGGGAAGATTGGCGCTCCGATCAAGGGCGCGACCCTAATCGGCGACGGGCCCAGCGTGCTCACCCGCGTGATCGGAATCGGCGACGATTTCGCGCTCGACGAAGGCGTCGGCATGTGCGGCAAGGGCGGCCAGAGCGTGCCCGCGGGTGTGGGGCAACCGACCCTGCTAGTCGACGGGCTGACGGTGGGCGGCACGGCGGTTTGAGGGGCGGAAAGGATAAATGGGACCGCTCGCCAATGTGATGATCGCGGCGCTGCTCCAGGCGGCGGGAGCTGCCACCATGCCACCAAGCCCGTTTTGGACGGTGGCTCGTCCGAGCGATGTCTGCCGCATGTCGGGCAGTTGGATTATTGGGCTGGGGCGCCCACAGGCCAGCGTCACCAACGTCAATATCGAGCGGATCGAGTATCGCGGTCGCACGCTGATCCAGGCGTTGCATCGCGGCGTGATGACGTCACCGACGGGCGATGATCAGTTCCTTGTCGATGCAGCAACGCTCCATCCGGTCGAGACGCAGCATAGCGGGCCCGTGCCGCCGGTGCATTTCCGGTTCGACGGCCCTTCGGCAGTCAAGCTGGCCCCCGACGGCAGCGTTCAGGAAGAGATAGCGCTTTCCGGTGTCGCGATACCTGAAGGGCCGGGCCTCGAGATTATTGTGCAGGCCGTGCCGTGGCGCGATGGGTTGCGGATGAGCGGCGCGATGCTCGATCGCTGGCGGGGCACGGGCGCCACGCGCAACCGGGCGGTAAGCTGGGTTGTCGAGGGACGCGCGATCCTCGACACGCTGACGGGCCGTCACGAGACGTTCCGAACCAATCTTGCGCCGGTTGACGGCAGTTTTTCGATCATCGGCTATGTTACGGTTGCGCGTCCGCATCACCTTGTGCGGATGGAATATGTGGCGGCTGCGGGCCGCAAACCGCTGATATCGGAAATGCGCGAAGTCGCATTTCACTGTGGGGCTTTGCCAGCCGAGCGGATTGACGGCTGAGGGTGGGCGGCATGGAGGTTCAGGTCGCGGCGAGCCCCAAGATAGCTAGGCCGACCGCCAGGATCAGCATTGCGATCGGCGATCAGAACATGCGATATTTTTCCAGCGGCAAGCCGTGCACGTCCAGCCATTGGTTCATGCTTTCGATCGCATCGCGATTTTCTTCCGCGAAACGGCGAGCAACCTCGGCACGAAGCGCGGCTTCGCAGACTGCTTGAACGTCGATCCCAAGTTCTGCGGCGAGTTCCACCGTCATCACTTTGGCTTCAAACGTGACGGGCATACGGGGTGGATTGGCGATCGACATGGACGGAGAATAAGCTAGGTCGCGCTGGAAACAAGCGAGGCAACGATGTCCGAGTTCTTCACTGCCCTGAACGACGATCACCGCGCCTTCATTGCGCGGCAGCCGATCTTCTTCGTCGCGACCGCAGCCGAGGGCGCGCGGATCAACCTCAGCCCCAAAGGCATGGATGCGTTTCGCGTGCTGGGCGACAATCGCGTCGGCTATCTCGATCTCGGCGGATCGGGGAATGAGACGCACGCGCATCTCGCCGCCGATGGCCGTATCACGATCATGTTCTGCGCGTTCGACAATCCTGCGCTGATCCTGCGGCTTTATGGTCGCGGGCGCGCGGTGGTGGCGGGAACGCCTGAGTATGACCAGCTTGCCGAAAACTTCCCGCGCCTGCCTGGCGCGCGGCAGATCTTCGACATCAGCGTCGACAGCGTGCAGGAAAGCTGTGGCTGGGGCGTACCGCGCATGACGCTCGACGGCGAGCGCCGCACGCTGGTCAAATATCATGCCCAGCAGGACCCCGTCGAACGCCTCGCGCGGATCGCCGAGCGGACGAAGAGCATCGATGGCCTGCCGGTGACGGTGCAGACCGTGATCCCCGGCTGGGCCGACTGATGGCGCTTGCCGAACTTGGCCGCTTTTCGAAGAACGAGGCCAATATCCTGATCGGTGCGCTCGACGCGCAGGGCATTCCTGCCATCGCCTTCGACGAAGGCGCGAGCATCGCCGACGGCAGCCAATATTTCATTCCGGTGCGGGTCATGGTCGATGATACCGACCTGGCCGACGCACAGGCGATCGTCGCGGCGGCACGGGGCTCAGCTGCCTAAAATTTGGGCAATTGTTCGCAGTTGCACAAAAATGCACCGCGTCACGACATGATCTTAATTCAAATTCGTAGAGATTAACGTAAAGTTACGTCTGGCACGCAAATTGCGAAGTGATCTTCCGTGGCAACAGCCGGGGGATCAATGTGAAGCTAGTCATCGCGATCATCAAACCGTTCAAGCTCGACGAGGTGCGCGAAGCGCTGACCGCGATCGGTGCCGCGGGCATGACCGTTACCGAAGTCCGTGGTTTCGGTCGCCAGAAGGGGCAGACCGAAATCTATCGCGGCGCTGAATACACCACGTCGATGGTGCCCAAGATCAAGATCGAGATTGCCTGCAGCGCCGATCTGGCGCCGCGCGTGGCCGAGACGATCCAGGTAGCGGCGCAGACCGGGGCGATCGGCGACGGCAAGATCTTCATTCTCGACATCGACCAGGCGGTGCGCATCCGCACCGGCGAAACCGACGAGACGGCCCTGTGAATCGGTCGGTGACGCGAGCTGGCAGCGGGACAGTGAGGGGGACTATGAACAAATATCTGAAGATTGCGATCGCCGGTGGCACGCTCGCTGCCGTTGCTGCGGCAGCGCCCGCCTTTGCGCAAACCGCACTCGTCAAGGCGCCCGACGCCGCAGCGCAGGCTGGCATGGTCAACAAGGGCGACACGACGTGGATGCTGGTATCGTCGGCACTGGTGCTGATGATGTCGGTGCCGGGGCTTGCGCTCTTCTATGGCGGGCTGGTGCGCACCAAGAACATGCTCAGCGTGCTGATGCAGGTGTTCATGATCGTCAGCATCGCCACCTTGGTGTGGTGCGGCTGGGGCTATTCGATTGCGTTCACCAGCGGCGGCGACAATCACTTCTTCGGCGGGCTGTCGAAGGCATTTCTGAGCGGCGTCACCGGCTCGACCTACGCTGCTACTTTCTCGAACAATGTCTACATTCCTGAACTTGCCTATTTCGTGTTCCAGATGACTTTCGCGTGCATCACGCCCGCGCTGATCGTCGGCGCCTTTGCCGAACGGGTGAAGTTCACCCCGCTGATGATCTTCATGGTGCTGTGGATGACGCTCGTCTATTTCCCGATCGCGCATATGGTCTGGTACTGGGCGGGTCCCGACTTCCTGCCCGATGCGCCTACCGATTCCGGCTATCTGTTCGGCAAGGGCGCGCTCGATTTCGCCGGCGGCACGGTCGTTCATATTAACGCCGGCATTGCGGGCCTCGTTGGCTGCCTGATCATCGGCAAGCGCAAGGGCTATAAGTCGGAGCCGATGCCGCCGCATTCGCTGACGATGACGATGATCGGTGCCAGCTTGCTGTGGGTCGGCTGGTTCGGCTTCAATGCAGGGTCTAATCTCGAATCAAATGGCGTCACTGCCGTCGCGTTCGTGAACACCTATGTCGCAACGGCGGCAGCGGCGGTCAGCTGGGCGCTGATCGAGCAGTTTGTCCACAAGAAGCCGTCGCTGCTCGGCGCGGTGACCGGGGCAGTCGCCGGGCTGGTCGCGATCACGCCGGCGTCGGGCTATGCCGCGCCGATGACGGCGATCGTGCTCGGCTTCGTCGTCTCGCCGATCTGCTATTTCTTCGTGACCACGGTGAAGAACCGCCTCGGCTATGACGATTCGCTCGACGTGTTCGGCGTGCACTGCGTCGGCGGGATCGTCGGCGCGCTTGGCACCGCGATCGTTGCCGATCCCAAGCTCGGCGGGCAGGGCTATTTCGACTACACCGTCTTCCCGGCCGTCGCGGTGACGCCCGAGGCGTACAGCATCTCGGCGCAGCTGCTGGTTCAGCTGCAGGCAGTCGCGATCACATTGCTCTGGTCGGGCGCCGTCAGCGCGGTGCTGTTCCTCGCGCTCAAATACACGGTCGGCGTGCGGCCGAGCGACGAAGTCGAAGCCGAAGGGCTCGATATCAACGAACATGGCGAGCGCGCCTATAATTATTGACGAGATCGGGCCGCGCGCACGGGGGTGCGACGCGGCCCAACCGGGGTTCCTCCTGCGGACGCCCTAGGGCCGGAGCGGCAACGCCCCGGCCCCTTTTTTGTCAGTGGTCAGCGGCCGGATCGGTGGCGGGCGGGTCGCCATCGGAATCGGCAGATGGTGGGGGCGCTGGCGCGGGCACATCCTTGCGCATCCGCCGCGCGGCCATCGACGCGCCGAGCAGGAAGCCGCCCGGCACGAACAGGATTGTCGCGACAAGCCCGATGCGGCGCCAGTTGGTCTTTGCCATCTGCTCTGCCTAGGGGCTTTGCGGCGTGCGCGAAAGCCCAGGCCCCATCACCCCAGATCGGCGCGGACGAAATCAGCGCAGCGTTCACCAATCATGATCGACGGCGCGTTGGTGTTGCCGCTGACGAGCTTGGGCATGATCGAGGCGTCCGCAATATAGAATCCCTCGACCCCGCGTACCCGCAGCTTCGGGTCGCAGACGGCCGCATCGTCCGACCCCATCCGCGCAGTGCCGACCGGATGATAGATGGTGTCGGCCCGCGCACGGATCAGCCGGTCGAGCGCGTCGTCATCGTTCAGATCGATCGGATTGCGGTCGCGCGCCTTGAAATCGGTCATCGGCGGCGATTCGAGGATGCGATACATCGCCTTCACGCCCTTTTTCATCAGCGCGATGTCGCGCGGATCGGTCAGAAAGGCAGGATCGATCAGCGGCGCGGCGCGCGCATCGGTCGACGCGAGCCGCACCGTGCCCTTGCTCTCGGGCCGCAGCACGCAGACATGGCCGGAGAAACCATGCGCCTTCACCTTGGTGCGGCCATGATCCTCGAGCGCCGCGATCACGAAATGGAGCTGGACGTCGGGGCAGGGCGAATCGGGATCGACCTTCAGGAAGGCCCCGCCCTCGGCATAGGGGGTGGTCATGGCGCCCTGCCGCTTGGTGAACCAGTCCCAGAAGGACTTGAGGCCATTGAGCTGCCCTTTCAGCGTCTGGCCGAGGAAGCGCGTGTCGTCGCATTCATAGGACGCGACATAATCGAGGTGATCCTGGAGATTGCCGCCGACCTCGCCGCGATCGATACGGACGGCAATGCCGTGCTCAGCGAGATGCGCGGCCGGGCCGATCCCCGACAGCATCAGAATCTGCGGCGTGCCGAACACGCCCGCCGCCAAAACGACCGCACGACGCGCACGCAGCTCCTTCGCTTCGCCATTCTGGAGATAGGCAACGCCCCAGGCGCGCCCCTCGTCGAACAGCACGCGCTCGACGGTGACGCCGGTCTCGACGCGCAGGTTGGGGCGACCTCGATTGGGCTCGATGTAGCCGCGCGCCGCGCTCCAGCGCTCGCCGCCCTTTTGCGTGACCTGATAGAGGCCGATGCCGTCCTGCCGCGCGCCGTTGAAATCGTCGTTGCGCGGGATCTGCAGGCTCGCACCGGCTTCGATGAACGCCATCGTGCCGGGATTGGGCGAGACCTGTTCGCTGACGTGGAGCGGGCCGCCGTCGCCGTGGAAGTCGTCGGCGCCGCGGACATTGTTTTCGGCGCGCTTGAAGTAGGGGAGGACGTCGTCGTAGCGCCAGCCGTCGCAGCCCATTGCGGCCCAGTTATCGTAATCCCAGGCATTGCCGCGGATATAGATCATCGCATTGATCGCCGATGACCCGCCGAGCCCCTTGCCGCGCGGCTGATAACCTCGCCGCCCGTTGAGCCCGACCTGCGGCACGGTTTCGAACGCCCAGTTGGTCGCGGGCGTCTGGAACGCGATCATGCCGGGAATGCGCGTGCGGTAACCGGTGTTGTTGCCCCCCGCTTCGAGCAAGGTGACCTTATACTTGCCGCCTTCGCTCAGCCGCCCAGCGACGGCACTCCCGCCGGATCCCCCGCCGATGACGACGATGTCGGTTTCTTCCACGCGTCGCTCCCCAATTGCTGTTCTTGTTGTTGCCGCTGCAGCCAGCGTGCCTTGATGATCTCGGACGTGTCGCGGCTTCCGTCGTGGCTCCAGCCCGGCGGCATCACCATATAGCCGAGCTTGGCCTTGAGCGTGGGCGCTGCCCAGACGTCTCTGGCGATGCCGATCCATTCATGGAACGCTGCCCAGAGCAGGTTGAAGCTGCCCAGATTCTTGACGATGCCATAGCGCGGTGGATCGTCGGCGCGCTCGGGCTCGAAGGTGCCGAGCCATTTGTCCCAGACGATGAAAACACCGGCATAATTCTTGTCGAGATAACGCGGGTTGGTCGCGTGATGCACCCGGTGATGGCTCGGCGTGTTCATCACTGCCTCGAACCAGCGCGGCATCTTGTCGATCGCCTCGGTGTGGATCCAGAATTGGTAGATCAGGTTGAGGCCGCCGACGAACGCCAGCATCGCCGGGTGAAAGCCGATCAGGAACAGCGGAATCTTGATCACGATGCCGAGCGAAATCGGCCCGGTCCACGTCTGCCGCAGCGCTGTCGACAGATTATAATGCTGGCTCGAATGGTGGATGACATGGCTGGCCCAAAGCCAGCGGATCCGATGCCCGGCGCGGTGGACCAGATAATAGAAGAAGTCGTCGACGACGAAGGCGATGACGAACCAATACCATTGCCAACCGATGTCGAAGAGCCGGTAGTTCCACACCCACAGCGCAAAGGCGCCTAGCAGTCCGCCGAAGATCACGCCCGACACGACATTGCCGAGGCCCAGGCTGAGCGAGGTCAGCGTATCGCGCGGCTCGTAGCGCTCAGGGTGAGTCAGCTTCACCGCGACCATTTCGATCAGCACCAGCGCGACAAAGCCAGGAACGGCAAGATCGGTGGGGTTGGGAAGCGCCATGGCCGCTTGCTTACACCAGTGTCAGCGCCGAACCAAGACGGCGCCGAACAGCGCTTCGCCGGTCTCGATATGCCAGCCATCGGCAGTTTCGCGGACGGCATCGGGGCGCACCCGGCGCGCGGCGAGATGGGCGCCGTGGCGCTTGAGCACCGCGACGCTGCCGTCGCGGCCGTGGACCAGCGCGCTCCGGCCATCGGCGGCGACGACCGCGCGGACGGCTTCAAAGCCCGACAGCATCGCTTCCGCCTCGGCCCTGGCAAAATCCTCGCTCGCAATCGGTGGCGTCCGCCCCAGTCCGAGCAGCGCCGCCAGCCCCGCCAGCATCAGGATCGCGACCAGCGACCCACCCAGCTGAAGCCACAGGCCCGGCATTTCAGTGCCCGCCCGCCAATGCCTGCATCATGCCCGCGACCGGCGACAGGTCATACCCCGCCGCCGCTGCCTTGCGGAACAGATCGGCGGGTTCCGCACCGGCCTTGGCGCTTGCAAGCGCCCAGAGCATGCAACTGCGCGTCCCCGACCTGCAAAAGGCGAGCACTGGGCCATCGGCCATCACTGCGGTCGTCGCATCAAGCTGCGGATGGGCGAACCCCGCATGAGTCACCGGAATTTCGGTATAGACCAGCCCGAGCGCCTCGGCTGCCTGACGAATTGCGGCACCCTCGGGCTGGCCAGGCTCCTCACCCTCGGGCCGGTTGTTGATGATCGCGCGATAGCCGGCGCGGGCAATGTCAACAACGTCGCCGGGCGTAATCTGGGGAGCGACGGCGAATTGCGGGTCGAGCGGAATGATCATGTGCGCAAGCCTAGCCTGCTTCGCGGATCACCGACAAGAAGGCGTCGCCATAGGCTTCCATCTTGCGCGCGCCGATGCCGCTGATCTGCGCGAGCGCGGCCCGGCTCGCGGGTTTGAGCGCCGCCATCTCGCGCAGCACCGAATCGTGAAAGATGACATAGGGCGGTACATTGGCCGCCTGCGCCAGTTCGCGGCGCTTGGCGCGCAACGCGTCGAACAGCGGATCGTCGGGCTGGGCGTCGGCCGAGTCGCGGCGACGGCGGCGGGGCGGCGGCGGGGCGACGATCTCGACGCTCTGTTCGCCTTTCAGCACGGCACGCGCGCTGCCGCTCAATTGCAGCCCGCCATGCTCGGTCGGGGTCAGCAGCCCGCGCGCCTGCAACGCGCGCGACAAGGGCTTGATCAGCTTGGCGTCGTCGCCCGTGACGATCCCAAACACGCTGAGTTGATCATGGCCCAGCTTTTCGACGCGCTCGTCGGTCGCGCCGGTCAGGACTTTCTCGATGTGACCAAGGCCGAAACTCTGGCCGGTGCGATAGACGGCCGACAGGAATTTGCGCGCGAGCTCGGTCGCGTCGAACAGCACCGGCTGCGACAGGCAATTGTCGCAATTGCCGCAAGTCTCAGGCGGCGACTCGCCGAAATGGCGCAGCAGCACCGCGCGGCGGCATCCCGGCGTCTCGATCAGGCCCTGCAGCGCGTTCAGCTGCGCGCGCGCCGCTGCCTGCCGTTCGGGCTCGATTTCGCCGACGCGCCGCCACGCCTGCGCCCAATCCTCGGCACCCCAGAACAGATGGGCCTGCGCCGGATCGCCGTCGCGCCCCGCCCGGCCGGTTTCCTGATAATAGGCCTCGACCGACTTGGGCAGCCCGGCATGGGCGACGAAGCGGACGTCGGGCTTGTCGATGCCCATGCCGAAGGCGATCGTCGCGCACATCACCATGTCTTCGGATGCCACGAAATCGGCCTGGTTGCGCGCGCGCACGGCGGGGTCGAGCCCGGCGTGATAGGCGCGCGTCGGCCGCCCGGTGCGGACGAGTTGCGCGGCCAGCCGCTCGGTCGCGGCGCGCGTGGGCGCATAGACGATCCCTGGCCCCGGCACCGCGCGAGCAAGCGCTGCAAGCTGCGCGCCGACATTGTCGCGCGGGGTGATCGCATAGCGGATGTTGGGCCGGTCGAACCCCGCGATCACAAGGCCGTCGGCGGGAATGCCGAGCTGCTCGAGAATGTCGGCGCGGGTGTGCGCGTCGGCGGTCGCGGTCAGCGCGAGCCGGGGCACATCCGCGAACCGGTCGAGCAACGGCCGCAGTAGCCGGTAGTCGGGGCGGAAATCATGCCCCCATTCGCTGACGCAGTGGGCTTCGTCGATCGCGAACAGGCTGAGCTTCGACTGGGTCAGCAGATTGCGGAACGAGTCGTTGGAGGCACGCTCGGGCGCGACATAGAGCAGGTCTAGCTGACCGCCGCGAAACCGCGCGATCGTCTCGGCCTGATTGGTGTCGACCGACGTCAAGGTGGCAGCGCGGATGCCGACGGCTTCGGCGGCACGGAGCTGGTCGTGCATCAGCGCGATCAGCGGCGACACGACGATGCACGTCCCCGGCAGCGCCACGGCCGGCAATTGATAGCACAACGACTTGCCCGCCCCGGTCGGCATCACCGCCAGCGTATTCTCGCCCGCCATCACCCGATCGACTACCGCGCGTTGAACGCCGCGAAAATCGGGAAAGCCGAAGGTCTGTTGCAGGATCGCGCGCGCGGAGGGCATGCCGGACCCGCTACCGGCGAAGCGCCCCGGCCCGCAAGCGGCATCGAAACCACATTGGCGATTGGCCGCCCAGCCGCGTCGATGCGCGGCCTTGCTTTGGCCATGGTGCGCGCCTGATATGCGCGGGTGACATGCAATGGGCGCCGGGCGCGCCGGGAGAAGCTGCGATGCCGACACGTCGACTGAAGATGCTGCTCGCCGCTTGTGCGCTGACCGGGCTGGTCGGCGCGGCCAGGCCCGCGCAGCCGCTGGTGGTGCGCGGCGACGGGCTCGTCAACGCAACCGTCGGCGGCAGCCCCGCGCGTATCCGGATCACGCCCTGGGCGCCGGCGGCACCTACGCTCAATCCCGATTTCGCAAAACAGATCGGGTTGCGGGGCGGGTTGTTCGGCTTTGCGGTCAAGGTCGGGCCGGTCAAGGTCGGCGGCCAGACCAGCGTCACGCGATTTGATTTCGGCACGATGAACTTCCGCCGCCGCGTGGTCTGGTTTGATCGCCGCTATGAACCGCAGGGCGAAGGTGCCGTCGGACCCGGCGGGCTGCCTGCCGACGTAATCCGCTTCGAACTGCGCAATCCTCGCCCCGGCGAGCGGGTCGCGACATTGCCGCTGGTCCAGCGCCCGTTCCAGCCAACCTATAGCCGGATCAAGGTCGCGGGGCGCGACGTGAACATCCTGTTCGATCCGCAACATGCCCAGACGCTGGCGACGGCAGGTGCGGGCAGCGCGATCGCCGCCGATTTTGGCGGCCAGCTGGTGGGGGCAACCGGCAAGGCCGAAGTCGCGTTCGGCATCGACCGCCCGATCCGCACGCTGAAGCTCGCCCGCACCCTGGCCATCGGACCACTCCGCTTCGACAGCGTGCCGGTGCGGATCGGCGACAGCGGCTCGGTTGCCGGCATCGCCGATGCCGATGCCGATCCGGATGAAGTGGTGGTCACTGCCAAAGGCGGCGGCAAGCGCCGCGACGTGCTGATCATCGGTCGCGACGCGCTCGCGGGCTGTTCGTCGATCGTGTTCGACAAGCGCGCGAAGCTGATCCGGTTGAGTTGCGCATAGCGATCAGGAACCGTCACCCGCACCGTTCGCCCTGAGCTTGTCGAAGGGCGGTTCTTGTTGTCCGTCGGTGGGAAAAAGAAGGACGGTGCTTCGACATGCTCAGCACGAACGGTTTGGGCCGAATGGATTGATGCGCTACTCCGCTGCCAGCGTTTCCTCCGCCCGCTCCTGCGCCTGGCGGTTCCACATCTCCGCATAGAGTCCGCCCTTGCGCAGCAGCGCGGTGTGCGTCCCGCGCTCGCGGACCTGCCCCGCCTCGAGCACGACGATCTCGTCGGCGTTGACCACGGTCGACAGCCGGTGCGCGATGACGATCGTCGTCTGGCGCTTCGAAATCGCCTCAAGCGTCGCTTGAATCTCGCCCTCCGTCCGGCTGTCGAGCGCGCTGGTGGCTTCGTCGAGAATCAGGATCGGCGGGTTCTTGAGCAGGGTGCGCGCGATCGCCACGCGTTGCTTCTCGCCGCCCGACAGCTTCAACCCGCGCTCGCCGACCCGCGCGTCATAGCCGCCGGGCTGGGCGGCGATGAAATCGGCGATGGCAGCACCCCGCGCAGCCGCCTCGATCTCGGCCTGGGTCGCGCCTTCGCGGCCATAGGCGATGTTGTAGGCGATCGTGTCGTTGAACAGCACCGTATCCTGCGGGACGATGCCGATCGCGGCGCGCAAGCTCGCCTGCGTGACCTTGGCGATATCCTGCCCGTCGATCGTGATCCGCCCGCTCGTGAGATCATAGAAGCGATAGAGCAGCCGCGCGAGCGTCGACTTGCCCGCGCCCGACGGGCCGACCACCGCCAGCGTGCCGCCCGCCGGAATGTCGAGATCGATGCCTTTCAGGATGCGCCGCTCGGGGTCATAATCGAATACGACATTTTCGAAGCGGACATGCCCCGACGTCACCACCAGATCGCGCGCGCCCGGCGCATCGATGACTTCGGCGGGCGCGTCGATCAGGTCGAACATCGCCGCCATGTCGACCACGCCTTGCCGGATCGTGCGATAGACCATGCCGAGCAGGTCGAGCGGGCGGAACAGCTGCGCGAGCAGGGTCGAGACGAGCACGACATTGCCTGCGTTGAAGCGGCCCTGCGACCAACCCCAGACCACCAGCCCCATGCCGAGCGCCATCATCACATTGGTGATCAGCGCCTGGCCGATGTTGAGCCACGCGAGCGAATTCTGGTTCTTGACCGCCGCCGTGGCATAGGCGGCCATCGCCTTGTCGTACCGGATCGCCTCGCGCTCCTCGGCGCCGAAATATTTGACCGTTTCGAAATTGAGCAGCGAATCGACCGCATGCGCGACGGCGCCAGTGTCTAGATCGTTCATCTGCGCCCGCAGCGCGTTGCGCCAGTCGGTGACGATGCGGGTGAAGGCGATGTACACACCGACCATCACCAAAGTGCCGATCACCAGCCACGCCCCGAAGGTCGAGCCAAAGATCTGGAGCACGAGCACCAGCTCGAGCACCGTCGGGGCGATGTTGAACAGCAGGAAATAGAGCATCGTGTCGATGCTCTTGGTGCCGCGCTCCACAACCTTGGTGACCGCGCCGGTGCGGCGTTCGAGGTGGAAGCGCAACGACAGCATGTGCAGATGCCGGAACACCGTCGCCGCCAGCCGCCGGGTCGCGTCCTGCCCGACGCGCTCGAACACGGCGTTGCGCAGATTGTCGAACAGCACGCTCCCGAACCGCGCCGCCGCATAGCCGACGACGAGCGCAAGGATCAGCGTCGTCGCGCCGCGATCGCCTTTCGCCATGTCGTTGACGACGCCCTGCAGCGCGAAGGGCGCGCCATAGACCTGTACCAGCTTCGACGCGACGATCAGCAGCAGCGACAGGATGATGCGGATGCGCAGCCCCGGCTGATCCTTGGGCCAGAGATAGGGCAGGAAGCGCCGCAGCATCGGCCACAGCGGCGGCTCGGCGGTCTTGCCTTGGGGGGAAGCGGTGGGTGGCATCTCCACCGCATGTAGGATGCGATGCCCGCGCGCGAAAGCTCCGCCGCAGGGAACCCGGCCCGCGTCTGAACGATTGAATCGGCTCCAGATGGGAGCAGCACGATGGGACCGCTCTATTATGTGATGGCAATCCTGGGGTGTGGAGACGACGAACAGGCCTGTGCCGAGGCGCGGATCGTGCCGGTCCGCTATCCCTCGATCACGCGTGCCAGATGGCGATGCCAACCGCGATCGTCCGCAACAGCGACATCGATTATCCGGTGATTGCGGCGTCCTGTCGCGAAGCCGGGGTGCGGATGGCCGACCGTCGCACGGCCACCATTCGCCGCGCCCGCAGCTGAACCAATCGGTCAGTCGGAAAAGAGCGACAGCCCGCGCGCGCGATCGGGTTGACCGGCGGCTGTCCGGGCGCCTGCGTTTGCCGGCGTCGGATCGTTCTCGCTTCCCCAGCCACGCTGCATCCCGTCAATTCTTTGCGGAGCGGCTACGACCGGTTTTCGCGGCGCCATGGTGATAATCTTTACCGCCGGTTCCGCACGTGGCGGGGCACAGTCGCCGGCAGCTGAACCCAGCTGCGTCGGTAGTGACCCCAGAATCCGCTCCCGCAGCATCGATTCCAGATCGTCGAGTCCTGACGAAGCTGCCACCGCGCGCCGCCGAAGCAGCGTGGCAAGCGCGGTCGGGCGCACCGGCGTCATCGCGATCCGGCGCGGCACCCGCATTCTTGACGATGCTTCATTGAACGACACGCCGATTCGTCCTTACCCCTTTGGCCCTTGGCTCTAGCCCGGCAAGTCTCACCGAATGCGGACGATACACGGTTGACGCAGCGTTAGGCGCGTTCTTCGATCCGATGCCGGGGCCGCTGCCAGAGCGCAGCGCGCGGGCTTGCACGGTAAAGCTGCGCGCGCGCTCGCGCCTGACGCCATGACAGCGCAATCGCGCCGAGCTTCTCGCGCGCCGAGGTGGTGACGCGCGCATCCCATGCCTGCCCGCCGAGCGCTGCCACCTTGCGCCCGATATCGCCATAGATTTTGGCCGCTGCGAGCACGGCCCACGCCGAGCGAAAGCGAAGCGCCGGCGTGCCGCCGCGCGCGCTCTGCTCGAACGCCGCCGCGCGATCGGTGAGCCGCGCGACCAACTCGGTCAGCGCGGGCCGGTGCTTCGCTGCCATCAGCTCGGCAACGGGAATATCCTTTTCCGCCAACCAGTCGGTCGGCAGATAACAGCGACCGACGCTGGCATCCTCGTCGATGTCGCGGGCGATATTGGCGAGTTGAAACGCCAGCCCCAGGTCGCATGCGCGGTCGAGCGTCGCGTCGTCGGCCGGATCGACTCCCATCACCACCGCCATCATGCAGCCGACCACGCCGGCGACATGGTAGCAATAGCGCAGCAGATCGTCCTCGGTCCTTGGCCGCCAGCCTTCGGCATCGAGCGCGAAGCCCGCAATATGATCGCGCACGAACCCGTGCGGCAGGCCAGTTTCGGCGACGACCAGCCGCAGTGCCTCGAACGGCGGATCACCGGTCGCCTCGCCCGCCAGCGCCAGTTCGGTCAGCACGCCCAGCCGCGCGACCCGCGCCTGCGGATCATCGACGATCGTCATGCCATGACCATGATCCTGCCCGTCGGCGATATCGTCGCACGCGCGGCACCAGCTATAGAGCAGCCAGGCCCGTTCGCGCGTCGGTTTGTCGAACAGCTTGCTCGCAGCGGCAAAGCTGCGCGATCCGCGCGCGATCGATACCCGCGCTGCCTCGACGACTTCGGCGCGAGTCACAGGTCGCGGGCGCCGATCTGCTGGATGGTAGTGATCGGCGCAGCGTTCGCCATCTTGGCGAGCAGGCCGTCGAGCGTGGTGTCGACGATCATCAGTCCCTGATGCTGCGGGCGAATGAAGCCGACTTCGCCCATCTTCGCGGCAAAGGCGATCAGCCCGTCATAAAAGCCCGCGACATTGAGCACGCCGACCGGCTTGGCGTGATAGCCGAGCTGCGCCCAGCTCAGCGCTTCCCAGAGCTCATCCATCGTGCCGGTGCCGCCAGGCAGCGTGACGAAGCCGTCGGACAGATCGGTGAACGCCTGTTTGCGCTCGTGCATCGTGCGGCAGACGTGGAGTTCGGTGAGGCCACGATGCGCGACTTCGGCATCGACCAAAGCCTGAGGGATAATGCCGATCACGTCGCCGCCGGCTTCGAGGGCCGCATCGGCGACTGCCCCCATCAACCCCAGCCGCCCGCCGCCATAGACGAGGCCAATCCCGCGCTCGGCAAACGACCGGCCGACGGCCCGGGCCGACTCGATATAGACCGGATCGGCAGGTGAGGCGGAGCCGCAATAGACGGCGAGGCGTTTCACCGCCCTTCCTCCAGCATCAGTTTCGCCGTCGCCTTTGCGCTCCCGACCACGCCGGGAATCCCCGCGCCCGGATGCGTGCCCGCGCCGACGAAATACAAGTTCGGGATATGGTCGTCACGGTTGTGGACGCGGAAATAGGCCGATTGCAGCAGCGTCGGCTCAAGGCTGAAGGCGCTGCCCAGATGCGCGTTGAGATCGGCCGAAAAATCGCTCGGCGCATAATGGAATTTCGTGACGATGCGATCGTGGATGTCGGGGATCAGCCGCTTGCCGATCTCGTCGAGAATGCGGTGTTCGAGAATCGGGCCGATTTCGGCCCAGTCGACCGGGAACTTGCCCTGATGCGGGACCGGCGCCAGCGCGTAGAATGTCGAATGCCCCTCGGGCGCCATCGACGGATCGGTCACGGTCGGGTGGTGGAGATAGAGCGAGAAATCCTCGGCCAGCACGCCGTGGTTATAAATGTCGTCGAGCAGCCCCTTATAGCGCGGCCCGAACAGGATCATGTGGTGCGGGATGCCAGGGAATGTGCCCTTCAGCCCGAAATGCACGACGAACAGCGACGGCGAATAGCTCTTGCGCTCGAGCCTTGCGCGGGTGCGCTGGGCGCTGCGGGATCCCTTCAGCAGGTCGCGGTAGCTGTGGACGACATCGGCGTTGCTGGCGATCGCATCGGCCTGCACCGACCAGCCGCTTTTGGTCGTCACACCCGTTGCCCGGTCGCCGAGCGTGTCGATCGACGCGACCGGATCGGCCAGCCGCAGCACGCCGCCCAGCCGCTCGAAATGGGTGACCATGCCTGCGATCAGCTTGTTGGTGCCGCCCATCGCGAACCAGACGCCGCCGTCCTTTTCCAGCTTGTGGATCAGCGCATAGATGCTGCTCGTCGTCATCGGATTGCCGCCGACCAGCAGCGTGTGGAACGACAGCGCCTCGCGCAGCTTCGGGCTTTTGACGTAGCTCGACACGATCGAATAGACCGACCGCCATGCCTGATATTTCATCAGGCTGGGCGCTGCCTGCACCATCGATGCGAAGTCGAGGAAGGCGACATGGCCGAGTTTGCGATAACCCTCGGTATAGACGCCCGACGAATATTCGAGGAACCGGCGATAGCCATCGACATCGGCGGGATCGAGCTTGGCGATTTCGGCGGCCAGCTGCGGCTCGTCGTTCGAATAGTCGAAATTGGTGCCGTCGGGCCAGTTCAGCCGGTAAAAGGGCATCACGGGGGCGAGCTGCACGTCATCGTCCATCGACCGGCCCGACAGCGCCCATAGCTCCTGCATGCACGGCGGATCGGTGATGACGGTGGGGCCGGCGTCGAACACGAAGCCGTCCTTTTCCCACACATAGGCGCGCCCGCCGGGTTTGTCGCGCGCTTCGACGATCGTGGTCTGCACGCCTGCCGATTGCAGGCGGATGGCGAGCGCGAGGCCACCGAAACCGGCGCCGATGACGACGGCCGACTTCATGCCTTGCTACTCCGCGGCGAACTGGCAATCGCGCGAATCGCGGCGGATATCTTGACGGGCGGCTTGCCCAGCAAGATGCGTGCTTGGTCGATCATGGTGGTTTGTCCTGCGTAAAAGCGCCCAACCAACGCGGGATTGAGCCGATAGAAGCGTTCGAGGATGCGGTATCGGTCCTCGGGCTCGCCAGCGCGATACAGCATTTTGTCGAGCATGCGATAAAAGCCGCGCCCCTTCCATGTCTGCGCGGCGAAGCCATGCGTCAGCGCATGCAGCCCGGCGCCGGACAGATCGGTTGCGCGCGCGATCAGGCTGGCCGTGCGCACCGCATCGGGCAGCGAATAGCCGGTGGTCGGGTGGAACAGCGCCGCACGCATCCCGGCCTTGGCAACGCCCTTGCCGCCGCTGCGCCAATAGGCTTCGAAATCGCCGCCGAGCGCGACCGGCAGCGCGCCTTGTTCCTCGCGCACGACATGGTCGACGTCCCAGCCGCCCTTGGCGACATAATCGTCGAGCCGCGTCCCGATCGGGTCACTGTTTTGCCCGCCCGGCTGGGGGCGATAGAGATCGGGGGTGTCGCTGTAATAAGTGTCCTCGACGAACAGCCGCGTTTCCGAAAATGGCAGGACATAGACAAAGCGATAGCCGTCGATCTGCGGCACCGTTGCATCCATCACCACGGGTCGCGCCACGTCATGGGGCTTGCGCAGCGCATATTCGCGGCCGACGAATTTCTGCCAGCCGAGATCGAGCGTGGCATAGTCGCCGGCGCCGCGTGCGTCGATCACGCCCTTGGCATCGATCCGGTCGCCGCCCTCCAACAGCACGCCGGTCGCGCCGACTTCTGCCACGCGCTGCCCCGTCATCACCGCGTGCGCGGGCAGCGCCGCGCGCACCACCGCATCGAGTCGCTCGGACTCGATCGAATGATAGTGCGCGGCGATCGTCCGCCCATGCGCCGGGAAGGCGATGTCGTAGGATGCCCAGTCGTAGCAGATCAGCGGCTCGACGATCCAGCGATCCCCTGGCGCGATGTCGGTCGCGAAGAACGACCAGAGATGGTTGCCGCCGATCGTCGGCCCGCCCTCGATAAGCCGTACATCGAGATCGGGGTGCTTCCGGGCGAGCGCGAGCGCGATCAGCCCGCCGGCGAGCCCGCCGCCGACAATCGCGAGATCGCACTGGATCGTGGCTGCCATCGGCTTGGCCTAACCAATGCGGGGGCCGTGTGAAACCCTTTCGTGTCGCGCCGACGATCTTTGGTGGGCATGGGCGCGCTATTCGGCCCATTGGCACCTTGTCGTGCTTCCATCGGCGACTCGGAGCGCATAAGAAGTGAAAATGTCGATTTTGCTCGCTGTCGCCATATCCACCGTCGCGATGATTGCGATCGTCGGCACGCGCTATCTGCTCGTCAGTGGCGCCTTTGCGGCGGCGACGCGGTTGCGGCATCCCGGCCTTTATGCCGGGCTCGACCGCCAGATCCGCCGAGAGATCGGCTGGAGCCTCGCCAGTGCCGCCATTTACGGCATTCCGGCCGGCATCCTGGCTTGGGGGTGGCAGAATCGCGGCTGGACGGCGATCTACACCGATCTTTCGGCATGGCCTCTATGGTATTGGCCGGTTTCGATTTTCCTTTACCTGTTCGCGCATGACAGCTGGTTCTACTGGACGCATCGCTGGATGCATCAGCCGAAGCTGTTCAAGCTGGCCCACGCCGTCCATCACGCCAGCCGCCCGCCGACCGCTTGGGCCGCGATGGCGTTCCACCCGATCGAGGCACTGACCGGGGCGGTCGTCATTCCGCTGCTTGTGCTCGCGGTGCCCATCCACGTCAGCGCGCTGGTCGTCGTGCTGACGGTGATGACGGTGATGGGCGTCACCAATCATATGGGATGGGAGATTTTCCCTAGGTTCATCTGGACCGGGCCATTGGGGAGATGGTTGATCACGGCCAGTCATCATCAGCGCCATCACACGGAGTATAGGGGGAATTATGGGCTATATTTCAGATTCTGGGACCGGCTCTGCGGCACCGACCGAGGGCTCGGCAGCTTCGATGCAACCGCACGGCGCACCGCGGGGGGCGGTGTTCATGCGGCGGCTGGGAGCAGCGCTCACACTGGTCGCGCTGGCGACGGGGGCCGCGCCGACCGGCTCGCTTGACGTGCGGATCGACCGGCTGCGTTCGGCCAAGGGCGTGCTGCGCATCTGCCTGACCGCCGACCCGAAGAATTTTCCGGGCTGCGTCGATGACGCGCACGCCATCACGCGTTCGGTGCCGGCAAGCGAGCGCGACGTGCACTTCGCCGGACTGCCCTATGGCCAATATGCCGTCGCTGTGATCCACGACGCGAACAACAATGCGAAGCTCGACACATTGCTGGGCATCCCGCGCGAAGGATTCGGCTTTTCGCGCAACCCGGCGATCCATTTCGGGCCGCCGCGATTCCGATCCGCCGAGTTCGGTATCGAATCGTCGCCCGTCACACAAACGATCGAAATGCGGTATTTTCTGTAATCGCAACGGGCACGGAGCCTTTGGCGCTGACGCGGCGTTGTGGTGACTGATTTTCAGCCCGGAGACCGTCCGTGATTCCTAACTGCCCGCCGCGTGCCTGCGTTCTGCCCGCCTTGTTGTTGATTGGACTGGGCGCAGCACCTGCGCAGGCGCAGAGCGCCGGTGGCAATCGCGCCGCGATTTCCGGTCCTGTCGATCCCAATGCCGATACCGGTCGCGACACCATTACCATCGGCGGCGGCATTGCCGTGGTGCCAAGCTATGAAGGATCGAACAATTATGTGATCGTACCGGCAGCGGCGATCCGGGGCCGGGTGTCCGGCTTCAACTTCGCCTCGCGCGGGACGGTGCTGAGCGTCGATGTGCTCCGCGACCGGTCGACGCACGGGCTCGACATCCAGTTCGGCCCGGTGGTCAACGTCAACTTCAACCGCGTCGGGCGCCGCGTCGACCAACGCGTCCGGCAGCTCGACGGGCGCAAGGTCGCCTTCGAAGCGGGCGGCTATTTCGGCATCGCCAAGACCGGCGTGTTCACCAGCCCCTATGACACGCTCGGCGCGAGCGTGACCGTGCTTGCCGATACGACCGGCATCCACAACAGCTACACCATTACGCCGACCGTCAATTACGGCACCCCGCTCAGCCGCAAGGCCTATGTCGGCGTCTCGCTGTCGGGCACCTGGGCGGGCGATGGCTATGCGCGCAGCTATTTCACCGTCAGCGCGCCTGAATCGCTGCGCAGCGGCCTGCCGGTGTTCACCAACGCGCGCGGCGGGTTCAAGAATTACAATGTCTCGGCGCTCGGCACCTATTCGCTCACCGGCGATCTGCGGCACGGGCTGGGGCTGTATGTTGTCGGCAGCTACAGCCGGCTGCAGGGCGATTTCGCGCGCAGCCCGATCGTCAGCGTGGCGGGCAGCCCCAACCAGTTCGTGGGCGCAATCGGGCTTGGCTATACATTCTGATCGGCTGCGATTAGAAGGGCTTCATTCCCCGGGGCGGCGCTGACACGGCGCCTGAGAGGCAGGCACGAGCCTGCGACCCGCCGAACCTGATCCCGTTAGCACGGGCGGAGGGAGGGAGCGGCTTTCAGTCCCGAAATCCGTCCTCGCTCCGCATTATTTGGAGCGATTGAACGATGGCCGACATCCCTGCCCGCGCCGAAATTGGCGTCACCACTGGCCCCATTCGCGGCAGCCGCAAGATCCATGTCGGCCCGCTGAAAGTCGCGATGCGCGCGATCGACCTTGAGCCCAGCTCGGGCGAGCCGCCGCTGAATGTCTATGACACCAGCGGGCCCTATACCGACCCGAACGCGCTGATCGACATTTCTGCGGGCCTGCCCGCGATCCGCCGCGACTGGATTGTCGCGCGCGGCGATGTCGAAAGCTATGACGGGCGCGAGATCCGGCCTGAGGACAATGGCCTGTCCGGCCCCGATCGCTCGGCGGGCGTCCCGCAATTCCCGCATGTCGTGAAGCGGCCGCTGCGCGCCAAGCCCGGCGCCAACGTCAGCCAGATGCATTATGCCCGGCGCGGCATCATCACGCCCGAGATGGAATATGTCGCGACCCGCGAGAATCTCGGCCGCGAGATGCTGCGCGAGGCCATCGCCCGCGACGGCGAAAGCTTCGGTGCTGCCATCCCCGATTACGTCACGCCCGAATTCGTCCGCGATGAGGTCGCCCGCGGCCGCGCGATCATCCCGTCGAACATCAACCACCCCGAATCGGAGCCAATGGCGATCGGGCGCAATTTCCTCGTCAAGATCAACGCCAATATCGGCAACAGCGCCGTCGCCTCCGACGTCGCGCAGGAAGTCGACAAGCTCGTCTGGTCGATCCGCTGGGGCGCCGACACGGTGATGGACCTCTCGACCGGCCGCAACATCCACGACACGCGCGAATGGATCATCCGCAATTCGCCCGTGCCGATCGGCACCGTGCCGATCTATCAGGCGCTGGAGAAGGTCGGCGGCGTGGCCGAAGACCTGACCTGGGAAATCTTCCGCGATACCCTCATCGAGCAGGCCGAGCAGGGCGTCGATTATTTCACCATCCACGCCGGCGTGCGCCTCGCCTACATCCCGATGACCGCCAAGCGCGTCACCGGCATCGTCTCGCGCGGCGGCTCGATCATGGCGAAATGGTGCCTCGCGCATCACCGCGAATCGTTCCTCTACGAACGCTTCGACGAGATTACCGAGATCATGAAGGCCTATGACATCGCCTATTCGCTCGGCGATGGCCTCCGCCCCGGCAGCATCGCCGACGCCAATGACGAAGCACAGTTCAGCGAGCTCTATACGCTTGGCGAGCTCACCCACCGCGCCTGGGCGCAGGATGTGCAGGTGATGATCGAAGGCCCCGGCCATGTGCCGATGCACAAGATCAAGGAGAATATGGACAAGCAGCTCGAGGTCTGCGGCGAGGCACCCTTCTACACGCTCGGGCCGCTGACGACCGACATCGCGCCCGGATATGACCATATCACCAGCGGCATCGGGGCGGCGATGATCGGCTGGTACGGCACAGCAATGCTTTGCTACGTGACGCCCAAGGAGCACCTCGGCCTGCCCGACCGCGACGATGTGAAGGTCGGCGTGGTGACCTACAAGCTCGCCGCCCACGCGGCCGATCTGGCGAAGGGCCACCCGGCGGCCCGCCTGCGCGACGACGCGCTCAGCCGCGCACGCTTCGAATTCCGGTGGAGGGACCAGTTCAACCTGTCTTTGGACCCGGATACGGCCGAGCAATACCACGACCAGACGTTGCCTGCCGAGGGCGCCAAGACCGCGCATTTCTGCTCGATGTGCGGGCCGAAGTTCTGCAGCATGAAGATCACGCAGGAAGTGCGGGATTTTGCGGGGAAGCAGAACCAGGGTGTGGAGGGCTACATCGCGACGGGGCCGACCGGCGCGGAGACTGCGGCGGCGAGCAAGGCGGCGGCGATCAGGGGGATGGAGGAGATGGCCGCCAAGTTCCGCGAAACGGGGAGCGAGTTGTATATGGGGGCTGGGGGTCGGGAGCGGGATTGAGATGGGCAGATTCGCCGTCTGCCGCTGACTACGAGTCTGTCTAGACCCCACTATTCATGAGGCCACCGCTCTGGGTTCGTCCGAGCATGATTTGT
>NZ_LSIJ01000086.1 GCF_001556185.1 Sphingomonas sp. CCH10-B3 | reverse complement strand
CGACCAGGAGCGGTTCACATCGCGCGATATGATCGCGGTGGAGGCCCGGCTTGAGAGCGCCGGCGACGAGCTGGCGGGCCGCGCCGGGCATGGCGTCGCCGATCGCCAGCGGGACGCCGCGATCGGCGCGGCCAGCGCCAAGGGGCTTGTCCTGTCGGCCGAGCAGCGCGACGCCTTCGATCACATCACCGGGCGCGAAGGGCTGGCGTCCGTCGTCGGCTACGCCGGCAGCGGCAAATCCGCCATGCTTGGCGTCGCGCGCGAGGCGTGGGAGGGGCAGGGCTACACGGTGCGCGGCGCGGCGTTGTCGGGCATCGCGGCGGAGAACCTTGAGGGCGGATCAGGCATCGCGTCACGCACCATCGCCAGCCTTGAACACGCATGGGGTCAGGGGCGCGAGCAGCTAGGCCCCAGGGACGTGCTGGTCGTTGACGAGGCCGGCATGATCGGCTCGCGCCAGATGGAGCGTGTGTTGAGCCAGGCGCGCGACGCCGGGGCCAAGGTCGTGATGGTAGGCGACCCCGAGCAGTTGCAGGCGATCGAGGCCGGAGCGGCGTTCCGCAGCATCACCGAGCGGCATGGCGCGGCCGAGATCACCGAGATACGCCGTCAGCGCGAGGACTGGCAACGCGACGCGACGCGCGCGCTCGCCACAGGCCGCACCGGCGAGGCGATCCACGCCTATGATGGCAAGGGCATGGTCCACGCGGCCGACACGCGCGAGCAGGCGCGGGGCGAGCTGGTGGACGGCTGGGATCGCGCGCGTCAGGCCGAGCCGGGCAAATCCCGCGTCATCCTCACCCACACCAACGCCGAGGTCCGCGAGCTGAACGAGGAGGCGCGGGGCCGGCTTCGCGCGACCGGCGACCTTGGCGACGACGTGACGTTCAGCGCCGACCGAGGGACGCGCGCGTTCGCGCGCGGCGACCGCTTGATGTTCCTGCGGAACGAGCGGTCGCTAGGGGTGAAGAACGGCACGCTTGGCACGATCGAGCGGGTGACGCCGGAGGGCATGACCGTCCGGCTGGACGGGGGCCGTCAGGTCGCGTTCGACGCCAAGGATTACGCCCATGTCGATCATGGCTATGCGGCGACGTTCCACAAGGCGCAGGGCGTGACCGTCGATCGCGCCCATGTCCTCGCCACCCCCGGCATGGACCGCCACAGCGCTTATGTCGGCATGTCGCGGCACCGCGACGGGGCGCAGCTCCATTATGGCCGCAACGACTTCGCCGACCAACGCCAGCTCGTCCGCGCCCTGTCGCGCGACCGGAGCAAGGACATGGCCGGCGACTATGCGGTCCCCGCGCAGGACCAGGCTCGCGTGTTCGCCGAGCGCCGGGAGATATGGGGCGAGATCCGGTTCCCGGAACGCGCGCGCCAAGTGGCGGAGAAGGTGCGCGACAAGGCGCGCGGCATGTTCGCGGGATTCCGGCCGAAACCGATGTCGGAGAAAACGACGTCGCCCGAGCGCGTCGCGGCCGATCGGCCGCTGGCGCCCTCGCAGGCCCGCGCGATCGAACGCTATGGGCGCGCCGCGGCCGATATAGGCCGGATGCGGGAGAAGGGGTTGCCGGTGCTGGCGCACCAGGAGAGCGCGTTGCGCCGCGCCGGCGAGGCGTTGGACGCGACCCGGCCCCATGCCGCGCGTGACCTTGCCAGCGCGATCGAGCGTGACCCCCGGCTCGCGCGCGACGCGGCGGAGGGGAACACGGGCGGGGCGGCGAAGGCGATGGAGACGGAGCGCCAGGTCCGCATTGACCCCGAGAAGCGCGCGGGCCGCTTTGTGGAGCAGTGGCAGGGCATGAAGGAGGCGCGCGCCAGCATGGAGCGTGCCGGCGATCGTGCCGGCGCGGAGAAGCTGGGGAAGCGCATGGAGAGCATGGCGGGCGGGTTGCACCGCGATCCGCAACTCGAATCCGTGTTGCGGCGTCGCGCCCCCGAGCTGGCGTTGAGCATGGAGCGGGGCCGGTCGATCGGGCAGGAACTGGCGCAGTCGGTCGCGATCGGGCGTGATCGCGAGCGTGGCATGAGCCGGTAAGGGGGATGGGTGGCGGACGAGGACGACAGCCAGGGAGCAGACGCGGCCGAGGCTTTCGAGGCCATGCGTGGCGAGCTGGCGCTGTTGCGCCGCGCCGTGGAGGGGTGACTACACGAAAGTGACGTATCTGCACGGAAAGGGCGAACGGATAGCGA
>NZ_LSIJ01000085.1 GCF_001556185.1 Sphingomonas sp. CCH10-B3 | reverse complement strand
GGCGTCACCAGCCATCCGCCACGCCGATTTCGCGCAAGCCTTTTTCAACGGTCTCGTCCGGTTGTGACACCTGCGTAGCACCCCAGCTTTTCCGCGGGTCTACAGGTGTCGGAACCCCGTGTCAGAATGGCAGGTTGGAAGCGACTATGCGCGATTATCCTGCGGTGATACCCAGGATGCCGCTCTGCTGCTCCACGCGGAGACCAATCCGCGGTGGGGTTCGGTCTGCCACGACCCGCAGGTAAAACATGTACGGTACTCAACTAGTCTTCTGCGGCTGAGCGGCCCTTGAGCGGTGGAGCGCGGTCACGCGCTTGACGTGGGCGATGCTGCACCCGGCGAGCTCCGCGGTCTTCGCGATGCTCATGCCCGCCTCGCGCAGACCTACGATGCGCCGGTGGTGGGCGAGGTCCGGCTTGCGGCCGGTGTACCGCCCCGCCCGCTTGGCAATCTCGATGCCCTCGCGTTGCCGCTCGCGCCGGGTCTCGTAGTCATCCCGCGCCGTCTGCAGCGCGACCCGCAGCAGCATGTCCTGCACCGCCTCCAGCACGATGCGCGCCACGCCTGCGCTATCAGCTACCAAGTCCGACAGGTCCACAATGCCCGGCACCGCCAGCCGAGCCCCCCTGCCCCGGATAGCATCCACCAGCAGTTCCGCTTCCTGCAGAGGCAGGCGGCTGATGCGGTCGATCTTCTCGGCCACCACCACCTCGCCCGGCTGCAGGTCCGCCACCATGCGCAGCAGCTCCGGCCGGTCCGGTCGCGCGCCCGACGCCTTCTCCCGGTATACGGCCGCGACATAAAAGCCGGCCGCCCGCGCACCAGCCACAATGCTCTCCTGCCGCGTCAGGTCCTGCTCGTCCGTGCTTACCCGCAAATACACCCGCGCCGCCCTAACCTCGCTGCCTGCCACCTGCTCATCACTCCTACTTGGCGTTGTTGGGTATACCCTTGTGAGCCAGCCCTTCAACGAGTGGCTCAAAGAGACATAGGCCGATGCTGTTGCGCTAAGCTAACCGTAAAGACCCGAAGTAGCCAACTGCGAACAATTGTCCCATTCAGCTGGTCCGATTTCGGTTTCTCACTGCGCCCAGACCAGAGCACCAGAAGCGAGGGCATTGCGGTTGTCACGGCACGTCAAGCTGCCTTTTGGAGGTCGCTCAGCTTCTGGAACTCGGCCAGAATGTCGGCATGGTGTTGGGCAAGGTAGCGGACCACGCGGGCATTGCCGAGCAAGCGGTTCACGTATCCGGCGGCCAGCATGAGATCGAGCTGGTCGGCGCTGTAGCTCTGCTCGACAGCACGCAGCTGCCGATCCACATTCTCGCTCTCCCGCTGCATGGTCGCGACCTGGTCTTCGGTCAGGCCCGGCACCCGGCGCGGCTTGCCGGCGACGAGCTGATCGTCGGGCGTGGAAGCCACCAGCGATCGCGCATAGCTGACCGTGAACCGGTTCATCGTGATCATTGCCATGGCCGCCTCGACCTGACGGACGGGCTTCATGAAACGAAGCTCGGTGAACACGTGGATGGGTATGTGCCGGTCCTTCAGCAGGTCGGCCGCTTCCGGGCAGATGCCGACCAGCAGATTCCGCTTCTTCCGGATGCTCGCGATGTCGACGTTGAGGGCGCGGGCGAGCCGTTCCTCGGAGACGCCCTTTTTGACCGCGTTGAGGATCATCCGGTGTTCCTGGATGGTCGCGATCCGGCTGACCCGCTTGTTGTAGGTGAAGGCCTCGTCGTCGGTCGCGACCAGGCACACGATCTCGGTTTCGCCCCGCTCCCGCACGATCTCGACGCGCAGGTGTCCGTCGAGCAGATGATAGCGGCCGTGATCGGTCGCGTCCCGCGCGACGACAGGCGGTTCGATGATCCCGACCTCGGCGATCGAGGCTGCGATCTGGCCGTATTTCACCGACTTCTTCACGGCCGCGGAGACGGCCCGCAGCGGCATGATGCTGTCGATCGGGATGCGCAGGCTGGCTTCCTCGAAGGCCAGTTTGACGGCCATGCTTTGCGGCCCCGGGCTCATGAGACCGCGCCCATCCGGTCGAGGCGGACCGCCAGGTTTTCAGGCAGGGTAGCGAGGTCCTCGTCCTCCACCAGGGCCGCGAACTGCTCGTTCGAGCGCAGTCGCCGAAGAGCTTCGATGATGAGGAGGAGCCGATCGCGCGCTGTGTCCGCACGGCGGATCAGGGCGCGCTTGCGATCGACGTCGTCCTGATAGGCACGGACGAGCGCGGCGGGCGAGAGCTTCTGTCCATGAGAGGGCTTGCCGGTATGCTGTTTGAGATGCTTGCCGCGCCGGCGCCGATCCTCGACGATGCGCTTCGCGGCAAGCAGCTTGCGACCGCGCAACGTGCCTTTCTCATAGGCGAGCTGCAGGGCGCGCTGGACATCATGGTCCTCCGCGTCGGCGATCTCCACAGCGACACTGAGCGGGATCGCGCGCGCCTCTACCGACCGCAGCAGCCGCTGCTCGCCCTGCTCGAGGAGGCGGGCGACGCCACTGACATATTCGAGCGTCAGGCCTGTCTTGCGGGCGATCTGGGGGAGGCTGTGGCCCCGCTCCCGCATGCCGCCGATATCCTGCAGCAGGTCGATCGCGCTGTGCTGGCGCCGGGCGCAATTCTCGACCAGGCTGGCGATCAGACAGTCTTCCGCATCGGCCGAGACGACGAGCGCCGGAACCTCGCCCTGACCGAGCGCCCGGTACGCCTCGAGGCGTCCCTGACCGCAGACCAGGTCGTAGAAGGGACCATCCGCCTCCATGCGACGCGTGACCGTGATCGGGCGCTTGAGGCCGACCTGGGCGATGTTGTCGACGATCTCCTTGAACACGCGCTTGTTGCGGGTGCGCGGGTTGACGATGGTGATGCGATCGAGCGGGATCCACTCCACGCGCTGGGCAGGTCTGGCGGTGCTCATGCGGCCATTCTCCAGGATCGCCGTGCCGCCATGCGATGGAAGGCGGACAGGTCATCGAAGCGGTAGGCGTCGAGCGAGAGGCCGTTATGCTCGCACAGGCGCAGCACGGCATCGCCCATGTCGAGGCGGGGAAGGAGGTAATAGTCGCGGGGCAGTTCGTTGCCTGGCGCCATCCGCACCGCGACCGTCAGGTCGGGCCTGAGCGCCGTATCGAGCCGGAGCTTCCAGCGCAGCGAACCGGCCGCGGTCTGAACGCATCGCACCACCACCAGCGAAGCCGTGAACTCGCCGTTGACGGTGAGCAGGTCGGTCGCGGTGTCGCGGACGACCGTGCCGCCGGCCTGTTCCAGCGCCGCGATCGTGTCATCGACGATCCTGGGGTGCAGCTCTCGCAGCTTCCGGTTGATCTCCAGGTAGCGATAATCGCGATCAGGAGCGAAACCGACCAGCTCGTAGGCGCGCAGCAGGCTGCCGAACCGGCTGCGATATGCGCTGCTCGACGGCGCATCCTCGGCTTCATCGATGATCAGGCCCGTCAGCATGCCCTTGCTGGCGAAGATCGAGGCCAGCAGCTCGAGCATCGCCTGATCGCTGAGCCGCTCGGAGCGCGCGTCGATGATGGCGCGTGCCCGGACGAACATCGCCCGATCGACAATGGCCGCGAATGCGCCTTCGGCCCTGATCCACTCGTCCTCGGCGTTCTGGACGTGCTGGCGCTTCAGCTTGAAGGAGGTCCGCGCCCAGACATTGTCGCCCACGTACTTCTCGTTGATGAGCAGCTGATGGACCGTGCCCCGGGACCAGGGGCGACCGAGATCGGTGACGAGACCGCGCGCATTGAGCAGGTCGGCAATCTCGCGCTCGGGCTTTCCGGCCTCGGTGAACAGCCGGTAGACCTCCTGGACCACCGCCACCTCCTCCGCGGGGCCGGGCACCAGGATCACGCGGTCGGTGGCGATGCTCTTGTGCTCGCCGCGGCCGAGCTCGCCCTTGGGATCGCCGTTCACGTCGACGAGGAGGCGGCGCAGGCCGTAGCCCGCAGCCCCGCCTTGACGGTAGCCGCGCCGGATGAGGTTTGCCTGCCCCGCGAACACCTTGACGGACAGCTCGCGGCTGTACTCGGCCGCCATGGTGCGTTTGACGGTCTTGATGATCGACGAGCTGATCGACCCGTCATTGCGGAACTGCTCGGCGCAATACTCGACCTGGATGCCGGCGGCACGGATGCGAAGCTCGTGCGTGGCGGCCTCGTCCGGATCCTGAAAGCGACCTAGCCGGCTCACATCGTAGACGAGCAGCGCCTGAAAGTCGGTGCGACCCGCCTCGATGTCGGCGAGCAGGAGCTTCAGACCCGAGCGGCCCGACAGGTTGAGGCCGCTTTTGCCGTCATCCTTGTAGGTGTGGACGATCTCATAGCCGTGGGTGTCGGCATAACGCCGGATCGCGGCGGCCTGATTGTCGGTAGAGTATTGCTGGTGCTCGGTCGACATGCGGACATACTCGGCCGCTCGCACCCGCGGCGGATCCGGTGGCTTGTCGTTCTCAGGCGTGTTCCAATTGATGACCATCGGCGGCCTCTGAACCAAGAGGCGCACGCGCCCACAGCCGCCACTATCCTGAAAGGGGCGGCAACATGTTTCCAAAGTCCGGCAGCCGATTTCCAAATGGGGGAGGGAGGCTGACCGAGGCCGACTATATCGTTGCAGTAAGCGAGGCTTTGCGGACCGAGCTCGGGACGGGCACCGGGGCTGCCAAGCAGATCCAGCGATGGACGGAAGCGTCCGACCGGACGGCGCGAAACTGGCTGAACGGGGTTGTGGGTCCTAGCGGGCACCATTTGGTGAGGCTGGCACGAGAGTCCGATGCCGTGCTCTCCGCGGTGCTCACCATGGCCGCGCGACCGGAACTGGCGCTTGCGACCGACCTGCATGCGGTTGAGGTCGCGCTCGCCAAAGCGAGCGGAGCATTCGAGGTCCTACGGCGACAGCGGACTGCAGGACGGTAGCAAGGGGCACAACCGCGCGGTTGTGACACTGCATCAGTCGCTAGCGCGCCAGCGCGGCCTTTAGCACGGGCAGGTAGCGACGCACCTGCTCCCGGTCGCTCTCCCGTTCAGCTTCCGTCAAATTTGCATACGGCGTAGCGATCTGCCGCTCCCACCGTGCGACCAGGTCCGGAGCAATCACCAGAGAGCCGTCTGATTGCCACTCGCCGACCGAATGGACATAGCGTTGCCAATGCGCCCAGCGCTCGTGTTCCAGGGCCGCGAGCTTCTCAACGGCGGCCTCCAGGCGACTGCTGATCTCCTCCGTGTCCATACCGCTCAAATGAGGTTCTGCTCGACGAGGTTCCGATAGTGCTGACCAAGCACCGTCAGCTCGCAACCCTTCGACTGCATCGCTGCGTGCCACATGTGTGGTGCACCGACCGGCCGGACTAGGTTCACTTTCACGTAGTTCTGCAGCACCGAGAATACGGCGTTGTTGAGTGGGTCGGGCACCGGGATCGATGCATCGGCCCGCTGCTCCGCGCTGCGCTCGGGCTCAAAGGATGGGTCAAGTTGGAACACGAAGTCGGCTGTAGGGAAGTGGGTCGCCAGCGCCTGCAGGTGGGCGAGCTCGATTGGCGGCTGCGCCTTGCGCAGCGAGACGAAGCTCTTCACGTTCGTCTTGAACACTGGGCGCTGCGACCACGGTCCGAGTGATTGGTCGACGTGCGCGTAAACGCCGCCGGGCGTCACGTCGCCCACGAGGTTAGCGGCCGCGCCGTTTAGCGCGTCGACGAACAGGCTGGTAAACACGCCGGCGCCGCCGCCTGTCACCTCCATCGCATACTGCTCAGCCGTGGACGCTGTCATGATGGTCATGCCCTCCGCGACCTCGGCGAGCGCGGGCGTGTCCGTGCGGCTGCCCGCGACGCCGGAGTGGCAGCTGTCGAGGATCACGATCTTGTTCTTCGCTGGCGATTTACGTGCGAAGGTCATCACCTCGGCGAGCGACAGGCCGTCGTCGCCTGATTTGCAGTCACTGCCGCAGAGAAATCCGCCTGTGTCCTCGATAAAACCGTGACCAGCGAAGTAGAACAACGCGATCTCGGCATTATCGGCGAATAGCTCGCGCACAGCCTCCTTTAGCGCGGCACGGCCGACATCATCCGTCCCGGTACCGGTTAGCAGGAGAGGCGTGGCAAAATTGACGGTGCCGTCGGCGTGACGCTCCAGCACCTGTCGCACAGCGTGCGCGTCGTTCACGCAGCCACTTAGGCCGCCAATGTGGTCGTAGTGGTCGATGCCGACGATGAGGGCCTTGCGCATGTCTGGCCTTAGAGCGAGTCGATGAAGCCGGAAATGTTCGCGTCGCTCCAGGCGAGCGTCTTGATTGACGGCAGCACCGTACGATCATTCGAAAAGGCCCAGATACCGCGGACGGGCTTACCTTCCTCGATTGCGCAGGCAATCTCCCACTTCTGGCCTGTGGAGGTGAGAGAGTTCGCGCTGACCAGCGCGATCACACCGTCCGAGCGACGAATGCGCGTCCGGACCCTTTCCTTCCACTGCGTATCGTACGGCTGCTTCACCGACATGTCGATGAACTCATAGGGCTGACGCGGACTGAGCGACTGGCCCTTGAGAAAGTCGCGCTGGCGCTCGTCCTCGATGGCGAACGCGACGAACACGGTCTTGGTCATGGCATGCTCCTTATGGTGCGCATCACTGGCCAAGGCCGGCACGCAGGGTGGCGTAGAAGTCGCGGGTCGAGGACGCGCGCGCAGTGCTCTCGTTCAGCGTCGTGCGCTTGTTGATCAGCACGCGGCGCGCCGTCTTGGAAGCGATGGCATACTGGTCGAGATCAGCGTCCGACCGTAGGTAAGGCCACTTGCGCAGGAACTCGGGCGGCGTCGCCCAAGCGGCAGCGTAGGTGGCGAGTGGAAAGTCCTTTTCCGTCGCCACGCCAATCTCCCACGGCACCCACTGCGACGCCTTGGTCGCATCCGAAACGACTGCGAGGAGCTGGGTGCACTTGCCCATCTCGCTGCGGATGTGGGCTGCAAGATCCTCCCCGGGTCGACCTATGTAAGGGTCGATTACATCAAGGTAGGAGTCGATGTCGTGCTGCTGTTTCAGCCTGCGTGCGACGCCAGCAGCTGTGACGGCGTCGGTCGACTGGTGGGAGAGGAAGACCTTGATCATCGTTGCGTTCCGATGGTGGTAGGGCGGAGGTACTGATTGGCTAACGGGGCGTGCCTTCCGGCACGCCCATCAGGTCAGCCGCGCGGCGGGAACGGGTCCCCGCCGTAGCTGTCGCGGTCCCTGATCTGACCGTTGCGGCCGTGGATCAGAAGTTCGCTGCGCTGGTTCTGCGCGATGCCTCGTGCAGCATCGATCGCGTCACGCTGAGTGTCATGGATCGATGTCGCACGACCGTTGCCGGCGCCGCGAACAGCCCAACACCCCGCGTGCGGGACGACATGCTGGTTCTTTCCGGACATAATTCTACCTCCTTCCTCGCGCTGTAAGGGTAAGACGGCTTGCGACGCCGCTCCCGATCGTCTTCATTGACTATCAAAGGGGGTAGGCTGAAACGGCGGGTGCTCTCGGACATCCTGACACGATTTTTTCGTGTTGTGTCTGAGCCGCGCTGAAAATCAGCCTACTCCGTCAGGAAGCGGCGGAGTTGAGTGAGCGAACCGACCCTTGATCTTGCGGAAGCGCGGCAGGCGATCGAACGCCTGACCTCGGTCGACCTTCTCAGACTGAGGAAGGCGGGACGACAATATGCGTTTGCCGCAGGGTGTGAAGCCGACGACCTGCTCAACGAAGCTGTATGTCAGACGATCGAGGGTGTTCGGAATTGCCCGCGCAGGATGGGAATGGTGGCATTCCTGATTGGCGTCATGCGCAGCCGCGCGTCCGCTAGGCAACAGAAGGTCGAACCCGAACTGGTATCGGCTGATGCCACTGATGCCGAAGGCCGGTTACTGCATGAGCCGGTAGAAACGAAACCCGATGTCGAGGAACTGGCGCTTTCACGGGAAGATGCGTCGGCTCGGCGAAATGCGCTGGAAACCTTGTTTGCCGATGATGAGGAAGCAACCCTGTTCCTGTGGGCGTATCTGGACGACCTTCCGAAGGAGGAGATCATGACCATGATCGGTGTCGATATGACGGCGTATGCCACTATCCGACGCCGTGTCCGCCGCAAGATAGATGCGGCTTTTCCCAATGGATGGTCATCGTGAGCGGCGCGGGGCGCCCTACCCCTCCGATCGATCGGCTGGCGGATGAACTGGTCGCAGACATCATGGCTATGTCGGACGCGGAATTACTGGCGGAGGTCGAGGCCGAAGGACTGAATGTCGAGGATGAAGCCGACCGTATCCGCGCGATAATCTCGACCGCAACCGCCCGATCTGGAAAGTCGCGCCTTCAGGCTGCGCGAGCAGAGATCGATCGCGCAGCCGGAACGGGCCGAGGGCAAGTCCATCAGCTTCCTCTCAGGGATCGAGCGGCCGTCCTTGCCTGGTTCGCCAACGATGACAGCAAGCTGAAAAGCCGGCTGACGATGGCCGCACGCAACGGCGAAGGCATTACCGAGAAAGAGATGGATGATATACTCGCCGATTTGCGAGAGCTTGGTGCCATCGACGAAGACGGCAATCCGATTTGAAGGGGCTTGGTCAAGCCGAAAAGCTTTTGCAGTCCCTCGGCGTCACCAGTCCGGATGAGATCGATATCGAGGCGATCGCTTGGACGATGGGTGCCAAGGTGCGCAACGGCATTCTGGAGAGCTGTGAAGCCAGGATCATCGGCTTTCGCAATCAGGCGATCATCACTGTGAAAGGCGATGGCGATCCGCGTCGCCGTCGCTTCTCGATCGCGCACGAGTTGGGCCACTGGCAGCATCATCGCGGCCGGTCGTCGGTCTGCAGGGCGAGTGAGATCGGAAGTGTCAGCCAGGGCGGTGCCGGCATTGAGCGGCAAGCTGATAATTATGCCGCCGACCTGTTGATGCCGGCCTATCTGTTTCGACCGCTTGCTGCCGCTCACCGGCGGCCGTCATTCGAAGCAATCGACGCTCTGGCGGCTGCCTTTTCCACCAGCCGGTTGGCGACGGCGCAAAGGTTTATCGACCATAGTCCTTGGCCCTGTATGATCGTTTGCCACGGTCAGAACGGACGCCGATGGTTTCGACGCAATGGCGGCATTCCGGATCACTGGTTTCCCCGTGATGATCTCGATCCTGAGTCAGACGCGATGGACGTGCTGTATGGAAAGATTGATCGGTCGCGGCCGACGATCATCGGGGCGGACGCATGGTTCGATCGCCGGGGCGCCGATAGGTTTGAGCTGACCGAGGAGTGCGTCAAAGGCTTTGGGAATGATGTGCTCGCCCTTCTGACGCTGAAAGATCAAATGCTTGATTAGGACCGCGCAGCATGGGGCTTTGAACTGGGCAAGTTACGCGTCAGCAATTCTCAGCCTACGCATCCGCTTGCGTAAGAGTCCGAACCGTCGCGATCGGCAGGAACAACCGCAAGCCGTTGGAGGGCAGCGGCTCAAAGCCATAGCCGGTATAGAGCGCGATGCGTTTCGCCACCTTCTCGGCATCGCCGCAGTCGAACACGTCCAGCATGACGACGGCGATCCCCAACGCTTCGGCCGCCAAGGCCAGGCGCTTGAGACAATCGACCAACAGATCGCCGCCATAGCCTTGCCCTTGAAAGCGGCTGTCGACGCCGATCATCGAAATGTAGGCGGCCGGGATACTGCCATGCGCAGGGCGGTTGCGGGCGAACCGATCGGGTAACTCGGTATAGTCGATCGCATGGGCGTTGGTGGCATAGAAGCCGATCAGCTCGCCCTCGGCACCGACCATCACGAAGGTGCGGACGTTATCCGCCTTGGCGAGCTTGTTCGCGGTCCGGCGGAAGAAGTTGTCGACCTGCGTGATGCCACAGGAAAAGGCCGCTCGATCGTGCTTGGCAGGATCGAGCGGTTCGATGGTGAAGAGCTTTGCGTCCTCTGTCGCCGTCACCTGCTGACGATCGTCTCACGATGCCGCGCGAATGCTGCCCGAAGTCGCTCGGTGGGTGCCGGCGGCGTGTCGAGCGCCGCAAAGAAGCGCGCATGATCGACCGGCTGCAGGGTGGTGCGTTCGTGCGCCGCGATCGTCTCCATCGCAGAGCGATAGGCCGCGTTCATCGTGAAGACGGAATCGTCCACACCGGAAAGAGCGGCAGCCTGCTGAATCGCCTGCTTGATGCGCGGCTTGGTACGGAAGTTCATCCGCTCGCTGCTGCGCTCCTCAACGGCGCCGACCTGATCCTGAAAGCCAAGCATGGCACACCTCATCCAACCTTCACGCACATGTACGTCTTTGCGGCGTACATTTCAACAAAAGATTGAGAGTCGCTTAATTTGTCTGTCCTGCTGCAGGCGTCAGAAACCCGCGTCAGAATGTCTGGCCGGGATGAGCCAACATGCGCTTCGATGAGGGGTGTGGGAGCTGGTAGCTGCCGTGAGTGCCGGCGTGAATGGTGAATGAAGGCGTTCCCGTCTGTCCAAGCCGCCCCGTCCGTTTTCCTACCCAACCCTGCCCTTTGCCAAACGACCGCCAATCACCCACGGCCGATCGCACGACGGATCTGATCGCGTACGTTCATCCCGTCCCGCTCCCGCTCGGCGAAGACGTACAGGCCGCCGCCGCTTCGCTCCCACAGCTCACCGGCGAGGCGCTTTTCGGCTGCGTCGCGGACGAGATGGCCGCCCTTATACTCGACGACCAGGAGGCGGCCGTCCGTCAGCCGCGCCACGAAGTCGGGGTAGGTGCGGCCCGTCGCCAGCGGCAGCCAGAAGGCGGCGGGATGGCTCGCGACGTTGCGGACCCAGACGTCCACCTCCGGCACCGCGTCGAGCTGCTTGGCGGCGCTGAGCTCCTCGCCGTCCTCGCCGCTGTCGAAAACAGGTACCGCGGGCAGGAAGTGCTTGGTGAAGCGATAGCTGCCCCGATAGGCGGGCACGCCATCAAACATGCCGTCAGCGAAGCGGAAGCCGTGCTCGACCGAGACGGTCGGCGCAGCGTCGGGGCCGAAGAGGCAGCTCTGATACGCCCGCTCACGCGCGGCCTGGCGAACGGCGGCGATGCGATCGCGCAGGCGCCGCGCGAGCATGAAGCGGCAGCGCATCAGCGCGGCGAGCGGCAGATGGCGATCGCGGACCAGAAAACCGACCACATCGGCCAGCCACGCCAGCAACTCGGCGGGGCGCACGTCATCCTGTCGCACCGCCTTTGCCAACAGCGCGACGAGCCCGCTCTCCGTCCAGCCCTCGACCGGCACGTCGAGCAGCAACTGGTCGCTGACGTCGCTGTGCGCCACGGTGAGCCGATCACCGTCGAGGTCGATCTGAAAGGCGTCGGCGGTTTCGGCCACGTCGAACTGGTCGCGGGTAAGCTGGTGACCGGCCTCGGCGAGCGACCAGTCGAAATACTCGGACAGGCGGTCCGTATCGGCGAACACCAGCTCGCCCTGCATCTGCGCCATCAGGCGGGGCACGACAAACGTCTGCCCAAGCTCGGCGGGCGCCGCTTCATGCGCGTGCTCGGCCTCATAGGCGGCGACCTGTTCGCGCACATGGGCGGCGGCGGGCGCGGGGAGCGCGGCATAGACCGCCGCCTTCTCCGCCTCGCGCAGGAAGCCGGTGATCCGGATCGCGCCATCCTCGACGCTGAGCCGATCGGGCGCGGCGGCCCTCACCGCCGCCAAAGTGCCCGCATCCGCCGCAACCTCGATCCGCGCGGACGGCAGCGGACGCGCGCGCGCGCCGAACAGCCCCTCTCCCAACGTCGGCGCCGCTTCGATCGACGCTTCCGCCTCCTGCTCCTCGAAGCCCATGTCGACCAGCCGGTCCTTGAGGGCCGTCGCGGCCTCCGCGAATGACTTGGACACGAGGTGCGCATAGGCCTTGTTCAGCGCGGGCGCCTTGCGCCTCCTCGCATAGGGCATGCGCAGCACGCGGCCGAGCAGCTGCTCCGCATCGGTCGCGCTGCGAATGTTGGCGACCGAACAGAAGACGTAGGCGAAGGAACAGTCCCAGCCCTCCTTCAGCGCCTCGACGGTGATGATGTAGTCGATCGGGCAGTCGGGCGAGAACAGGTCGATGCCGTCGAGACCGCGCTGGTCGCCGGTCGCGACCGCGATCTTGTCGGCGGGGATGTGGTGGACGGACCGGAGGTGCTCCAGCAGCACGTCGACGGTCACCTCGCGGCCCTTGTCCTCGGCCTGGAACAGCACCAGCGGGCGGATGTATCCGTCGCGATCGCGGCCCGCCTTCTCCGCCAGCTCGGCGCGGCGCGCGATCGCGCCGGTCACCGCACCCTCCCAGGTCTGGTGCTCATCCAGGCGGACGGGCAGCTTGATCATCTGCTCCGCCTTCAGCTCCGCGGCGCTAACGGCGTGGAGGATGTTGCTCTTGGGATGCGGGGTCGCGGTGAACTCGATGATGGCGGACGGGTTCACGCGCGCCTGCATCTCGCGCGACAGGCCGGTCACCGCCTTGTGCGCCTCATCCACGATCATCAGCGGGCGATGGAGGTGGAGCAGGTTGGCGAAGGAATAGCGTATGTCGTCCGGGTGGCCCCCTACCCGCTTTGCCACCTCGGCACCGAGCGGCTCCAGCCCCGAGATCCGCTTCGGCACGTTCGCGAACAACGGCTCCAGCGCCTCGTGGTGCGCATAGACCTTGCGCCCCTCTGTGTTCTCCACGCGCAGCGTCTGGATGGTGGCGACGAACACGCACAGGTGCCGCGACAGGTCGGCCGCGGTCAGCCGGGTGAAATCGGCGATGTCGAACACGCGCACCGGCTCACCGAAGGCGGCAGCCAGCGCCTTACGATAGTGATGGCGCGGGTTGTTCAGCGCGTCCACGGTCTGCCGGCGGATCGTCGTGGTCGGCACCAGCCACAGCACCGGCGGATAGTCGCGCCCGATCCACGCATCGCGCGCGACCGCGACGCTGTGCGCGGCGAGCAGCGTCTTGCCGCCGCCGGTGGGCAGGCGCAGGCAGACATAGGGCATCCCCTCCTGCCCGAGCAGGGGCGTGTAGCGCCCGCCATAGCCGCGCAGCCGCCTGGCCTGGTCCGGCTCGGTCGTGATCGCCTCATACGCGGCCTTGGGCCCGTGCGCCTGTGCCGCTTCGAAAAAGCGACGCAGCGTGTCGAGGGTCGCCTGCTGATAGGTCTTGAGCTGCATCAGCGGGCCTTCACGTCGTAGGGCGTCTGCTTGAAGATGACGCGCTCGGCGGTGAGCGTCGCGGGCGACAGCCGGCTCGCCTCGCCATAGATGGTGACCGGGCCGGTGAAGCCCTCTGCCCCCTCCCGGATCAGCGCCAGCGTCGCGCGTGTCAGCACGTTGCCGCCCGCCGGACGCTTGTCACCGAGAATGCCATTGTAGAGCAGCGCGACCCCCTGCCCGTCATGGTGGCCCAGGAACGGCGTGGCGGCCGCTCCGGCGAATGGCGTCCCGGTCTCCGCGAACCAGACGTGCGCGGCGAGCGGGGCGAAGGCGATGCCGGCGGCGATCGTGCCATCGGCGTCGAACACCGCAGGGCCGAGCCGGTAGAAGTCGAACCCGCCCCCGCCCTGCCAGTCGACCGCCCGGCTGATGCCGCCGCCCTCACCCGCGATAACCTTGTTCAGCCGCGGCGCGCAATGAGTGACGGCATGGTCGCCCATCTCGATCCCGATCCAGCGCCGCCCCATCTTGTGCGCGACCGCCGCCGTGGTGCCGGAGCCGAGGAAGGAGTCGAGGACGAGGTCGCCGGGGTTGGTGGCAATGTGGAGGATGCGTTGCAGCAGGCGTTCGGGCTTGGGCGTGCCGAAACTTACGTCGGCGCCAAACAACGCGTTCGCCTCTTTCTTGCTCTCGTCAGTATGGCCGACCTCGCCATGTGGCCACCATGTCCAAGGCACCAATCCTTCGACCTCAGAAAGAAAACGGATGACGCTCGGCTGTGCGTTCCCGTCCTTGCCCCAGTAAATCCGCTTCGCCTCAACTAGCTTTTCGAACTCGGGTCGAATCATCGACCAGCAGCGACCTTCGGGAGGTGTATGCCGTCGACCATTCGGGGCGACAATCTCGTACATCTGGTTTGGGCGGTAGCCCTGCGCAGTCATCGGAAGCCCACGCCAACGCCTACTCGGGTCTGCTTCTTTGGCGTTGTCAGGATTGCGATAGATCTTGGCCTGATCCTCATCAAGCGGCAGCTTGTTGCGTTGCGCTTTGAAGCGCTCAGGTGATGGCGAATAAGCGAGCAGATACTCGTGAACGTCGCCGATCGCCTCTCGGTTTTCACGCGAGTAACGCTTTTGCCAAACAGGGCTTGCAATGAAAGATCCGCGTCCAAACACCTCGTCCATCACGATCTTGAGGTAATGCCCCTCATGATCGTCAATTGACACCCAGATGCTTCCATCCTCAGCGAGCAGTTCTTGGAGTAGTTCAAGCCGCGGATAGATCATCGCCAGCCACTGACTGTGCTCTAACGTGTCGTCATAATGGACAGAAACAGCCGACCGCGTATTGTAAGGCGGGTCGATGTAGATGCACTTCACCTGTCCGCGATAATTGGGCAGCAGGCTCTTGAGCGCCTCCAGATTGTCGCCTTGGATCAGCATGTTGCCGCTGCCGGGCGCGCCGGCGGAAAGCGCCGCGTCGCGCTCCAGCAGGCGGTACGGTACGGCATCCGCCGCCTTCACGTCGCGGTCGCGTGTCAGCCAGTGCAGGATCGGCATTGTGTCCCCTTCGCCCGCCTTCTTGCCGCCCTGAATGAAATCTGGCAAGTTCGTTGCTGAAAAGGTTCAAGGGGCTTTGTCTTGGCACATGATGGTGCAGTGCTGACGCAGATCGGCGACCTCGCCGAGGCTGGCGAGCGGATGATCGAACGCCTCCGGCGCAAAGCGTTTCTGCCCGAGAGCCGCAAGGGGCTCAACGTTCGCTTCGGCATCGCCGAGGCGGCACAGCTGCTCGGCTGCTCTACCAACCGCATCCGCATGGCGGAAGATGACGGGAGATTGCCCCCTGCCCCCGCCTCCGAGAGCGGGCGCCGGCTGGGCTACACGGTCGAGGAAATGCTGCGGATGCGCGAGGTGCTGGGCGCGTCCCCTGCCCGCGCCCCGCTCGACGTGCCGGCGATCATCGCGGTGCAGAACTTCAAGGGCGGCGTTGGCAAGTCGACCGTCACCACGCACCTAGCCCATTATTTCGCGGTGCAGGGCTATCGCGTGCTGGTGGTCGATTGCGACAGCCAGGCGACGACGACGACCCTGTTCGGCTTCAACCCACACTTCAACATTACGCGGGAAGAGACGCTCTACCCGTATCTCTCGATTGACCCAACCCAGGCGGACCTGCTCTACGCGGTAAAGCGGACGCCGTGGCCGAACGTGGACCTGATCCCGTCCAATCTCGAACTGTTCGACGTTGAATATGAGCTGGCGGCAGCGGGCAGCGATGGCGGATCAGTGCTGGCGGCGCGGTTTCGCAAGCTGAAGCGCGGTTTGTCCGACCTCGCGCGCGACTATGACATCGTTCTGCTCGATCCGCCCCCTGCCCTCGGCACGATTAGCCTGGCAGTGATGCAGGCGGCGAACGCGCTGCTGGTGCCGCTGGCGGCCACCACGCCGGATTTCTGCTCCACCGTGCAATTCCTGTCGATGATGGATCAGGTGCTGCACCAGCTGACGGGCGCCGGCATCGAGGTCGACTACCAGTTCGTCCGGCTGATCTGCTCCAAGTTCGATGGCAACGATCCCAGCCACGCAATGGTGCGCGCGATCATGGAGCAGAGCTTCGGCCCTGCCCTGCTCCCGGTGCCGATCCTCGAATCGGCCGAGATCAGCCATGCGGCGATGCGGATGATGACCGTCTACGAGCTGGAAAAGCCGATCGGCACGCCCAAGACGCACAAGCGCAGCCGCGCCAATCTGGACGAGGCGCTGCGGCAGGTGGAGCAGCTCGTGCGCCAAAGCTGGGGGCGTGTCGAACCGGCCAGCGAGGAGGCGGTGATCCATGCCGCGGCCTGACCTTTCCTACAACGCCATGTTCTACTTACGTTCTGCACGGGAGGTGCGGCATGGCGCGTAAGCAATCGGACTATCTGGCGGCGCTGCTCGCAGATGACGCGTCCGAACAAGGCAATGCCCCCTTCCCTGCCCCGGCGCGCGAGGCTCCCCCGGAACGCGCGCGCACGACCACGCTGCTCGGTCGCGAGTCCGCGCTGGCGCGTGTGGCGAGCGGCGAGGTGCGGCAGGTCACCCAACTGCTGCTCGATCCCGCGCGCGTGCGCATCTGGCCGGGCAACGCTCGCACTTACGCGCACCTCTCGGAGGAGAATTGCCGCGAGCTGATCGACTCGATCGTCGCCGAGGGCGGACAGAAGGTGCCGGCGGTGGTGCGGCGCGTCGACGGCGATCCGGATCACGATTTCGAGGTGATCGCCGGCACGCGGCGGCATTGGTCGATCAGCTGGCTGCGTTCGCACAGCTATCCCGACATGCAGTTCGTGGCGCAGGTCGCGCAGCTGGATGATGAGGCGGCTTTCCGGCTGGCGGATCTGGAAAACCGCGCGCGGGCCGACGTGTCCGACCTGGAGCGGGCCCGCAACTATCTCGACGCGCTGAAGGCGCATTACGGCAACCACCAGACGCGGATGGCCGAACGGCTGAAGCTGTCCAAGGGCTGGCTGTCCAAGATGCTGAAGGTCGCCACGATCCCTGACGCGGTGATTGCCGCCTTCGCCTCGCCGGGCGACGTGCAGCTGAAGCCGGCCTATACACTCGCCCAGGCGCTAGACGACAAGGACATGGCCAAGGCGATCACCGCCATGGCGCGGCAGGTCGCCAAGGAACAGGCGGCACGTCGCGAGGCGGGCGCCCCCCCCTCCCCCGCCACGGACGTGCTGCGGCGGCTGCTCGACGCGCCAAAGGCGTTGTCCGGTGACGAAAGGCCGGAGCCGTACCGCTACGCCACCAAGTACGGGCGCACCGCACTGACGGTACAGTCGGCTAACCGGCAAGGCGTGACGATCCGCCTCCACGCGGGCTCTGGCGCAGACACGGACGAGTTGATGACCGCCTTGCGCGATGCACTGGCCCACCTCGAGGCGACCGGGAAAGGACTCCAGCGCTGATGTTTCCCCGGGGAAACATGCAGGGGCGGAGCATCGGTTTTGTAAACCGCTGGTCGATGTTTCCCCGGGGAAACATCGCATGACCCGCGCGCGCCGGGAGGCCGTGTCCGAGCAGTTCGAGCTGTTCCTCCCCTATCTTGCCGACTTGCCGCTGCGCGACCAGCGCGAAATGATGGAGCGGCCTTTCTTCAGCCTCGCAAAGTCGAAGCGTGTGAAGCCGATCGACTACCGATCACCGGACGGCAAGCTGTGGGTCCACGTCTCGGCCAATCCCGACTACGGCATGGCGACGATCTGGGACGCGGACATCCTGATCTACTGTGCCTCGATGCTCGCCGACATGGCGCGCCGCGGCGTTAACGACGTGCCGCGCAAGCTCCACCTGATGCCCTACGACCTGCTGCGCGCGATTGGGCGGCAGCCGACGGGTCGCGCCTATGAGCTGCTCGGCCAGGCGCTCGACCGGCTGGTGTCGACCACGGTCAAGACAAATATCCGTGCCGAGAACCGCCGCGAGGCGACGTTCAGCTGGCTCGACGGCTGGACGCAGCTGGTGGACGAGAAGACCGAGCGCTCGCGTGGCATGACAATCGAATTGTCGAACTGGTTCTGGGAAGGCGTGATGATGACCGGCGGCGTGCTGTCGATCGACCGCGCCTATTTCGACATCACCGGCGGGCGCGAGCGCTGGCTGTACAAGGTCGCGCGCAAGCATGCGGGCGGCGCCGGCGAGGCGGGCTTCGCCATCTCGATGCCGACGCTGTTCGAGAAGTCGGGCGCCGAGGGCCAGTATCGCCGCTTCAAGTTCGAGATCGCCAAGATCGCCGAGCGCGACGAACTGCCCGGCTATGCGCTGACGATAGAGCAGCCCGATGGCAAGCGCGAACCCGCGTTGCGGATGCGCCGGCGAAGCGAAGGCGAGACGAAGGCGGCGCCGTCAGCCAAGGCAGCGAAGACTGGCAAGGCACCCTCCCCCGCCCCGAAGCCCGATCCCGCTCTTGAGCCGACGGCCGAGCCCGGCGTCGATGCCGCCGCCCTGATCCGCCGCAGCGTGAAGAGCCTGTCGGGCCGCGCCACCTTCGGCGAGATCACCGACGCGACTCTGGCAACGCTGCGCGCCGAATGCCCCGGCTGGGACTATCAGACACTCCACGCTGACTTCCGCACCTGGATAGAGGCGGACGCAGGCCGGACCCCGGTGAGCTATCAGAACGCCTTCATCGGCTACGTGCGGCGCTTTGATGCTAAGAATCGGCATACGCTGCGGTAGAGAGATCACCTGCGATTCGTGGCCACCGAATAGGACGGCGTCGCCAGCGCGGGGTTCTGTGTCCGAACATCGAGCAGCAACGCGATCCTTTGGCAGACGCGGCACGGAGCTACAACTGGACGACGATTGTTGAAAAGGTCCGGGCAATGCCCGCGCTCGCCAACACTACGCGGCCGGGTAGCACATCCGGCTTCGCGCCGCTGCATCAGGTGGCGCATGGCGGTGGACCGTCATCCGTGGCGATGGCTCTGATCACGCGGGGCGCTTGGCGGAGCCTGCGCGAACTTTCACGCCGTCATCCGTGGCCGCGTCGGCGATCTGGAGGCGAAAAGCGGACTCCGCCTGCTACGACTGGCACCCATGCTAGAGACCTTCGGGGATCGATAGTTCCCGGAGTCCGAAATGTACGGTGGTTTCCGCTACAGCCTGGATTTGCAGGGCGCCGAACCGACCCTGGTGAGCGAGAGCTGTTGCCGCGTCGTGGAGGGATCCGAAGAGCGGCAAGAGGTCGACGTCCATTGCAGCAGACTGGTCCCGCAAAAGCCGCGTACCACGGGCATCGAGATTATCCGCAAGGACGATGGCGTTCCGGATGTATCGCGTGGCGAGTGACAGATCCTTCCTACGGCCTCGTGGCGCACCGCAGATTCGGACAATTTGAACGTCGCCGGCGCAACGCCATCGCAAACTGATTCAATGAGAGTGCTCATTTTCCACCCGTCCGTCGATCATCGATACTCCGGGAACGCTAATCGACACTCCCGGAACGGCGAGGCGATACATCGGGAACGCGAGCATCGATCCTTCAGGAACGCCGCAACGATACTCCGGGAACGCACCTTCGAAAGCGAATCGTGGAAAGTCGCTGACTTGAGCAGTTACAGCGGCACCCCTAACCTCTTAACCTCTCATTGAACCCTCTAACCCCGCGAGATACTTTTCTTTGAATTTTGGAGATTCAGAAAGGCAGGCTCTAGCGTCGCATTGCGTCCACAGTGCCGTGCGCTAGCGTAAATCGTCAGGACCGGGCAGCGACTTGCTCGATCGATCCAGGCCCCAGTCAGTGCAGTAACGCGGTGACGAAGGACGGATGGGGTAATGTCGGCGTCTGCGACGAACCATGTCCATGCCTCGCTCCTCGTCGATCGCACCGGCACGACCTACCAAGCGGATGCCGGCTATTCAGTTGGTCGCTCGTCAACCCTCTTACCAACTGAAATCTCGAGAGCTTGCTTCAACAACATGACCGGATCGACCCCGATAGCCAATGCCACGGCAACATACTCGTCAACGCCAAGCAGGCGCTCGCCGGTTTCGTACCGCGACACGTAGGCCTGTTGCCAACTTAGCCGCCCAGCGAGATCGACCTGCCGCAGCTTGGCATCACGGCGTGCCTTTGTGAGCAGGTGCACGATGCGACAATGCAGGTCAGACGAAGCAGGAGAACGCATACCAGGCATCTACCATTTGCCTAGTATACGTAAAGCGTATATCACGCGTCTAGCTTTTTGCGAGCGCGATCCGATGGAAGACGACCGAATTGCTGAGAAGTGTGCATCGGCGGACAGGGAAGCTTCCATACCGGTGCTGGATCGCTTCGTCGCTCGCCTGGAGGTCAGCCGGACCTACCCGTGTCCGGTGGTCAGCATCCTAACCTTCTGGGCCGGGCTGATCGCGCTCACCGTCGTCGACAAGGTGACCGGAACGACGCCTGTGGTAGCGAGCCGCCTCTATGCGGTTGCATGGGCGCTGGTAGTAGGCCTGGAACTCGGCCGCGATGTTTGGGTCCAACGTCACCGCTACGCGTCACCTCGCTGGCTACAAGCTTTAGATGCGGCCGTGGGCCACGAGGTGACCGTCCATGCGCTGGCCGCGCTGATCAGGCAGCATGAGCACGAGTTGGATTACGTGGTCACCCGCTCCGATCTGAGATTCGAGGTTCAGGCAGAGCGAGCTCGACGAAGGGAAGCTGCACGGCGAGCGGAAGGATTTCGCCTTGTCGAAGCACCGGTGATCGACGCCGCTCAGGTCGCGCGCGACGAGGAACGACGCCGTCGTGCTCGTGAGCGGCGTGCCGCCAGGCAGGGCAGGGCGCCTGCGTGACCGGCTCTAAGCCGGAAACGGTTGGAGATCTGGTCGGCATTACGATCTCCGGCGGGATCGCGCACTTTCCCGGCCGGGCTGGCGAGCGAGTTCGCCACTTCGCCGATCTCGACCCGACACTGGTCGCCGAGCTGCTCACCGCGGCCGAGGCGAGTGACTTCTTCACCCGCCCGGTTCCGAATGGGACTGCGCCTGTCCGCCCTGACGCGCGCACGTACAGCATACGTCTCGTGCATGCCGACCACTCACGGGTGCTGACCGTCCCGGAGCCGTTCGAAGCACCGGAGCTGGCGCAGCTGATCCGAACCGTGCGCCGCTGCCTATCGGGCAGGGCGAGACACCACGCTTCGCATTTGCTCGGCGCTCCCGACGTGATAGCGTCCGTTCGCCGCCCGGTCAGTCCCGGCGGTGAGGCGTAGCAACCTCAAGACATAGCAGCCGGTCAGCAATTAGGTGTTGGCCGGGTGGCCGTCACGCATGTCCAGGGCTCCGCCTAAAGGTGGCGGCGCCTTGTGCTATGCAGGGTTGCTAACACCCGGCTCACGGGCCGGAGAACGCCTCCAGACGACGGGGAGGCGGTCATGGCAGGGCAGGGTACGTTTCGAGCCGTAGCGGCGCTCACAGCGGCTCTGGCGGGCGTTCCGGCCATGGCGCAGCAATCACTCGGTGTCGCTGACTTTCTCACCACCATCGGCGGCGATACCGACGTGAAGACCAGCGGGTCGCTTCGGACCCGCCCGTCGCCGCAGGTCTTCCCGCTGCTCGACGACGCTGACGAGATCATCGGCTACTCCTTCTTCTCCGAGAAGATTACCACCAACGGCTCGGCGACAGCCGAGCGCGCCCGCGATGCCTTCGCTCAGGAGTGTAGCGCCAAGGGCGGTCGGCTCGAGCCGGAGGAGGGGGACGCAGCACGCACCTTCCGCGATCGCGCGCTCGGCCGCAGGCTGCCGCCCCGGGGCGAGTTCAAGCACTTCTGGTCCGGCATGTCGGCCGTGTGCTCGCGTGGACCGGACCAGGTCCTCGGAGGCTTCGTCGCGATCACATTCGACACGACCGAGGTGGCGACGAAAGGCGACCTGGGCAGCCGGCTAATGAGCCGCGTGTCGATGGTCCCGACCCGCACCGCCGTCTATGCCTGCCGCCCCGACCAGATCCGCTCTGCGGCATGGTTCCAACGCACCCAGGACAGCTACGTCGCCGACCGAGAGGCCGAGCAGAACCGGCACGAAGCCTTCCGACGCGACCTCGCGATCGGAACCGTCACCAACTGCGGCACGGTAGTCCAGATCCGCGGTCCCATGGTCGAGATCGCGGTGCCCCCGACCACGCTAACGCCCAACGGCCAATCCACCTTCTGGTCCCGGCGTGATGCGCTGGCGCCGACCTTCTCGACGCCGTGCACCTACGGACTCTGAGGAGCCGATCTGCCCGATTTGCATAAACTGGAAACCCTGAACGGAGACCCGCCATGACCATCGACCTGAGCGACTTCAAACTAACGCCTTTGCCCTCCCGTGAGACCCCGCCCTATGCGTCGGCCGACCCTTCGACGGACCTGCGGTTGCTCCTCGCCGGCACCGACTGGAGCGAGCCAGGACACGGCGGCTACCCGACCCGCACCGAGGCGGGAGATTGGATGATCCGGGTCATGTTGGACCTGCCTTACCCCATGCTTGCCAGCCTTGAAGCGCAGGCCGGCTCGCATGACGTCGGCGAGCTGATCCGGGCCGCTCTCGTGACCGCTGGACATGGCTCGCGGACGGAAATTGTAGGTATCAGGTCCGACCGCTACGCGACCCGCGACGAGCAGCGTGAGCGGCTCGGGATCCCCTCAGGAATAAGCGGCACGCGAGAGGGCGAATGACCGATCGATCCGGGCACGAACGGCTACGCTACCAGGCGGTTCTGAAGCCGCTCGAATGGGAGCAGCGGATGCGCGTCGACTACCGTGATGACGTACTTCGGATCGTGGCTGTCCTGGCTGCCGACGGCATCGCCATCAGTGAGGATGTCGCGTTCATGGCGTGGCACCGGTTCTCGGAAGAGGACCGCTGCGCCGGCTGGTACGGCCCCGGCACCGACGACCAGATCCGACGCAACCTGATGCCGCATCTCGAGCTCAGACCGATTGCGGAACAGGATGGCTCTGGCAATGTCCATCGGCCCGTCGTTAACCCGGATCACGCCCGCCGATGAGCGACGTCGAACACCACGATGTCAGGACGGCATTGGCGCTGATGCGCCTGGCGTTGGCGTTGCTCGACCGGGCTGGATGCACCCTTGTTGCAGCTCGCCTTCAGCATGCGTTCGACACGGTTTGGAACGATCCGGGGGCCGCCGCAATGCCGCGCCATCCTGACGCTCCGAGCGGTGCTGAACACGACCGGCACAAGCATCAGCGCCCGACCGACAACGGGGAGGGAACCGACCCATGACGGACGTCATCACGCTTGGGATTTCGGGATGGTTCACCCCGCATGGAACCCTCTACCATGAGGAGGGTCGCACGCTCGATGAGATCGCTCCGGAGGACTGGTCCAACCTCCTCGCCCATGCCGACGCGATCGACTTCTTCACGCGACCCGATCCGGCCTGGCCGGCACTGGAAGCCCGCATCTTCCATCTCACGATCACCGACGGCGAGCGGTCGCGCGAGCTGGCGGTAAACGACCCGTTCGAGGCGCCGGAACTGGCCTTCCTCATACGGCTGACGCGCCGTGCCATGCGGGACCGGCTGGTGCTGACGCCTGAAACGCTGAGCGAGGAGGCGCTCGAAGCCTTACGGGCAAGCCTGCGTCAGGCGGGGCAAGACTGAGTCGGCTGGCCGGCTCATGCGCCGGCCCGTGTGCTCCGCCGGAATCCGGGGATGCGCCCGAAAGAACCACATCATCTACGGCGGCCAGCTTACTGAGCAGTAAGGGTAGGGGCACACCCGATGCACCCTGACGGGGTGCGAAAAAGGGCAGATTCGCGTCGTTTGAGCGGCATGGTCCGACGCAGATGCTGTGCTCGGACCGTCTGGTCCATGGTGGTCCACAGAGCATCTAGAGCACGGATTTGCAGCGTTTCTTCTGGCGCTGCTCTGCACTTCCTCCTTGCGCGCCCGTTATGCGCAATGCACACTCCCTTCCGGGGTAGAAGGGGGTCCGCATGGCGCGCGTACCGATCACGGTGTACCTGCAACCCGACCAGCTTGCCGGCATCGAGCGCCGCGCGGGCCAGGTCGGCAAGACGCGCAGCGCCTGGGTGGCGGACACGCTGGTGCGCTCACTCGAGGACGAGCTGCTGCCGCTCGACGAGATCCTGCTCGACCAGCTCACCAAGGTTCGTGCCGGCCTGGAAGTCGTCGCGGAAGTGCAGGTCGGGCGTGGCCCGGAGAGCAAGAAAGGGCTGGCTGAGATGCGGCAGCGCCGGACCGACCTGGCAACCCGGATGCTGGCCGAAGCGCGCGGGATGCTGCGGCGATGACCGATGCCGGCCGCAGGCGGATCGACGTCTCCAGTGAGGTCCACAGCCGCCTGGATGCCGAATCCAAACGGCGCAATATTCCCATCCGTGATCTCGTCGAACAGGCGGTCACCACCATGTTCGACAGGGAGGCACAAGCGGCCCTGTCGGTGCGTCAGCAACGTGAGCGCCGCCATGCCGATCGCATGGAGGAACAGACCGCTCAAATCGGCGAGATCACGCGCCGCGTCTCGGCCCTGATCGCCCAGCAAACGAAGGATCTGCCCGGCGCGTTGAACGCAGGCTTCGACGCGATCAAGACGACCATCAAGGAGACCGGCGGGACCGGACATCTCCGCGACATGATCGCCAAGTTCCAGGCCGAATTTACGACCATCTTCAAGGAAGCGCAGGGCGCTCTGGCCGCCTCGGTTCTCAATGTCACCAAAGCCGCCGAGGAGCAGGCGAAGAGCCTCGGGAAGCAGCTCGATCGCATCGAGAAGCGTCAGTCGGGTACGCGTACAAAGCTTGGCGCAGGTGCCGCCCTTGGCATCGCCGGACTTGTTCTGATCTGCCTACTTTTCGCGAATACGGCGCCGACGCGCTGGCTTTCCATCCGCCTTCTGGGTGAGAGTGACTCGGCATCTGCGGCATGGAGCCTGGCAGGCGATGGGCGCACGAAAGGCGAGCTGATGGCGGAGACCAAAGGCCTTCTCGGCGATGATACATACCGGGTCCGGTACGCCGAATGCGTGGACCACGCGAAGCGCATGAAGAAGCCGTTTCCGTGCCGGCTCACCTTTCCGCCTCTGCTCGGCACGACGCCGTGACCGTCCGGCCCAACTCGATCGCCGGCGGCGGTGATGCCGCCGGCTATTATGCGGCCGACAACTACTACACCGGGGAGCAGGAAGGGCCCTCCGAGTGGGGCGGGGGAGGGGCCGAGGAACTCGGTCTGTCCGGCACCGTGAATGCCGGAAAATTCGCCGAGGTGCTGGACGGCAAACTGCCCAACGGGGCCGTTATTGCGAGAGGGGGCAATGGCGAGCGGGCGCCGGGGTTCGAGCTGACGTTCAGCGCGCCGAAGTCGGTATCGCTGGTCGCCATGATCGGCCGCGATGAGCGGGTCATGCCAGCGTTTGCGGAAGCGATCCGGAGCACCATGGCGTGGGCCGAGGAGCGGTTCGGGGAGGTGCGGTCGGGCAAGGCCGGCGCGGTGATCGAACCCGGTCGCTTGGTGTACGCGATCTTCTACCATGACCTTAGCCGGAAGCTCGACCCGCAGGCCCACGCTCATGTCGTCGTGGCGAATGCCGCACAGCGGGGTGACGGTCGCTGGGTCGCCCTCCACAATCCGGCGCTGTGGAAGCATTCGAGCACGATCGGCGCCGCCTTCCATGCCGACTTCCGTGCCCGGTTGGAGCAGCTCGGCTATCGGATCGAGATCACCGGCAAGCACGGTCAGTTCGAGATCAGCGGTATCCCGCGTGCCGCCATCGATGCGTTCAGCGCACGGCGCGAACAGATCCTTAGCCGGGCGGCTGAGCTTGGGGCTTCCGGCCCGAAGGCGATGGAGACGATCGCGGTCAGTACTCGCGACGCCAAACAGGCGGGCGATGCCACGGTTGCCCGCGTCATGTGGGCCGAGAAGGCCGAGGTCCATGGTGCTGCCATCTCCGCCGTCGTGGACGCCGCGCGCGGAATCGAGCGGCCGCGGTCCGTACTCGATGCCGTGCGTGCCTGGGGGGCCGCCTTGCTTGAGCGGATCACGCATGCCTTCGGACCACGACCCGAGCCGCTGCTTCACGGCACGGATGCGGTGCGCCGGAGCGCCGAGCTGGCGAGCGGCTATGCGGTCGCGGCCGGTGTTCGGCACCTCGGCGAACGCGAAGCGAGCTTCACCTACGCGAACCTGCTGAAAAGCAGCCTCGATATGGCGGAGAAGGGCGCGACGGTGCGCGGTATCGAGGAGCGCATCGAGCGGCTGCGCGAGGCAGGTGTGCTCATCGCCGGTCCGCGCGGCAGCCTGCACGCAGACCGGCTCACGACCCGCGATATGCTGGCGACGGAAAAGGCGCTGGTTGCGGCCGCGCATGGCGGGGTGGGGCAGGGGACACCCATCCTCGAGGCCGCTTCGGTCGACACCGCACTCGACCGCGCGGCCAGTCGGCGCGAGGTCACGCTGTCCGGCGAACAGCGTGTCGCGGTACACGCCATGCTGTCCGGCACCAACCGCATCCAGGTCGTCCAAGGCGATGCCGGTACCGGCAAGTCGTTCCTCTTCGAACTCGTACGGGAGGTTGGCGCGGAAGTAGGGGCGGGGATGCTGGTGCTGATCCCGCAGAACAAGTTGATGGATGACCTGACCGGACGGGGGCTGGAGGTGCGCTCGCTCGCATCCGTGCTGAAGGAGCATGCTAGCCGGGTCGGCCCGGCCAAGCCGAACGAGCAGCTGTCGGCGCTGATGAAGGGCAAGGTCGTGGTGCTGGAGGAGGCCTCGATGGTGTCCTCGCGTCAGCTTGCCGGGTTGTTCGAGGTCGCCCGGAACGGCGAGGCCGCCAAGCTGGTGCTGGTCGGTGACGTGAAGCAGATACCCGCCGTAGAGGCCGGGCGGCCGTTCGCGCTGCTGCAGGAGGCGGAGGCTCCGACGGTGCGGCTGACCGAGAACCGGCGCCAACAGACCGATGTGCTCCGTGAGGCCGCCTCCCTGGCACGCGAGGGCAGGGTCGCTGCTGCTTTCGAACGGCTCGGGAACAAGGTCCAGGAGAACGCTCATCCCGCAGGAGCGGCCGTTGTAGAATATCTGCAGCTTTCGCCCGAAGAACGCGACCGCACCGCCTTGCTCACTTCGGGGCACGTGCTGCGCGAAGCCGTGCTGGAGACGGTTCGGGCCGAGCTGCTGGCTAGAGGAAAGCTGGGCGCGGACGCCCTGAGCCTGCGCAGCTGGGACACGCTGAACCTGACCCGCGAGGAGCTGCGCCAGATCCGGCATTGGGCGGAGGGGATGCGGCTCGACATCTACCGCCACCAGTCAGGGCTTGTGCCGGGATCCTACGAGGTTGGCTTGATCGATCGGGCGAGCGGCATGCTCGAGCTCGCCCGTGACGGTCAAACCAGGCTCTTCGATCCCAAAAGCCTCCGATCGGGAGGGGAGGGGGCCGCGCTCTCCGTTCCCGGAGAGATCGAAGTTCGCGAAGGTGACCGCTTGGTCTTCACGGCCAGCGACCTGAAGCGCGGGATGGCGAACGGTGCTGCGATGACGCTCACCGCGATCGATGGCGACACGCTCCACCTGTCCGGCCGTGACCGGGATCATGTGATCGGGCCCGACGATCCGATGCGCGAGCGGCTTGGCCATGGCGCTGTCATCAACATGCACCGTGCGCAAGGGATGACGGTCGATCGCGCGATCACGGTGATGGACAGCCGCGACAGGCTGCTGAACAGCGAGAGCCTCTACTACGTGCTCCAGACCCGCGCGCGCGAGGACGTGTCGCTGCACACCGACGACAAGAAAGCGCTCGCCAACGCGATCGAGTCACATCGCGGTGACGTTCCGCACGCGAGCGATGTGGCACCCGAGCTCTCGTTGTCCGGTAGGGAGCGATTCGATCCGGCCACGGGCGAGCTGCCCCGACTAGACGATCCTGGCGCGAGCGATCGCCGCCAACTGGAGGCGATGAGTGCCGCCCTCCGATCCATCGGCAGCGAGCCTGCCAAGCCGGTGGCGGAGGCTGTTCGGCAGGCGCCGGTTCCGGTCAGAGAGCTGGTGAAGGAGCCGGAGATCGAGATCGACCACGATTACGACTTCGACATGTGAGACATCGCGTTGCGATTACGGGTGGGCGGATCAGCTTCGTTCCTGCTCATATGATCTGGGTTTGCCGGCCGTCGAAGCGGACATCGTAGCGGCCAAGGATGGCGGAGATCGGACGACCTTAGCGAGGCAAGCAGGTAATCCAGATGCTGCAGGACATGGCCAACGAACCGGACTTCGGGGTGGTCGCCGACCGGGGCGAGGGCAGCGGCGCCGTGCAGCCCATGAAAATGGGGGAGGGCGGGCCGCGGTACCGCGACGCCGTCGACCTCGCGATCGAGCTGACCGCCAAGTCTGCCGCCTTCCGCAGCAGTCTGCCGCCCGCACTCCGGGCTGGGCTCGCCGGTCTCGTCCGAACGGTGACCTGCTACTACAGCAACCTGATCGAGGGGCATGATACCCACCCCGTCGACATCGAGCGGGCGCTGAAGAACGACTTCAGCGCTGACCCGGCCAAGCGGGACCTGCAGCTCGAGGCGACCGCCCATTTCGCGGTCCAGGGCTGGATCGACGGGGGAGGGCTGGCGGGCCGGGCGACGAGCGTGGAGGGCCTGCAAGAGGTTCACCGACGCTTCTGCGAGCATCTGCCCGAGTCGATGCTCTGGATTGAGCCGGTCGAGGGCGGCGAGCGCGTTCTGGTCGAGCCCGGTGCCCTGCGGACCCGCGATGTCCGGGTCGGGCAGCACATTGCGATCAGCCCCGGGGCGGTGCCGCGCTTTCTCGAGCACTTCGCCTGGGCGTATCAGAAGCGCGGCGCGACGGACGCCATCGTATCTCTCGCGGCCGCGCATCACCGGTTCGCCTGGATTCACCCTTTTCTCGACGGCAACGGGCGGGTCGCCCGCCTCATGTCGCACGCCATGCTGCTCGACGCGCTCGACACGGGCGGCGTGTGGTCCATCGCGCGCGGCCTCGGCCGCAACGTGCAGGCCTATAAGCGGCACCTTGCCGCCTGCGACCTACCCCGCCGCAACGACCTTGATAGGCGGGGCTCGCTAAGCGAGGAGGAGCTGGCGAGCTTCACGACCTTCTTCTTGAAGACCTGCATCGACCAAGTCGACTTCATGGCCGGCTTGGTCGAGCCCGACCAGCTGCGCAGTCGCATCCGGCGCTGGGCGGCCGAAGAGACGGACGGGGGAAGGCTGCCGGCCAAGGCCATCCAGGTAATTGACGCAGCGCTGTACCGAGGCGAGCTCCCGCGCGGCGAGGTAGAGAGTATCGTCGGCACTGGCGAACGCCAAGCGCGCCGGGTTACCTCCGCGCTGACGAGTCTCGGCGTGCTGACGGCCGACAGTTCCCGGGCGCCCCTGCAGATCGCCTTTCCTGCCACGCTGGCGGGGCGCTGGATGCCGGGACTGTTCCCAGAAGCGCGTAGCGGCTTGCGTCAGCCGCTGGAATCATCAGCGGTGCGACACGGGGCGGCCAATGGTAAGGTGTCGTGACCGCGATGATGCGGATCAACTCGACGGAGGCAACCTTCCCGTTCTTCAGCCGCAACGACTTCCAGGGTCAGCCCAGCAGCCGTGTTTACCGACCCTACAAGGCATTCGAGATCATCCTCGACCGTGTTCTCGGCGAACGGGTGAGAGCGGATGGCGCGTGCGCTGTCGACCTCTGGTGTGCGCTCGCCAACATTCGTTGGTCCGGTCCAGATGGCATGGACGTCTCCTACGGCTTCAGGCGGGCCGGCGAGGTGGTGTCCTGGGTGCGCGAGGAGGGAGACTATCTCACCTGGTATTGCAGCGGCGAGCCAGGGCACGTTGCCACTTGGATCGACAGAGCGCTCGCGGTAGCGGGATGGTCGTGGAGGCGGTTGGAACCGGACGCCGCGGACACCGGCGAGAGGGCCGACGACAGTTAGCGCTTGGCGTAGAGTTCGGGCTGCCGCTCCACGACAGAACGGCGGACCGCGCGCAGCCGAATGGCTTCCGGTCGAGCGAAAACGGGTACTGATTGCGTGTAGGCCGATCAGGAGTGTGGACGCCCACAAGTAGATAGTTTGGAAATGCCAATCGTGACACTTTGCCCAGCGGCAAAGTGTCGCAGCCGACAGAAACGCCGCCGGCCGAACCGGAAGGGATTCACACGATTCCCGTTTCGTGCTTCTCCTGTTCCCATGATTCAAGGTGACTTGTTCTCCGCATCCCCGGTGGCCCCGCCGAGGATTTCGTCCCAGACGCCCTTAGCCGAGGGTCTGCCGTCGATCATCGATGTTATCGCGCAGGTGTCGACCCGGCCGCGCTACGCCTTCATGGTCTTGAACCTGATCGCGCGCGCGGCAGGGCAGGGGGGCAAGGCAGGACCCTACGTCCTCCGGCAGGGGCAGGCCGTTCGGCTGCGCGACTGGTTGTGCGACTCCCTCGCTCCCATGGCAGCCCGCGATCATAAGCGGGCAGCGCTGGCCGAGCAGGTGAGGGTGGAACTGGCAGGGCAGGAGCAGCTGCCAGGAGACCCTGACGCAGCGTCACGACTAGTGGAGCAAGTGGTGCTGGAGCGGGTGCGCCGCTCCGGCCGGTGTAATGTCAGCCGGGCGGTGTCCGAGCTGGTCCGGGCAGGGCTGGTCCGGCGCCACTATGAGGGCTGGCGAGTAGATCACCACAATCGAGGCGCCCGGCGCGAGGCGGTGTACACGTTATTGCCCGATACGATGCGCGCACTAGGCAAGGCGTAGAGCTAAATCCGCGCTGGTCATGACAACCCTCAGTCTGCTGGATCAGGGTCGCATGGCAATTTGACGCTCTTGAGCTTGCCCGTGAGCTAGGCTTACTGTCGCGAGACCCGCCGGCAGGAATTGCTTGCCAGTCCAGAAGCCGCTCGAGTGTACGCTCTCGGCGGCTCCTGCTTATGATTTAAGAAGCGCTGTGATCTCAGCCATCCAGCGCGGCGAGATCAGGCTGTTACGGATCAGCTCGGTGGCGCTGGACGGGATCAGCGGGGGAGTCGTGCGCGATCCGAGAAACAGGGCGGTGCTTGACCTTGGTGACGAGCGGTCTGACCGTCGGCGAAGTCAGCCTGCCGATCACCTAAGCAAGTCCAAGCGAGGTGCTCCGACCCTTTGCCGATGCAATCAGCTTCGACGTCGCGACGGGAACGATCGCGCTAGTCGGGCCGGTGCCATGGACGCCGCTTGCGCGGCGAGACGGGGAGGCGCATATTACTGTCATGGCGACCCGGTCCGATACGATTACCACCAAGGGGAGCAAGCCAGGCGTGCTCGGGCGCAGCGCAGCGACGGGCCGTTACGTTCTGGCGCCGGTGGCAACCAAGAAGGCGACCGTCTCCGACCAGCGTATCGCCGCGGCAGTGAAGAGCGTTCTGGCCAAGAAGAAGTAGTTTGCCGGTCGTTCAGACGTCGACGGATGACGTCTTCATCAATTGCCCCTTCGACGATGCGTTCGCGCCGACGTTCCGCGCACTGATCTTCGCCATTCTCGTCTGCGGCTTTCGCCCGCGCTCGGCGCGCGAACTGGATGACGGTGGCCAGACTCGGATTGACAAGATCTTCGCTCTGATCGAGCAGTGCCGCTACGGCATTCATGACCTGTCACGCACCGAGCTGGACGCGGTCAACAACCTGCCGCGCTTCAACATGCCGCTCGAACTCGGGCTGTTCCTTGGCGCCAAGCGCTACGGTGGCCAACATCAGAAGGTCAAGCGTATCCTGATCCTCGACGTGGAGCAGTTCCGCTACCAGCGTTTCATCTCCGATCTGGCTGGCATGGACATCCACGAGCATGGGGGCGACCCGACTCGAGCACTTCGCGAGGCGCGTGATTGGCTCGCCAACGTGTCGCGTCGCGAGCTGCCGAGCGCCGACCGCGTGCAGCGCGTCTATAAGGCGTTTCTGGCCGACTTGCCCGATCTGGCGGCCGTGCTAGAGTTTCACCCAGATCGGATCCCGTATGTCGATTTCGAGCGGGTCGTCGGGCGATGGCTGATCGAAGCGCCGGCCGCGATTGGGGCAGCTTGAGGCGCCGCTGAGCCGTTACGCTCGCAGTCCGATAATAAAGATTATGTAAAATCTGGTCGTGGTTTACGCTGTTAATTGGCCTCGCTTGGCTTCGAGCTGGGTCGAGTGAGCCAGCGCGGCGAGAGCTTCATCACTTCGCAAGCATCGGAAATAGTCAATTCTTTTAGGCAGTTCAGTTGTGAGACCTACGGCGCAATCGCGATGCTGGACAGGTCCATCGCAGTATTGATCGGCACCCCGGCTTCCTTTCGCTCTGAATAGCGATCGACCAGTTGCACAGTATGCGCGCGCAGCAGCACCGTGAACCGCACCAGCTCCTCCATCACATCGACGATCCGGTCATAGTAGCTCGATGGCTTCATCCGTCCGTCGTCATCGAACTCATTGAACGCCTTGGCGACGCTCGACTGGTTCGGGATCGTCACCATCCGCATCCAGCGACCCAGCACGCGCAGCGTGTTGACGCTGTTGAACGACTGCGATCCGGCCGACACCTGCATGACCGCGAGCGTCCGCCCCTGCGTCGGGCGCATCCCGCCCATCGACAGCGGCAGATGGTCGATCTGCAATTTCATGATGCCGGTGATCTGCCCGTGACGTTCCGGGCTGCACCACACCTGACCCTCCGACCATAGAGACAGCTCGCGCAGCTCATGGACGGCCGGATGGTCGTCGCCGGCATGTTGGTCGGGCAGCGGCAGGGCCGATGGATCGAAGATGCGCGTCTCGCAGCCGAAGAACCGGAGCAGGCGCGCCGCTTCCTCGACACACAGCCGGGAGAAGGACCGTTCGCGCAGCGAACCATAGAGCAGAAGGATACGCGGCGCGGAATCGAGCGGGCCAAGCCCCAGCGCCGGCCGCTGGATGGCATAGGCGGGATCGAGTGCCGGCAGGGTATCGGGATCGGCAAGCGTGCGGAGCGGCATCAGAGAGCTTTCACGAGATAGGCGGCCGACGCCGGGCATAGCGCGGTAAACTCGCGCGATGCGGCGACGGCCGGGGGAGCAGCGCCGCGATCTGCGTCGGCATAGCCAAGCGCCCGGAAGAATGGCGCGGCCGTCGTCGTCAGCAGATGGAGGCGACGCACCCCGAAGTCGCGCGCCTGTCGTTCGAGGGTGGCGACCAACGCCCGCCCCAGGCCATGCCCGCGGCGATCGGCAAGGATGACGATCGAGCGGAGCAGGCGGTCAGCCCCTTCCCCCTCCAGGCCGCCATAGCCGACGAGGCTATCGGCCTCGAACCGGAAGAACAGGCGGCCAGGGTCGGCGAGGTCGGCGCTCGGTAGGCTCGCAGCGTTGAGGAACCATGCCAACCCGGCCAGCTCGGCGGGTTCGAGTGTCGTGATGGTCAGTCCCATCACGCGAGGCTGATCCGGATCGCGAGCGCCGCGAGCGTGATGAGCAACACCGGCACGGTGAGCGTGACGCCAACACGGAAGTAATAGCCCCATCCGATCCGCACGCCCTTCTGTCCAAGGACGTGGAGCCACAGCAGCGTCGCGAGCGAACCGATCGGCGTCAGCTTGGGGCCGAGATCGCAGCCGATCACGTTGGCGTAGATCATCGCTTCCCTGATCGCGCCCGTGGCGTGGGTGGCGTCGATCGAGAGCGCGCCTACCAGCACGGTCGGCATGTTGTTCATCACCGACGACAGGACGGCCGCGATCACGCCCGTACCCAGCGCCGCGCCCCACACGCCCCCTTGCGCCGTGCGATCGAGCAGCGCCGCCAGATGATCGGTCAGGCCGGCGTTCCGCAGGCCGTAGACGACGAGATACATGCCGAGCGAGAAGATCACGACCTGCCAGGGTGCGCCGCGCAGCACCTTGGCCGTTGAGATCACCTGGCCCCGCCCCGCGATCACCAGCAGCAGGATCGCGCCGGCAGCGGCCACGGCGCTGACCGGCACGCCGAGCGGTTCGAGCAGGAAGAAGCCGGCGAGCAGCAGCGCGAGAACGATCCATCCGGCGCGGAAGGTCGCGGCATCGCGGATCGCGTCGCGCGGCGCGCGCAGCGCTCCCACGTCATAGTCGGTCGGTATGTCGCGCCGGAAGAACAGCAGCAGCGCGCCCAGCGTCGCGGCGATCGACACGAGGTCGACCGGTACCATCACGGCCGCGTATTCGCCGAACCCGATCTTGAAGAAATCGGCCGACACGATGTTGACGAGGTTCGACACGACCAGCGGCAGGCTGGCGGTGTCGGCGATGAACCCGGCGGCCATGACGAACGCCAGCGTCGCCTTGTCCTTGAAGCCGAGCGCCCGCAGCATGGCGATGACGATCGGCGTCAGGATCAGCGCCGCGCCGTCGTTGGCGAACAGCGCGGATACCGCCGCGCCGAGCAGCACGATCAGGACGAACAGCCGACGACCATGCCCCCGGCCCCAGCGGGCGACGTGGAGCGCGGCCCATTCGAAGAACCCGGCTTCATCGAGCAGCAGGCTGATGACGATGATCGCGACGAACGCAGCGGTCGCATTCCAGACGATGCCCCACACCACCGGCACGTCGGACAGCGTGACCACCCCCGCGAGCAGCGCCACGACGGCCCCGCCCATCGCGCTCCACCCGATGCCGAGTCCCTTGGGTTGCCAGATGACGAGCGCGATCGTCGCGACGAAGATCAGGACGGCAAGGAGCATCAGGCGACGCGCTGGCCCGAAGCATCGACCACCTTCTCCCCGTCTTCCTTCGCGAACGCGCCGAGCTGATCGCTTGGCAGCAGATCAAGCACGGCATCGGACGGCCGACAGAGCTTCACGCCGAGCGGCGAGACAACCAGCGGCCGGTTGATGAGGATCGGATGCGCCATCATCGCATCCACCAGCGCGTCGTCGGACAGCGACGTGTCGCCCAGGCCCAAATCGGCATAGGGCGTCCCCTTCTCGCGCAGCAGCTCACGCGGCCTCATGCCGGCGCGGTCGATCAACTCGACTAGCAGCGCGCGTGCGGGTGGGGTTTTCAGATATTCGACCACATGCGGCTCGATGCCGGCATTGCGGATCATCGCCAGCGTGTTGCGCGACGTGCCGCACTCGGGGTTGTGATAGATGACGATATCGACGGCCACGGGATGTCCTTTCAGCAGCAGGGGGCGAGTTCGGCGACGAGCGGCGCGCACAGCTCCGCATTGCCGGCGCAGCAATCCTTGACGAGGAACAGCGTCAGCGCGCGCAGGCCGTCCAGATCGGCACGGTAGATGATCGAGCGGCTATGCCGTTCGGAGCGGACCAGACCCGCACGGGCGAGGATTCCGAGATGCGCCGACATGGTGTTCTGCGGCACGTCGAGCTGGCGGGCGATATCGCCTGCGGCCATGCCGTCCGGTTCGTGCCGCACCAGCAGGCGGAACACGTCGAGGCGGGTGCCCTGTGCGAGTGCGCCCAGCGCAGTGATAGCCGAGTCGTTTTCCATATATCCAGCATAGCGGATATATGGCGTTGGTCTAGTGTGCGTTGCCTCTCAACATTGCGGGAGACCTGCGCTGATGGCCTATAACCGCAGGCCGAGGCGTGGACCAAGGCATACCAGGCCGAGATAGAGCAGGATGGTAAGGAGGCACCCCGCGCCCAGCGCTAGCCAGAATGGTACGTTGCGCCCGAGCAACGCGGGGATCAGCAGGAACATCGGTAACGATGGCAGCACGAACCAGAAAGTCGCCCCGGCGTGAGACGCCATCAGCACCCGATCTTGGGTGTCGCGCCACAGCCAGATCATTCCCAGCACAGAGACTAACGGCAACGATGCGACAAGTGCGCCGACGCCGGGACTGCGCTTGGCGATCTCCGAAACCGCCGCGATAATCGCACCGGAGATCATTGCCTTGATGACGACATAGAGCATACCGGTTGTGACTTTCGATCGCCGAGATGGCTAGCGATGAAGGTGCTGGTCATCCTCACAGGCTTGCGATGGCGCTTCGGTCTGGATCGTCGAATGTTCGATCCCGAACCTCTCGTCGAGTGTTCTGGTCACTGCAACCCTGACGCTATCGGGATCGACGCCCTCGCCGAGCGTCACATGGGCGGTGCAATTGATCTCGTCCGAAGCCATCGACCAGACGTGCAGGTCATGAACGCCGGCGACACCCGGAATGGCGGCGATCGTTGAACGGATCTCCGGCAGCTTCAACCCGCCGGGGACACCTTCCAGCAGCACGTTGATCGTTCCCTTGAGCAGAACCCAGGTGCGCGGCAGCACCCACAGGCCGATGCCGATGGCGATGACTGGATCGACCCACGTCCAGCCCGTGAACCGTATCGCGAGGGCACCAAGGATGACGCCGACCGAGCCGATCATGTCGGCCCATACTTCCAGGTAGGCGCCTTTGACGTTGAAGCTTTCGTCCTTGCCGGCGGTCAGCAGACGCATCGATACGAAGTTCACGACGAGGCCAATGACCGCGACGATCAACATGCCGGTCGACTGAATCGACTGCGGCTCGCGGAAGCGCTGGATCGCCTCGTAAAGGATATACATGGCGACGACGAACAGCAGGATCGCATTGAAGGTCGCGGCGAGGATTTCCAGTCGTTTGTAGCCGAACGTCCGCTTGTCGTCGGCAGCCTTCTTGCCGAGATGGATCGCCATCAACGCGATGACCAGACCGGCGACGTCGGTCATCATATGGGCTGCGTCGGACAGCAGCGCGAGGCTGTTGAACACGAAGGCGCCGACCACCTCTGCCACGAGATAGGTCGCCGTCAGGGCAAGCGCCCATCTGAGCATCTTGGCGTTGGCGCCGGCCGTATGGTCGTGGCTGTGCCCGGCTTCGCCGTGATCGTGTGCCATTATCGCGTCCCCTTCTTTGTGGCTTGCCGTTCGGCGAGCCAGGCCTGCATCTTCACGATTTCGGCCTGTTGGGTCCGGATCACCTCCTCCGCCATCGCGCGCACCTTCGGATCGGTGCCGTTGGCAAGCTCGGCGCGAGCCATATCGACCGCACCTTCATGGTGCGGGATCATGCCCCGAAGGAAGTCGGTATCAGGATCGCCGGTCGACGGCATCGCCATGCCGGCCGTGCCGTGCGCTCGATCCGTGGATGGCATCGGTCGCACCGGACTCGTTCGATCCGAACTGGCCCGCCGGCTTGCCGCCGGAACACGCAGACAGGGCAATCGCAGCGGCCAGAAAGGACCATCGCGCCGTGGTGATCGACATTTTCTTCTCCTTACGGGATGGATCGCGGCGCACATCGACACCGCTCAAGGTCAGGCCGGTCACATCGCGATCTCCTCGATGAGCAGCAGTGCGAGAAAGCCGACGAAGAACATCGCGCTGATGAGCGGAGAGTCCGGTTTCTCGTGCGCCTCGACCAGCAGCTCCTCGGTGACGAGGTAGAGCAGCGCCATCAGGCCGAAACTCAGGAATCCCGTGATCCACACCGGCGACAGCAGCGCCACGGGCTGCACGACGAGTGCGCCGATCGGCACCAGCAGCGCAAGCGCGCAGGTTAGGCCGATCGCCTTCATCTTGCGATACCGGCTCGTCAGATCATTGGTGAGCGTCAGGGCCAGGAACAGCACTTCGAGCGTCAGCGCGACCGCCAGCAACGTGCCCGCCTTCTCGCCGGCGATGAAGGCCAGACCCAGAACCAGGCCGTCAATAGCAAGATCGAGCCCGATCGCGGCGAGCAGCGCCACGGGGCCGTCAAACCGGCCTTCCGCCGCCTTGAGGCCCAGCATTACCGCGACGCCGATCGCACCGCCGATCAGCGTCGCAGCCGGCGATCCCCCGTGCATCACCAGCGGCAGGATTTCGGTCGCCGCCGCGGCAAATACGACGCCGGCTGCAAGGTGCTGCATGGCGGCGACCAGCCTCTCGCCGGGTGTGCGCCACCCGGCGAGAAGCGCGCCGATCATGATCGCGATCATGGGGATCAGTGCGAACTTGAGCGCCGCCATCGTCAGTCCCCCCTGCCAGACGCGATCATGCGGGTTGCGGCAGCGGCGCGCCGTCGTCCGCCCTATCCGCGTCGTCGACCTTGACCGCTTGCTGCCCGAACCGGGCGTAAAGCGTCGGCAGCACGAACAGCGTCAGCAGCGTCGCCGAGATCAGGCCGCCGATGACGACGGTCGCGAGCGGCTTCTGCACTTCCGCGCCGGCTCCGCTGGCGAATGCCATCGGTACGAAGCCGAGACTGGCGACCAGCGCGGTCATGACGACCGGGCGCAATCGCTGGAGCGCGCCCGTCCGCGCCGCTTCGGCCCGGTCCATGCCCGACCGGATCAGCTCCTGCACCGAACTAACCATGACGAGGCCGTTGAGGACCGCGATACCCGACAATGCGATGAATCCCACCGCGGCCGAGATCGAGAAGTCCATGCCGCGAACGAACAGCAGCAGCACGCCTCCCACCAGCGCGAAGGGCACGCCGGTGAAGACGATCGCCGCATCGCGTACCGATCCCAAGGCCCCGTATAGGAGCAGCAGGATCAGCACGAAGCACGCCGGCACCACGAGTTTGAGCCGCTGGCTGGCGGATTCGAGATTCTCGAACTGGCCGCCCCATTCGAGATAGCTGCCCGCCGGCAGGCGCACGCCGGCGACCGCCGCCTGCGCATCCGCGACCACGCTGCCGACGTCGCGTCCGCGGACGTTCGCCTGGACGACGACGCGGCGCTTGCCGTTCTCGCGGCTGATCTGGTTCGGCCCGTCGACGACGCCGATATCGGCGACGCTGGACAGCGGCACATAGCCACCGCCGGCGACCGGCACCTGCACCTGTTCGAGCAGCCCCAGGTCGGCGCGCTCGGCGTCCGACAGGCGGATGACCACCGGAAAGCGCCGGTCTCCCTCGAAGATCATGCCGGACTCGCGACCGCCGAGCGTGGCGGTGATGGTGTCCTGCACATCCTGCGCGGTGACGCCGACCCGTGCCATCGCGTCGCGGTTGACGCGAATGTCGAGCATGGGAAGTCCCGTCGTCTGTTCGACCTTCACGTCAGCCGCTCCTTGCGTCCGGCGAAGGATGCCGGCGATCTGTTCGGCGGTGCGGTTCATGGAGGCGAAGTCGTCGCCGAACACCTTCACCGCGATGTCGCCGCGCACGCCGGCGATCAGCTCGTTGAACCGCATCTGGATTGGCTGCGTGATCTCATAGGCGTTGCCCGGGAACTGCGCGAGCTTCGTCTCCAGCCGCTCGACCAGCGCGGCCTTCTCCAGTTTGGGGTCGGGCCATTCCGCATGCGGCTTCAGGATGACGAACATGTCGGTCGCGTTGGGCGGCATCGGGTCCGAAGCCAGCTCGGCCGTGCCCGTCTTGGAGAAGACGAACCGCACCTCGGGTTGCTTCGAGACCATGCGCTCGATCGGCACCTGCATCGCCTGGCTCTGCTGCACCGATGTCGCCGGAATGCGCAGCGCCTGGATGAGCAGGTCGCCCTCGTCGAGCTGGGGGAGGAACACCTGTCCCAGCGTCGTGAAGGCAAGCGCCGCGGCGACGAGGCTGACGACGCCGGCGCCGATGGTGATCGACGGTCGCTTCATCGCCTTCTCAAGGCCCGGTTCGTAGCGCTGCTTCAGCCACGAGATGATCCGCCCGTCCTCCTCGTTCACCCTCCGCGACAGCCAGATGGCGATCGCCGCAGGCACGAAGGTCAGCGACAGGACGAACGCGAACAGCAGCGCGATGATGACGGTGAGCGCCATCGGCACGAACGTCTTGCCCTCGACGCCGGTCAGCGTCAGCAAGGGCACATAGACGAGGATGATGATTGCCTGCCCGTACACGGACGGACGGATCATCTCGCGCGCCGCGGTCGCGACCGCCTCCAACCGCTCCTTGACGCTCAGCAGGCGACCTTCGTGATGCTGTTGCTCGGCGAGACGCCGCAACGCATTCTCGACGATGATGACGGCACCATCGACGATCAGCCCGAAGTCCAGCGCGCCGAGCGACATGAGGTTCGCCGAAACCCCCAGCCGTAACATTCCGAACCCGGTCAGCATCATCGTGACCGGGATGACCGCCGCGGCGATCAGCGCGGCGCGGAAGTTGCCGAGCAACAGGAACAGCACGACGATGACGAGCAGTGCGCCTTCGCCGAGATTCTTCGCCACCGTCTTGATGGTGGAATTGACCAGGGCTGTGCGATCGAGGACCGGCTGCACCACTACGTCGGGTGGCAGCGAGGCGTTGATCGACTTCAACCGATCGGCGACCGCGGTCGCGACGTTGCGGCTGTTCTGTCCGATCCGCATCACCGCGGTGCCGACGACGACCTCCGTGCCGTTCTCCGACGCCGATCCCATGCGGATCGCCTGACCCGTCTTAGGGTCAGGACTCATTGGTCATAGCCAGAAGATGACGGTGGCCGCGAGGGCGACGGCAGAGAAGAAGACGGTTGGGCAGCGGTCGTAGCGAGTTGCGACGCGGCGCCAATCCTTCAGACGGCCGAACATGATCTCGATGCGGCTGCGGCGCCGGTAGCGGCGCTTGTCGTATCTGACCGGCTCGTTGCGCGATCTGCGGCCCGGGATGCAGGGCTGGATGCCTTTGGCTTCCAGGGCGTCTCTGAACCAATCGGCATCATAACCACGGTCGCCAAGCAGCCACTGTGCTTTCGGCAGATCGTCGAGCAAGGCTGCCGCGCCGGTGTAGTCGCTGACCTGCCCGGCGGTCATGAAGAAGCTCAAGGGCCGCCCGTCCGCATCGCTGACGGCGTGCAGTTTGGTGTTCATGCCGCCTTTCGTGCGGCCGATCAGACGGCCGAGATCCCCTTTTTTACCCGCAGACTCGATGCCGTGCGGTGTGCCTTCAGGTAGGTCGCGTCGATCATGACGGTCTTCGGCACGGCCTCCGCTGCCGCGAGACCTTCCATCATTCGCAGGAAAATACCCCTCTCGCTCCACCGCTTCCAGCGATTGTAGAGCGTCTTGTGCGGCCCATAGTCCTTCGGTGCATCACACCAGCGTAGCCCGTTGCGATTGACGAAAATGATGCCGCTGAGCACCCGCCGATCATCGACCCGAGGCTTGCCATGGCTCTTGGGAAAGAACGGTTGCAGACGCGCCATCTGCTCATCCGTCAGCCAGTACAGGTCGCTCATCCACTCTCTCCTCACGGAGCCTGAATCAGATCGCGCCTCCCACATCAATGGGTCCTGACCCTAGGGACGATCAAGCAGTAAGCGAGGCCTGCCGCCGGCCCGTGCTCTACTGCGCTGGCGTGTGCCACGCCGCTCCGCGGAACCCCGTCGCCGGGTTTCCGCCCGTGCGGGTGACGATCAGACTAGGCCACAAAGGGCCGCCCTCGCGGGCAGGCGTTGCTCATGCGGGGAACCGCTCCAATGCTTGAGCGCGGTTCTCCCGCCGCCGTCCTGATCGGCCGTTGGGGCATGGCGCTGTCCCTTGTCGTCGGCGCCGTCCTGGCCGGTCGCCTCATCCGTGCTTTCCCCTACCTGCTCCCCAACCGCCTTCCCGGCCTGGTCCTCTACGAGCTGGGGCCAGCGCTGATCCTCGGGGTGGCGATCGGGGCCGCCATCGCCATCACGCACGACTTGCGCCCCGGCATCCGGGCGCGGCTCGCGCTGTTCGCGCTCGCCGCGCTGGTCGCCGGCGCCGTCACGCTGGCCGTCGAGTTTGACGCAGCCTTGCAAGGACGTTGGCTATGAGGAAGCAGCAACGGTTCGTCGCCATCGAAGGGCCGGTCTCGTATATCATCGGTTTTCACGACACGACCGACGTAAGCGTGACCCAACACACGACCCACCGCGCAGACCCCGCCGTGCCCATTTCGCATCCCGGTGATACGATCCACCGGACCGGCCTGACCCGCGCGGAGACGCATACCTTCGTGAATACCTCCCGCGAGTTCGCGATGCTGTTCGAGGTCAACGGCCACACGCTCAAGCTGTGCGCGAGCGACTATATCGCCTTGGCCGTCGGCGACCGCGTTCGTGCCGTATGCGAGCCCATTCCGGACTGCCCCATGCTGGTCCGCGACTGGCATAATCAGACGCGGGGCATCCGCTTGCGCGACCTTCCCACCCCGCTCGCCAGCGTCGCGACGGAGATCTGCTTCAGCCTGATCCTGCTCGTCATCGGCTTGGGAGCGGTCTTCCTGTCGGGCGATGACGGGGACGCGCGCACCTTCACGCTGATCGGATGCGGCCTCGTCGCCTTTGCCGCGCTATGCGCCCTATCGGCCAATCGTGGCGCAGCGCGCACCGCCCGAACCCACGCCGAACTGGATCGCCTTACACGACGATGAGGTGTGCCACGTGGCACACCTATCTGCGCGGTGCGCCGCAACCTACTTCTTGGCAGGCGCCGGAGGCGGCGGCGGCGGTGGTGGGGCGACCGGAGCCCGTGGCGCCGGAACAACGCCCGTTTGAGGCTGCGACACGCCCCCCGGCGGCAACGGCGCGCGTGGCGGCGGCGCTATCCCCCTCGATCCGCCCGATCGGGATGGCGGCGGTGCTGGCGGAGGGGCTGGCTTCTCGCTCATTGATACTGACCACGTTCGCTGTGACAAAAGAGAACAAACATAGAAGAGCGGCGGGAAATGACCATAGCGCGAACCCGTTGAGACGTTCGGACCAAGCCGCTACCGGCGGGATATCGTCGTAGAGGGCAGCTCGCCGCGCATCGACCGCCTTACGCGCCGTCGCGAAGCTCACCGTCAGGGCAAGAAGCCCCAAAACATCGATCGCCCATCCGGCAACCAAGGCATACGGCCACACCGCCTTGGCAAGCGGAACCGCGCTTCCTACAAATGACACAGAAGCGGCAAATAGCGCCGTGTGTGCAAGTGCAACAAAGCTGTCGCGTGCAGCTTCGTTTTGAGCATGGGCGGTATCCAGAGCTTGCAGCTCATGCTTAAAGTCGTCGGGCGTTCGCTGATTCATTATCGAAATAGAACCATAATGGAGGATGTTGGAAATGGCTGATAAGAAAGTGCTCTTCATCGCGTTCGCCATCGAGGATGAACGGCAGCGTGACTTCCTCAAAGGGCAGTCGCTCCATCCGCGGCAGCCATTCGAGTTTATCGATATGTCGGTGAAGGAGCCATACGACAAAGACTGGAAGGATCGTGTCCGCACGCGGATCAAGCGCTCGCATGGTGTGATCGTTCTGGTCAGCAAGAACTCGGCAGCCTCGACGGGCCAGAAGTGGGAAATCCAGTGCGCCCAGGAAGAGGGCAAGCCGATCCAAGGCATCTACGCCTATAAGGATGATCGCGCCTCGATCGCGGGCGTCAGCACCGTTGCCTGGAGCGACGCCAACATCACCAACTTCATCGATTCACTCTGAGCCGGAGGCGACGGTGCGCAAGGCCCTGATCGTCGGTATCGACCATTACGAGAAAATCGGGAACCTCAGCGGGTGCGTGAACGACGCGCACTCGGTGAAGGCCATGCTCGAGCGCCACGCCGACGGCACCGTCAACTTCGCTACACCTAAGCTCCTGACCGGCACCGGTCCCGGCGATCTGGTCGATCGCGAGGAGCTGAAGGCGGCTGTCCGCGAACTCTATGCCGACGACGCGGACATCGCCCTGTTCTACTTCGCCGGGCATGGCTTCATCGAGGACACCGGCGGCTACCTCTGCACCAGCGACAGCCGCAGCGGCGACGATGGCCTGCCGCTTTCAGACATCATGACGCTCGCTGCCAATTCCGGGGCGAAGAACAAGATCATCATCCTCGATAGCTGCCATAGTGGCGCTGCCGGGGAACGTCCCACCCATCCCGCTGCGGAAATCCGCGACGGCATGACCATCCTCACAGCGTCCACCGCCGAGCAATATGCGATGGAGGTCGAAGGGGGCGGTGCCGGCGTGTTCACCAGCCTGTTCGTCGACGCGCTCGGCGGCGCCGCCGCCAACCTGCTGGGCGACGTCACGCCGGGCAGCGTCTATGCTCATATCGACCAGTCGCTTGGGCCGTGGAAGCAGCGCCCGGTGTTCAAGACGAATGTCAAAACCTTCGTGTCGCTGCGCAAGGCGGCACCCCCGATCGCGCTGACCGATCTTCAGGCGCTGGCGAAGCATTTTCCGACCGCCACTTACCAATTCCCTCTCGATCCGGCATTTGAGCCCGAGCGGTCGGAGGAGCAGAAGAACGACCCCTCCATTCCACCGCCGGACCCGGAGAAAACCGCGATATTCGCGGTGCTCCAACGGTATGTGAGGGTCAACCTCGTGCGCCCCGTCGATGCACCGCATATGTGGCACGCAGCGATGGGCAGCAAAGCCTGCGAGCTGACTGTATTGGGCGAGCATTATCGAAGTCTGGTGGAAAGCGGGCTGATCTAACATGGCAAAGCCTCTCGCCGCTGACGCCCGTAAGACCTTGGTCGAACGCCTCGCCGCGATCGAACATGAGCGCTGGTCGCATTGGCAGCGCTACATGCACGGCAAGGCGACCAAACAGGAGGACGGCTCGTTGCTGATCCCCGCCGATCTTGTCGAACGCTGGGAAAAGCAGATTGCGACCGACTATGCCGATCTTCCCGCCGATGAGCAGGAGAGCGACAAGGAGCAGGTGGAGCGATACCTGCCCATCATTGAGGACGCCTTTCGCTCAGGGGAGTAATCAGCGTCCGTTCTTGACAACACCAGGCTCATCGCTCATATCTGTTGACGGACGCGGCTCACGGGCTGCCCCAATTCCGAGGCCCACGCTTAGCGTGGGCTTTCGCGATTCTGGGGACCTGCATGCTGTATTTCGCTTATCTCGACGAGTTTGGCCACATCGGCCCGTATGTCGCGCGCGACGATCCCGCCTACAATGACAGTCCCGTTTTCGGGCTCGGGGGCATGATCCTCCCCTACTCATCCGTGCGGCAATTCTCGACCTGGTTCTACCAGCTCAAATGCAACATGCTGGCTTGGGAGATCGGGCAAAGCGGCCAGCATCCCGCGACATGGGAGAAGAAGGGCTCGGCCCTCTTCACCAGCATGAACGTCGAGAAATACCGGCAGGTTCGCACGGCGGCCAATCGCATCCTCAACAAGATCCGCGCAAGCGGCGGGCATGTCTTCTACGTTGGCCTCGAGAAGAACCGCCCCGTCGCGGAGTTTAAGGCGCAGGCGCTTTACCTCACGGTCCTGGGCGAGGCGATGAAGCGCCTCAACCAATATGCCGATCAGAACGACGCCGATATGGTCATCGTCATGGACGAGCATCAGGATCGCGACGCCATCCTGACTCGCGCGAGCCAAGCCATGTATGGTGGCCCCTCCCCCCGGCGTCGCATCATCGAGCCGCCCTTCCAAGTCGAGAGCGAACGCTACCAGACATGCCAGTGCGCCGACTGGCTATGTGGTCTGGTCGGCCGCGTCGGCGCCTATCAGGCGCGCCCCGACGAATGGGCTGACATGGCTTGGTCGCAGACCTACTTTCAGGACCGGCTCGACGCGGCATCGGTGCGAAGCTCGATCCGCCTGCAAACGGCCGCTACCGAGGTCGAAACGGTGGAAGCCCTACCCGCCGTCGTCGATACAGGTCTCGCACAGCCTGCACCGGGCAACGACGACACGCCGGCCTGACTCCGGCGGGTCAATCCGCCGGCATATCACTCGGCCGGGTCGGACGCATCGTTCCAGCGATGAAGAGGGGTGTGCCACGTGGCACAGCTACGCCAGCAAGGAACTGGTTCCCGAGCTGGGGCCGCGTTCGTCAGCTCGACGATCCAGCCACCCGTGTACGTGGGATCTATACGCCGCTTCGCAAAGCCATTCCCGTAAGGAGGACAAATGCCCGCAGGCCCTGGAACATCTTCCTCACCGCGTGAACTCGTCACCAAGGCGTTTGACTCCGCCTTCGTGATCGCCACCATATTAGCGGCCATCTATTTTGCCGGGTGGACCTACAGACAGGCCTATTTCGGCCGTTTTGCCATCGATCCGACCAATCTTGGCGGTTCGAACATTGCAGTTGCGGTGGAGGGCCTCGGTGCCATTATCACCACAACCGGCGCGTGGCTTACAGCGATCCTGCCGCTGCTGATCGTGACGGCGCTTACTTTGATTGCCGGCAAGCTCTTCGACCGCGCCAGGGCTGCATCGCATAGGCCGCCGTTTTTTGATCCTCTGACATTGTTTATGGCTCGGGTGGGGTGCGGGACCATTGTCATCCTCATTGTGGTCGCCGCTGGCCATGTTGCAGGTACGATCCGAGCGAAAGACCGCATAGGTAACATCACCCGAGGGGAGGTGTGGATTTACCATCTCGAAGGAAAGCAGGTGTCAGGTATCACGCTGGGGCAATCCAACGACATGACATGGGTTCTCACCAAAGAGGGTGTGCGGCCCCTCAAAACGGCAGAGATCCAGCTTATAGATGGCGCTCTATTCAACAGGGTTGCTACAGAACGCTAACGTCTAGGATCAGCGTGAAGCCGGGTGCGACCCTGCAAGCACCGCTCCTTTCGCTCTCTGCGCCGACCAAGCCGCCGTACCGCCGTCTCGGCCCTATTGGGTGACGATCCTCGCGTGAAAGGTGTGCCACGTGGCACACCTGATCGAAGCGCCTAGGGCGCGGCGTAAGCCCGTTCGCGCCGCTGCCCTCCCCCGGAGGCCATCCAGCGCCGGGGAACACCAAGGGCGGCTGCCCTTTCGTTCCCGAACGACAATCGACCGCCCGTGTAATCCGCCAAGCGTGGCACTCGACGCCCTGCAGGGCGTCGGCCACGCTAGGGCGGCTCGCCCGCGCCAGCGGTAGATTCTCGCCCTCCCTCCCCATCCCGTTCCTCGCCGGAAAGGCAGAGCCGGTTGCTGTTGCGACCGGCTTTCAGCCTCAGAGGAAAGGAAGACAATCATGGGACGGATCACCGACAACCGGGCCGACATCTATCAGGAAATCACCGATCAGATGATCGCCATGATCGAGGCGGGCACCCGGCCTTGGTCGAAATCGTGGAACGGCAGCACCGCACCCACCATCCCGCTGCGCTCGACGGGGGTTCCCTATCGCGGCATCAACGTCCTGACCCTTTGGGTTGCCGCCATGACGAAGGGCTATGCTTCCCCGCATTGGCTGACCTTCAAGCAGGCGCTCGCGCTCGGCGGCTGCGTCCGCAAGGGCGAGAAGGGCTCAACCGTCGTCTATGCCAACAAGATCGAGGTGAACGCCGACAGCAAGGCACAGGAGGGCGCAGAGCGAGGCGAGGATGGCAAGCGTCAGGTGGCGTTCCTCAAGCGCTACACCGTCTTCAATGCCGAGCAGATCGACGGCATCGAGGCGAAATATCCTGCCCCCTTGCCCGTCATCACCGCGACCAATCCCGACCAGCGCGACGCCGAACTGGACACGCTCTTTGCCCGCGTGCCCGTCACCCTCAAGCACTTCGGTTCCCAGCCCTATTATCAGCCGAGCGGCGATCATGTCGTCATGCCGCAGTTTGCCGACTTCCACACCAGCGACGACTATTATTCGACCCTAGCGCACGAGCTTTGCCATGCGACGGGGCACGTTGACCGCCTTGCCCGCCCCTCCCTCATTTCCACGAAGCGCGAGGACTATGCTCGCGAGGAACTGGTCGCCGAGCTTGGGGCCGCGTTCGTCAGCGCCACCATCGGCATCAAGCTCCACGATCGCGAGGACCACGCCGCCTATCTGGCGAACTGGCTTCAAGCGCTCCGCAACGACAAGAAGTGCATCTTCACCGCCGCACGGCTCGCGCAGGACGCGTCCGACTGGCTGTTGAGCCGCATGGCGGTCGAGACAGCGCCCGAACTGGAGGCGGCGGCGTGACCGCCGCCGACGATCCCGGCCCCGACGGGGGCCGGGGCGTGGCGGCGCGCATTGTCTTTGACCCGAGCGTCGCCACGGTGAGCGAGGAGGAGTTTAACGAGCTGGTCGCGATCATGCGCGATGGCCCAAATGCGAAGCCGCTGACCCCCGAAGCGCAATGGCGGCGCGACTATCACAAGGCGATGTTCCACCGCCGCCTTGTCGGCGTACAACCCGACCTGTTCGGCGGGAAGCCGGTAACGCATATGTACAAGGCCGCCCCCGGGCCAGTCAGCGACTGGAAACCGGAACCGGTCGAGGAGAAGCTGTCCCGGATCGCGCGCGATCCCCAAGCGACGTTCGGCATCGGCCGACCGGCTCTTTCGCCGGAGGAACTGGCCGTCGTCATCGACGGCGCAGCCAATTGGCTGCGGATCGCGCAGCGGGTCCGGATTGCGGGCGCTTTCGCATCCTATGACGGGCGCGCGGAACGCCGCATCGGTCGGAAAGGCGTGATCTGGCGCTTGTGCAGCCCGGTGTTTGCAGGCCACACCTATGTTTATCTCGATCCGACCGGCGCCGAGCGGGTAGAGAAGATCGTGATGGTGGAGCTGCGCGACGTCGAGCCGATCGATGATGCGCTGTTGGTCCCCGTCCCCTTCCACGCTTGAAGGAGCAGAAGCGAATAGTCATGAGCCCACCCCAACGCCGCCCCGCAATCCGGGCTGTCAGCTTCGAGGACGTTGGCGAGGCCATTGCCCGCCTGATCGTCGTCGCCGGGTCCGATACCGGCCAAGCCTCGCGTGCGGCCGACTTCCTGTTGGCATGGTGGGACGGCAGTGCATGGGGCCATTTTCCGGTCCTTCACCTCTGCAATTGCGATCCCGGCATCTCGGAAGACATGCTCATCGTCATGGCGCATCTGGCGGCCGAGCCGTCCGTCTATCCCGATGCTTGGGGCTACCGCGACGCGATGGCGGCGCTGGTCGAGCAGTGGCGGCCCGCATGACCCCGCTGCGCACCGCCATCGACATCATGACGGGCTTGCCCATCGATCGCGATACACGCCGCGCGCGGCTACTCGCCGCGCGCCGCAAGCCGGTCGGAAGCATCCCCCGGCGCGGCATCCTGTCCGGCCATTGGGATCGTGGCAATGTCGTCGGCGCGTTCCGGGGAGGACGCGGCAGCTTTATCGCGGACTAGCTGCGAAATCGCGCGCCGCTTCCCCGCCAAGCGAGCAAGCGGCGCGCTGGTTTGAGGTCAGGCGGTGAGGTGCTGGTAGAGGATCGTGCCGCCGATGAGGATGAGCGTCAGCCCGCCCAGCATCTCTGCATAGCGGCCGATATACCGTCCCGCGTGCTTGCCGAGCATGACGCCGATCGTGGCGACGACCGTGGTGATCCCGCCAATGATGAGGCACGCGGTCAGGATATTGACCTGCATGACCGCGAGACTGACACCCACCGCCGTTGCATCGATGCTGGTGGCGAGCGCGGTAACGACCAGTCGCCACACGCCGGTCTGAGCGCGCTGACCCGCGTCCACGTCGCTTTTCGTCGCTGCATGGATCATATGCCCGCCGACGCCGAAAAGCAGGAAGAAGGCTATCCAATGATCGACTGCCGCGATCCAAGTGCTCAGCGCCAGGCCGATCGCCCAGCCAATCGCCGGCGTGATCGCCTCGAAGAAGCCGAACACGGCGCCGACACGTAAGGCATCGCGCCAACGATTGCGCTGATTGGTCGCACCCTTCCCCACCGCCGCAGCGAAGGCGTCGACCGACAAGCTGGCGCCAAGAGCGCCGAGCGTTAGCAAACCCGTCATTGATATACGTCCAAGGGCCGTCAACCGAACGACGCAATCCACCTCCGGCCACGAGAGAGGTAGCGCATCGTTGGTCTCGCCGGGCAGATCAAAATCTGCTGCCATCGCCACGAACCGGAAGGTTCAAGGATGTTGACGATGGCCCCGCAACAGCGGGTAGCTACTCCCCAAGAGTGAGACGCCCGTATCCCCTGGGGGGCATATGTACAAGCCGAATCCGATCAACCCTGTCCGATTAGGCGATCACCAGTATTTGGATATCGCCCGGAACTGCTCCACCGCCACCTTTGTCCCCTCGCCCTCTTCGGCGTGAACCAAGCAGTGATCGATATGATCGTTGATGAGCGCGCGCTTGGCGCTGGCGATCGCGTTCTCCACCGCCTGAAGCTGCTGCGCGATATCGACGCACGGCCGTTGCTCTTCGATCATCCCGACGATGCTTTTCAGGTGCCCGGTCGCACGGTTGAGCCGCTTGATGATCGCGGGATGATTGGAATGATCGTAATGGGCCATGTCACCCTATAAGACAAACGGACGAACTTTGTCGAGCAACCCCCCGGGGGGATAGACTCTATCCCCATGGGGGGATATGGACCTGCCCGAACTTCACGTCCGATCGGTCGCGACCGCCGGGCTTGCCGGGACGCACCATGACCTCTTTCGCCGAACTCGTTCAACAGGGCAGCTCCAATCTCTGGCTGTTCATCCCGACCGCGCTGCTGCTCGGTGCGCTGCACGGGCTGGAGCCCGGCCATTCCAAGACCATGATGGCTGCGTTTATTATCGCAGTGCGTGGCACTGTTGGCCAAGCCGTCCTGCTCGGCCTGTGCGCGGCGCTTTCGCACACCGCGATCGTGTGGGGCATCGCGCTTGGCGGGCAATATCTCGGGCGCGGCATCAACACCGAAACGACCGAGCCTTACCTCCTGCTCGGCTCGGCCGTCATCGTTCTTGGCATCGGTCTATGGATGATTTGGCGCACGCGTGCCGATCAGAAGGCCGAAGCCGCGCACGATCACCACCACCATCACGGCGAGGACGAGATCCGCACGATCGACACCGGCCACGGCATGATGCGTCTGGAGATTTTCGAGGATGGCGTGCCGCCGCGCTGGCGGGCGAGCTTTGCCAAGGGTGGCTGGAAAGCGGCGGATGTTATCCTCACAACGGATCGCGGCGAAGGCCGTTCGCAGACATTCCGCTTCGTCGATCGGGGCGATTACATCGAAAGCGTCGAGGAGATCCCGGAACCGCACGCCTTCAACGCGCGCGTCTCGCTGGGCCACGGCGGCCACAGCCATGACTACGACCTCACATTCGCCGAACACGGGCACGATCACGGCCACGGGCATGATGGACTGAAGGTCACGGGCGACGATGCCTACATGAACGCGCATGAGCGCGCCCACGCCGCCGATATCAGCCGCCGGTTCGCCGATCGTCAGGTAACGACCGGCCAGATCGCGCTGTTCGGCCTGACGGGCGGGCTGATCCCCTGCCCCGCAGCCGTCACCGTCCTCCTGCTCTGCCTCCAGCTCAAGCGTCTCGCGCTCGGTGTCGTGCTGGTGAGCGCGTTCAGCGTCGGCCTTGCCGTGACGATGGTCAGCGCCGGCGTCATCGCATCGCTCAGCGTCACGCACATCCGCAAGCGCTGGTCAGGGTTCGGCGACTTCGCGCGCAAGGCGCCTTATGCGTCGGCGGGCCTGATGCTCGTGATCGCGGGCTACATGGCCTATTCCGGCTTGCAAGGCCTCAGTCGGATCGGCGCGATCTGATGCGATCGCCTTGCGTCGATCTATGTGGTTTCGATGCCCGCACCGGATGGTGCCGGGGGTGTGGCCGCACGCGCGACGAGGTCCGGCGTTGGCGTAACCTGCGACCTGGTGATGCACGCCGCGTCATGAGCGACCTGCCACACCGCTTGGCAAAGCTGACCGACCGTTCCGCAAAGGGGGGCACGTCCTGATGTCGTGTCTCGCCGCCAAGGCGCTGGTATAATGTCGAGCAGGCTGAAATAGCGTGAACGCTCGAATTGACCGGCAAGTGATTTCCTTGCCCCGTTTTTTGCGTCGGCTTACGCTGCAAATGATGGCGGTGCAGCGTTCCTCTGTTGCGATCCTAGGAGTCGTGTTGGCGCTGGCCGCTGTCCTCGGGCTTGTCGCAGTATCGGGATGGCATAGCGCCATGGTTCACGATCACGGCCCGGTTCAAGTCGCCATGGTCGATACCCATTCTGATGACGATCACGACCATGCGGTTATGATCGATCATGACGATCAGGCTCCGGCAAAGCAGGCCGACGGCGACGGGCCAGCTCACCTTCTTGCCCACGCCGCAGGCCACTGGGTTGCTTTCGATGGCGCGAGGGCTGCGCCGGTTGCGGCCATCGTCGCCGCTCGCGTGTGGTCGATATTAACTCCATCGCTCCCCAGCGGGATCGACCCATCTAAGCTTCTGCGTCCGCCTCGCGGTTGAGTCTCGCCGACGCCGCGCGCGTCGACTGACTACCCTAGAGGATCATGCACTATGAAGGCGTCACCTCAAGGTTTGTTCGCCAGACAACGATTTCTCGGACATAAGCGGAACATGGGCTACGCTACACGCTTCAACCGCGCCATTGGCTCGTTGAGTGGGTGGAATTCACCTGCTGGAAGTCGCCTGGCCTGCTCCCAGAGGTAATCGCCGGTCAGACTGATGTGCGCCCAGCCCATCGGAGAAAGGTGCGCAAGCAGTGCCGCATCGAACGTCGTGCCGACAGCGTTGAGGTGCTGGGCGGCCCGGTCGAGATAGACCGTGTTCCAGTAGGAAATCGCCGCAATCAGCAGGTTCAGCCCAGATGCGCGAAATTCCTGATTTTCCAGCGAGCGATCGGTGAACCGACCCTGCCGGTTGGTATAGATGGCGGCGGCAAGCGTGTGCCTCGCCTCGCCTTTGTTGAGACCGGCCTGACAGGCACGTCGCAGTTCCGGTTGTTCAAGCCAATCGAGCGTGAACAAAGTGCGCTCGATACGGCCCAGTTCAGCCAATGCAAAATCCAGCCTGTTCTGGCGTTTGTAGGCGGCAAGTTTTCGCAAGATTACTGACGGCGCCACCGTGCCATCCTTGATTGAGGCGACAATCCTGACGATGTCATCCCAATCGGCCTCGATCGCTGCCGTTTTGATGGTGCGGCCCATCAGATTTTCGATGCCCTTGTATGTCGATGGCGCAGCGATCGAACCCAGCTTGCGGTCGCCAATATCGCGCAGCCGGGGCGCGAAGCGGAACCCGAGTAGGTGGCAGAGTGCGAAAACATGATCGGTGGCGCCGCCGGTATCGGTATAGTGCTCATGCAACGGAAGGTTGCCGGCGCCCAGGACAAGCCCGTCGAGCACGTAAGGCGCTTCACCTGCCGTCGCGGACATGATCCGTGATCCGAATGATGCGAAGTGATCGGAAAGGTGAGAATAGATTTTCACGCCAGGTTCGGCGCCATATTTGGCATTGACGTCCGCCGCCCCTGAACGGCTCCGCCCCGACCGGAAGAACTGGCCATCGGACGACGAACTGGTGCCAGCGCCCCAATGCCGCGCGAATGGTAATTCGTGATGGGCTGAGATGATCATGGCCAGCGCGGCCTGATAGTTCTCGGGTGAAAGATACCAGTTGTGGGTCCATGCGAGTTGGGCATAGCTGACGCCTTCGCTGGCATTGGCCATCCGCTCCAGCCCGAGGTTGGTGCCATCAGCCAGAATTGCGGCGAGTACCGTGCTGGGGTTGTCGTGCTCCTTGCCTGAGCGCAGGTCACGGAATGCGTTCAAAAAACCAGTGCGTTCGGCGACTTCAAGCAGCAGCTCGGTGATGCGCACGCGGGGAAGCAGGGTATCGAGCTTGCGATCGAGGGCTTCAGCTTCCGGTGGGGTGACAGGCGGCATTTGCTGAAGCTTGAGCCGGTCTCGTTCGAGCGACACTCCCTCAAGCTTGTTTGTTTTCAACTGCTTGGCAAATCGGCGCAGCCGCCAGTCAAGATTTCGTGCCCGGTCAGCGAGGTAGGATGCAGCATTTGAATCGAACGGAAGCACATCCGCCACTTTGGCGGCGTCGCGCCGACCCAGCAAATAGGCATCGAAGCGCTGATAGTTGCGGGTTCCCTCGATCCATACATCACCGGCGCGCAAACGATCACGCAAGGTTGCCATGATCGCAATTTCATAACGTCGGCGGTCGATACGGCCGCTTTCGGTGATGAGACGCTTCCACTGCCGATTGGGGAATGGCAGTGGAACGCCATCGGGAAGGTCGCGCGACTTTCGTGTGTTCGCATCGCGAATGACATCGATGGCTTTGATCAGTGCCGTCCCTGTTCCAGACGCCTTGAAGGTGAAGGCGTCCAGAAATGCCGGGCTGAAACGCCGTAGCGTGGCGTAACGCTCGGTTGCCGTTACCAGTGCGTCCTCGCCGGCAAGATCAGCAAGGGCATCTACTTGGGCCTTTGCCGCAACAAGCCGGTGCCAGCCCACCGCTTCGTCAATCAATTCGAGCGGATCGCCGCCATTCTGGACAGCCTCATCAAGTGCTGTAATCGTGGCGCCAAACAGCCGCATGAGTTGCCCCACCGACTGAATACTATCTTGGTAGCGACGCTCGCGCCCACGCCGCGCGCGCGTGAACATGCCGCCGATAAGTCGGTCAAACATTTGGATCGCGGCATCGGCAAGTCTGGCCTCAAGGTCGATCACTGCGGCCGTCAACGTCGCCCGCCTGCGATTGACGCTGTAATCCGAAAGCAGGAATGCCGGTGCCACGCCGCCCTCGCGGACAAATTGGGCAAAGCGGAATTCCGGAATGGCGCCCCCAACTACCGGGTGGATACCTATGCCGCGAACATAGCGCAGGCGCTCAAGCAAGCCATTGATATTGGCCGCAGTCGGGGCTTCTTCGAAATTACGCAACCACGCCAGCGGTGTCATGCCGAAATCCGGGTTGTTGATTACGAGTTCGTCTAGCCGTGTCAGTTCAGCAGAGCTGAGGCCTTCGACGATTGCGGCTGCGGCAGCTTTGCGTGCGCGTGCCCGGCCAGCAAGACCGGCGCGTTCCAGTGTGTCGCCTGACGGAAGAATGAACCGCTCACCCTTCAGGCCAACCATGAGGGCGCGAACAATCGGTTCACCTCTGTCTGTATACTCGGCGGCTTGCGCGGCAAGATTCAGGGCAAGTGCCAGGTCGCCGCGTCGAAACGGGCGTATGCCAAGATAACGCGCCACGAGATCGGCATGATCGGTACGGGTTTGCGCGCGCTGACCATATGCAGAGAAGGAGGAAGGATCGACGAATAACTGTGCCGCGAGGTACTGAAGAATGACGTCGGGAAGCCCGATCTCGGGTTGCAGACCAAAGCCGGGATGTCGCATCAAAGCGATTTGTGCAGCCAGACCGAGGCGATTTGCTGGACCATAGCGGCGCCCAACCAATTCAACATCTTCCGCAGAAAGGGTATAATGCCCAATGATCGCGGTTTCTTGGACAGGAGGATCGAACAGGCGCCGGCGCTCGTCTCCGGTCAGAAGTCGGCGTCGTGCCATTTTGCTCTCCCGCTGAGGCGAATAACAAAATTGACACCAAAGCGGCTTGCACTGGAGGGAGGCCATTCGTTGCCGGTTGATCCCCGAGCAATCACCCGGCGCAGCAAGACAGTTTGGCGACATCCTTATCAAACGTTTGGGCCGCCAGTTTGAGGCCTTCCACAGTGGTCAGGTAAGGAAATATCGTTGCACCCAATTCCAGGGTGGTCATGCCGTGTTTGATCGCCAGCACCAGTGTCTGGATCGAATCCGCGCCTTCGGGTGCCATGATCTGGCCGCCCAGCAAACGGTCGTTCGCCTTGTCGGCAATCATTTTGATGAGACCCCGCGTATCGCGTGCTGCCAGTGCCCTTGGCACAGCATCGAGCGGGAGCAGCGAAACCTTGATGTCCAGGCCTTGCGCCCGTGCTGTCGTTTCAGTGAGGCCGGCGCTGGCGACTTGCGGGTCGGTGAAGACGACGGATGGCATGGAGGAATTGTCGTAGCGGTATTGGTTGCCCGTCACCGCGTTGCGCGCGGCCAGTTTTGCGCCATAGGCGGCCATGTAGACGAACTGGTCCCGTCCCGTTACATCGCCCGCCGCGTAAATGCCTGGAACCGACGTTTCGAGGTGGTCATCGACGACGATTCCACCATTACGGGCAAGCACTATGCCGCGCTCCTCCAGCCCAAGCCCGTCGCTATTGGGTCGGCGTCCGGTGGCGATGAGCACCTGTTCCGCCGCGACGGTGTCACAATGCCCTTCGCAGGTCAATTCGACCCCGCTCTGTGTTTGGGCGATACGCTGATAGCCGACACCTGCGCAAACCCGCACGCCCTCGGCTTCCAAATAGTTTTTCAGCGCGGCACTCACTTCCGGGTCCATTTCGGGGAGCAGGCGGCTTCGGCAGCAGATGGTGACATCAACGCCCAGACGCGAAAACATCTGTCCCAGTTCTACCCCGATCACCCCGCCACCGATCACCAGCAGCGATTTGGGCAAGCGATCCAGCGCCAGCGCCGATGTGCTGGTTAGGTAGGGCACGCTGTCCATCCCCGGAATCGGCGGCACGGCGGCGTGCGCACCCATCGCCAATATGACCTTGCCGACCTTCATGGGCGCATCGCCGACAATCAGCGCACCATCGGCAAAGCGTGCCTTGCCCTCGATATAGCTCACACCGTCATAGGCGGGCAGCAGATCGACATATTTTTTTTGGCGCAGCGTCGTGACAAGATCGTCCTTCGACGCCGCCAATACGGACCAGTCATCCATCTGGACAGCGCCCCCAAGGCCGGGAAAGCGCGCGGCGGCAAGCCCACCATGCACCGCTTCGGCGGCGCGGATCAGCGTCTTGGAAGGAACGCAGCCAACATTGACACAGGTGCCGCCAATCGTGCCGTGACCGACGAGCGCCACTTTCGCGCCCAGATCGGCAGCGGCGATCGCGGCGGAGAACCCGGCAGAACCCGCGCCGATGACGGCCACGTCAAATCCTTCCTGCCCGGGGCGGTTGCAACAGTCGTTCATTGCTTATCGCTTTCTTGAGGCGCTGGCGGCGCCCCGCTCAGTTTTGAATAGCGCGCGCCGGATAACCCGCGTTGGTTGATGCAGCGGCAATCGCAGCAGCATTGGTGCGGCGCGGGTTATAGGTTGCGCGCGCGGTCTTGGCTGCGAAATCGACCGTGACCGCCGTTACCCCGGCGACGCCTTCCATCGCCTTCTTCACGGTGATCGGGCAGGTGGCGCAGGTCATGTTCTCTATGGCAAAGGTGGTTTGCTTCTGAGCGGTTGCGGTAGCCGCGGGGCGATCTTGCGCCGTGCCACTAACTGCATAGGCGACCCCGCCGCCAGCCATAGCCAGCACGGCCATAGCGATACATACTGTCTTTTTCATGGGTATTTCCTTTCAATAGAACCAGGGTGCCCACCAGTCGATGGTGAGCGCCAGGATGGCGACGGCAAGGCCCAGCCACAGCACCGCCTTGGTGGTCCAAGCCGATTGTGGACGAGCGCAGTAGGAACCGTCTTCACAGGGCGGTTTCGGCTTGAAATAGACATGCCAGAAGCCGTAGCCGAGCAGCGCGAGCGTTACGCCTGCGACATAGGGCTTGTAAGGTTCGAGCGCCGTCAGGTTGGCGATCCACGCGCCGGAAATTCCGAGCATAACCAACAGTAGCGGGACGACGCAGCAAGCCGAGGCGAGCCCCGCGCCGATCAATGCGCCCGCCGCAACCCAGTTTGCCTGCTTCGGCTCGTGGTTTTCGGTGAGGGCTGGCTGTCTCGCTTCCGGCGTTGAGACCATGGCTTGAATCCCTTGTTCCAACTGAGTGATTCGCAGTGTAGGCTCTGTAGCCACTACAGACTCAAGAGGTATTTTCATGGAGCAACAGGTCGGCATCTTGCGTGCCCAGCTTGCCCGGAAAACAGGCTGCAATCTCGAAACCATCCGCTATTACGAGAAGGTGGGATTGCTGCCGGGGCCGCCTCGCAGTTCCAACGGCTACCGCGTCTATTCGCCGGAACTGGTGCAAAGGTTGCAGTTCATCCTGCGCGCGCGCGACCTTGGCTATGCAATGGATGACATACGGTCATTGTTGTCGCTCACCGATACCGGTGCACAAACCTGCGCGGAGGTTATGGCGAGAACCGAACTCCACCTTGAAGATGTCCGCCGCCGCATTGCAGATTTGCAGAAGATAGAGGTGACGCTGGCGACCACGTTAGCCAGATGCACTGGAGATGACGTTGCCGAATGTCCCATCCTGGAAGCACTCCAGTTTTTACCCCATCAAGGCAATTGACGCCATCTTTGAGGGATTTGATTTCGTGATGTCAGCTTGGAGTATAGCCTAACCGGACGTCAGGGCGCTACCGCGGTTTCTGTCAGATTAGGGTACTAAACGGAATTTGTTGACGAATGTCGTTGCGTATCATAGATTTCAACCTGACATTTTGATGGAGAGAGTGCGCAGTGAAGGGGCAACGGATCGGCTATGTCCGGGTCAGCACGTTCGATCAGAATGTGGATCGCCAATTGGAAGGTCAGTCGCTCGATCGGACCTTCACCGACAAGGCATCGGGCAAGGACGTCAACCGCCCCCAGCTTGAGGCTCTGCTCACTTTCGCCCGCGAAGGCGATACCGTCGTCGTCCACAGCATGGATCGGTTGGCCCGCAATCTGGATGACCTGCGCAAGCTGGTCCAGGGCCTCACCAAGCGAGGTATCCGGATCGAGTTTGAGAAGGAAAGCCTGTCCTTCTCGGGGGAGGACTCCCCGATGGCCAATCTGATGCTCTCGGTCATGGGTGCGTTTGCTGAGTTCGAGCGCGCCCTGATCCGCGAACGGCAACGCGAAGGCATTGCGATCGCTCGGCAGCGCGGCGCCTATCGGGGGCGGAAACGGTCGCTCTCGGATGAGATGATTGCCGATCTGCACCGCCGCGTTGCCGCCGGTGAACGCAAGGCGACCATCGCGCGCGACATGGGCATCAGCCGCGAAACCCTCTACCAGTACCTTCGCGCCGCTGCCTGACACCAATGTTCACATTATGTCCGGAAAATCGTTGTTCAGCGTACAAAGCTTGAGGTGACGCCTATGAACGGCAGTTTTCGCCGGTCGCGCACCGTTGCGCTGACCGGCGCCTTTGCGGCGCTATCGCCCGTAGGTGCGGCGTGGTCGCAGACCGCACCCCCCTTTGCACAGCTTCTAAATCAGACGCGTGATGTGCCGCGCGTCCTGGCGCTAGAAGCAGACGTCGCCCGAGCACGCGGCTTGGCATTACAAGCGCGCGCCCGACCGAACCCCTCGATCAATGTCTATGCAGAGAATTTCGTGGGCGACCACGATCGCAATGCGCGCAATCAACAACAGACGACTTTCCAGGTCGATCAGCCTGTCGAACTGGGCGGCAAGCGATCCGCTCGGATCGCCGCCGGTGAAGCCGGGATCGTTGCGGCAAAGGCGCGCGATCGTGACGGCCGTCTCGTCTTTGCGACTGAGCTGGCGCGCGCTTATGCTGGTGCCGAAATCGCCGATCGTCGCATCACCATCGCCGAAGAAGAGGTTAAACAGGCGACCGATGTCTTGAGGGTTGCCCGCGCTTTGGTCGGCGCCGGCAAGGAAGCCCGTCTCCGGCAAGTGCAGGCCGAAACCGAACTGAACACGCTTCAGGCCGACCTCGAAAACGCGCGCGCTTTCAAGACGGTCGCGCTGGCACGTCTTTCGGCGCTCGCCGGTATGACCACCCCCTTCACCGGTCTTTCGGAGTCACTCCTCGATCGGCTCGATGCCAAGCCGGCTTTCGGTCCCATTGACGCGATGCAGGCGACGACGGTGCGGGTCGCGGAAGCCGAACAAGACGCCGCTGCGCGGGCGGTGACGGTGCAACAGCGCCTCGCCATTCCGAACGTCACTGCGCAGCTTGGAGTGCGTCAACTCCGCGTCGCGAGCGGCCCTGCCCTAGTCGCCGGCATATCGGTCCCGCTCCCCTTCTTCGATCGCAACCAGGGCAACATCGCGGCGGCACGCGCTGAGCTGCAAGGAGCAGAAGCGCGCGCCGCCGCGGCCCGGCTCGAAGCCGAGGCCGGGACACGCGCCGGTCTAGCGCTGGTCGAGGCAGCCGACGCTCGTGCCGCTGCCGCGCAGCGGACTTTGACAACCGCCGAAGAAGGCTACCGCCTCGCCCGCATCGCTTACGAGGCAGGTAAAAGCCCGCTGATCGAACTGCTCGCCGCACGTCAAAATCTCGGAGTCGCCCGCGGCCTCATCCTCGATGCCGCCGCAGCGCGCCTCGACGCCCGCGCCAATCTCGCCCGTCTGCAGGGCCTCACCATCACCGGAGAAGCGGTGCAATGACCGATAAAACTCGCCTCTACACCGGCGCCGCCATTGGCCTGGTCGCTGCCGCCGCGCTTGGATTCGGCGCTGCGCGCCTCACCCAATCGCCCGCCCCTGCCCCTGCTCCTACGGAGGCCGCAGCGCCAGCCAAGCCGTCGAACACGGTCGCGATGACGCAGCAGGCACTTTCGGCATCGCAGATCACTGTAGCCCCGGCGGCCTCCGGCGAGCTGGACGCCGCGATCCTTGCCTCCGCTACGGTCGAGGCGACGCCCGACGCCGAGGCGGTGCTGACCGCGCGCGCACCGGGCACGGTCAGCCGTATCATGGTCCGCATCGGCGATCTTGTGCGAGCCGGCCAGACGCTCGCTCTGGTCGAGAGCCGCGATGCTTCGCAGATCGCAGCCGATCGCTCGGCCGCGTCCGCGCGCGTCACTCTCGCCGCTCGCCAGCTCGAACGCGAACGCGGTTTGCTTGCCCAGGGCGTCACCCCCCGCGCTGACTATGAAGCCGCACAAGCCAATCTGGCGGTCGCCCAGGCCGATGCCCGGCGCGCTAGCGCCGCCGCAGGCGCTGCCCGCGTATCAGGTGACGGCCGATCGGTTGCGGTCGTCAGCCCCGTCTCGGGGCGCGTCACCAATGCTGGTGCCAATCTCGGCCAGTTCGTCGCGGCTGAAACCGAGCTGTTCCGCGTCGCCGACCCGCGCCGGCTTCAGATCACGGCTAGCGTTCCCCCCGCCGATGCAGGCCGGGTCCGAGAAGGTGACAGGGTGGAGTTGACCACCACCGATGGCCGCAAGATCGAGGGCCGCGTACGTTCGTCGACCGGCGTCGTCGATCCGCAATCGCGGACCGCGACCGTCGTCATCACGCCGACCTCTGGCGGCAGCACACTCGCCCCGGGCCAGCTTGTGCAGGCTCGTATCCTCGCCAGCGGCGGGGCCGCCAAGAGTGGCGTGATGGTGCCGCAAGACGCGGTGCAGACGCTTGGCAGCGATACCGTAGTGTTCGTCCGCACCGGCCAAGGCTTCCGCGCACAGCCGGTTCAGGTCGGCAGCCGATCAGGCGGGATGGTGGCGATCACCGGCGGCCTCGCCGCCGGCACGCAGATCGCCACCACCAACGCTTTTCTCCTCAAAGCGGAGATCGAGAAGGAGTCGGCGGAATGATCGGCCGCATCCTCTCCCTTTCGGTCCGGATGCGATGGCTTGTCGCCGTCCTGACCCTCGTCGTCATTGGCTTTGGTTTATGGCAGATCACCAAGCTGCCGATTGACGCTGTGCCCGACGTCACCAACCGACAGGTCCAGATCAGCACATTCGCCCCGACGCTTGGGCCGGTCGACATCGAAAAGCAGGTGACGTTCCCGGTGGAAACGGCGCTGGCCGGAATCCCAGGGCTTGAGATGACCCGCTCCATCTCGCGCAACGGCTTCAGCCAGGTAACGGCGGTCTTCACCGACCGCACCGACATTTACTTCGCGCGCCAGCAGGTGACGGAACGGCTCGCACAATCGCGCGACAGCCTGCCTTCCAACGCGCAGCCGATCCTAGCACCGCTCAGCACCGGGCTCGGCGAGATTTTCTTCTATTCGGTCGCCTTCCGTCACCCCGACGGCAAGGGCTTGAAGACGGTCGATGGGAAGCCGGGCTGGCAGTCGGACGGCAGCTATCTCACGCCCGAGGGCGAACGCCTGACCACCGAGCTGGCGAAGGCGGCATATCTCCGCACGGTGCAGGATTGGATCATCCGCCCACAGATGCGCGCCGTGCGCGGCGTCGCCGGGGTTGATTCCAACGGCGGCTATGTGAAGCAATATCTGATCGAGCCAAACCTGAACGCGCTCGTTAGCTATGGGCTGTCGGTGACGGAGTTGGCGGACGCGATGGAGCGGGCCAATCTCTCTGCCGGCTCCAATTACGTCCGCCGTGCCGGCGAGAGCTTCCTTGTCCGCGCCGATGCTCGCCTCAAATCGATCGATGACATTCAGGAAGCCGTCGTGGCAACCCGGAACGGCGTTCCCATCCGCGTCAAGGACGTGGGCCAGGTCGTGATCGGCGGTGCGGTCCGCACCGGATCCGGCAGTCGCATGGGATCGGAAGCGGTCATCTCGACCGTGCTGATGCTGGTGGGCGACAACAGCCGCATCGTCGCGACCGATGCCGCCGAGAAGCTGACGCAGATCAACAAGGCGCTGCCGCCCGACGTGTTCGCCGAGCCGGTCTACAACCGGTCCAAGCTGGTCAACGCGACGATCGCGACGGTCGAAAAGAACCTCACAGAAGGCGCGCTGCTCGTCATCGTCGTGCTGTTCCTGCTGCTCGGCAACATCCGCGCCGCGCTCATCACCGCTGCGGTCATCCCGATCACTATGCTGATGACGGCCGCCGGCATGAACGGGCTGGGCGTATCGGGCAACCTGATGAGCCTTGGAGCGCTCGACTTCGGGCTGATCGTCGACGGCGCCGTCATCATCGTCGAGAATGCGCTTCGCCGCCTCGCCGAGCGCCAGGAGCATGAAGGCCGGCTTCTCACCCGCGACGAGCGGATGGAGGAAACGACACTCGCGGCCAAGGAGATGGTGCGGCCGACCGTTTATGGTCAGCTCATCATCTTCCTCGTCTTCGTGCCGCTGCTCACCTTCCAGGGCGTTGAGGGCAAGACGTTCGCGCCGATGGCGATCACGTTGATGGTGGCGCTCGCCTCCGCTTTCGTCCTGTCGCTGACCTTCGTTCCCGCGATGATCGCGATCGTCGTCAAGGGCCGGGTCAGCGAGACGGAAGTGAAGCCGATCCGCTGGTTCAAGGAACGCTACGCCCCCGTGCTGGGCAGGGGCGTAGCTCGGCCGATGCCCTTCATTCTGGGCGGTGTCGGCGTGTTCGTCGCGGCAGTGCTGAGCTTTGGCTTGCTCGGCGAGGAGTTCATGCCGCAGCTCGACGAGAAGGACATAACCGTCACCAACTTCCGCGTGCCATCGGCGTCGATCGATCAGTCGACACAGATGCAGCTTCAGATCGAGAATGCATTGAAGACGCTGCCGGAGGTGGCGCTGGTCTTCTCTAAGAACGGCAACGCCGATCTCGGCACCGATCCGATGCCGCCCAATGCGTCGGATACCTATGTGATTCCAAAGCCAGAGGACGAGTGGCCGGCGGAGGTTAAGAGCAAGGAGGACATCCTTCGCCGCATCGAGGAGCGGATGAAACCGCTGATCGGCAACCGAACAGAGATTCAGCAACCGATCCAGATGCGCTTCAACGAGCTGATCGCCGGCGTTCGCGCCGACGTCGCGATCAAACTCTACGGCGATGACCTCGACGCGATGAGCGAACAGGCGCGGCGCATCGCTTCCGTCATGCGCACCATCCCGGGCGCTGGTGACGTGAGTGCCGAACAGACGTCCGGCGCGCCGACCTTCGACGTGCAGATCGATCGGCAAGCGGCGGGCCGTTATGGCCTGTCGGTTGAGGAGGTGGCGAACACGGTCTCGGCTGCGCTTGGCGGGCGCGAGGCCGGGTTGTTGTTCGAGGGAGACCGGCGGTTCGACGTCGTGGTCCGCCTCCCCGATGCGCAACGGGATGACCTTGAGACACTGGGGTCGATCCCGGTGATGCTGCCCACTGCCGAGGGTCAGGTGGCGCGCTCGATCCCGCTCAGCCAGGTCGCCCGGTTCAACTACACGCAGGGGTTGAACCAGGTTAGTCGCGAGAATGGCAAGCGGATGGTGGTCGTGCAGATCAACGTCCGCGGGCGCGATCTTGGCGGGTTCGTCGACGAAGCACAGGCGAGGATCGGCCAGATGCAGCTTCCCGCCGGCATGTATACTGAGTGGGGCGGCACCTTCGAGAGCCTGCAATCGGCTCGGTTGCGCCTGCTGATCGTCGTGCCGATCTGCTTTATCGCGATCTATGCCCTGCTCTACATGGCGCTCGGCAGCTTCGTGTCGGCGGCGATCGTGTTCTCGGCGGTGCCGATGGCGCTCGCAGGGGGCGTGTTTGCGCTGCTGCTGCGCGGTATCCCCTTCTCGATCACCGCAGCGGTCGGGTTCATAGCCCTATCGGGCGTTGCCGTCCTCAACGGCCTCGTGATGATGAGTGCGATCGGAAAGTATCGCGAAGACGGTGCGGCCGACGACGATGCGATCGTGGGCGGCGCAATGGAGCGCGTCCGTCCGGTGCTGATGACCGCGCTGGTCGCGTCTCTTGGCTTCGTGCCGATGGCGCTTGCGACCGGCACAGGAGCAGAAGTGCAACGCCCACTCGCAACGGTCGTCATCGGGGGGCTTATAACATCGACAATCCTGACCCTTCTTGTCCTGCCAGCCATCACAGCGTTGTCCATGCGATTGAGAGGCTCAAAGGCACAAGGTTCGACTGTCGGCACCACAAAGGCCCAGATTTGAGTCTACATGCGCACGTTCTGGTATCGTTGACCGGCATCAAGTTCAGTGTCGGTTCAAGTAGAAGCCCTAATATCAAATACGCCGTCGTTCGATCCTATCGTCCGATGGTAGGAGAGTAGACATGCGTAAGACATTTTGGATTGCAGCGGGGCTGCTGGCTTCGTTGGTCCCTGGTACTGCGATGGCGCAGCACCATGGTGGCCGTCATTCCACAGGTCATGGTAGCTACGGCGGACATGGACGTGTGGTCGTGTCAAATCACGGCTATGGCTATGCGCAGCCCTATTATGGTGGCGGCTATTATGCCGACTCTCCGCGATACCAGTCTCGCCACTACGTGCGCGATCGGCACTATGATCGTCATTCCCGTCCGAGGCATTACCGCCGCCATCATTGACGGCGGTAAGGCTTCGGGCCGCTACTTGCGGGTTTCGCGCCGGGCAAGCCACGCCCGCATCTCGGCGATCTCGCGCCGCTGCGTCGCCACTACTTCGGCTGCAAGCCGGCGAACAGCGGGATCGCGCCCGTACCTCAATTCTATCTCGGCCATCGCGATCGCGCCTTCATGATGGGGGATCATCGCGCGCATGAAGTCGGCGTCGGCATCACCAGTGAAGGCCACGTCCATAGCGCCATGCATCTTGGCGTTCGCGGCCCGGTAGGCTCTGGTTGCGGGCGTGTCGGCCCGCTTTCCCGCATCAGCTCCCCGGGTCACGCTCGTACCGTGTTGAGCGTGCTGTGCGCTCGCAGCAGGTGGCGTCAGTCCAGCGGCCGTTGCGACCATCAGCGCGAGCGTGCCGTTAATTCCGATCATCACGTTCCTTCTCCAGTGTAGCATCATGTCCGCGCTGGCGTCCGGCTCTGGCCGGAGGTTGCCGGCGCGCAGCCGCATCGAGCTCGGCCACGGCCTGGGCCGCGGCCTCGCAGTCGCTGCCGGTTTCCTGGCCCCGCTCGCAGCGGGTGACAACCAGCCTCGCCTCTTCCGCGTGGAAACGGAAATAGCCAGCATCCCGTGGTTTAATCAGTCCGCATCCAGTCAGAGCGATGGTCGCGACAGCGGCAATGAGCGCGCGTTCCTTGAGGTTTGTCATTCTGTTCACCCGCTCGTTGTTCATGGAAATCACAAAGCGATGCCAAAGCGCCGGAGTGCGAGAACCATCGCGATATAGAGCAGGACGGTCAGGCAGCATCCGGCGGCCAAGGCTGGCCAAAAGCCAATTCCGTGACGCAAAAGGACTGGTATCAGTAGGAATAGCGGCAGCGAGGGGAGTACGAACCAGAAGGTCGCCTGCGCATGGGCCGCCATGTTCATCGCATCAGGCCGGTCGTGCCACAGCCATATCATGCCAAGGACCGAGACGACCGGTAGCGACGCAATCAGCGCTCCGAACCCGGGATAGCGCTTCGCCACTTCCGACGCTGCCGCGATTAGTATGCCCGAGACGATGGCCTTGACTGCAAGATAGTACATAGGATGCTTCGCTTACCTTGTGGCGGTGGATCTTGATGATGCGGCCCAGCGCCACTTCCCCCCGTTGCGACGCCATGCGCGAAACCCGATGCGGTAAAGCCTCCCGATCCACTTGATGAGAATGAACGTGGTTCCTCGCGGGACCAGGCCAAGGGCACTGGCGTAGCGCGTGACGAAGACCAGCATCGAAGCTGCCGTAAGCCAAAGTCCGGCGGGAAAAACGGGAGACGAGCCATTGACATTCATCAATGGCGATCCCCGGATCGCCCGAAGGTCGCGACCCGCCAGAGATACCAAATGACGGCCAGCAAGAGCACGGCGTTGCTGACCGGTTCGATGACGCTCGCCACCTGATTATAGCGTTCGCCCAGCTCGTAGCCGGCTAGCACGAGGATCACGGTCCATATTGCCGAGCCGGCAAGCGTGGAAAGCAGGAACGGACCGAGGGGCATTCCGCTGACCCCTGCTGGCACCGAAATCAACGTCCGGACTCCCGGGACCATTCGTCCGAACAGAACCGCCCAACGGCCATAGCGGTCGAACCAGCGATCGACATGATCGATCTCGTCCGCCGTCAACGTCAGCCATCGACCGTGGCGAGAAGCAAAGCGCTTCAACCGATCGATGCCGATCCAGCGCCCGACATAGTACCATAGGATCGCTCCTGCGGCCGATCCGAGGGTGCCAGCGATAACGACCACCCACAGCGAGCCGCGCCCCTGCGCGGCCGTGTAGCCCGCAAGGGGCAGGATCACTTCCGATGGAATCGGCGGAAAGACGTTCTCGGCCAGCATCAGCAGGAAGACGCCAAAGCCGCCGAGTGCCGATAGGATCGATGTTATGATGTCGAACACAAGACAGCCTCGTCAGATGATCCAATAGAAGATGGCGCAGAACACGAGGATGAGGGCGAGGACCGATCCTACGATCGCGTTTTCCAGTCGCGGGCACTCGACGTTCCTGATCCGCGCGGCGACCTGCCAAGCGGGGCGGATCGGACACCGCCACGACCCAGCGACAATTCGATCCAATTCCGCGTCCGACAGCCCGAAGAATGCTTTGGCTTCACGGCGCGATCGACCCGCCAGCCCCATCACACGCAGCACCACATCGTCCCATGCGACATCGATCGCGCTCGGCCGATCGATCATCGGGCCGCGCGCGTCACCGCCTGCCCAAGAGGGAGGCAGCAGGCCGATGATCTGGTGAGGATTGCGCTCCAACAGCGTCGCCCAGCGCAGCAAGCGGTGTTGGCGGTCCCGCGCCGGGATAGTCCGCGCCGGCGCCCAACGTCGGGTGAGGGCTTGCACTGGATGTGTCCATCGGCTCGCCTGAGAGGTCGTCATGGACTTGCCGGAGTACAGGCGTCGCCATTGGTAGCGCGCTTGAGCGGACGAGAACAGCGCAGGGTCAGGAAGGTGGTGCAGCTCAGGATGAAGGCGATATCGTATAGGCCGTAGCCGACGGCCGCCCCGAGCGCGCCAGTCGCCCACAGGCTGGCCGCTGTTGCCGTACCCGAGGCTTTGCTACCCTTCTTCAGGATCGCGCCGCCCCCAATGAAACCGACGCCTGTAATCAGACCTTCGAGCAACCTGGCCTGCGCCGGGGACGTGCGGCCGAGGATCGCGATGCCTACCAGCACGAAGCCGCAACTGGCGATGGCAACCAACGGGAATGTGCGGATGCCTGCGCTACGGGCGTCCTTCTCGCGATCCCAGCCAACCGGAAGGGCAAGCGCGTAGGCGACGGCGAGACTGATGATATGGGTGGTTATCTCCCACCATGAGCTTTGAAACATGCCGGCCTGCCTGTTCTACGCGATCGCTCCAAATCGGAGGTTAAAAACGAATGTTGGGCCGAGCGCCTTGAAGGCGCTCGTGATTAAGGCGAGGATCGTGAACATCTGCGAACCTACCGGTGCAGACATGCGATGATGGCGGCCACGACGGCGGCGGTTTCCGCAACGTCGCGCACCCTGACCGTGTCGAGGCCGATCTCGACGGCGGGATAGTCATTTCCACCGGGGAAGATCGCATCGCCGATGAACAACATGCCGTCGAGCGGCACGCCGCTTTCGGCGCTCAGGCGCTTCAGGCCGTAGCCTTTGTCGACCCCTGCCCTCGTCACGTCGATCGATGTCGTACCGCCAAGATTGATCGAGAGGCCCGGCAGCACTGCGCGCAAGGTCGCCTGCAATGCAGTGCGTTTTTTCCGATCCCGGTCCCATCCCTCCTTTTCCTTCAGCGGCGCCGCCTGCCCCAGCCCCGAAAAGGTAATCTGGCTGCCGCGATCCTCGATCCGCTCGCCCCATATGCGTTCATCGGCGAGGCCGGCATCGGCCAGCGCCCGGTCGAAGGCCGCGCGGATCTTCGCCTTCTCCGCATCGTCGAACAGCTCGGCATAGACCACGCACCAAGCCCCATCGATGAAGCGATAGAGCTTGGTGCCGGTGGTCGGCATCAACCAGAGGCGGTCGAGCGCTGCGTCCGCAGGCAAGCGCGACGCGACCTGCTTTTCGAATTGTGGCCAGTCCCCGCCCGAGATCACCGCCACATCGGTAACGGCGAGCAACCGGGCGATGATCGCGGCCATATCCTCCGATAACGGGCGTTTGCTCTCCGCGAGCGTGCCGTCGAGGTCGAAAGCGACCAGCCACTTCATGCCGCGTTCCCCGCCGGGTCGCGGTAGGCGAGCAGCCGGAGCGCGTTGATGACGACGAGCAGTGTCGATCCCTCATGGACCGCCACCGCTGGCCCGATGCCGAGGCCGAGGATGGTGGCAGGCACGAGGAAGGCGACGACGCCCAGGCTGACGAACACGTTCTGACGGATGATGCCGCGCGTATGACGGCTCAGGCCGACCGCGAACGGCAAGTGCGCCAGGTCGTCGGCCATCAGCGCTACGTCGGCCGTCTCGAGCGCTACGTCCGACCCCGCCGCGCCCATTGCGATGCCGACCGTGGCGCTCGCCATCGCGGGCGCGTCGTTCACGCCGTCGCCGACCATCGCGACCTTGTCCTCGCCGGCAAGCTTCTTGATTGCGGCCACCTTGTCTTCGGGCATGAGGTCGCCCCACGCCTCATCGATTCCGACATCGTTGGCGATCGCTTCGGCGACCTTCTGGTGATCGCCGGAGATCATTATCATCCGCGACACACCCATCTCGTGCAGCCGGCGCAGCGCGGTCTTGGCCGCTTCGCGGGGCGTGTCCATCAGGCCGATCGCGCCTAGGTCGCGGTCTCCCTTGCGGACGACCATCGTCGTGCGGCCGTTCTCGCGCAGCTTCGCGATCGCGTCCTGCGCCCCCTGCCCCAGCGCCGGTATGCCCTCGCCCCCAAACATCTCGGCCTTGCCGATCCACACCGTCTCGCCATCCACGCTCGCGGTGACGCCACGACCGGTCAGGCTCTTGAGGTCGCCAGCGGTGGGCAACGGGCGCCCATTCAGGCGTTCGCGGCCGTCGTTGACGATCGCTTGGGCCAGCGGGTGATCGCTCAGCGCCTCGACAGCGACGGCCAGCGACAGCAGCTCGCCTTCGTCGGTGCCGTCGACGGGCACGACATCGGTGATGCGCGGGCGCCCTTCGGTCAGCGTGCCGGTCTTGTCGAAGGCGATCGCCTTCAACGAGCCGAGGTTTTCGAGCGGCGCACCGCCCTTCACCAGCACACCGCCACGTGCCGCGCGCGCGACGCCGGACAGGGGTCAGGACATAGAACGGGCACAGATATACGCTAAGCGTCTCTGCGCGCACTTATGGGTCGACTCTATGCGTCGACGACTCCAGCATTCCAAAGGCATCCATCGGACAGTTGTAGCATCGCCTCTCGTCGCAGAGCCGGCATATCGTCAGCGCCGAGACAGCGTCGTCAGACATCTGCGCAAGTATTGTCTCGGCAATACGTTCCAGCACGAGGCGGTCAGCATTCGAGACATGGCTAAGGATTTCGGATAAAGTCTCGTTTCTTCGTTGCAGGATCGCAGATAGGCGAGTCTCGCCTGCCTCAGTGAGCATCAGCGCTACTGCACGACGGTCCCGTAGCGCTTTGGATCGAACGGCGAACCCGGCTGCAACCAATCGATCGACAAGCCGCACCGTCCCCGCGTGGGACAAGCCTAGCACCCGTCCTAATTCGTCGATCGAAAGACCGCTC
>NZ_LSIJ01000084.1 GCF_001556185.1 Sphingomonas sp. CCH10-B3 | reverse complement strand
ACCCCCCACACCCCCGCCGCCGAAGCCGTTATGCGCCGCTGGAGCTGGCCCGCGCCGGGCGGCAAGCCGGTGTACAACTACCGCGCCGACGACCGCGAGTTCCGCAATGGTCCCAGCCAAGGCCGCTGCCTGATCGCCGCCGACGCCTTCTACGAATTCACCGATCCCGCACGTCGAGCCGAACTGCCGGTCGACACCGCCGATCTGCCGCCGCTGCCCAAGGGGCGGAAGGACAAATGGTCCTTCACCTTGGCGGGGGCCGAGTGGTTCGGCATCGCCGGGCTGTGGCGGACGCACCTTCAGGTGCCGACGCATGGCGGCGAGGCGTTCACGATGCTCACTTGCCCGCCGGGCGACGACATCGCCCCGTTCCACAGCCGCCAGATCGTCATCGTGCCCCGCGCCGACTGGGGCCGCTGGCTCGACGGCAGCGCCCCCGCCGCCGACATCTGCCGCCCGCTCCCCGCCGGGTCGCTCGCGGTGGCGCCCGCCGCGCGCTAGTTGTTCCTGATATGTTCTTGCCTCGCCAACGACGATCTGCTACGCTGCGCGCTCCAGCAGCTATGGGAGAAAACGCACGCTCGGCATCCGGTCGTGCTCCAGCCGGTGTCACCCCCCTGCGATGGTCGTCACTTTTGTAACTTTTCGCGCTCGCCGCCGGGGTTGGCGTCCAAGGGGAAGGGTTTGATGGCAGACCTCAGCGGTGCATTTTCGTCCAGCCTGTAACATCGCCTGCGGACGCTGCGTACACTCCCTCGAACGCCCCAACGTCAGGAGATTCCCATGCGTTTTGCCCCGTCCATGCTTGTTGTCCCGGTCGCGCTCGCGGCTGCCTCGGTCGCTTATGCCGCGCCCATCGCCGTCGGCGCCAAGGTTCCCGCCAATTTCAGCGCGGTCGACACCGCTGGCAAGGCGCGCAACTTCGCCTCGATCGCGGGCAAGAAGGGCACGGTGCTGATCTTCTTCCGCTCGGCGTCGTGGTGCCCCTATTGCCAGGCACAGCTGAAGGACGTGCGCGCGCTGCCGGCCGAACTCGCCAAGCGCGGCTACAGCCTCGCCGCGATCAGCTATGATTCGCCTGAAAAGCTCGCCGATTTCACCGCGCGCCAGTCGATCAACTACACGCTGCTGTCGGACAAGGATTCGAAGATGATCGACGCCTTCGGCCTGCGCGATCCGGCCTATCCGAAGGGCAATTTCGCCTATGGCGTGCCGACCGCGACCGTGCTCGTCATCGGTGCCGACGGTGTCGTGAAGCAGAAGCTGACGACTGCCGATTACAAGGTCCGCCCGAGCAACGCGACGATCCTCGCCGCCGTCGACCGCGGCTGAGGCCTAGCGCGCCCGGCGGTGTCGTGCCGCCGGGCGTGCTGTCCATAGCTCGCCTTCAGCGCCGCCCGTTCAGCGCTGCCCGGTGCGGCGCTTGACGGGCGTGCTGCTCGGCTTGGCGCCGGCTTTCGTGGATGCCTTCGGCACCACTGCCATCGTCCAGTCGGCGTCGGGCCGCAGATATTTCTGCGCGGTCGCCTGCAGCACTTCGGGCGTCGTTTGCGCGACATCGCGGGCCAGCGTGCGGATCGCAGCGATCCGCCGCTCGTCATAGGTCCCGCCCTCAAGCTGGCTGAACCAGAAGGTGTTGCCGGTCGATGTGCGCGAAATCAGCTGCATATAGGGCACCACCGCGCGCTTCAGCTCGTCGGCGTCGATCGGCTTGGCGGCCAGATCGGCGGCAATCTCCCGCGCCAGCTTGAAGAAGAAGGCGACCTTGTCGGGCGGCACCTGCCCGATGGCGATCACACGACCCCCGCTCGACAGGCCGACCGGCCAGCTGCTCGACACGCTCGGGCTATAGCTCGCGCCCGCTTCCGACCGCAGCCGGTCGAACAGCCGGTCAGTGAACACCTGCGCCAGCAGATCGAGCCGGCGGCTATCGGTAATCCCCTCAATCCCGCCGCCGGTCGGCCAGGCGATGACGGCAACCGCCTGATTGGTCGGGCCGTCGTGGGTGCGGATGACCGGTGTGTCGACATGCGCGGGGAAAGCGATCGGCGGCGGCGGCGTGGTCGCGGCGGTGCGCGGTTTCAGCGCGCCGATGCTCTTGGCGACGGCGGCGATCGCGTCGTCGGCCTTGACGTCGCCGAACACTTGCACCTCGATCGGCCCTGCCTGCAGCAACGGCTCCCACAGCGCGCGGAACTGGGCGGGCGTGGTCGCGGTGATCTGCGACAGCGGCGGCGTGGCCCAGCGCGGGTCGCCCTTGTGCAGCAACCCTTCCAGATCGCGGCCCAGCACGCCGCCGGGCGACGACGCATAGCCGGCATAGGCGGTCATCGACAGAGCGCGCGCGCGCGCCACCGGCTTGGGGTCCCAACCCGGCTCGGCAAGCTTCGCGGCGATCAAAGTCAACTGGTCGGGCAAGTCCTCGGCCGAGGTGGTCGAACCGAGCACAAAGGCATCGTCGTCGACCGCGAAATCAAGGTCGATCCGGCGGCCCGAGGCGAGCTGGTCGAGCTCTTCCTGCCCAAGCGTGCCGATCCCGCTCGACACCAGTGCCAGCGGCGCGGCCCAGGCCGCGGTCGGTCGGTCGGCAGGGAGATCGTTATAGCCGCGCCCGAAACGCACGCGAACATAGACACGGCCCGCCTCCGACCCGTTGGGGAACATCAGCATCCGGACGCCGTTCGAAAATTCGACCTGCTCCATGCCGAGGTCGCTGATCGTCTTGCGGCTGACGACGGTCGCCGGGGCGCCGAGCTTGGGCAGCATCGAAAAGTCGATCTTGGTCACGGCGCTGCGGGTGGTCGCGACCTTCGACACATCGGCCTTCAGCGCGGCCTGCAGTTTGGCGACGGCGGTGGCATCGGGCGTGCGCGTGTTGACGATCGCGCGCGTCGCCGTGCCGGTGAACACGCGCTTGGTCGATGCCAGCAGCGCGTCGGGCGAGAACATGCCCTTCGCCCGCGCCGTCAGGAAGATGTCATAGGCAGTCTGCGCGGTGGTGACGGTCTCGCGGATGTCGAGCGCCTCGTCGAGGTCGTCGGCCTGCTTCGCACCGGCCTCGGCGGCGGCGGTATCGACCTGGGTCTTGAGCGCGCGGTCATATTCGCCGACTTCGCGGTCGACTTCGGCTTGCGAGGCGGGCTTGGCCTGCGCGTCGGCAATCACCGCGCGGACATCCTTCAGCGCCGCCGCCCAATCGTCGCCGATCGGCAGCACCTGAACGAAGGTGCCATTGGCCGAGCGCGACACATCCTCCAGATTGACGTTGGCGCTGATGAAGCTGCCGCCGCTGCGTGCGCGCGTCTCCAGCCGGCGGTTGATCAGCCGCAGCGCCATCAGGTCGACCATCCGCTTCTGGTTGAAGATGATGGTGTCGTCCCGGTAAACCCACGGTCGCAGCACCGCGAAGGACGCAAGCGCCGGGATCGACGGCTCGGCGACCGCCTTCAGCGGTTGGGGCATCGGGCCGGGCTTGCCGAAATCGGGATCGGGCGGGTTGGCGCCGTTGCCCTTCCAGTCGGCAAAATTCTTGACGACAAGGCGCTCGAACATCGCCGGATCGAGATCGCCGACGACGATCACGACGGCGCGTTCGGGGCGGTACCAGCGATCGTGGAAGGCCTTTACCGTTGCCGCCGTTGCCGCCTCGAGCGTGCGGATCGTGCCGATCGGTGATCGCTGCGCGAGCGGCTGGCCGGCGAAAAAGGCACTGCGCAGCGCATCGGAAAAGCGCGATTGCGCGCCCGGCTGCTCGCGTTGCTCGGCAAGCACCACGGGCCGTTCGGCGTTGAGCGTCGCGGGGGTGATCAGCGGCTGGGCCATCATGCCCGACAGGATGTGCAGGCTCTCATCCAGCCCCTGTTCGGTCGCACTCGGCAGGTCGAGCTTGTATGTGGTGGCGGTAAAGCCGGTCTGGGCGTTGGTGTCCGACCCAAAGGTCGTGCCCAGCCGCTGCCAGACTCGCTTCGCCTCGCCATCGGCGACATAGACCGAGCTGCGGAAGGTCAGATGCTCGATCAGATGGGCAAAACCGCGCTCGCTCTCCTTTTCGAACAGCGATCCCGCCTCGATCCGCACGCGGATGGCGACCTGACCGGGTGGCACGCCGTTCTTGCGCAGCGCATAGCGCAGCCCGTTGGGCAGCGTCCCGAACTTCCAGTCGGGGTCGGGGGTGATGTCGCTGCCCTTGTACAGCCAGCCCGGCTCGGCAGCTGCGGTCGTCGCCGCCCGTTGGGTTTGCGACGCCTGCGCAATTTTTTGCAGTGCAGCGCTATTGACCGAGGGCGACGGCACCACATCTGAAGCCGCAGCGGGCACCGTCAGTGCAAGGATCAGGAGCAGCGAAAGCGGGCGGAGGCGCCGGGCCGATTGGATATGCATCGCCATGATGTAGCGAGCGCGGTCGGGCAGCGCCAGCCACCCCGGCGCAGCGAATCGGACCGAGTGAGAAGATGAGGCAGCAGAATTGAGCCTGATTTTGCCATGATTTGGACCCAAGCCGTCGCTAGCGACGATGATTGGCCGGGGGTATTCGGCAGCGTGTGTTTGAGCAGGGCGGCGGCGCCGGGGCAGCGGAAAGGGCGGAACCATGGGTGTTGAGACGAAGCGGCTGGCAAAGGATCCCGCACGTTGGACGGCCCCCGAGGCGCCGGCTGGCATGGTCCCCGACCTGACGATCATTTCGGGCGCGCCCGTCGCGGGATCGCCGATGGTTGCCGAGCGCAATCGCCCGCTGCTGATCAAGGTCGGCAAGTCGCTGCGCGGCGTGTTCGACCGGCTGATCGGCTCATCGTCGCTCGTACCCAACACCCCCGTGCTCGACGTGCGCGATTTTGCCTGGACGGCCTTGCTGCGCGACAATTGGCAGGCGATCCGCGCCGAGGCCGAACAGGTTGCGCTCCGTGAAGCGGCGGTCCCGTCGCTGGCGACCATTTCGCCCGATCATCGTTCGATTGCCGAAGTCGGCAAATGGCGATCATTCTTCCTGTTCGGCTATGGCTATGCGATCGAGGAAAATCTGGCGCGCTGCCCGCGCACGGCCGAAATCATCGCCCAGATTCCGGGGCTCAACAGCGCCTTCTTCTCGATTCTCGCGCCCGGCACCCATATTCCCGACCATCGCGGCGTGACCAAGGGGCTGATCACCTGCCACCTCGGCTTGGTCGTTCCCAAGGACGGCGACGTGCGGATGCGCGTCAAGGACCGCATCGTCCGCTGGTCCGAAGGCGAGACTTTGGTGTTCGACGACACTTATCGCCACGAAGTGTGGAACGACACCAGCGGCACGCGCGTCGTCCTGCTGATCCAGTTTGAACGCCCGCTGCGCCAGCCGGGCAAGTGGTTTGCCGATCTGTTTCTGGGCTTCGTGCGCCGATCGGCCTTTGTGCAGGAAGCGCGCGAGAATCTGGAAAACTGGAATGCGGCGATGCGCGAGCTTGACGGCTGATCCAATCGCCCCTTCGCGGGGTTGAACCGGGCCATCGCCGCCCCACATGAGCGCCATGCTGATCGAAACCGAAACGACGCCCAATCCCGCAACGCTCAAGTTCCTGCCCGGCCGCACGGTGATGGTCGGCGGGACGCGCGATTTCGCTTCCGCCGACGCAGCCGAAGCGTCGCCGCTCGCGGATGCGCTGTTCGGCCTCGGGGATGTGACCGGTGTTTTCTTCGGACAGAACTTTGTGTCGGTCACCGCGGCGCCGGGTACTGACTGGGCGGTGCTGAAGCCCGATGTCCTGTCGGTGCTGCTCGATCATTTTTCGGCGAACATGCCGTTGTTCCGCGACGGTGCCGCCGATTTCAGCGTGCCTGACGAGCCGGTGTTGACCGATGATCCCGCCGATGCCGACATCATCGCACAGATTCAGGATTTGATCGCGACGCGCATTCGTCCGGCCGTTCAGGGCGACGGCGGCGACATCGCCTATCGCGGGTTCGACAAGGGCAAGGTTTTTCTGAGCATGCACGGCGCTTGTGCCGGTTGCCCGAGTTCGACCGCCACGCTGAAGAACGGGATCGAGCAATTGCTGCGTTATTATGTTCCCGAAGTGACCGAAGTCCGCGCGGTCTGACACCCAATTCAGGAGACATTGATGGGCGAGAAGCTGGCTGAAGCCGCGCTCGATACGATCTTTCGTGTGGCGCGCACTGCGAACGGGTATCTCGACACACCGTTCACCGCTGCCGATGCCGAGGCGATCTGGGACCTGATGAAGTTCGGGCCGACCTCTGCCAATCAGATGCCCGCGCGGTTGATCTGGTGCCTGTCGCCTGAATCGAGGGAGCGGCTCGCCAGCCATGCCAGCGGCACCAATGCGGCCAAGATCGTCGCCGCCCCCGCCGCTGTGGTGATCGGCATGGACGAGAATTTCCACGAGCATTTGCCAGAGCTGTTCCCGCACACCGATGCGCGCAGCTGGTTCGAAGGGAACCTGCCGCTGCGCCAGGTGTCGGCGATGCGCAACGCGACGCTGCAGGGCGCCTATTTCATCATCGCCGCGCGCGCGCTCGGTTGGGATGTCGGCCCGATGTCGGGGTTCAACAACGCGAGCGTCGATGCCGATTTCTTTGCAACCACGCCAAGCGTGAAGTCCAACTTCATCGCGACGATCGGCATTGCCGATCCCGCGACGATCTTCCCGCGCTCGCCGCGGCCTGCCTTCGCCAAGTTCAACCGGATCGCCTGACGCGCGCTCACGCCTGAATCCGCTTGCCTTGCTCGCGCCGCCGCCGCATGGGCGCGCGCTGCTGAAGGGATAAGCGTGAAAGTCGACCTGTTCGATTTTGATTTGCCGACCGACCGGATCGCGCTGCGCCCGGCCTCCCCGCGCGATGCCGCGCGGATGCTGGTGGTCGAGGGCAGCACGATCCGCGACGCGGTTGTGCGCGATTTGCCGGCGGCGCTGCGGCCCGGCGATCTGCTCGTCTTCAACGACACGCGCGTGATTCCGGCGCAGCTCGAAGGGCGGCGCGGCGACGCGCGGATCGGCGCGACGCTCCACAAGCGCGAAGGCGTGCGACGCTGGCGCGCCTTCATTCGTAACGGACGGCGGCTGCGCGATGGCGATGTGATCGATTTCGGCGCCAGCGTGAGCGCGGTCGCGGGCGACCGGGGCGCCGACGGCAGCTTCGCGCTCGACTTCGCTGGCGACGAGCCGGTCGAACTGCTGCTCGACCGTGCCGGCAAGGTGCCGTTGCCGCCTTATATCGCCGCCAAGCGCGCGATCGATGAACGCGATGCCGATGATTACCAGACGATGTTCGCGACCGAAAAGGGCGCGGTCGCGGCCCCGACCGCCGCGCTTCACTTCACGCCCGCGCTGATCGCGGCACTGGACGCGGCGGGCATCGGCCACACCACTTTGACGTTGCACGTGGGGGCGGGGACCTTTCTGCCGGTAAAGGCCGACGATACCGCCGACCACCAGATGCACGCCGAATGGGGCAGGATCGATGCCGCGACGGCCGATCGCATGAACGCGGTGCGCGCAAGCGGCGGGCGGCTGATCTCGGTCGGCACGACCTCGCTGCGGCTGATCGAAAGCGCGACCGGCGCCGACGGCATCGTCCGGCAATTCGAAGGCGACACGTCGATCTTCATCACCCCCGGCTATCAATTTCGTGGGATCGATGGGCTGATTACCAATTTCCACCTGCCGCGCTCGACGCTGTTCATGCTCGTGTCGGCGCTGATGGGGCTCGAAGTGATGCACGCGGCCTATGCGCATGCGATCCTTTCCGGCTATCGCTTCTACAGCTATGGCGATGCCTCGCTTTTGCTGCCGCGGAAGGATTGACGATGCGCCCGGATCTGACTGCGTGTCTTTTTGCCGCGATGACGCTGATCGCCGCGCCGACCACCGCGCAACGCGCGCCGGCGGGTGGCCCACCCGATGCCGTAGCCCGGCCACGCGACCAGCCGCCGTCGTCGACGATCATGGCTGAGCCGGTCGCGGTGTTCATCGCCGCCTGCGACGGCGATGGCGATGCGCGCGTCACTCGCGCCGAGCTTGCCGCCGGCGTCGTCCGCAGTTTCGCGAGCATCGACCGAGACGGCAAAGGATCGATCGGCTATATCCAGTTCGCCGACTGGTCCGAACGCTGGTTGGGCGATCGCAACGCGCTGCCGAGCCCGTTCGAGACCGACACCGACAGCGACAACCGCATCACGCCCGCCGAACTGCAGGCGCAGTTCGACAAGACCTTCACGCGGCTCGATCGCGACAAGGACGGCACGCTGGTGCGCAGCGAAATGCTGACGCTCGATGCGTTGCGCGGGCTGGGCG
>NZ_LSIJ01000083.1 GCF_001556185.1 Sphingomonas sp. CCH10-B3 | reverse complement strand
CATGCGATCATCTCAATCTACACCAGAAATTACACCACGAGCGCGGACGCTAACCTCGTCAGCCTCGAGGTCGAGCGCAAATGCGTTGGAAAGAGCAATCTTCCCTACACCGCCGCGTGGAAGAAGCGGCACCTTAACCCGAAGCCTAACCAAGGCCCGACGCTCGCCCTTTTTCACCCGAGTCCCTTCCTAATCCGAGCTGTCGATCCCCTCGATGTGAAGGGGAAAGCGACCGTGAAGCAGATCAGAGGCAGGACGCGGCAGCAGATTATTAGGGCGCTGCCCGCGTCAATTGCGCCCGAGGCGCCGAATGCGCGCAGCAACCGGCGGCGCAAACCGGCCTGGGCAATCCTCGCGGCCATAGAACGCGCGCAGAAGGCGCCGCTGGCGCGGGAGTTCGCAGCGGTCCAGAGGAGCTGGGGTCGGGTCGCGCCGAAGGACGCAACGCTTCAAACCTTGCTCAAACAGCGCCAAGAGGCCGACCCGATTACCTGGTTGAGCCGATGGGAACTCGACGCCCTGGTCGATTTGGCTCTCGGCGCTCCCGGGGTGGTGACGGGCCGTGCACTCTATCGCCACCTTCCAGAGCTTTTCGATTTCCAGGAGCAGCATTTCGCGCGGCTTGTGAACTTCTGCTGGACGCGGCTGCGCACCTATCTGGACCGCCCTGTTTTCTGGTCTGTTTTGCCCGGCGAAGACGCGACGCAGAAATATCAGAATGCGTGCGTTGATGGCTGCTTGGAAGCCGTCCTGGATGAACATTTCTGGCTACGCAAATCCAAGGTCAACCCCGATGGGCTGATCGAGGACTTGTCGGCCGCGCTCGCAGCAAGCGTCGGCACCTTCGGGTTCAAGGGCGCGAAGAAAAAGGACAAGATCCGTATCCGCTGTCACGCCGCGGTGCCGTTTGGCGGCACCGAGACGGAGACGCATCGACAGGACCATGATGTCGATGAACCGCCACCAGCGCGCTCTGAGGAAATCCGCAGCGCGTTCAATACACCGTTCTGGCCCCACGTCCTGGCGACGACCTCCGTCGGACAGGAAGGTCTCGACTTTCATAGCTGGTGCGACAGGCTCGGCCACTGGGATCTTTGTTCCAGCCCGGTTGACCTGGAGCAACGAGAAGGCCGCGTTCAGCGCTTCGGTGGGCTGACTGTGCGCCAACCACTCGCCCGAAAGCTAGGCGAACAAGCCTTGGCGCAGGCACGAGGCCAAGCATCGTCACCATGGGACATCATCGCACGCGACGCCGACAAGGCGTTCGAGGATGACAAAACCGGCCTCAGCCCGTGGTGGACGATGGAAGGCGCGGACCTAAAGCGGCATTTGTTCGCGCTTCCCCAAAGTCGCGACATTGATCGGTTCGCGAAGTTGCGGGCGCAAAGGCTGCTCTATCGCCTTGCTTTGGGACAGCCGGACCAGGAGGACCTGGTCGAGCTGTTGACGCATCACGACGTGGAAACGACGCGGTTGCTGCAGGCGTTGACCCTCGATCTGTCCGCATTCTCACGAGAGAAGCGCCTCGATGAATAGCGGGCGTGCCGGCCGGCGCTCCCGGCACGCCCGTCCTGTTCATGCGGGGCAAGCAGCCCCTCACGCGGCCGGATCATATGACGACCGGCCTAGTGGGCTTCATGCGGGTTCGCCGCCATTCCCACCACCATGCTTGATCCGCCCCACCGTGCGGCTTCTCCCATGGTCCCCGCGCTTTTCGGGTCCGGGTCCCCATTCTGTTCAGGCGCCCGGCGCTTCCCCGATTGGGCCGAGCGTGTCGATCTCGGCGATCTTCTGAAACTCGCTGAGATAGTCCTGCTGGTAGGTGGCCAGCCACCGAACCACTCGGTTGTTCGCGAGGAGCTTAGCAATGTATCCGCGCGCAACGGTCAGATGCAGGTTGTCGATACCGTAGGTTTCCTCGACCGATTTCACCTGAGTTTGAAGCGTCGCCAGCTCGCGCTCCATACGGGCAATCTGTTGACCCGAAGGCGTCGGCTTCCCGGCGCCCTTGCCCTTCTTTGTCGCAGCGAGCTGGTTCTCGGAGGTGGCTGCGCGCAGAGCGCGGGCAAACATGACCGTGAAATTGTTCTGACCGATCATCAGATCAGCGGCTTCAATCTGCCTGACGGCCGTCATTTGACGCAGAATGTCGAACACCTTCATCGAGCAAGGCGTGTCCTTCAGCATCTCTGCGGCCTCCGGGCTGATCCCCTCCAGAAGCCGGAAACGCCGCAGCACGGACTCAACCTGAAGGTTCAGGGCGGCGGCGATGTCGGCGGATGAAACGCCCCGATCCATCGCGCGCGCGATCATCCGATGCTCCTGGATCGGGGGGATGCGGTTGACGCGCTTGTTATAGGTATAGGTGTCGTCGTCAGCGGCCAGCAGGCATTCGACCTCGGCGATGCCGAGTTCTTTCAGTGCCTCCAGCCGCAGATGGCCGTCCAGAAGGAACCAGGTTCCGGCGTTCTTTGCGTCCGCCATTACGACGGGCGCTTCGATCAGGCCGATCGCCTTGATCGAACTGAGCACCTGCGAATAGGACCGGCTCGCCCGGGCGCCATCCGGCAACGCCTTGAGCGGAACGATCGCCGCAACGGGAATCGTCAGAAAATCCCGGTCGAAGGCGAGGTGAATACGACCGTCCTCCCGGTCGTTCGGTTCATCAGCCATGATCGTCGCCCGATACGCGGGCTTTGAGCGCCCGCGGCATGGTCGCCAGCCCCTCCGCCCTCAGCAGATTGATGAAGCCATCATTGGCGAGCAGATCCTTCAGCGCCTCGACAACGAACAGCAGCCGGATCTGGGTGAAATCCGACTTTTTGACGAGGAGACGCTGCTTTTCGGCTTCGCGTTGATAGACCTGCATAAGATCGGCGGCCGTCATTCGTCGACTGCTCGTCTTCCGGCCCAAACGTCCGACGGGCAATCCGCCCTTGCGCTGACTCCGCATACGCATGTCGAGCAGGCGGCGGACGGCGGCGAGCTTCTTGCCCCTGAGTTTCCCGGTCTCATAGGCGTCGAGAAGCAGATTCTGCGCCTCTTCCGTCTCGGCCTTGGAAATCTCCATCGCCAGGGTGATCGGAATGAGTCCGGTTTCGACCGCGGCCACCAGCCGCTCCTCGCCGCGCTCGAGGAGCGAAGCGATCATGTTTACCCAGGATGCCCCGACGCCGATCTTCTCGGCGATGGTCGCATCGCTATAGCCGCGGGACCGTAGAGCACCGATTTCACGCATAAGGTCGATGGGGCGCGGCGTGCGTCGTGCGATATTCTCGACCAGGCTCATCACGAGGCATTCGCTCTCGCTGGCCTCGATCACCACGGCCGGAATCTCAGTCTGGCCCAGCATCTGGAAGGCTTCCAGCCGGCCTTCACCGCAGACCAGATCATATCGTGGGCCGCCAGCTCCATCACGGCGGCTCACCGTGATCGGCCGCTTGAGGCCGATGGCCTCGATGTTGTTCACGATCTCCCGATGCTGGCGCTTGTTGCGCGCGCGTGGGTTCAGAACCGTGATCCGGGAGATGGGGATCATTTCGATCCGGTTCGGTCGAACGGCAGGCATCAAGCAGCCTCCGCAAGAGGAATGGGCGTAGCGATGTCGTAGAGAAGGTCGAGGCCGTCGAAGCGGTAGGCATCGAGCCCGAGCGCATTGTCCTCTCCCAGCCGCAGCTTTTCGGAGAGCATGTCGATGCGCGGGAACAGGTAGTAGTCGAGCGGCGCGCGATTGGCGCTGTCCATCCGCACGACGATGGTGATGTCAGGCGCGAGCGAGGTATCGAAGCGCAACTGCCAGCGCAAAAGCCCGGTCGGCGTCTCGATGCACCGGGCCACCACCACGGAAAGGCTGAACTCGCCGTTGACGATCACCCGGTCTGTCTCAAGATCCTGCCAGGCAGCGCTGCCCGTAGCCTGCAATCCGTCGAGCACCTCACGGAGAATGCCGGGATGGAGCTTACGCAACTCTCGGTTGATTTCGACGTAGCGGTAATCGCGATCCGGCGTGAAACCCACGAGGCTGTAGGCGCGAAGTAGGCTGCCAAAGCGTGAGCTGTAGGCGCTGCTGGACGGCATCCCATCGCATTCGTCGATGACAATGCCGGATAGCAAACCCCTTTGTTGGTACAGCTTCCTCAGAGATTGCAGCATCTCCTCGTCGCTCAAACGAAAGGAGCGCGCACCGATGATGGTCCTTGCCGCCTCGAACAGTTCGCGCTCGACGACGGCCGCGAAAGCATCCTGCGCCCTGATCCACATCTCCGGATCGTTCTGGACGCGCTTTTTCTTCAGCTTGAAGGACCGGCGATTCCATACGTTGTCGCCGACGTATTTCTCATTGATCAGAATCTGGTGGACGGTCCCCCTGGTCCAAGGGCGTCCGAGATCGGTCGGAATGCCCCGTTCATTGAGATCAGCCGCAATTTCCCGCTCGCTGTATCCCTGATGGACGAAGGCGCGGTAGATGCCGCGCACCAGATCGACTTCTTCCGCCGGGCCAAGCGTTAGGATCACCCGATCGGTCTGGATGCTTTTTTGCTCACCCCGTTCGAGGAGGCCCTTGGTGGCGCCATGCTCGTCGATCAGGGTCCGTCGCAGGCCGAATCCTGCCGGCCCACCCTGACGATAGCCCTTCTCGATCAGCCGGCCCTGACCCGCGAACACCTTGGTTGAGAGTTCACGGCTGTATTCGCCGGCCATCGCGCGCTTGACGCCTTTGACGATGGTGGAGATCGGGCTGCCATCGTTGTCGAATTGCTCGGCGCAATACTCCACGGCGATGCCGGCGCGTCGGCAGATATATTCGTAATAGGCGCTCTCGTCGGCATCCTGAAAGCGGCCCCAACGGCTGACGTCATAGACGAGCACCAATGTGAAATCAGTGCTCCCGGACTGCACGTCCTCGATGAGCTGCCTGAGCGCATCGCGCCCCTCAATCTTCAGGCCGCTCTTTCCCGCGTCCGCATAGGTCCGGACGATCTCTATCCCACGAGCTTCGGCATATTGCTTGATCGCGTCGGATTGGTTTTCGGTCGAATATTTTTGATGGTCCGTCGACATGCGGACGTATTCGGCAGCCCGAAGAGGACGTTCAGGCTGCCCGGACCGATCGTCGTCGTGAAGTCTCCGGCTCGTCACATCACGCCCTCCTGAAATCGACTGCGGCGGTCCGGGCGACCTACCGCCGCAGCGCATGACGGACCTCAGCCGTCACTCCGCACTGAAACCAGTGTAACTGCGGAGAAAACGGAAGATGTTGCCGAAAAAGGGCAGGAAATTACCCCTATGGACAGGTGTCCTCGGAGGGCGAGAAATCTACGCGCAGACCATCGCGGAGCTGCTGCGCAAGGAGCATGGCGACAGCCATCGGGCGATCAAGCAGCTCATGCGCCAGACTGAGGCGAGTGAGAGAACCGTCAAGCATTGGCTCTCAGGGCAACACGGGCCGGATACGGTATATTTCCTTCGTCTCGTGGTTTCGTCGCAGGTCATCAGGGCCTTCGTTCTCGGCCTGATCGAAGGGCCTGCGGCAACACCGCTGACCGATCCGATCGATCGCTTTTCGCTCGCGAGAGCCCGGGAAGCCTATGTCGCCGGCGAAGCCGCCGGCGGAAAGCCGGCAACAGGTGCGCAAAATAATGACCCTGAACGTGTCCCTGAACGCGACCCTATAAATGTCCCTGATCGGGCGGAACTCAACGAGCGACAACGCTGGTTTCTGGACCGAGTCGCGAATGGCCGGTGCGGCGCCAACGAGATCGCGGCGGCTTGGACGGTGAGCCTGAAAACCGCGCGCCGAGACATCGCCATCCTCAAAGCAGCAAACCTCATCAGCTATGTCGGATCGCGGCGGAAAGGACGGTATCGTAGGACGCCAGGATAGCAGGAGCCGCATTCAGGGACAGTCGCTGCATGATTGCCGGGGATGAGATGCGGTCGCGGTGCTCTTCGGGCTTGTCCGATTTGCACGCCACGATACGACGCACTGCTACGCCCGTATATTCGAGCTTCCTTCAGCATCATCTATCGCCTTCTATCCTCTTGGATAGGCGGTTGAAGGAAGTTGAAGTGAGGCAGCAAGTCGAACCCGTTATGAAGCGCACCATCCGGCGGCATCAACTCCGGGAAATGGTCCCTCTCGCCGACACCACGATCTATGACATGGAACAGCGCGGCGAATTTCCCCAGCGCTTCTATCTCACGTCCCGCTGCGTGGTCTGGGATCTGTCCGAGGTCGAGGCCTGGTTGGAAGAACGGCGCCGAGCTTCACGCGCCAAGGCGGTGAAGCGTGCGCCCATTCCGGACGTCCAGCTCCGCAAGACCCGCCCCATCAAACATCCGGCTCGGGCGTAAGCAGGTCCATCGTCGGCGGATAGAGGGTCGGCGTGTATTTTTGGCCGGCGACCCAGGCGTCGACCAGGTTGGACCATTCCTGCATCATATGCCGGCGCTGATGCTCGTATTCCGCCTTGTTGTAGATGCCCCGTGAGGATCGCCCGTCCTCATGCGCCAGACACTTCTCGATCCAGTCGCTGTTGAAGCCCAACTCGTTCAACAGGGTCGAGCCGGTGCGCCGGAGATCGTGAACCGTAAAGGACTCCAGCGGCAGCCCTTCCTTCTTGGCTCGCTCCACCACCGCCGTCGTGATCCGGTTGAACGTCGCCCGCGACATGGGCGCGTCGGCGTCATAGCGCGACGGCAGGACGTATTTGGAATTGCCGGCGCAGGTCTTGAGAGCGATGAAGATGTCGAGCATCTGCTGAGACAGATAGACGTTGTGCGCTTTCGAGCGCTTCATCCGCTCCTTGGGAATCGACCAGACGGCGTTCTCGAAATCGACCTCATCCCAAACCGCGTCCTGCAATTCGCTCTTTCGTACCATCGACAGCAGGATCAGCTTTATCCCGAGCCGGATCGTCGGCAACGTCGCCACATGCTCGATCTGGCCGAGCATGATGCGTATCTCCGCCGGAGACAGGGATCGGTCCTTCGGTACGAAGGTCGCGATCGACGCCGGGCCAACTTCGTCGGCCGGGTTGGCGACCTTCTCGCCATGCAAGATGGCGAAAGCGAAGACCAGTTTCACGATGTCTCTGACGTGGACCGCCGTTGCCGGTGCGCCACGTTCCTTCACCTTCGCGCACAGCGCGCGCAGATCCTCCGGCAGGATCTCCGGCAGCAGCCGGTTGCGAAACGCCGGAAGAATGTCGCGCTCGAAGATTGATCGACGCATGGCGCGCGTGCTGTCCGCCATTCGCGCTTCCTGAAGCCAGCGCTCACCGAACTGGCCAAAGCTCTTCGCCTCTTGGAGGCGACGCTTCTCGCGCTGCTTTTCCTGCGCCGGCGAGCGGCCCTCCGAAATGGCGCGTCGAGCATCGACCACCTTCTCACGCGCCCGAGCCAAGGAGAGGCCAGCGGGACCGTAGCGCCCCAGCGTCAACGTCTCCCGGCGGCCGTTTAGTCGGTAGTCCAGGCGGAAGACGATCGCACCCGAGGGCTGGACCACGACATACATACCGTCACGGTCCACGATCTTGTATAATTTCTCTTTCGGTTTCAGGGCCTTAATGGCGGCGTCGGTCAACATCCACACCCTCCAGATTGGTCAAAATATGCCGGAGAGCGCCCAATTATACCGTCAGGCCAAAAACGGCCCTTCCGATCTGATATTTTCCCTGTGTTTACAGAGATTTACGTCAACAAATATACCGTCAGAAGCTCTCTTAGCCCTGACGGTATATGCGATTTTCGGATGAGACAAGATGCGCCATACCGTCAGCCATACCGTCATTCCGGAGGCTAACCCAGCGATAGACGCCGAAAGATTCTGAGATATTTATTTATATATTTCAGTCACTTATGTCGCATCATAGCGTATTTTTGGATACGCCCGGATGGGCAAAAATCATTCCCACTCGATCGTACCCGGCGGCTTCGACGTATAGTCATAGGTGACGCGGTTGATGCCCTTCACTTCGTTCACGATCCGCGTCGCGACGCGTGGCAGGAAGCCGCCGGGGAATTCAAAAGCCTGCGCGGTCATCCCGTCGGTCGACGTCACCGCCCGCAATGCCAGCACATTGTCATAAGTGCGCCCGTCGCCCATCACGCCGACGCTGCGCACCGGGAGCAGCACCGCGAAAGCCTGCCAGATCGCATCGTACAGCCCGGCATTGCGGATTTCTTCAAGGTAGATCGCGTCGGCCTTGCGCAGGATGTCGCAGCGTTCCTTGGTGACTTCGCCGGGGATGCGAATGGCGAGTCCCGGCCCGGGGAATGGATGCCGCCCGACGAAGATGTCGGGCAGGCCGAGCTCGCGGCCGAGTGCGCGGACTTCGTCCTTGAACAGTTCGCGAAGCGGCTCGACGAGCTGCATGTTCATGCGCTCGGGCAGGCCGCCGACATTATGGTGGCTCTTGATCGTCACGCTCGGCCCGCCAGTGAAGCTGACGCTTTCGATGACGTCGGGATAGAGCGTGCCCTGCGCGAGGAAGTCGGCGCCGCCGATCTTCTTGGCTTCATCTTCAAACACTTCGATGAAGGTCTTGCCGATGAACTTGCGCTTGGCCTCAGGATCGGTCAGCCCGGCAAGGCCGTTCAGGAACAGGGTCTCGGCATTCACATGCACCAACGGGATGTTGTAATGCCCCCGGAACAGCGACACGACCTGATCGGCCTCGCCGCTGCGCATCAGCCCGTGGTCGACGAACACACAGGTCAGCTGCGATCCGATCGCTTCGTGGATCAGCACCGCAGCCACCGCAGAATCGACCCCACCCGACAGGCCGCAGATTACCCGCCCCTGCCCGACTTGCGCGCGGATTTCGGCGATCTTGGTCTGGCGGAACTCGGCCATCGTCCAGTCGCCGATCAGCCCGCAGACGTGGCGCGCAAAATTGGCGATCAGCCGCGCGCCGTCGGGCGTGTGGACGACTTCGGGGTGGAATTGCATCGCGTAATAATGCCGCGCGTCATCGGCGACGACCGCGAAGGGCGCACCGCTGCTGCGCGCGACGGCGCGGAACCCGGGCGCAAGCTGCGTCACCTTGTCGCCGTGGCTCATCCATACCTGATGCGTTTCGCCTTCGGCCCACAGGCCGTTGAACAGCCCGCAGCCATCGGTCACGTCGATGAAGGCATGGCCGAATTCGCCACTGTCGCCGAGCGTCACTTCACCGCCCAGCTGCGCCATCATGACTTGCTGGCCGTAACAGATGCCAAGCACCGGCACGCCGCTTTCGAACACCGCGGGCGGCACGCGCGGGCTGTCGTCGTCGAGCACCGAAGCAGGCGATCCCGACAGGATCACGCCCTTTGGCTGCATCCGCGCAAAGGCATCGGCGGCGCTGTTGAACGGTGCGATCTCGGAATAGACCCCCGCCTCGCGCACGCGCCGCGCGATCAGCTGCGTCACCTGGCTGCCGAAATCGATGATCAGGATGGAATCGGACGTGTGGCTCATGCGCTCAGATAGCGGCGCACGTCCCGACTGACCAGACTCGCTCAGGTGCGGAGTCGCATCATCGCGACGATCGCCTTCAGGCTGGGACGCGCGCCGGTGCCGAGCAGGTTCGCGCGGAACACGCGGCCGAGCAGGATGATTTCGCCGATGATGAACAGCACCAGCACTGCGCCCGTGCCGAGCACTTCCCAGGTCGGGATTCCTGATCCCAAGCGTCCGAGCACCGCGAACGGCGCATAGAGCGGAATCCACGTCATCGCCTCGACGAATACCCCGCCCTTGCCCGACAGCACCGACTGCAGCAGCAAGGTGAATGGCACCAGTATCAGCATCATTACGGGCGTCAGAAAGCCCTGCGCGTCGCGCATCGATTCGCTCATCACGCCGATCACAAGGAAGATCATCGAGACCATCAGATAGCCCGCGACGAAGAAGAAGATGATCGTCGCGATGCTGCCGAACGACGATACCGGCTCGAGCGCGGGCTTGATCAGATCGGCGATGTCGCCTTGCGTCGCATAGGCGGCGAACAGCCCGCACGCGACCCAAGTCACCACCATCGCCAGACCGATCGCGACGGTACCGATCAGCTTGCCGTACATCAGCTCGTTGGGTGTCACGCAGGCGAGCACCGTCTCGATCAGCTTGTTGCTGCGTTCCTCGATCGCACCCTGCAGCATCCAGCTACCCGACAGCAGCAGCGACATCATCAGGATATAGGCGCTCGCGAGCGGCAGGATCGACCGGACGATCACTCGCTCGCGCCCGCTGCCTTCGGGTGGGGTCGTGACACTGATCGCCGGGGCAATCGCGCTGGCCGCCGCCGCCGTCGGCGCCGCCGTGCCATTGGCTTGCAGGAAGCGGGTGCGAAGATCGCCGGTCAGCACGCCTTGCAGCGAGGCGACGAACGACGCGCGCGGCTGGCCGTTGGCCCATAGCCTTACCACCGGCGACTTCCCGAAATCGCGCGGAATCAGAAGCACATAGTCGATCGGCTTCTTGCCCGACTTGTCGGCGGGGCGCAGCAGCGGTTCGAGCAGCCCGTCAATCGCCTGGGGCGAAGCGGCGGCAATCGCCGGAGGCGTCTCGACGATCCTGTAATCAGCCTCGGGCGGTTCAAACCCCTTGGCATCGTCGGGCGAGATCTTGGCGATCTCCGCAAGCGCGGCCTTCAGCCCGCCGCTTGCGACGAACGCATCGGCATCGGCGTCGCCGAACCACCGCGCGTCGCGTGTCCACACCGCGCCCGGCGCGGCGCGCTCCAGGTCATGGCGCTGGACGTAACGAGCGAGCGCAATCAGCACGAAGCGCTGCTCGTTGGTTTCGATCTGGCGCTTGATTGCTGCCCCGGTGGTGCCGCCCGACTGGTCGATCAGCATGACCGTCTCGACATTCGACCTGCCGGTGATCCGCGACGCGAGCGGCCCGGCGGCAAGCGCGAGCGGGACGATCAGCAGCGTGATCCAGAAGCTGCGCGTGGCGGCGATCTGGCGAAATTCGCGCGCGGCGACGAGCAGGATGTGATTGATCATGGCCGTGCCTCCGCGCCGCCGACGATGTGGAGAAAGACGTCGTGCATGCTCGCGCGGTGCTGTTCGAAGCCGCGCAGCGCAAAGCCTTGCGCCGTACATTGCTGGAGCAAGTCAGCGGGATCGCCGCCGGAGACGAGCTGCACGTCCCAAGCGTGCCAGCCATCGCCGACCGCGCCCGTCGCGGTGGCACCCGCGACGCCGGACAGCGTGGCGGGGGACTGTTGCGCGACCAGCGTCAGCCGCGCCGGCAACGTTGCGCGCGCGCCGTCCTGCGTGCCTTCGAACTGCTTGCGGCCATGCGCGAGGAACAGCAGCCGGTCGCACAGCCGCTCGGCATGCTGCATGACGTGGGTGGAAAATACGACAGCCGCCCCGCCCTTCGCCGCGCCGATAATCTCGTCCTCGAGCAAGCCTTGATTGACCGGATCAAGCCCCGAAAAGGGTTCGTCGAGGATCAGCAAGTCGGGCTTGTTGACGATCGCGGTAGCAAGCTGGACTTTCTGCGCCATGCCCTTCGACAGTTTGTCGACAGTGGTCTTGGCGAAATTGCCGAGCCCGAAGCGGTCGAGCAGCACCAATCCCTCGCGCCGCGCATCGGCTGCGGTCATGCCTTTCAGCCGCGCGAAATAGACGATCGTGTCGATCGCGGTCATCGAGCGGTACAGCCCGCGCTCTTCGGGCAGGAAGCCCACCCGGGCGCTCGCGGCACGGCCGGGTGGCTTGCCGAGCACGTCGATGCTGCCCCGGTCGGGCCGCAGGATGTCGAGCACCATGCGCAGCGACGTGGTCTTGCCCGCACCATTGCCACCGAGGAAGCCGAATACTTCGCCCGGCTCGACCGCAAAGCTCAGGTCATCGACGGCCGTAAAGTCGCCGAACCGCTTGACGACGGCATCCAACCGCAGCGCAACCATCAATTTCCCCCTTGCTCGTGAGATGCTTAGCGGGGTGTCATACTCATGTGCAACAGATTTTACCGACGAGGTTGGAGCAGCCGCACGATCGGCGGATGGATCGGCACACTGGCCTGGACGCTCAGCTTTTCTTGCCGCCGTTGGCTACCCTTGGCGCGACTTCCAGCCCGGTCCAATAGGCGGCGAATGCCCACAGATCGGCAGCCTCCTCGATCACCTTGTCGGTCGGCTTGCCGCTGCCGTGCCCGGCACGCGTCTCGATGCGGACGAGCCGCGGCTTGGCACCGAGGTTCGCGGCCTGGATTGCGGCGGTGTATTTGAAAGTATGCCCCGGCACCACGCGGTCATCGGTGTCGGCGGTCGTTGCCAGAATCGCCGGGTAGGTCACGTTCGACTTTACATTGTGATAGGGCGAATAGGCGTAGAGCGTCTTGAAATCGGCTTCCTTCGACGGATAGCCATAATCATCGACCCAATAACGCCCCGCCGTGAAGCGGTCGAAGCGCAGCATGTCCATCACGCCGACCTGCGGCAGGGCGGCTGCAAACAGATCGGGCCGCTGGTTGACGACCGCGCCGACCAGCAAGCCGCCGTTCGACCCGCCCTGCACTGCCAGCTGATCCTTGCCGGTGATGCCGTTCGCCTTCAGCCATTCGCCCGCGGCGATGAAATCGTCGAAGACATTCTGCTTCTTGTCGAGCCGGCCGCCGTCGTGCCACGCGCTGCCATATTCGCCGCCGCCGCGGATATTGGCGACCGCCAGCACCCCGCCCGCCTCGATCCACGCAAGCCGCGTCGGCGAAAAACCGGGGAGGGTCGGGATGTTGAACCCGCCATAGGCATAGAGCAATGTCGGCGCCGGACCGGTCGTGGTCTTCTTGCGGACAATGAACATCGGCACCCGGGTGCCGTCCTTCGATCGGTAGAAGACCTGCTCGACCTTGAACGCCGCCGGGTCGAACGCAACCTTGGGCGTCGCCCAGGGCGTCGATTTGCCGGTCTTCAGATTGTAGTGAAAGATCGTCGTCGGCGTCGCGAAGCTGGTGAACGCGTAGAATGTTTCCTTGTCGTCGATCTCGCCGCCAAAGCCGCTGACCGAGCCGATGCCGGGCAGCGGCACTTTGCCCAGCAGCCTGCCCGTCAGCGAATAGCGGCGGACTTCGCTCTTCACGTCGGAAAGATACTCGGCGAAAATCACGTTGCCGACGATGTTGGCGCTTTCGAGCGTGGCCTTGTCCTCAGGGATCACTTGCACCGCGACCGGCTTGGCACCACCGATGTCGATCGAAACGAGCCGCAGCAAGGGCGCGCCGTTGTTGGTCTTGAAATAGAATTTGCTGCCGACGTTGCCCGCGAGCGCCCATTCATATTCGAGCCCCGCAATGACCGTGCGCGGCTTGGCGCCCGGCTTGGTCAGGTCGAGCGCGGTGATTTCATAGCGGCGATCGGTCCCTTGCGTCGTCGTGATCAGCAACCAGCGACCGTCATCGGTCACGCTCGGCGAATGGCCATATCGGGGATGATCGGGTGTCGCATAGACCAGCCGGTCGGCCGATTGCGGCGTCCCGAGCTTGTGGAAATAGACCTTCTGGTTTTCGTTGAGCGCTTGGAATTTGGCCCCCTCGGCGGGCGGATCGAAGGCCGAGTAGAAAAAGCCCGAGCCGTCCTTCATCCAGCCGATGCCGGAGAACTTCACCCATTCGATCGTATCGGCCATCGTCTGGCCGGTCGCGACGTCGAGGATCTTGATCGTGCGCCAGTCGGTGCCGCCGTCCTGAATGGTGTAGAGCAGCTTGGTTCCGTCCGGCGACGGCCGCCATTCCGCAAGCGCGGTTGCGCCGTCCTTCGACCAGCCGTTGGGATCGATCAGCACCCGGCCCGGCCCGTCGAGGCTGTCGCGCACATACAGCACCGACTGGTTCTGCAGCCCGCTGTTCCGCGAATAGAAATAACGACCGCCCTGCTGCACCGGCACCCCGAAGCGCTCATAATCGAACAGCTGCTTCATCCGCGCCTTGAACAGCTCGCGACCGGGCAGCGTGGCGAGATAGCCGTTGGTAACGGCGTTTTGGGAATCGACCCACGCGCGCACCTGCGGATCGGTGCGGACGTCGTTTTCGAGCCAGCGATAGGGATCGGCGACCTTCACCCCGAACTGTTCCTCGACCACATCGACACGGCGCGTTTCGGGATATTTCAAGGCAGTCTCCAGCGGCTGGGCAATCGCGATCGCGGCGATGGGCAAGCTGAGCAGAATCAAGGGGCTGAAGCGCATATCGACCGTGTCCCAAAAGGCAAAGGAGCCGCAAGCCTAACGCCTGCGACTCCTTTGTGAAGCCCTGCTGTGGGTTCGATGCGCGATCAGGCCGCTTCGTCGTACTCGCTGTCGTCGTTGAGCACCGGACCCGAATCCTGGCCCTTGGCGTCGACATCGCGATCGACGAATTCGATGATCGCCATCGGCGCGGCATCCGACGCACGCGGACCGGCCTTGATGATGCGGGTATAGCCGCCGTTGCGGTCGGCATAGCGCGCCGCCAGCACGTCGAACAGCTTCGCCAGCTGCACCTCGTCGAGCAGCCGGGCATGCGCGAGGCGACGGTTCGACAGGCCGCCCTTCTTCGCCAGCGTAATCAGCTTTTCGACATAGGGGCGCAGTTCCTTCGCCTTGGGCAAGGTCGTGGCGATCTGCTCGTGCTTGATCAGTGCCGCTGCCATGTTGCGGAACAGGGCGGTGCGGTGGGCCGAAGTCCGCGAAAGTTTACGACCGCCAACGCGATGACGCATGTGTTTGTCCTTCGTTCGTATGGGGGCCGTGCGAGGTACCCCGATCCAGGTGGCTGTTAGAGGCCGCCACCCTTTGCCTTAGATCCTCCCTCGCGAAGCGGGGGAGAGGGGGACCGGCGAAGCCGGTGGAGGGGCCGACCCGGCAAAGCCGTGTCGTCGGTCCTCGCTACGCGAGGCCGGCCGGGCTTGGCGTCCGGGATTAGCGTCGCTAATCCCGGACGCCAAGCTCACCCCATAATCTCCTGTTCGAGCTTCTTCGCCATTTCTTCGATGTTCTCCGGCGGCCAGCCGGGGATTTCCATCCCCAGCCGCAGGCCCATCGACGACAGCACTTCCTTGATCTCGTTGAGCGACTTGCGGCCGAAGTTCGGGGTGCGCAGCATTTCGGCTTCGGTCTTCTGGACCAGATCGCCGATGTAGATGATGTTGTCGTTCTTCAGGCAGTTCGCCGAACGCACCGACAGTTCGAGCTCATCGACCTTCTTGAGCAGGTAACGGTTGATCTGCTGGGTGTCGCCCGCGACTTCGCCGCCCGCTGCCGGCGCCGCGACGCCGGTCGGCACCGAACGCACGATCGCCGATTCATCGAAGTGGACGAACAGCGCGAGCTGGTCCTGCAGAATGCGACCCGCATAAGCGACCGCATCGTCGGGGCTGACGGTGCCGTCGGTTTCGACCGACAGGGTTAGCTTGTCGTAATCGAGTTCCTGGCCGACGCGGGTGTTTTCGACCTTGTAGCTCACCTGACGCACCGGCGAGTAAAGCGCATCGATCGGGATCAGGCCGATCGGCGCATCGGCCGGGCGGTTGGCGATTGCCGGCACATAGCCCTTACCGACATCGGCGGTCAGTTCCATGTTCAGCGTCGCACCATCGTCGAGGTGGCAGATCACCAGATCGGGGTTCATCACTTCGATGTCACCCGACACCGCAATGTCGCCCGCCTTGACTTCGCCGGGGCCGGTTGCCGACAGCTGCAGACGCTTCGGGCCTTCGCCCTGCATCTTGAGCGCGATCTGCTTCACGTTGAGCACGATGTCGGTCACATCCTCACGCACGCCCGCGAGCGACGAAAATTCGTGCAGCACATTTTCGATCTTGATCGAGGTAACCGCGGCTCCCTGCAGCGAGGAGAGCAGCACGCGACGCAGCGCGTTGCCGAGCGTCAGGCCAAAGCCGCGCTCGAGCGGTTCGGCGACGAACGTCGCCTTGCGCTTGCCGTCACCGCTCGGCTTGCGCTCGAGGGCGTTCGGCTTCTTCAGTTCCTGCCAGTTCTTTGCATTGACGGACACAGGCTTCCCCTAGTTAAGCGCGGCGCCGGGCGAGAGCGCCGCAGGGTGGAGGACTCGCCGCAGCCGGTCCCGAACGGGCCGGCGCGCGAGCGCCGAATTCAGACGCGGCGACGCTTCGACGGGCGCACGCCATTGTGCGGGATCGACGTCACATCGCGGATCGAGGTGATCTGGAAACCGACCGCCTGCAACGCGCGCAGCGCCGATTCGCGGCCCGAACCGGGGCCCTTGACTTCCACCTCGAGCGTGCGGACGCCGTGTTCGGCAGCCTTGCGGCCCGCATCTTCGGCGGCGACCTGCGCGGCATAAGGCGTCGACTTGCGCGACCCCTTGAAGCCCATCATGCCCGCCGACGACCAGCTGATCGCGTTGCCCTGGGCATCGGTGATCGTGATCATCGTGTTGTTGAAGCTGGCGTTCACATGCGCGACACCAGATGTGATATTCTTGCGTTCCCGGCGGCGGATGCGCTGCGGTTCACGTGCCATATCGAATTCCTAATCCCAAAAAGCTGTGCTGCGAGAGCCTTGCGGCGGAGAAAAAGGAAATTCGTCCCGAGGACGAATTTCTTACTTTTTCTTGCCCGCGATCGGCTTGGCCTTGCCCTTGCGGGTGCGCGCGTTGGTGTGCGTGCGCTGGCCGCGCACCGGCAGCCCCTTGCGATGGCGCAGCCCGCGATAGCAGGCCAGGTCCATCAGGCGCTTGATGTTGACCGACGTCTCGCGGCGAAGATCGCCCTCGACGGTGTGATCGGCGTCGATCGTCTCGCGGATCTGCAGCACTTCCTGATCGGTCAGGTCCTGCACGCGGCGCGTGGTGTCGATGCCGAGCTTTTCGGTGATCTGCTTGGCCTTGTGCGGGCCAATGCCATGGATATAGGTCAGCGCGATAACGACGCGCTTGTTGGTCGGGATGTTGACGCCCGCAATACGTGCCATGTAATCTGTTCTCCTGCTCCACAGGGTCAGGCATGGCTGCACCGACCCCATCTCATCGCGTTCAGTCCGACTAACGCACGATACCGGCGCGCGCCAAGATACGCCGCCGGTCCCCGGTGTTTCGGAAGATGGGCCATCTAGGGCTGCAAAATCACTGTGTCAAGCGCGCGATGCGCCATTTTGGCGGGCAGTTCGCGGCCCGCGCTATTTGCCCGGCTTGGCCTCGCCGGTGTCGGGCGGCGGTGCTGCCTCGGCTGCGGCCTTCAGTCGCACGAGCTGAATGCCGAGCACCTTGTCGACCAGCGGCGCCACCGTTTCGGCACCGCTGCGGATATAGCCGCCGACGACATAGCTGAGCTTCACGCGCGTCGCGCCATCCCCCTCGGGCTCGAGGACGAAAGTCAGCGCCCCGCTGACCCCTTCGACTTGCAGCGGCCCCAGCGCCCCGTGGAGCCGCAGCGCACGCGGCGCTTCGACATAGACCACATGACCATGTTCAACGCTGCCCTTGCCCGGCAGCTTTTCGCAGAAGCAGCCGGTCGCCTGCGGGTCGAGGTAGAGATTGGCGCTGTCACCCGAATAGGTGTGCTCCTTGTCCCACCATTTGTTCGGGCTGCGCAGCATCAGCCAGACCTCGCCGATCGGTTTGTCGACCGTCACGCTCTGGGCGGTTTCGAAACCTGCCGGACTGGCCTGAACCACCTCCGCCGATGCAGGCGCCGCAGCCACCGCAAAACCCATGATCAATGCCCGATACCAGCGCATGGCAACGTCCCCTTTTGCGCCCAGCCTATCGCGTGGCACCGCCCGCGCCAAGCACCGCCAATGCTACTCGGGCAAGGCCTCGACGACCTGCCGTACCCAGCCCATGAAGGCGCGCCCTTCGGCCTGCACCGCCGCCGACGAGGCGATATAGGCAGCATCATCGCTATCGATTGCCACCGCCGACCATTGCGCCTGATGATCGGCAATCGCTGTCCGCAGCACGCTCAAACGCTGGCGAAGCTCGGCATAGAGCGGCTCGTTGCGCCGGATCGGGGGGTAATCCTCACCGACCGTCATCACCTTCATCATCCGCATCGCAAGCTCGCGGCGGGCAGCAACCAGATCCTGTTTGCGCGCCGCGTCGCGTCGATCAGCGACTTGCGCCAGCCGTCGCGCGACCGCCTCGATGGCGTCCATTTCGGCTAGGATCTCGGCGCGGGTCGTCAACGGAATCGGCCTTTACCAACCGCGCGATGTCGCGCAGCACGAGCCGGATTTAGGCGCAATCAGGCAGCTGGGGCAAGGATCGCTTCGATCGCGGCGCTGACATGCGCAATATCGGCCATGCCGTCGACATGACGCACCAACCCGCGCGCGTCATAGATCGGAAGGATCGGCGCCGTCTTGGCGCGATATTCGGCCATGCGCTTGCGCACCGTTTCGGCATTGTCGTCGGCGCGGCGCTTGAACTCGGTCGATCCGCAGACGTCGCACACGCCGTCCACCTTGGGCCGGTTGAAGCTGTCGTGATAATTTGTCCCGCACCGCGCGCACGAAAAACGCCCGACGATGCGTTCGACCAGCGCATCTTCATCGACGTCGAGTTCGATCACATAATCGAGCGTGCGGCCGTGGTCGGCGAGCAGCGTGTCGAGCGATGCCGCTTGCGCCGCCGTGCGTGGATAGCCGTCGAAGATCACGCCCTGATCGGACGTGAGCCCGCCCAGCTTTTCGTCGATCAGCGCCGAGACGATCTCGTCCGATACCAGCGCGCCCGAATCCATCACTGCCGCGACCTGGGCGCCGAGCGGCGTTTCGGCCTTGCGGGCATCGCGCAACATGTCGCCCGTCGAGAGCTGCACCATGCCATGCTCGGCCTGCAGACGGCCCGCCTGGGTACCCTTGCCCGCCCCGGGCGGCCCCAGCAAGATGATGTTCAAGCCCGCATCCTCTCTCTTCGCCGCTCGCGCTTAGCGCAGTCGACCGCCCTTCAGCTTCGCTTTCTTGATCAAATCACCATATTGGTGCGCCAGCAAGTGGCTCTGGATCTGCGTTACCGTATCCATCGTCACGTTGACGACGATCAGCAGGCTCGTGCCGCCCAGATAGAAGGGAATGCTGAGCGCCGACACCAGATATTCCGGCAGCAAGCAGATGATCGCCAGATAGGCCGCACCAATCACGGTGATGCGCGTCAGCACATAATCGAAATAAAGCTCGGTGTTCTTGCCCGGCCGGATGCCCGGAATGAACCCGCCATAGCGCTTCAGATTGTCGGCCGTTTCTTCCGGATTGAACACGATGGCCGTGTAGAAGAACGAGAAGAAGACAATGCCGAGCCCGTAGAGCGTCATGAACAGCACTGATCCGTGCTGCAGATACTGGTTGAGCGCGATGATCGTGCTGCCCCACAGCGTATCGCCCGACACATTCTTGCCCGCGAACTGCGTGATCGTCAGCGGGATCGTCAGCAGGGTCGAGGCGAAGATCGGCGGGATGACGCCGGCGGTATTGATCTTGAGCGGCAAGTGGCTGCGGTCGGCCTGCATGCCGGTGCGCGTCTGACGCTTGGGGTACTGGATCAGGATGCGGCGCTGGGCGCGCTCCATGAAGCAGATGAACAGGATCAGCCCGCCCACCGCAAACGCGATCAGCACGACGGTGAAGTCGGTGACGCTGCCGCCGCCGGTCCGCGCCGTCTGCGCCAGATTGTACAGCGTCGACGGCAGGTTGGCGACGATACCGGCCATGATGATCAGCGAAATGCCGTTGCCGATGCCGCGGCTGGTGATCTGCTCGCCCAGCCACATCAGGAACATCGTGCCGCCCAGCAGCGAGATCACCGCGCCAATGCGGAACATGATCCCCGGCTCGATCACCGCCGCCACGCCCTGCGCGGCGCCGAAGGTTTCGAGCCCGGCAGCAATGAAATAGCCCTGGATGATCGTCAGCGCGACCGTGCCATAGCGCGTATACTGGTTCAGCCGCTTGCGTCCGCTTTCGCCTTCCTTCTTGATCGCAGCCAGCGTGGGCGACAGCGAGGTCGCCAGCTGGATCGCGATCGACGCGGAAATATACGGCGTCACGCCCAGCGCGATCAGGCTCATGCGCTTGAGCGCCCCGCCCGAGAAATTGTTGAACAGGTCGAGCACACCGCCGGTCGTCTGCTGGCCGAGCAGCCCGAGCGCGGTCGGATCGATGCCGGGCAGCGGCACATAGCTCAACAGCCGGAAAACGATCAGCGCGCCGATCGTGAACCACAGGCGCTTGCGGAGTTCGGTCGCCTGCGCGAATTTCGCGAGGCTGATGCTGGAGCTCATTCGATCGGCTGCAGATGCCATTGGTGTCAATCGTCCCGGTAATCGCGGCGGCGCACTGCCCGCCTCAATCGCTCATATAGGGGCGCCGCGCTGCTTGTCTAATGCCGCGCGGCGAAACGGACCCGAACGCGAAACGGCGGGGTTGCCCCCGCCGTTCGATCGTGCCGTTCAGCCCTTGGCAGCGGGCTTGTAGCGGCTCTTGCTATACTTCTTGGCTTCGGCCTTCTCATTCGCAGGCACGACGTGGATCACTTCGACCGCGCCGCCCAGCTTCTCGACTGCTTCGATCGCGCCCTTCGACGCGCCGGCAACCTTGAAGCTCAGCTTGGTGGTCAGCGCACCCTTGCCGAGCAGGCGCACACCGTCCTTGCCGCCACGCGCAAGATCCGCCGCCTTCAGCGCGGCATGATCGACGATGCCGTCAGTCGCGAGCTTGCCTGCATCGACCGCCTTCTGGATCGCGCCCAGGTTCACCTCGGCATAATCCTTGGCGAAGATGTTGTTGAAGCCGCGCTTCGGCAGCCGCATGTGGAGCGGCATCTGGCCGCCTTCGAAGCCGGCGATGCTCACCCCTTCGCGGCTCTTCTGGCCCTTCTGGCCACGGCCCGAGGTCTTGCCCTTGCCCGAGCCGATACCACGGCCGACGCGCATCCGGCCCTTGCGGGCACCTTCGTTATCGCGGAGTTCGTTCAGTTTCATGTCGTTGCACTCGCTTTCGCTTTTGTCGCGCTGATTTCTTTGCCCTCTCCCGCGTGCGGGAGAGGGCTAGAAGGAAGTGAGAGGGGCTTACCCCTCCACCTGCACCATGTGACGGACCTTGCGGATCATGCCCCGGACTTCGGGAGTATCCTCGAGCTCGCTCGTGCGATGCAGCTTGTTAAGGCCAAGGCCGATCAGCGTCGCGCGCTGATCGCTGGTGCGGCGGATGGGCGAACCCGTCTGCGTGATCTTGATCGTTGCCATTGCTGGTTACTCCACAATCGCCATCGCATCCGCCTCGGCGGTCTGCGAGCCACCGCGGCCGAGCAGGTCGGCAATCTTCTTGCCGCGACGCTGCGCCACGGCCTTCGGGCTGGTCTGCGTCGTCAGCGCCTCAAAGGTTGCGCGGATCATGTTATAGGGGTTCGACGTGCCGACCGACTTGGTCACCACATCGGCCACGCCGAGCGATTCGAACACGGCGCGCATCGGACCACCGGCGATGATGCCGGTGCCCTGCGGCGCCGAGCGCAGCGTCACGCGGCCGGCACCGAAATGACCGTTGCCGTCGTGATGCAGCGTGCGGCCTTCCTTCAGCGGCACGCGAACCATCGCCTTCTTGGCCGATGCGGTCGCCTTGCTGATCGCTTCGGGCACTTCGCGCGCCTTGCCATGGCCGAAGCCGACCCGGCCCTTGCCATCGCCGACGACGACGAGCGCTGCAAAGCCGAAGCGCTTGCCGCCCTTCACCGTTTTCGACACGCGGTTGATGTGGACGAGCTTTTCGATCAGCTCTTCGCCCTGCTCTTCGCCGGGACCACCACGACCGCCACGGTTGTCGCGACCGCCACGGCCTTCGCGACCGCGACCATCGCGGTTGCCGCCGCCGGGGCCGCCACGACCACGCCCGCCGCGCGGACCACGGCCCTGCGGTGCGTCGCCAGCACCCTCGGTGCCGGTGTTCATCATCTCATCGACCATCTTAGAACTCCAACCCGGCTTCGCGCGCGGCTTCCGCCAGCGCCTTCACGCGACCATGGAACAGGAAGCCGCCACGGTCGAACACGACCCGAGTGACACCCGCCTGCTTGGCCGCTTCGGCAACCCGCTTGCCGACCAGCGTCGCCGCGTCGATGTTCGCGCCCGACGTGCCGCGCACGTCCTTTTCCAGCGTCGAGGCCGATGCGATCGTCCGCCCTTCGGCGTCGTCGATCACCTGCGCATAGATGTGCTTGCCCGAGCGGTGCACCGACAGCCGCGGACGTCCCGCGCTCCGCGCACGCAGCGCGGTGCGGTTGCGGCGGCGCCGCTTCTCGAACAGAGACATTCCCTTGGTCGACATCACTTCTTCTTCCCTTCCTTGCGGAAGATGAACTCGCCGCGATACTTGATGCCCTTGCCCTTGTACGGCTCGGGCTTGCGCCAGCGACGGATTTCCGCAGCCACCTGGCCAACCTTCTGCTTGTCGATGCCCGAAATCTCGACCGTGGTCTGGTCGGGCGTCTTGATCTCGATGCCTTCCGGGATCGCGAAGTTGACGTGGTGGCTATAGCCGAGCTGCAGGTTCAGGTTGCGACCCTGCGACGCGGCGCGATAGCCGACGCCGGTGATCTCCAGCACCTTGGTGAAGCCCTCGGTCACGCCGGTAACCAGGTTCTGCACCATCGTCCGCTGCATGCCCCAGAAGGCGCGCGCGCGCTTGCTGTCGTTCGCCGGCTTCACCGAAATCGCGCCGTCTTCCAGCGCATAGGCGATGTCGTCGAACAGCGGCATGGACAGGGTGCCCTTGGGCCCCTTCACCGAAATCTGCCCGCCGTCGATCGTCGCGGTCACGCCCGCGGGGATCGGCACGGCTTTCTTACCAATGCGGCTCATCAGAATACCTCCGCCAGCACTTCGCCACCGACGTTCTGGTCGCGCGCTTCGGCGTCCGACAGAACGCCACGCGGCGTCGACACGATGGTGATGCCCAGGCCGTTCATCACGCGCGGCAGATCCTGCGCGCCCGAATAGACCCGGCGACCGGGCTTCGACACGCGCGCGACATGCTTGATCGCGGGCTGGCCCTCGAAATATTTGAGTTCGATGCGGATACCCTTGGCAGGGCCCATCTCTTCCTCGGAATAGCCGCGGATATAGCCTTCGCGCTGAAGCACGTCGAGCACGCGGACGCGCAGCTTCGACGCCGGCGACAGGACGCTGTCCTTGCGCGCGCGCTGGCCGTTGCGGATGCGGGTGAGCATGTCACCAATGGGGTCGGTCAATGCCATATCTCGTCCTTACCAGCTCGACTTCGTGACGCCGGGAATCAGGCCCTTATTGGCCAGTTCGCGGAGCTGCACGCGGCAGAGGCGGAACTTGCGGTAATAGGCGCGCGGGCGGCCGGTCAGCTCGCACCGGTTGCGAATGCGCGTCGGGTTGCCGTTGCGCGGCACTTCGGCCAGCTTCAGGCGCGCGATCAGCCGCTCGGTATCGTCGAGCGCCTTGTCATTCGCGATCGCCTTCAGCTTCGCATAGCGGCCGGCGTATTTCTTCACCAGCTTCTTGCGACGCTCATTCTTGTTGATCGAACTCAGTTTCGCCATGGACTTAAGCTCTCTTCTTTTCCTTCATCGACCACGTAACCGGTCGCCAATTGCAATTATGCGGCCTTCTTCTCGGCTGCTTCGATCGGGAACGGGAAGCCGAACAGCCGGAGCAGTTCGCGCGCTTCCTCGTCGGTCTTGGCCGTGGTCGTGACGATCACGTCCATGCCGCGGATCTTGTCGACCTTGTCGTAGCTGATTTCCGGGAAGATCAGCTGTTCCTTAAGGCCACAGGCATAGTTGCCGCGCCCGTCGAACGACTTGGGGTTCAGACCGCGAAAGTCGCGCACGCGCGGCAGTGCGATCGTGATGAAGCGGTCGAGAAACTCGTACATCCGCTCACGACGCAGCGTCACCTTGCAGCCGATCGGCATGCCTTCGCGCAGCTTGAACTGCGCGATCGACTTCTTGGCGCGCGTCACGACGGGCTTCTGCCCCGCGATCAGCTCCATTTCAGCCGCGGCCTGCTCGACCTTCTTCTTGTCCTGCGTCGCTTCGCCCACACCCATGTTCAGGACGATCTTCTCGATCCTGGGCACTTCCATGTGGTTCTTGTAACCGAACTTCTCGGTCATCGCCTTGACGATCGACGCATCATAGAGCGCCTTCATCCGGGGCACATAAACATCAGCCATTGACGACCTCCCCCGACTTCACGGCCACGCGGACCTTCTTGCCGTCGCGCTCTTCGAAGCGGACGCGGGTGGGTGCGCCGGTCTTGGGGTCGGCAAGCGCGACCTTCGAGACGTGGAGCGGCGCTTCGAACTTGTCGAGACCGCCCTGCGGGTCGGTCTGGCTCGGCTTCTTGTGGCGGGTCGCGATGTTCACGCCCGACACGACGACCTTGCCGTCCTTCGGCATGGCGCGCGTGACTTCGCCGGTCTTGCCCTTGTCCTTGCCGGACAGGACGACGACGGTGTCACCCTTCTTGATCTTTGCGGCGGCCATTACAGCACCTCCGGCGCAAGGCTGATGATCTTCATGTGCTTCTTGCCACGAAGTTCGCGCACGACCGGCCCGAAGATACGGGTACCGATCGGCTCCTCGTTCTTGTTGACCAGCACGGCGGCGTTGGTGTCGAAACGGATCACCGAGCCATCGGCGCGGCGAATGTCCTTCGCCGTGCGCACGATGACGGCGCGGTGCACGTCGCCCTTCTTCACCTTGCCGCGGGGCTGTGCTTCCTTGATGCTGACGACGATGATGTCGCCCACACCGGCCGTGCGACGCTTCGAGCCGCCCAGCACCTTGATGCACTGCACCCGCTTCGCGCCGCTGTTGTCAGCGACCTCGAGATTGGACTGCATCTGGATCATCGATCCGGTTCCTTCTTCACCTTGGGGTCGGTTTCCGACCGAGCCCCGCCTAAACTAGCGCCAGCGCTTATGCGTCGACGTCGACTCGCTCGGGCGTCGCATGGGTGTTGACCCGCTCGATCACCTTCCAGGTCTTCAGCTTGCTGATCGGCGCGGTCTCTTCGATCCGCACGACTTCGCCAGCCTTGTATTCATTGCCCTCGTCATGGGCGTGGTACTTCTTCGAGCGACGGATGATCTTGCCGTAGAGCGGGTGCTTCACCTTGCGCTCGACATTCACCACCACCGTCTTGTTGCCCTTGTCGGACACGATCTGTCCGGTCAGCACGCGCTTCGGCATGTCTAAATCCTCACTTCGCGGCCGAGCGTGCGCGCTCGGCCTGCAGGGTCTTGATGCGCGCGATGCTGCGGCGGACTTCCTTGACGCGCGCCGGCTTCTCGAGCTGACTGGTCGCCGCCTGGAAACGCAGGTTGAACGCTTCGCGCTTCAGCTGTCCGAGCTGCTCGGTCATCTGGTCGTCGCTCTTGGTGCGCAGGTCGGCAACCGTGTTCTTGTTCTTGCTCATCGCCCTCAACCTTCCAGATGCGAGGTATCGCCGAGGCGGGCGACAACCTTGACCTTGATCGGCAGCTTCATTGCCGCGCGCTCGAAAGCGACGGCGGCAACCGGACCCGGCACGCCGTCAAGTTCGAACAGGATGCGGCCCGGCTTCACCCGCGCTGCCCAGAATTCGGGCGAACCCTTGCCCGAGCCCATGCGGACTTCGGCAGGCTTCGACGACACCGGCACGTCGGGGAACACGCGGATCCAGAGGCGACCCTGGCGCTTGATGTGACGCGTGATCGCGCGGCGCGCCGCTTCGATCTGGCGCGCGGTGATCCGGTCGGGCTCCATCGCCTTCAGCCCATAGGAGCCGAAGTTGAGGTCCGATCCACCCGTGGCCTTGCCATGGATGCGGCCCTTGAAGGCCTTGCGGAACTTGGTCTTTTTTGGCTGCAACATTGCTCAGATTCCTCAGCGAAGCGCTATCAACGGGCCGGGCGGACGCCGGAAGTCTGCGCTTCCATCATCAGCCGGTCTTGCGCCATCGGGTCGTGACCCAGAATTTCGCCCTTGAAGATCCACACCTTCACGCCGCACACACCATAAGCGGTGTGGGCCTGCGCTTCGGCGTAATCGACGTTCGCGCGTAGTGTGTGGAGCGGCACGCGACCTTCGCGATACCATTCCGAGCGCGCGATTTCGGCGCCGCCGAGGCGACCGCCGCAATTGATCCGGATGCCTTCGGCACCCAGCCGCATCGCCGACTGCACTGCACGCTTCATCGCGCGGCGGAAAGCGATACGACGCTCGAGCTGATCGGCAATGCCCTGCGCGACGAGCTTGGCGTCGATTTCCGGCTTGCGGATTTCGACGATGTTCAGCGACACGTCCGACGAGGTCATCGAAGCGAGCTTCTTGCGAAGCTTTTCGATGTCGGCGCCCTTCTTGCCGATGATCACGCCGGGGCGTGCAGCGAAGATCGAGATGCGGCACAGCTTCGCCGGCCGATCGATCACCACCTTCGAAATCGCCGCCTGCGGCAGCGTCTTCATGATGAATTCGCGGATGCGCAGGTCTTCGAGCAGCAGGCGACCATAGTCGGCGCCGTCGGCATACCAGCGGCTGTCCCAGGTGCGGTTGATCTGCAGGCGCAGACCAATGGGATTGGATTTCTGACCCATTATGCTTCTTCCTGCTGTTCACGCACCACGATCCGCAGCCGCGAGAACGGCTTGAGGATGCGGGTCGACTTGCCGCGGCCGCGCGTGGCGAAGCGCTTCATCACGATGCCCTTGCCCACGCTTGCTTCGGCGACGACGAGCGCGTCGACGTCGAGATTGTGGTTGTTTTCCGCATTGGCGATCGCCGACGCGAGCACCTTGCGTGCCTCGACGGCCATCGCCTTGGTCGAGAACTGCAGGATGTTCATTGCGTCACCCGCCTTCTTGCCGCGGATCAGGCCCGCGACGAGGTTCAGCTTCTGCGCCGAACCACGGATCTGGGTGCCGACCGACAGCGCCTCATTGGCGGCCACGCGGCGCGGAGCTGCTTGCTTGCCCATCAGCGCTTGCCCTTCTTGTCGGCAGCATGGCCCGGGAAGAAGCGGGTCGGCGCGAATTCGCCGAGCTTCATGCCGACCATGTCTTCGTTGACCGAAACCGGCACGAACTTGCGACCGTTGTAGACGTTGAACGTCAGGCCGACGAAGTCGGGCAGGATCGTCGAACGGCGCGACCAGGTCTTGATCGGTGCGCGCGCGCCCGATTCCTGCGCGGTCTGCGCCTTCTTCAGCAGGTGGAGGTCCACGAACGGACCCTTCCAGACGGAACGAGCCATGTGCGTTTAGCCCTTCTTCTTCGCGTGGCGCGAGCGGATGATCATCTTGTCCGTCGCCTTGTTGTGGCGGGTGCGCGCACCCTTGGTCGGCTTGCCCCACGGGGTCACCGGATGGCGACCGCCCGAGGTCCGGCCTTCGCCACCGCCGTGCGGGTGGTCGACCGGGTTCTTGGCCACGCCGCGCGTCAGCGGGCGCTTGCCGAGCCAGCGATTGCGGCCGGCCTTCGCCAGATTGGTGTTGGCGTTGTCGGGGTTCGACACCGCGCCCACCGTGCCCATGCAATCGCTGCGGATATAGCGCTGCTCGCCCGAGTTGAGGCGGATCATCACCATGCCCTTGTCGCGACCGACGACCTGCACATAGGTGCCGGCCGAGCGCGCGAGCTGACCGCCCTTGCCGGGCTTCATCTCGACGTTGTGAATGATGGTGCCGACCGGCATCTGGCCGAGCTCCATCGCGTTGCCCGGCTTCACGTCGGTCTTCTTGCCTGCGATCACCTTGTCGCCGACGGCCAGACGCTGCGGCGCGATGATGTACGCCAGCCGGTCCTTGCCTTCTTCATCGGCGCCATAGTTGACGAGCGCGATGAAGGCCGTGCGGTTGGGATCATATTCGATCCGCTCGACCGTGCCTTCGACATCCCACAGGCGGCGCTTGAAATCGACCAGGCGATAACGCTGCTTGTGACCACCGGCGATACCACGCGAGGTGACATGGCCCTTGTTGTTGCGGCCACCGGTCTTGCGCTTGCCTTCGGTCAGCGCCTTCACCGGGCCGCCCTTGTGCAGACCCGAACGGTCGACAAGGATCAGGCCACGGCGTGCCGGGCTGGTCGGGTTGTAATGCTTGAGTGCCATGACCCTCAGATCCCCGTCGTCACATCGATCGACTGCCCGTCTTTCAGGGTCACGATCGCTTTCTTCACGTCAGACCGCGTGTAGGGCTTGCCCTTCCACTTCTTGGTCTTGCCCTTTTGCACCATCGTGTTGACGCCGGTGACGTTCACGTCGAACAGCGCTTCCACGGCGGCCTTGATCTCGGGCTTGGTCGCATCGCCCGCCACCTTGAACACAACCGCGTTGTGCTCGCTCAGCAGCGTTGCCTTTTCGGTGATGTGCGGCGCCACGATCACGTCGTAATGACGCGTATCAACGGCTGCCTTCGCCTTCTTAGCCATTGAAGCGCGCCTCCAGCTTTTCGACCGCGGCGCGGCTGAGCACCAGCGTGTCGGCTTTAAGAATGTCGTAGACGTTGGCGCCGGCGGCCGGCAGCACGTCGATCGCGCGGATGTTGCCAGCGGCGAGCGCGAAGCTCGATTCAACCATGTCGCCGTCGATGACGAGCGCGCGCTTCGAGCCGGTCGCTTCGAAGCTCTTGGCGAGCACTGCGGTCTTGGCATTGTCGACCACCAGCGTGTCGAGCACGACCAGCTTGCCCTCGCGGGCCTTTGCCGACAGCGCCATCTTCAGGCCGAGCGCGCGCACCTTCTTGTTGAGCGACGGGTTGAAGTCGCGGACGCGGGCGCCGTGCGCCTTACCACCGCCGATGAACACCGGCGCGCGGCGATCACCGTGACGGGCGGTACCGCCGCCCTTCTGGCGACCGAACTTCTTGCCGGTGCGCGCGACATCGGCACGCTCACGAGTGCCGCGGGCGGTGCCGCGACGCTTTTCGAGTTGCCAGGTGACGACGCGGTGCAGGATGTCGGCACGCGGCTCGAGACCGAACACATCGTCCGACAGGTCGAGCTCGTCCTTGCCGGCCACAAAGCCGTCGGCGAGAGTGGAGATCTGAATCTTCATGACGCTCAGCCCTCCTGGCCGTCGGTGGTGTCGACCGCTGCCGTGTCTTCGGCGGGCGTGTCGGCAGCCTGGTTGCTGTTGGCGGCGGACTTGAGCGCAGCGGGGTACGGCGCTTCCGCCGGACGCGCGATCTTCACTGCGTCCTTGACGATCAGCCAGCCGCCCTTCGATCCGGGCACCGAGCCCTTGATGAAGATGAGGCCGCGCTCGACGTCGGTCGACACGATTTCCAGATTCTGCTGCGTGCGCTGGCGGTCGCCCATGTGACCCGCCATCTTCTTGTTCTTGAAGACCTTGCCCGGGTCCTGACGGTTGCCGGTCGAGCCGTGCGAGCGGTGCGAGACCGACACGCCGTGCGTCGCGCGCAAGCCGCCGAAGCCCCAGCGCTTCATCGCGCCGGCAAAGCCCTTGCCCTGCGTGTAGCCCTGGACGTCGACATATTGGCCGGGAATGAAATGGTCGGCGCCGATTTCGGCACCAACGTCGAGCAGCGCGTCTTCCGACACGCGGAACTCGGCGAGCTTCGCCTTGGGCTCGACTTCGGCCTTGCCGAAGTGGCCACGCTGCGGCTTGGCGACGTTCTTCGCCTTCGCCGTGCCTGCGCCGAGCTGAAGCGCGACATAGCCGTCACGCTCGGTCTCGCGGCGCGCGACAACCTGCAGCTTCTCGAGCTGGAGAACGGTGACCGGCACGTGCCGACCATCGTCCTGGAACAAGCGGGTCATCCCCATTTTCTTCGCGATCACGCCAGTGCGCATGACCATGCTCCTTCAATACAGAGGCCCGCCCCGGACAATCCGCGGCGGGCGTATCAGCCCATAAATCGATGCGAGCCCCGTCCCGGGCTGGTGCCCGGTTGCCCGGGCGCGACGGGGGACGCAGCCCGGGCATGCCCGGCGGTATCCCTTATGTGTGGAGCCAGTGGCTCTCAACCTTGGTGCGCTTTTGCTTCCTTCGAACCGGCAGTGCCGGAGGCCAGGAACCCCCAATGCAGGGGCAGCGCGAATCCTTGAATCCGGTCAGGAAGCGGCGCCATTACGCCAGCTTGATCTCCACGTCAACGCCTGCCGCGAGATCGAGCTTCATCAGCGCGTCGACCGTCTGCGGCGTCGGCTGCACGATGTCGAGCATGCGCTTGTAGGTGCGCACTTCGAACTGCTCGCGCGACTTCTTGTCGATGTGGGGGCCACGGTTGACCGTGAACTTCTCGATGCGGGTAGGCAACGGGATGGGACCACGGATGAGCGCGCCGGTGCGGCGGGCGGTGTCGGCGATATCGCCGGTCGCCTGATCGAGCACGCGATGATCAAACGCCTTCAGGCGAATGCGGATATTGCTGTCCATAAGACGAACCTTGGTCCCTACCGATGCGAAAGAGCGGGCCCGTTGCCGGGCTTTGACTTTTAAAACAGAACAGGAGGCGGCGCAGTAACGATGCCTCTATTAAAATGCAACCGCCCGGGCCCCTCGTCGAGGCCCGGGCGGCACATTTTTTTGCAAGCTTACTTCAGGATCGTGCTGACGACGCCTGCACCGACGGTGCGGCCACCCTCACGGATGGTGAAGCGCTGGCCGACGTCCATGGCGATCGGCGCGATCAGCTTGACGCCGAGCGCGATGTTGTCGCCGGGCATGACCATTTCGGTGCCCTCGGGCAGCTCGACCGTGCCGGTGACGTCCGTCGTGCGGAAGTAGAACTGCGGACGATAGTTGGCGAAGAACGGCGTGTGACGGCCACCTTCGTCCTTCGACAGCACGTACACTTCCGACTGGAAGTCGGTGTGCGGTTTGATCGAACCCGGCTTGGCGAGAACCTGGCCACGCTCGACTTCGTCACGGGCAACGCCGCGGATCAGCGCGCCAATGTTGTCGCCGGCCTGGCCCTGATCGAGCAGCTTGCGGAACATTTCGACGCCGGTGACGACGGTCTTGCGGGTGGTTTCCTGGATGCCGACGATTTCGACTTCCTCGCCGACCTTGACCACGCCGGTTTCGACACGACCGGTGACGACGGTGCCGCGACCCGAGATCGAGAACACGTCTTCGATCGGCATCATGAACGGCTTGTCGAGCGGACGATCGGGCTGCGGGATCGATTCGTCGACCGCGGCCATCAGCGCGAGGATCGCTTCCTTGCCCAGCTTCTCGTCGGTGCCGTTGAGCGCCGCCGTTGCCGAACCACGAATGATCGGAATATTGTCGCCGTCAAAGTCGCGCTTCGACAGTTCCTCACGGATTTCCAGCTCAACCAGCTCGAGGATTTCCTCGTCGTCGACCAGATCGACCTTGTTCAGGAACACGACCATCGTCGGCACGCCGACCTGACGCGCGAGCAGGATGTGCTCCTTCGTCTGCGGCATCGGGCCGTCGGTCGCTGCGACCACCAGGATCGCACCGTCCATCTGCGCGGCGCCGGTGATCATGTTCTTCACATAGTCGGCGTGGCCGGGGCAATCGACGTGCGCATAGTGGCGGTTCTTGGTCTCATACTCGACGTGCGCGGTCGAGATCGTGATGCCGCGCTCGCGCTCTTCGGGAGCCTTGTCGATGTTTTCGAAGTCAACCTTTTCCGAGAGACCTTCCTCGGACAGCACCTTGGTGATCGCCGCCGTCAGCGACGTCTTGCCGTGGTCGACGTGGCCGATGGTGCCGATGTTCAGGTGCGGTTTGCTCCGATCGAACTTTGCTTTCGCCATTTCTTCCTCTGTCTATCAAACCGAACCGCCGCCGGGCACGCGGCGCGAATAAACCCGTCTTCAAACTTCTGGATCAGGGAACCGCGCCGTCTTGGCGAGGGCCGAACCCCAAACGAAAACCACCGGCCCTGACACGGGCCGGCGATGAAGCGGGGCCTTTAACCCAAGCGTGCCGGGTTGGCTAGAGCGAAAATCGCCCCGGACTCGACGACCGGCACGGGCGCGATATGGCGACGCCTACCGCGCTTGTCCAGTATTTATGCGGCAATCCTGCGCGGCTATTTCTTCTCGGCACCATAAGTGACGGCAGCCGTCGTCTTGCCATCGGCGATACTTGCCTGGATCGACAGCGAACGCCCGGTTTTTTCGTCCCTTGCACCGAACATCTTGGCGCCGTTGATGTCCATGTTGGACACATCGGTCAGCCCCGCTGACGCTGCGCGCGCCTTGTAGAATTCGATCACCTTCTCCGGCGAATCGCTGGTGGTAAAGGTCACCATGCCGCCCGCGCCGTCCTTCGAGCTGCCCGAAAAGCTCGCGCCGACTTCACCGCCGGGATAGGCGGGCGCGTAATCGGCGAGATTCGCGGGCCATTGCCCGCCGCTGCCAGTGGTGATCGTCGCGGTGCCGTCATTGGTGGTCGAAGTGATCTTGGCCGAGTCCTCGCCGTCCTTCTGCTCGACCTTGATGGTCGAACCATCGGGAGTCGTGATCGTCCGCTCGGTCTTGTCGCCGCTGCCGCATGCCGCCAGCGCGAGTGCTGCAATCACGATCGTCAGCTGTTTCATCATGTGGTCTCGTTCCATCAAGGCAAGCGGAGAAGTTCGACACGCCGGTTGGCGGCGCGCCCTTCGATCGTGTCGTTAGGGGCGCGGGGCCGCGCCTCGCCAAACCCTGTGGCGGTGAAACGGCCCGCATCGAAACCGGCCTCGGCCAGCGCACGCAGCACGGCCTCCGCCCGCGCCCGCGACAGCGCCAGATTGGCGCCGTCGCCACCAATCGCGTCGGTATGCCCCTCAATCGCCAGCCGCCAGCCGGGATTGGCGCGCAGCACGCCGGCCGCCGCATCAATCGCCGCGCGCGATTGCGGGAGCAAGGTCGCCTTGGCCGTCTCGAAATAGATGCCGGGCAGCTCTGCGCGTGCGCCCTGCTGTGCCAGCGCGCGCGCCAGCGCCGCACCGGTCGCCTGTGGATCGTCGATCCGCACGACCCGCACCTGCGCCTCGGCATTCGCCCCGATCGCAAGGTTGAGCATCAGCGGATTGGCCGGATCGTCGAGGAACAGCCCGTGGACAGTGTCAGTCCCGCTGCCGCCGATGACATCGATCACGGGCAGCATCACCGATCGATCACCGATCAGCACCGCAAAGCTGCGTGTCGGGTTGGGCGCGAGCCGCAGCGTCACGTCGCGGATCGACCCGCCATAATCGAAGCGGACAGTCGCCGATTTCCCAGCCTTCAGCTCGCCGAACACCGCGCGCGATAGCCCAATCGCGGTCGATCCGGCGATCGTTTCGGGATCGCCTTCCCAGAAGCGGGCCTTGTAATAGCGACCGTTATTGGCATCGGCACCGGTCACACGGCGGCCGATCGTCTTCACGCGCCCGCGCTGCCGCTGGGTGTAGCTGAGTTGATAGCCCCCATCGCCCTCGACCGCCACGACCCGCTTGAACGATTCGTAATCGCCCTCCGCCTCGGCAGCAGCAGTGACGATCGTCACGCCAGGTCGCAAAACGACTGCGGGCGCAGTGGCCGCTACAGGTTTGGTAGCTGGCGCGGCTGCGGGCTTCGGTGCCGCTTGAGCAGACGGCGTGGCCGCATTCGCCGCCGCTGCCCCTTGGGCAGAGTCCGCTGATGCGCTGCATCCGCCAGCGCATAGCAACGACACTATCAGCACGATCCGCTTCACGCACCGCCCCCCAAACGCTCCGCACGTTTATGAACGCGGGAGCGGCCGGGTCAACGGTAGTTTCGTGACAAATGCGAGATCAGGCCATCTTCGCCTTGACTTCGTCAGCCACATTCTGCGGCACTTCGTCATAGTGCGAGAACTGCATGCTGTACTGCGCACGGCCCTGCGTGAACGAGCGCAGCTGGTTGACGTAGCCGAACATGTTGGCAAGCGGGACCATCGCTTCGACGGTCTGCGCGTTGCCGCGGCTGTCGGTGCCCTGAATCTGGCCGCGCCGCGAGTTCATGTCGCCGATCACGTCGCCGAGATAATCCTCCGGCGTCACGACTTCGACCTTCATGATCGGCTCGAGCAGCTTGATGCCGGCCTTCGCCGCCACTTCGCGCATCGCGCCCCGGGCGCAGATTTCGAACGCCAGCGCCGACGAGTCGACGTCGTGATACTTGCCGTCGACCAGATGCACCTCGAAGTCGATGATCGGGAAGCCGATCAGGTGACCGCTCTCGGCGGCTTCGCGCATGCCCTTTTCCACCGACGGGATGTATTCGCGCGGGATGTTGCCGCCCTTCACTTCGTCGAAGAACTGGAAGCCCGAACCACGCTCGCCCGGCTTTACCTGCACGCGCACTTCGCCGAACTGGCCCGAACCGCCCGACTGCTTCTTGTGCGTGTAGGTCAGCTCGACCGGCTTGGCGAGATATTCGCGATACGCCACCTGCGGCGCGCCGACATTGGCCTCGACCTTGAACTCGCGCTTCATGCGATCGACGATGATTTCGAGGTGGAGTTCGCCCATCCCCTTGATGATCGTCTGGCCGCTTTCGGCGTCCGAGCTGACGCGGAACGACGGATCCTCGCGCGCGAGGCGGTTGAGCGCGACGCCCATCTTTTCCTGGTCGGCCTTGGTCTTGGGTTCGACCGACAGCTCGATCACGGGCTCCGGGAACTCCATCCGCTCGAGGATGATCGGCGCCGCCTGCGCGCACAGCGTGTCGCCGGTGGTCGTGTCCTTCAAACCCGCCAGCGCGACGATGTCGCCGGCAAAGGCTTCCTGAATGTCCTCGCGGCTGTTCGCATGCATGAGCAGCATGCGGCCGACCTTTTCCTTCTTGTCCTTGACCGAGTTCATTACGGTCGAGGCGCTTTCGAGCTTGCCCGAATAGATGCGCGCGAAGGTGAGCGTGCCCACGAACGGGTCGTTCATGATCTTGAACGCCAGCGCCGAGAAGGGCTCGGTGTCCGACGAGGGGCGCTCGTCCGGCGTTTCGCCGTCGAGCTTGACGCCCTTGATCGCCGGCACGTCGAGCGGCGACGGCAGATAATCGATGACCGCGTCGAGCAGCGGCTGCACGCCCTTGTTCTTGAAAGCCGAGCCGCAAAGCACCGGCACGAACGCCATTTCCAGCGTCCCCTTGCGGATCAGCCGCTTGAGATCGGCGACGCTCGGCTCATTGCCTTCGAGATAGGCTTCCATCAGCGCGTCGTCTTGCTCGACGGCCATTTCGATCAGCTCGCTGCGATATTGCGCGGTCTTCTCGACGAGGTCGGCAGGCACGTCCTGATATTCGAACTTCGCACCCAGCGATTCTTCAAGCCAGATGATCGCGCGGTTCTCGACCAGATCGACCAGACCCTTGAAGTCGCCTTCGATGCCGATCGGCAGATACAGCACTGCCGGACGCGCGCCGAGGCGGTCGATGATCGAATTGACGCAGAAATAGAAATCGGCGCCGGTGCGGTCGAGCTTGTTGATGAAGCACATCCGCGGCACCTTGTACTTGTCCGCCTGACGCCACACCGTTTCCGACTGCGGCTCCACGCCCGCCACGCCGTCGAAGCAGGCGACCGCGCCGTCGAGTACGCGCAGCGAACGCTCGACTTCGATCGTGAAGTCGACGTGGCCGGGGGTGTCGATGATGTTGATGCGGTGCTCTTCACCCTTGCCTTCTTCGGCGCGCCAGAAGCAGGTCGTCGCTGCCGACGTGATGGTGATCCCGCGCTCCTGCTCCTGCTCCATCCAGTCCATCGTCGCGGTGCCTTCATGCACTTCGCCGATCTTGTAGGACTTGCCGGTGTAATAGAGGATGCGCTCGGTCGTCGTCGTCTTGCCGGCATCGATGTGGGCCATGATGCCGATGTTGCGATAGCGTTCGAGCGGATGGCTGCGGGCCATGACGTGGTTCCTTGGAGATGTGGAAGAGGCCGAGGCACAAACCCCGGCCGCCTTACCGAATATAGGATCGTTAACCGAGCGGCGAAAGCCCAAGGGCGCCACCGACCAGCAGCGGCGCCCTTAGCAGCACCGAATACCCAGCGCCAGCGTTACCAGCGATAATGGCTGAACGCGCGGTTGGCCTCGGCCATGCGGTGGGTGTCTTCGCGCTTCTTGACCGCATTGCCGCGGTTATTGGCGGCGTCCATCAGCTCGCCCGACAGGCGCCCGGCCATGGTGTGCTCGCTGCGGTTGCGCGCCGCGGCGATCAGCCAGCGGATCGCCAGTGCCTGCGCACGCTCGGGGCGAACTTCGACCGGCACCTGATAGGTCGCACCACCGACACGGCGGCTGCGCACTTCGATGCCCGGCTTCACATTGACAAGCGCGTCATGGAACACGCCGAGCGGGTCCTTCTTCGCGCGCGCTTCGATGGTTTCGAGCGCACCATAGACGATGCCTTCGGCGACCGACTTCTTGCCGTCGAGCATCACCGAATTCATGAACTTCGACAGCACCTCATCCCCGAACTTGGGATCAGGCAGGATTTCCCGCTTTTCGGGACGACGACGACGCGACATAATTTCTTCCTTTGCGCTTCAGCCTGGTCCGGAACCCGTCCGGGGCTTACTTCCGTTACTGGTACGAGGGCCGGCGAACGGCCCCCGGCATGATTACTTCGGACGCTTGGCGCCGTACTTCGACCGCGACTGGCGGCGATCCTTGACGCCCTGCGTGTCGAGCACGCCGCGCAGCACGTGATAGCGCACACCGGGAAGGTCGCGCACACGCCCGCCGCGGATCAGCACCACCGAGTGCTCCTGCAGGTTGTGGCCTTCGCCGGGGATGTAGCTGATCACTTCGCGGCTGTTGGTCAGGCGGACCTTGGCCACCTTGCGCAGCGCCGAGTTCGGCTTCTTCGGGGTCGTGGTATACACACGCGTGCAAACGCCGCGCTTCTGCGGGTTCGCATCCATCGCAGGGACCTTTGACTTGGCCTTCTGCGGATCGCGGCCCATGCGGACCAGCTGGTTAATCGTCGGCATGAAGCCCTTCACCTTTATGTTACCGGCATACCCGGCGGTTACTTTGCCGTCCCGCGCACGGCCCGTGGAGCGATATCGCCCCAAAGAAAAAAGGGACCGCGTTGGGGGTCTTGCGACCGCCAGGGCCCTTCGTGCGCGCATCCGGCAATGTTCAAGCAGCAAGCAGGAGACGCATCTCCCGCGAAGCAGCGGTGCCCATAGCGGGGAGGCGGTGGGGCGTCAATGGGGGTTGGCCCGCAACGACAGGCCCCTGCAACGACAGGCTGACGTCAACGCGCGTGATCGGCGGCGCGCGCCTGATTGAGCCGGAACAGCCGGGCGAGGATTTCATCGTCGGTCAGGCGTCCGGCGCGGAAATCGTCGCCCCAGCCATAGGCATCGGCCACCGCTTCATCGAGCGCACGGTGGGCATGGTCGAGCCATGCGGGCCGCGCGTTATAGAGGTTGGTCAGCGTGCGCTTCGCCAGTTCCTTCGCCGCCTCTTCGTCCCGGGGTAGAATGCGGTCGGGATAGCCGGGCACCACTTCGGGCACGCGCTCTACCAGATCGGGCGGATTGAGCCAGTTTTCGCGCAGCTCGTTGAGCCGCGCGGCCGCCTTGGCGATCGCCTGAGCGCGCGGATCATCGGCATAGGCGGCGGCGGGGATGTTCGGCGTCAGGCCCTCCGGGAAGGGGAAGGTCAAATACACATATGATGCGTTGTACCTACGTTGGTTTCCCGCACCAATCCGGTTTCCGAAATAGGTGGACCAAGCCTCGTGAACTGTACTTTGCAGTATGCCAAAGCCTACGAAGTCAGCCCAAGGGAATGAATACAGAGTTTTGTCGGGCACAGTGCCTGCGCGCATAAACCGGAAAATGCGATGTTCGGTGGTTTCTGCAGTAACGACGTAATCACCGGCTCCCAAAAGTGCCTCACGCAGAGACGGTCGCGATCTATGCGGTTCCCACCACGCAGAATTTTGGCTCGGTGATGTTTTCCGATATTCTGAAAAGCTAACTGGGTTATCATCCCGATTCGGATCGTATTGTGCATTGGCGAGATATTCGAATGGCGCTTCGTAGAGACTAGCATCCGCCTCATTCAGTCCAATGGGAAAGTCGATTAGAAATTCCTCGGTTGGACGTCCGACTACATCATCTGTTGAGACATAGGGGGCCAACACCGATGCGTTGCCATCGCCATTGGCATTCGTCGGTAAGAGCATCCACTCAATCGCCTGAGCATGAGATACGCTCAGCGGTCCGCTTTGCTGTACGCCGATAAAAACGGTGTTTGCATTCTGACTCAGTCGAGCAACTGTAGTCGTATCTAGCCCTGATGTGAGGTTAGCGTTGATGGCATCAACTGACTTGCCGTCCAGCAGCAGTTCGCCTCCAACAGTTCCTTTTTTTGCGAAGCAGACAATTGCGACGCGAACGGCAGCGCCATCGACCACCCAAGGTTCGTTTTGCCAAGCATAAAAAATCTGTGCATCCTCAGTGAGGCGATGCATGACAGGTAAATTTGCGTTCTTTGCGATGCCCTTGGTTGCGACGAAGCCGCACCTTTGCGTTCGGCCCTCCGCAATCAGACCGCGCGCCTTTTCAATCCAATAGCAAACAAGATCAGAAAATGCAGCGAGACGATGACCGTAGGCCGCACGAATCTGTTCGGTGGAATCTTCGCCGAGCGTTCGCTTCATGCTTTTCCCGCCCAAGAACGGGGGATTACCAATTATAGCATCAGCATCCGGCCATTCAGCTTCGCTTCCGTCTAGGTTTACAACTGCATCGCGGCACTCGATTGTCTCCAGATTGCGCAGGATCGGATTTCTGGCCGCGTCAAACCCGTTGCGCCGCATCCACTGGATTTCGCCGATCCACACGCTCACCCGCGCCAGTTCGGCGGCATAGGGATTGAGCTCGATCCCCAGCACGCATTCCGGCCCCACGCGGGGAAAGCCGCGCGGCAGGCCCAGCGCCTCGGCATCCAGATTGGCGCGGTGCTCGATATCCTTCAGCGCGCGCAGTGCGACATAGAGGAAATTGCCCGATCCGCAGGCCGGATCGAGCACGCGAAAATTCACCAGCCGTTCGATGAAGGCGCTGTGGATCGCGGCGGCATCCTGCTTCACTTTCTCCGCGCGACGCTTTTCTGCCGGGGTCAGCAGCCGCTCCGCCGTGCGCTTGGGTGCGCTTTCCACCAGCGCGGTCATCTTCGCCAGCGCCTCGGCCCATTCGGCTTCCAGCGGATCGATGATTACCGGCTTCACGATCATCATGATCTTGTCGCGGTCGGTGTAATGCGCGCCAAGCTGGCTGCGCTTGGCCGGGTCAAGCCCGCGCTCGAACAGGGTGCCGAGGATCGACGGGTCGATCTGCGACCAGTCGCGCAGCGCGGCGCGGTAAAGCTCGTCGACATCCTCGCGGCTGACCGGCAGCACGGCATCGTCGGCAAACAGCCCGCCGTTGAACCAGTCGATCCGGGTGAAGCCCACCTTGCCGCCCTGCCGCGCCATCGCGCCGAACAATGTGCTGGCATTGTCGGCAAAGCTTTCCGGGTCGCTGCGGCACAAGTCCAGCATCCTGGTGAACAGATTGTCGGGCAGCAGGCCGACATCTTCCGCAAACATGCAGAAGACGAGCTGGTTGACGAAATGCGCCACCTTGTGCGCTTCATGCCCCCGGTCGCGCAGCCGCTGCGCGATGCCGGCAAATTCGCGCGCGGTTTCCTCGGTCAGCGCCTGGCGGGTCTTGCTGGGCTTGAAATCCTCCGGATCGGTGAACGCGCGCCTCAGCCGTTCGCGCACCTGCCCGTCGAGGAGGTCTTCAAGGCCGAACTCGTGGACCTCCTGCACCGTGTTGGTCCAGCTGGTGTGGATGCGGATGCGGTCCATGTCGGACACGATGAGCAGCGGCGGATTCTCCAGCGCGACCGCATATTGCAGGAGTTGGCTGAACGCCTTGTCGAGGTCCTTGCGCGGCCCCTTATACTCCCATGCGAAGCAGCCCTTGCGCCACACATCGGCCCAGCCCTCGCCCCCGCTGGTCTTGGTCGCGCCCTTCTCGAACGCGAACCATTCGCCTTTGGGATCGGCGGCGATGGGATCGAGCACGCCGAGCAACGCGCACAGATCGTTGAAATGGCTCTGCGACGCCGACCGCTCCTTGAGCTCGACGTGACGCCATTTGCTGAGAAATTCCTGCGGGGTCATGCTGCTCCGTTATTGATGTGGGGCTTTGGACCCGTCGCGCCGCTCCCGCGGCATTAGTAGCCGGTCGCTGCGCGAGAGCAATCGTGGTTTGTGCGCAGCTTACGATGAGCCTGCGTCGGGGCGGTTGGCGAATCGGTGGATCAAGCAAGGACTTTCCATCGCCCATAGTTCATGTTATGTTCTTCTCCGCTCTTTCAACCGTCCAATCCCTCTCCTGCACGTGTGGCGAAGCACCCGCGCTTAAGGTCACGCTTCCGCCCGCAATGGCGGGGCCTTTCGTGACCTTAAGCACCCCCTTCACGCCATCCTAACCATCCCCACCCTATCCCCTCGCCGATGCATCACGGCGAGATCACTCCAGCCTCTCCACACCCCAGCAACCGCGTGCTGGCGGCTGCATGGGCCGTCGCGCTTGGCTGGCAAGTGGCGGTGATCCAGCTCACGACGAGCGATCTGATCGCGTACAACTTGCCCTGGCTCGGCCATATTGCCGCCGTCGGCCCGGTCGCGGCATTTGCGCAGCCGTTCGGGAATTACACCCCGCCCTATGGCTATCTGCTCGCCGCCTTCAGCCCGCTGGCGTCGGTGCTCCCCGGCACGCTCGTCATCAAATTGCTGTCGTTCCTGTGCACGCTCATCCTCACGGCGTCGGTCTGGCGGCTGCTCAAGGCCATGAACGTCGTCCATGCCGCGCGCTGGGCGATGATCGTGCCAGTGCTGCCGAGCGTCATGATCTCGGGCGCGATCCTTGGCCAGTGCGATGCGCTCTATGTCGCGCCCTGCGTGATGGCCGTCGCCGCCGCGATCGAGCGCCGCCACCGCAGCATGTTCGCTTGGTGCGGCCTGGCGTTCGCGATCAAGGCGCAGGCGATGTTCGGCGCACCCTTTGTGCTGGCGATCGTCATCGCGCGGCAAGTGCCGGTGCGGCACTGGCTCTATGCCCCCGCCGCCTTTGCGACCGCGCTTGCCCCGGCGGCGATCTGCGGTTGGCCGGTTGCCGATCTGCTGACGATTTACCTGCGCCAGTCGGCGTGGTTCGACGACATCGCGCGCAATGCTCCCAACATCTGGATGTTCGCGCAGCTCGCCGGGATCACGACGCCGCTGATCGGGCTTGCGACCGCCGCCGCCATCGGCGCAACCGGCTGGTACGCTGCGCAGATCGGCGCGACCGCGCGGTATTTTTCGCGGGCAATGCTGCTGCGCGCCGCGCTGCTCGCACCGCTGCTGGTCGCGGGGCTGTTGCCCAAGATGCACGACCGCTATTTCTTCATGGCCGACATCTTGAGTCTCGCGCTCGCCATCGCCGCGCCGTCGCGCGAGACGATGCGCATTCAGGCGCATGTCCAGCTCGGGTCGATCCTCGCGCTGGTCGGCTATCTGCTCGCGCTGCCTTGGCTGGCCGCGATGGGGGCGATTCCGATGATCTTCGCGACCTTCCTCGTCGCGCGACCACTGCTGTGGCGCAGCGCCAACGACAATCCGTTGCTGATGCGCGTTGCCTGACGGTGTCGCGCCTCTCCCGCCGCCTGCCGATGTGCTAGTTACGGCGTCGATTCGGGGCGCGGCGCGCGGCCCGGCACACATGCGGGGGAGTTTGAGCGATGTTCAATAACAAGACCGGTCGCGACACAGGCACGGTACCAGCCCCCCCGGCGCCGCCGGCGGCGACCGGCAACGGCAAGCGCGGCATGTTTTCGGTGCTAGGCGCCGATGTCACGATCACCGGCAATATCCGCGCGACCGCCGATCTCCACATCGATGGCCATGTCGAAGGCGATGTCGATGCCGCGAGCGTCGTGCAGGGCGCCGAAAGCCGGATCATCGGCAATGTCCGTGCCGAAACCGCGCGGCTGACCGGCACGATCGACGGCAAGGTCGTCGTCCGCCACCTCGTGATCGAGCGCACCGCCAAGATCAACGGCGACATCGATTATGAGACTATCACGATTGAAAACGGCGCGTCGCTAGACGGCCATCTGCGCCACAAGTCGCCCGGCACGCTCAAGATCGGCGAGCCCGAGCCCGTCGTTGTTACTAAAGCCGCTGAGCAGCTACTGATCCAGGGCGAAGTGGCCGCCTAGGCGCGTCACTTCACCCGCACGCCGCCCTTGATGACGGCGCTCGGGCGTTCGAGCAGCTTCACGTCGACCAGCGGATCGCCCTGCACCGCGACAATGTCGCCCCAGGCGCCCGGCGCGATTGTGCCGACCTGACCCGGACGCCCGAGCGCTTCGGCGGCATTGGTTGTCGCCGACCGGATCGCTTCGATCGGGGTCATTCCCCATTCGACCATCTTGGCGAACTGCAGTGCGTTCTGCCCCGCCGGAAACACGCCGCCATTGTCGGTGCCGAACACCATCTTCACGCCCGCGCGGTGCGCGTCGCGGAACGTCTCGCGCTGCTTGCGGCCGATGACGCGCTCTTTTTCAAGGCTTTCGGGGAACACGCCGTTCTTGGCGCCTTCGGCGAGGATGTAATCATCGTCGTAGATGTCCATCGAGAACCACGCACCCCTTTCCTTGGCGAGCGCGAAGCTTTCGACATCGGCAAGGCTGGCATGCTCGATCGTGTCGACCCCGGCCCGCAGCGCGTCGTTGATGCCCGCCGTGCCATGCGCATGCGCGGCGACTTTCATCCCCAGCATATGCGCCTCAGCCACGACCGCCTGCATTTCGGCCAGCGTCATCTGCTGCGCGCCGGCCACGTCGGAGCGCGAGAGGACGCCCCCGGTCGCGCAGATCTTGATCGCCTCGGCGCCATATTTGTGCACCGTTCGCACCAGCTTGCGATAGCCTTCGGGACCGTCGGCGACCGAGGGTTGCGGGACGGCGGCGAAGCTCGGCGGCAGGCCCTCGGTATTATCGCAGTGGCCCCCGGTCGCACCCAGCGCATAGGTCGCCGGCACGATGCGCGGCCCCGCGATATAACCCGCCTCGACGGCCTGTTTCAGTCCGACGTCGTTGTAATTGTCCGACCCGACGTTGCGCACGGTGGTGAAGCCCGCTTCGAGCATCAGCTTGGCGTTGGCCACCCCGACTGCCTGCCAGAAGCTGTCGGTATATTCGAGGCTCTTGTACCCGCTGATCCGCGCATCGGCATCGAGATGGACGTGCATGTCGATCAGGCCGGGGACGATCGTCTGCCCCGGCAGATCGATGCGTTTCGCATCGGCCGGGATCACCGGCCGCGCACCGCCGCGCGTGACGACCGAGGCGATCTTGCCGTCGATGATGACGATCACCGGCTCATCGAGTGTCACGCCCTTGGCGACATCGACGAGGTGGTCGGCAGTGACGACGACCGTCTCGGCGACGGCGGGCGTGGCAAGGACAGTCAGCATCGCGGCGCCCAAAAACTTCAGCATTGCAACCGTCCCCTATTCGCTCGCGCTAGATATGCAGCGCGCGCCCATACGCGCCAAGCACCGATTCATGCATCATTTCGGACAGGGTCGGATGCGGGAAGACGGTGTTCATGAAATCCGCCTCGACCAGCTCACCCGTTTTGCCGACGGTATAGCCCTGGATCAGCTCGGTGACCTCGGCGCCGATCATGTGCGCGCCGAGCAGTTCGCCGGTCTTCGCATCGAACACCGTCTTCACAAAGCCTTCGGCCTCGCCGAGCGCGATGGCCTTGCCATTGCCGATGAAGGGAAAATTGCCGACCTTCACTTCGTATCCAGCCTCGCGCGCCTTGGCCTCGGTCAGGCCCACGCTCGCAATCTGCGGGTGGCAATAGGTGCAGCCGGGGATGTTCCGCGGGTCCATCGCGTGCGGATGGCCGCCGGCAATCGCCTCGGCCGCGATCACGCCTTCATGGCTGGCCTTGTGCGCGAGCCACGGCGGCGCGGTGATGTCACCGATCGCATAGAGGCCGGGGACATTGGTCTCGCACGTCGGCCCGGTCTTCAGGAAGCCGCGATCCATCGCGACGCCGAGCGCTTCGAGCCCGATATTCTCGGTGTTCGGGACAATGCCGATCGCGACGATGCAGTGGCTGAAGTCGCCATCGACGACCTTACCATCCTTGCCCTTGATGCTCGCTCTCACGCCCGCATCGGTGGCCGAGAGCTTCTCGACCCCCGCCCCGGTCAGGATCGTCATGCCCTGCTTCTTGAGCGCCTTTTCGAGGAAGGCGGAGACATCGGCGTCCTCCACCGGCACGATCCGGTCGAGCATTTCGACGACCGTCACTTCGGCGCCTATGTCGTTGTAGAAGCTCGCAAATTCGATCCCGATCGCGCCCGATCCGATGACGAGCAGCTTGGTCGGCATTTCGGGCGGCACCATCGCGTGGCGATAGGTCCAGATGCGCTTGCCATCCGCAGGCGCGAACGGCAGATCGCGCGCGCGCGCGCCGGTGGCGAGGATGACGTTCTTCGCGGTCAGCTCGGTCGCCTTGCCGTCCTTGTCGGTGACGGTCAGCGCCGTCGCCGCGGTTAGCTTGCCCTCGCCCATGAACACCGTGATCTTGTTCTTCTTCATCAGGTGCGTGACGCCCTGATTGAGCTGCTTCGCGACCCCGCGCGAGCGCTTCACCACGGCGGCGATATCGGCGCTGATCCCCTCGGCAATCAGCCCGTAATCCTTGGCGTGCTGCATGTAGTGATAGATTTCGGCCGATCGCAGTAGCGCCTTGGTCGGGATGCAGCCCCAGTTGAGGCAGATGCCCCCCAACAATTCACGCTCGACGATCGCGACTTTCAGCCCGAGCTGGCTCGCGCGGATCGCGGCGACATAGCCGCCGGGGCCCGAACCGAGGACGATGAGATCGAAATTGTCAGCCACTGATATGCTCCTGGGGAGGGAGGGTTGGACGGATTAGACAAGCGCGCCATCGACCGGGACCGGACGACCGTCCGCCCCCATCGACACGAGCGTGAAGCGGCCGGTTGCTGCCCGCGCGGTGCCGTCGCCATGGCGCTCGCGCCGCCAGACGTCGACCGCGACCGTAATCGAGGTCCGCCCGGTCGCGGTGATCGTGGCGTAGAAGCTGACTTCATCGCCGATCTGCACTGGCGCGGAAAAACTGAACCCGTCGGCGGCGACCACCGGCGCGCGGCCCCGGCACCGCTGCGACGCGACCGATCCCGCCGCGAGCGCCATCTGCCCCATCAGCCAGCCGACGAATGCCGTGCCATAAGGATTCGCATCCGCCGCCATTGCCGTCGCGCGGATCGCGGGGGCGGCGAGCGGCGGCTCAGCCATTGGCGCGCGCGCTTCCGCCTGCCGCCTTGTCCGCCGCCATGGCCTCGCGCACCGGCTGCACGCCCATGATCAGGATGATCACGATCGAGACGATGTCGACTGCCCAGATGTCGAGCTTTGCGAGCGGCACGGCCCAGGCCATCGCCCACGCCATCCCGAGCGCGAGCACGATGCCCGCGGCGATATGCGCCAGTTCGATCAGGGTCTTGCGACCGATCATCAGGCGATCATCCCCAGCGGCGCCTCCACCAGCGCCTTAAATGCCTGCATCAGCTCGGCGCCGTCCGCCCCGTCGATCGCGCGGTGATCGAAGCTGCCGGTCGCCGACATGACGGTAGCGATGCCGAGCGCGTCGTCGATGATATAAGGCCGCTTCTCGCCCGCGCCGATCGCCATGATCATGCCCTGCGGCGGGTTGATGACGGCCTCGAACTGCTTGATGCCGAACATGCCCATGTTCGACAGCGATGCGGTGCCGCCCTGATATTCCTCGGGCTTCAGCTTCTGCTCGCGGGCGCGGGCGGCGAGGTCCTTCATTTCCCTCGAGATCGCCGAGGGCGACTTGGTGTCGGCGTGAGTGATCACCGGCGTGATCAGCCCCGACGGCGCCGACACTGCGACCGAAATATCGGCGCGGCTGAACGTGATCAGCTGGTCGGGGGTGAACATGACATTGCACTTGGGCACGCGGATCAGGCTGACGGCGAGTGCCTTGATCAGCAGGTCGTTGACCGACAGCTTGACCCCAGTCGCCTCAAGCGCGGCGTTGAGATCGGCACGCAGCTTGAGCAGCGCGTCGAGCCGGATATCGACCGTCAGATAGATGTGCGGGACGGTCTGCTTCGATTCGGTGAGGCGACGCGCGATCGTCTTGCGGACGTTCGACAGCTTGGTCGCTTCGTGCGGAATGTCCGGAATAGCGGCGGGCTTGGGCGCCGGAGCCGGTGCGGCAGCGGGCGCGGCCGGCGCCGAGGCGGCGGGGGTCGGCGCGGCTTCGGCCTTGGCGGGCGCGGCACCGGGGGTCGCGCCCTCGACGTCGGCCTTGACGATCCGCCCGTTCGGGCCCGAGCCGGTCAGCGCGCCCAGGTCGACGCCCTTCGCCTCGGCAATCCGGCGCGCGAGCGGGCTCGCCTTGACGCGGTCGCCCTCGGCTGCCGGGGCAGCGGCGGGTGCCGGAGCGGGCGTCGGAGCAGCGACCGGCGCTGCCGCGGCCTTCGCTTCGGGCTCAGCCTTGGCGGCAGGCGCGGCGGCGGGCGCGCTCGCCTCCTCACCCTCGCCGTTCAGGACCGCAATCACCGTGCCGACCTTCACATTGTCGGTCCCCTCGGCGACCAGAATCTTGCCGATCACGCCTTCGTCGACGGCTTCGAATTCCATCGTTGCCTTGTCGGTCTCGATCTCGGCCATCAGGTCGCCGGACTTCACCGTATCGCCTTCCTTGACCAGCCATTTGGCGAGCGTGCCCTCCTCCATCGTCGGCGAGAGCGCGGGCATTTTGATCTCGATCGGCATCGGAAGGGGCGTCCTTCAAGTCAGTCCTGGGGGCGGCCTTCCCTTCGCCATCCGCGCGCGCGGGTCAAGTCCACTTGCGCTCGCCCGCGTCGGGGGCCACCTTGCTGCGACAAAACGGACGATCCGTTGGGGGCAAGAGGATGCGCATCTATCTGGTGGTGATCGACGAAACCCCCGAAGCCGAAGTCGCGCTGCGCTTCGCCGCGCGCCGCGCGGTCAAAACCGGCGGCGGCGTCGACATCCTCGCGCTCGTGCCGACCGCCGATTTCGTGCCCTGGGGCGGGGTGCAGGCGACGATCGAGGAAGAAGCGCGCGTCCATGCCGAAGGGCTGGTCGCGGCGGCGGCAGGCACGTTGCTCGAGGAATCGGGCATCAAGCCGCGCATCACCGTGCAGCAGGGCGATGCAAGCAAGGTCATCCGCCAGATGATCGCGAGCAACCCCGAAATCGCCGCGCTGGTGCTTGCCGCCGCGCCGAGCGGCCCGCCGGGGCCACTGGTGACGCACTTCACCGGCTCCGAAGCGGGCGCGCTGTCGGTGCCGATCATGATCGTGCCCGGGTCGCTGACGCCCGAGGCGATCGATCGGCTGAGTTGAGGGGGCTTTGCGTTCCCCAGCCCTCCCCCGCTTTGCGGGGGAGGGCTAACGCTCACCCCCTTGCCCCCGCGCCTCCCGCGCGCCACGATGCGGGAATGCGCATCCTCCTCGCTCCCGTCCTGCTCGCCACTGCAGCCCCTGTGCTGGCCGAAGCGCCCTCGCCCACTCGCCTTAAGGCCGATGTCGCCGCGATGGTCGCCTTCGGCACCCGCAACACGCTGTCCTCCGCCACCGACCCCAAGCGCGGCATCGGCGCGGCGCGCAACTGGGCCGCGGCGCGGTTCGAGGCGATCGCCAGGACCTGCGGCGGGTGCATCACCGTCGAGCGCATTTCGCGCAGCTTCACCGGGCCGCGCGCGCCGAACGGCGTGATCGTCGAGGATGTGCTCGGTATCCAGAAGGGCCGCGATCCGAATCGTGTCGTCATCATCGGCGCGCACATCGACAGTCGCGGATCGGACACGCTCGACATCACCAAGGACGCGCCCGGCGCCAATGACAATGCGTCAGGCGTCGCGCTCGTGCTCGAAGCCGCGCGGCACCTGTCGAAGCAACAGTTCGACGCGACGATCGTCTATGCGGTCTTTTCGGGCGAGGAACAGGGGCTTTGGGGCGGCACCCTGCTCGCCGAGACCGCCAAAGAGCGCGGCTGGGAAGTCTCGGCGATGCTCAACAACGACATCGTCGGCAACACGATGGGTCAGAACGGCATCCGCGTCGCCGACCGGGTGCGCGTCTTTTCCGAAGGCATCCGCGCGTCGGAGGATATCAAGGAACAGCTCGCCCGGCGCGGCAATGGCGGCGAGGACGACGGCCCCAGCCGCGCGCTCGCCAAGACGATCGACGGCATCGCCGCCGCCATTCCCAAGGGCCTCGACGTGTTCGTCGATCGCCGCCCCGACCGCTTCGGGCGCGGCGGCGATCATGAACCGTTCCTGCGGCTCGGCTATCCCGCCGTGCGCTTTTCGGTCGGCGCGGAAAACTGGACGCAGCAGCACCAGGACCTGCGCACCGAAGGCGGCATCGAATATGGCGACACGATCGACAAGATGGACTTCCCCTATCTGGCGAAAGTCACCGCGATCAACATCGCCGCCGTGCGGCGGCTGGCAGCTGCGCCCGCCGCCCCCAAGGGCGTGACGATCAACGGCGCGCTCAGCTTCGATACGGTGGTGAAGTGGCAAGCGGTGCCGGGGGCCGCCAAATACAAGGTCTATTGGCGGCGCACCGATCGCGCAGGCTGGACCGGATCGCGGATCGTGACCACGCCGACGACGACCTTGTCAAATACGTCGATCGACGATCACCTCTTCGCGGTCGCGGCGATCGGCGCGGGGGGCGCCGAAAGCCTGCCGGTGCTCGCAGGGCCAGCGCCGCGGTAAGCGTCAGACCTATCTCTAGCCGTTCGCCCTGAGCTTGTCGAAGGGCCGTCGTTCCTCTGAGGCGTTGCCAAAGAAAGAACAGGGCTTCGACAAGCTCAGCCCGAACGGCCCAAGCTTTTTGCAAATGGGCGAAGCGCGCACCCGTCAGCGGCAGCAACCGCACACGCAGCGCGGGGCCGGGCGCCATTTGCGCACCGGCTTGCGCGCGACCTTGCGCTGCTTGACGGCGGTGTAAGTGACATATTCGGTCACCGTCGTCGTCACCACTGGCGCTGACTGGATGGTGACGGTCGAAACCGTTCCCGGCGGGCCAGCGGGATAAAACTGGCCGTTGACGGTCACGCCGCTTGCGTAGCCGCCTGCGCTATAGGTCTGGGTGTAGCCGCCCGCAGGCACTTCGATGACTTGCGGCTGCTGATAGGTGACAGCAGGCGGCGGCACCTGCCGCGGCTGGGGCAATTGCGTCCAGGTGCCGGTATAAGTGCCTTCCCAGCGGCCCGGTGCAGTGTAATAGCCCTGCGCGGTGGGGCCATAGGCGCCCTCATAGCGATCCCAGCCGATGTTACCGACCGAATCGTAAACTCGCCCGCGTTCGTCGACCATCACTGCATCGTCATAGTAACGCAGCCAGCGATAGCCGCGCGGCGGCGTGGCGAGGCCATAATAAGCGAAATCGTCGATCCAGAAGTTCGAGCCGATCCAGTAGCTCGGCAGGCGCCAGCCACGGGTCGGACGGCGATAGGCGGCCCAGCCGCCGGGCGCACGATAGCCGCCTTCCCAGCGTCCATTGATCTGCCCGCCCCAGCGATAGCCACGCGGCGCGGGCGGCACCTGGTTAACGGTGTGGACCGGCGGGCGCTGCACGCTGCTGTTCTGCCACTGCACCTGCGGCGCGTTTGGCATCTGAACCTGCGGCGCGGCGGTCGTGCGGATTTGCTGTGCCGATGCGCCATATTGGGCGCCGTACTGCGCGCCATATTGCGCGACGCTTTGGTCGATTCGCTGCGCCGCAGCAGGAGTGGCGATCACGCCGGTGGCAAGAACAATCGACGCGATCAGGCGGCTTTGCATGGTAAACGCTCCCTTGCTGACGCCGCTGGCCGTGAAGTGGCGGCAAATCAGTTAACGGATTTCATACCATTTTCCGCAGATTTTAGCCAGTTAGCAACATTGTGCCACTTTGGTGCAGTGCTCAAAGCCGCGCCGCGAGCAGCACCGCGAGCGCTTCCACCCCGCGCGCGTCCTGCGCATCGAAGCGCGCAACCTTCGGGCTGTCCAGATCGATTACGCCGATCAGATGGCCGTCGCGCACGATCGGCACCACCAGTTCGGATGCGCTGTCCACGTCACAAGCGATATGGCCGGGGAAGGCGTGAACATCCTCGACCAGCTGCGTCGTGCGCGTCGACGCGGCCGTCCCGCACACGCCTTGCCCCAACGGGATGCGGATGCACGCCGGCTTGCCGACGAAAGGCCCGAGCACCAGTTCGCCCTCGACCAGCCGGTAAAAGCCCGACCAGTTGAGGTCGGGCAGATACTGCCAGATCAGCGCCGCGGCATTGGCCATATTGGCAACCGCATCGGGTTCGCCCGCCGTCAGCGCATCGAGCGCGCCGAGCAGATCACGGTAAAGCGCGGGCTTGTCGCTCGCGTCGATCGCAAAGTCGTACATAGGCGAGGATGTAGGGCGATCGGACAGCGAACGCCATACAGCCCGTCAACTCGATGCCCCGCCCTATCCCCGTTCAGGCTGAGCTTGTCGAAGCCCCGTCTTTCTTTTGCGACCGACCCGAAGAAGAACGGTACTTCGACAAGCTCAGTGCAAACGGGAAATGGGCAATACGCCCAACTCAGACCTTGGCTCACACCTTGACGATGCCGTGGTCGATCAGGCTGCGCGCGGTGTCGACGATCGTTTCCGCCGGATCGCGCGGCGCCCAGCCGAGTATGTCGCGGGCATGGTCGGACCGGGTGTCGCGGACCTTGCCCAGCTCGCTCGTTACGAACTTGAGCTGCGGGTCGAACAGCGCGGCGGCGTGCAGCACGAACCCGGGCAAGCGTCGCGTCGGCACCTTGCGCGCTTCCGGCCCCAACCGATCGCGCAGGATTGCGGCCACGTCACGCATCATCATGAACGGGCTCGAGGCGATGAAGCGCTCGCCCGCGACCTTGTCCGACGTCAGGCAGCGGACATGCAGATCGGCGACGTCACGCACATCGACCACGCCGAAACCGATGTCGGGCACGCCGGGCAGCCCGCCGGACAGCAGCCGCGTGACAATCTCGAGCGATCCTGAGAAATCGGCGCTCAGCACCGGCCCGAGCACGGCGGCGGGATTGACCGAGGCATAGACCATGTCGCCGCCCTCCGCCGCGATCCAGTCGCGCGCGGCGCGCTCGGCGAGCGTCTTCGATTTGGCATAGGCATGAACTTGCGGGCCGTTGACGTTGGTCCAATCGGCTTCGGTGTAGCGCGCGACTTTCCTGCCATGGCCATAAGCGATCGCCGCGACCGACGACGTCATCACGAAGCGCGTCACCCCCGCCGCCTTGGCAAAGCGCAGTGCCCGCAGCGCGCCTTCGCGCGCCGGGACGATCAGGTCGTCCTCGTGCTTGACCGCGCCGGTCGGCAGCGGCGAGGCGACATGGACGACATGGCTGCACCCGGCATTCGCCTCGGCCCAGCCATCGTCGCTCAGCAGATCGGCGGCGAAGAACTTCAGCTGCGCGTCGGGCACACCGAGCCAGCCGCGCACCTCGGCTTCGCGCGCCAGGTTGCGGATGGTGGTGTGGACCTGCCAGCCCTCGGCAGCGAGTTGCCGGATCACAAAGCCGCCGATGTAACCGCTGCCGCCCGTGACGAGTACCGTGCCGCTCATTGTCGTTCGCTCCCCGAAATGTAGATACGTTTTAGATCGAAACTGATCGTAAGCCAAGCAGATTGGCTTGCCTTCGCCCCCGCCGCCGCGCCATCATCGCTGCAGGAGAGCGCGATGCCCGATATTTATCCCGTCCCCGCCGATTGGGCGGCCAAGGCGCATGTCGATGCGGCGGGCCATGCCGCGCTCTACGCCGCCGCGCAGGCCGATCCGGCGGGCTTCTGGCTTGAACAAGCGCAGCGACTCGACTGGATGACGCCGCCCACCCGCGCCGGCGAGTGGTCGTTCGACGAAGCCGATTTCGGCATCAAATGGTTCGACGACGGCGTGCTCAACGTCAGCGTCAATTGCCTCGACCGCCATCTCGCGACGCGCGGCGGTGAGGTGGCACTGATCTGGGAACCCGACTCGCCCGCCGAAGCGCCGCGCCGCTTCACTTATGCCGAGCTCCACGGCGAAGTCTGCCGTTTCGCCAATGTGCTGAAGGCCAATGGCGCGGCCAAGGGCGACCGCGTCACCATCTACATGCCGATGATCCCCGAAGCGGCGTTTGCGGTGCTGGCCTGTGCGCGGATCGGCGCCATCCATTCAGTGGTGTTCGGCGGTTTTTCGGCGGAGGCGCTCGCGGGGCGGATCACCGATTGCGACTCGGCACTGGTGGTCACTGCCGACGAAGGGCGGCGCGGCGGCAAGCGCGTGCCTCTCAAAGCCGCGGTCGATGCCGCCGCGCACCACGCGCCCTGCCTGCAGAAAGTGATCGTCGTCGCTGCCACTGGCGCCGAGGTGGCGATGCAGCCGGGTCGCGATGTCTGGTATCACGACGCCGCCGCGCAGGTCTCGACCGATTGCCCGCCCGAGCCGATGGCGGCCGAAGACCCGCTGTTCATCCTCTACACCAGCGGCTCGACCGGCAAGCCCAAGGGCGTGCTCCACACCAGCGGCGGCTATCTGCTCTGGGCGAGCCTGACGCATCACTGGTGCTTCGATTATCGCCCCGGTGATGTGTGGTGGTGCGCCGCCGACATCGGCTGGGTGACGGGGCACAGCTACATCCTCTACGGCCCGCTGGCGAACGGCGCGACGACCCTGATGTGCGAAGGCCTGCCCAACTGGCCCGACGCCAGCCGCATCTGGCAGATCGTCGATCGCCACCGGGTCCACAGCATCTTCACCGCGCCCACCGCCCTGCGCGCGCTGATGAAGGATGGCGATGGCCATGTGCAGGCGACCAGCCGCGCGTCGCTGAAGCTGCTCGGCACCGTCGGCGAGCCGATCAACCCCGAGGCGTGGCGCTGGTATCACGACGTCGTCGGCGAGGGCCGCTGCCCGATCATCGATACCTGGTGGCAGACCGAGACCGGCGGCGCGATGATCGCGCCGATGCCGGGCGCGACCGCGCTCAAGCCCGGCAGCGCGACGCGCCCGATGCCCGGCGTGGTGCCGCAGATCGTCGACCCCGAAGGCAGGGTGCTGGAGGGGGCCGCCGAGGGCAATCTGGTGATCGCGGCAAGCTGGCCGGGGCAGATGCGCACCGTCTGGGGCGATCATGCGCGCTTCTTCCAGACCTATTTCACTACCTACCCCGGCAAATATTTCACCGGCGACGGCTGCCGCCGCGATGCCGACGGCGATTACTGGATCACCGGCCGCGTCGACGACGTCATCAACGTCAGCGGCCATCGGATGGGCACTGCCGAGGTCGAATCGGCGCTGGTGCTCCACCCCAAGGTTGCCGAAGCTGCGGTCGTCGGCATGCCGCACGACATCAAGGGGCAAGGCATCTACGCCTATGTCACGCTCAACGCAGGCGAAACCGGCGACGATGGCTTGCGCGCCGAACTGGTCAAATGGGTGCGCACCGAAATTGGCCCGATTGCAACGCCTGACGCATTGCAATTCGCGCCCGGCCTCCCAAAAACGCGCTCGGGCAAGATCATGCGCCGCATTCTGCGCAAGATTGCCGAAGGCGATGTGACCGCGCTCGGCGACACGTCGACGCTCGCCGATCCGGCTGTGGTCGACGATCTCGTCGCCAATCGCTTGGTGTAGGGTAAACCTGACATTTCGCTTGCGACAAAACAGACTCGCCGTTATCAAACGCCAACACACCAACAGAGAGGTATCCATGCGTATCGCACGTTTCGCTCGGCTGACTGCGGCCACTGCCGTCCTCGCCCTTGCCGTACCCGCCTTGTCGAAGGACGGCGGCGCCAACGCACCCCGCTATGGCAGCTTCGGCGTCGACCTTTCTGCCAAGGATCCCAGCGTCGCGCCGGGCGATGATTTCTGGCATTTCGTCAACGGCAGCTGGGCCAAGCGCACCGAAATCCCCGCCGACAAGGCAGCGATCGGCTATGGCAACCTGCTGAGCGACGAGGCGGAACAGAACGTCCGCCTGATCTTGGACGACATGGCCAAGAACCCGTCGAAATACGGCGCGACCGGCAAGCAGGTCGGCGATTTCTACGCAAGCTGGATGGACGAAGCCGGCATCGAGGCCAAGGGTACCGCGCCGCTTCAGCCCTATCTCGCCAAGATTGCAGCGGTGAAGGATCTCACCGAGTTGCAGGTCCTGTTCGCCAGCGTCGGCTATCAGTCGCCGGTGAGCATCGGCATCATCCCGAATCTGGCTGATCCGACGCGCTACACCGCCGCCGTCGGGCAGAGCGGGCTGGGCATGCCGCGCGACTATTATCTGCTCGAAGGCGAGAAGTACGACGGCTATCGCAAGGCCTATCGCGCTTATATCGAAAAAATTCAGACGCTTGCCGGCATTCCCAATGCGGCGGCGAAGGCCGATGCGATCTTCGCGCTCGAAAAGGCGATGGCCAAGGAACATTGGACGCCCGAGCAGAGCCGCAACATCGCTGCGCTCAACGACCCCCAGGATATCGCCGGGCTTGAGAACAAGGCCCCGGAATTCGAATGGGCGCTGATGCTGAAGACGGCAGGGCTCGACAGCTCGCCGAAGATCCTGATGGCCAATAACACCGCGATCACCGCTATCGGCAAGATCATGGTCGCAACGCCGCTCGACGTGTGGAAAGACTATATGGCCTTCCACTTCGTCAGCTCGAATGCTGCTTTCCTGCCCAAGGCGTTCGATCAGGCGAGCTTCGACTTTTATTCGGCCACCCTCTCGGGCGTGAAGACCCCGCGCGACCGGTGGAAGCGTGGCGTGCAGCTGACCAACGGCGCGCTGGGTGAAGCCGTGGGCGCGCTTTATGTCGCGCGCTTCTTCCCGCCTGCCGCCAAGGCGCAGATGCAGGAACTGATCGAAAATCTGCGCGGTTCGTATCAGGACCGGATCAGCAAATCGAGCTGGATGGACGAGCCGACCCGCAAGGCCGCACTGGTCAAGCTTGCCGCGTTCGAACCGCGCGTGGGCTATCCCGACAAGTTCCTCGATTACTCGAGCTTCAAGGTGGTGCGGGGCGACATGCTGGGCAATGCCATGCGCTCGGCCGAATTTGCCAATGCGCTGCAACTGTCGCGTTTCCCCAAGCCGGTCGATCGCACCCTGTGGGCGATGACGCCGCAGACGGTGAATGCCTATTACAGCCCGCTGTCGAACCAGATCACCTTCCCGGCCGCCATCCTGCAGCCGCCCTATTTCGACCCCAAGGCCGATCCGGCAGTGAATTACGGGGCAATCGGCGCGATCATCGGCCACGAAATGGGCCATGGCTTCGACGATCAGGGCAGCCAGTTCGGCCCGACCGGCAAGTTCGAAAACTGGTGGACTCCCGCCGCCAAGGCTGCGTTCAAGGAACGCACCGCCGCGCTTGCCGCGCAGTATGACCAGTTCGAAGGGCTGCCCGGGACGAAGGTGAACGGCAAGCTGACGCTCGGCGAAAACATCGGCGATCTCGGCGGGCTGGAAGCCGCTTATGGCGCGTATCAGCGTTATCAGGCGAAGCACGGCAAGGCGAAAGTCATCAATGGCCTGACCGGCGATCAGCGCTTCTTCATGGCCTGGGCGCAAGCCTGGCAGACAAAGCTGCGCGATGATGCGGCGCTGGCACGGCTCCGCACCGATCCGCACAGCCCGCCGCTGTTCCGGGTCAATGGCGTCGTCCGCAACATGGATGCCTGGTACGCCGCCTTCGATGTGAAGCCCGGCAGCAAGCTGTATCTGGCCCCCGAACAGCGCGTGCACATCTGGTAATCCAACCGCTATTCGCCCATGCTGCGCTCCACAAAAAACGGGAGAGGCAGCATGGGCGAAATGCAGATCAGGCCGCTGGCCGCGCATTGCGGCGCGGAAATCACCGGCATCGATGTCCGCCATATCGGCGACGATGAACTGGCGGCGCTGCGGCAGACGCTGGCCGAGGCCGGTGTCGTCATGCTGCGCGACCAGCAGCTGACGCCCGAAGATCACATCGCCTTCGCACGCCGCTGGGGCGACATCGACGTCAACAATTACTTCCCGGCGAACGGCGGCTATCCCGAAATCGCCGAAGTCCGCAAGGCCGAGACGCAATTCGTCAACATCGGCGGCGGCTGGCATACCGATCACAGCTATGATGCGGTCCCGGCGATGGGGTCGATCCTTGTCGCGCGCGAGCTGCCGCCAACCGGCGGCGACACTTTATTCGCCAGCATGGGCGCGGCCTATGATGCGCTGTCCGACGGGCTAAAGGCGACGCTCAGCACTTTGCGCGCGGTGCACAGCGCCGATCACATCTATGGCCATGACGGCATCTACGCCAAGACCGATCAGGCTGCCGACCTGAAGGGCCACGACATCAGCGCAAATGCCGTCCACCCGGCGGTGATCCACCACCCGGTGACAGGGCGCAAACTGCTCTACGTCAACCCCGCCTTCACGCTGCACTTCGAAGGCTGGACGCGCGAAGAAAGCCAGCCGCTGCTGCAATATCTCTACGGCGTCGCGATGCGCGAAGAATTCCACTGCCGCCTGCAATGGGCGCCGGGATCGGTCGCGGTGTGGGACAATCGCGCGACCTGGCACTTCGCGGTCAACGACTACCACGGCCATAAACGGCTGATGCACCGGATCACGATTTCAGGCGTTCCGCTGAGTTAACGCCGCACTGATCCACCCGACCCGTCCGTTTCGGGCGAGGTCGAGTAACAGGCGGCTTGTGCCGCCAACAGTGTCGCGACTTCGCTCGCCTCCGTCATCCTCGCGAAGGCGGGGATCCATAGTCGCTGGACATCACGACTCTCTGAAACGCCAGCCGGCATGGATTCCCGCCTTCGCGGGAATGACAATTTGATGCGGCAAGGTCTGTCCTAGCCACCCCTGATCTCCGCGCCCTGCTCGTCGAGTTTCGGCGGCAGGCTCGGCTCGCGCGCGGGCATGGCGCCGAATTTCACCGGTGGCTGCATTTCGAAATAGTCGCCTTCGGTCGGATGCGTACGGCGCCGGAAGAAGCCCGTCGCTTTCAGATGCGGGTCGTCCATGACGTCATCGACATCGCGCGCTTCCCGCGCCGGCAGATTGGCGGCCTCGCAGCGCGCGAGCAGCTCGGCGGTGGTGACGTTCGGCGTCAGCCGCGCGACTTCGTGATACATCAGCGCCATATTGTGGAAGCGATCGGTGGTGGTCGCGAGTTCCGGCCGGTCCAGAAACGCCGATGCCTCCAGAACGGCGAACAACTCCAGCCAATGCCGGTCGCCATAAGCGGCAATCGCGACATGGCCGTCGCTGGTCGGAAACGGTTGACGGTTGGGATCGACCTGTCGCGCGTAGCAGGTGGGCGCATTGGGCGGATCGAAGGTATGCCCGCCGAGATGTTCGAGCAGGATGAAGTGAGTGAATGCCTCGAGCATCGGCACTTCGACCAATTGCCCCTCGCCCGTGCGCATGCGGTGGATGATCGCCGCGAGCACGCCATAAGCGCCGTGCAGCCCCGACACCTTGTCGGCGATCAGCGACGGGATGAACCGCGGCGCCGTGCCGCCATCGACGCGTTTCGACAGGCTCGTCGCGCCGCTCGCAGCCTGGATGACATCGTCATAGGCAGGCAGATCGGCATAAGGCCCGTCCTGCCCGAAACCGACGCAGTGAACATAGATGATGTCGGGCCGGATCGCGCGGACGCTGTCGTAATCGAGGCCGAGCCGCTCCATCCCCTGCCCGCGCACGTTCGACACGAACACATCGGCGTCGGCGAGCAGGCGCTTCATCGTCGCGAGATCGTCGGGCTGCTTCAGGTCGAGCAGCACCGATTGCTTGCCGCGATTGAGTGCCAGGAAGCCCGGCCCCATCCCCATCGTTGCCCCCGGCTTACCCGCCCAGCGGAACACATCGCCCATCGGCGGCGATTCGACCTTGATCACTTCGGCGCCAAGATCGGCGAGCGTCTGGGTGCAATAGGGGCCGAAGACAACGCTGGTCAGGTCGACGACCTTGATGCCGCTCAGCATCGGCTTGCCGTCGCCTGGGGTCATGCTGCGCCTCCGATTGCGGTGATGATGTTCGTGCGACCATCGTGCGCGATTTGCGCGGTACGGCCAAGCGGATCGTCGGCAAGCAACGCGGCGAGCGTCGCGCTGTCGTCGCGCGCAGTGGCGGCAAGGATGCGCGCGCCGCTGGCGGTCGTGCCGATGACATAGCCGCGCTGCGGCGTGCCCTGTTTGAAGGCGACGGTGTAGCTGTCGATGGTCGCCGCCGCAGGGCCGTCGATCAGGTGCGGCACCGGATCGCTGGCGATTTGCTGCGCAATGGCGGCACTCGATACCGGCGCCCATTCGCGCGGCGGCTTCGCCGAATAGACCCCCGCTGCTTCCTTCGACATGAAGCCGCCATTGGCGAGAATCAGCCCATATGCCTCGGGCTGCGCGCGCAACCGCTCGGCCATCGTCGCGATCGCGTGGAGCGAATAGCTGTTGCCCGGCCCGCCGAAGAACGGCAGCCCGCCCGTCACGGTCGCGGGCGTCACGCGCCAGTCGAGCCCCAGCGCTTCGGCGGCGAGCAGCACCACGCAGGGGAAACAGCTATAGAGATCGAACAGCGCGATATCGGCGGTCGCCTTGCCCGCCGACGCCAGCGCCTGCGCGAGCACCAGCTCGACCGCGCGCGACCGCGACAGATCGGGCCGCTCGGTCGGCACGCGATCGGCGGCCTGCGCATAACCGTGGAGAAAGACGCGCTTGCATGGCGCAATGCCGAGCCGATCGGCCTCGCCCACCGAGGTGAGCATCACGGCGGCACCCTGGTTCACGGCGTCCTGCGCGACATGCCATTTGAGATAGGGGTCGGCGACGGGGTAATTCTCCGCCGAGGGCGTCGCGAGAAACGCGGCGCTGCGGGCGGTCGGGAACATGCTGTGCGGATTGGCCGCAGCGACTGCCGAGAAACCCGCCCATAGCTCGGCCATCAGCGCGCCATGCGCCGCGCGCGACAGCCCCAGCCGGCGCCGCAACGCATGTTCGAATGCCGGATAGGTCAGCGTCGGCGCGCCGAGGCCATTGGCGATCTCGTAAGCCGACAGCAGCCGCGCGCCATAGCCGCGATCGGTGAAATCCGCCTCGCTGCTCCGCGACCAGTCGAGCGCCTGCCCCAGCCGCAGCGCGGTCTTCACCGCCGCCGTCGCCTCGCTCCCCGCGATCAGCACCGCGCGCGCCTCGCCCGTGTGGATCGCCTCGGCGGCCTCGCTCACCAGCGCTTGCGGCTGATCGCCGCCGACCAGCGAATAGATCGCCTCGACCGGCCCCAGCCCGAGATCCTCGGCAAGCGTCCCTGGCGGATTGGCGCAGCGCCCGAACGGCTGCGGCGCGCCGGGCACCGAATCGGCCATGGAGCGGATCACCGCGATCCGGTCGATCGCCACCGCCAGCCCCGCCGACCCGCTATCCGCCAGTGCTGCACGCGCCGCCTCGGCCCGCAATCCGGCGGGGTCCGGCGCCGCGCCCTCGCCCTTCCAATGCACCGTCCGCTGGCCGACCCCGACCAGCACCGGCGTGCGCGGATCGATCGCGCTCATGCGATTGCCGCCAGCATCGCATCGACCCACTGCGGCACCAGCAGGCTCGCCGGCCCCGTGCGGCTCTCGTCGAACAAATGGCTGCCCGCGCTCGGTTCCAGATTGAGCTCCAGCGTCTCCGCCCCGTGCCAGCGCGCGGTCTGGACGAAGCCCGCCGCCGGATAGACCGCGCCCGAGGTGCCGATCGACACGAAAATGTCGGCGCGGGCGAGGGCAGCCTCGATCACCTCCATCCGGTACGGCATCTCGCCGAAGAACACGATGTCGGGCCGCAGCGCCGCCGCCCCGCACTTCGGACAGGTCGAGCGCGGCGGCAGCGGCCCGTCCCACCGCGACTGCGCCCCGCACGCCGTACACAGCGCCGAACGCAACTCGCCGTGCATGTGGAGCAGCCGCCGGGCGCCCGCCCGCTCGTGCAGGTCATCGACATTCTGCGTCACGATCAGCAGCTCGCCGGGCCACGCCGCGTCGAGCCGCGCCAGCGCGTGATGCGCAGCGTTCGGCTGGACCGTTGCCAGCGCCGCCCGCCGCAGATCATAGAAGCGATGCACCAGCACCGGATCGGCCGCGAGCGCTTGCGGTGTGCAGACATCCTCGACCCGGTGCCCCTCCCACAGCCCGCCGGGGCCGCGAAAGGTCGCAATGCCGCTCTCCGCCGAAATCCCAGCGCCGGTCAGGATCACGATGTTGGTCGCCTGCGTCATCGCCGCAGCATAAGAAAGCACGCGGCGGCGCGCTAGCGCTCAGGTAGCTAGCCGACAGGCACAAATAGTCCGATCGCCGCGCCGCATTCCATCGTCGCAATCAACCACAGCAGCGTCGCGAAGGGCTGTTTGCGCGTCTTGTGCCGGTAGTATCGGGTTGCCACCAGTGCAGCGGGCCAGCCCCCGAGTGCCGACATACCAAGCAGATCAGTCTCGCGAACCCGCCAGCCTCCGGTGATCGCCCGGGCTTTGTCATGCCCCCAAGTCACAAAGGTACCCGCGTTGATCACGAGCATCCAGATTAGCGCGTAGAGTAGCATTGCGACCGTCCTATCGCACAAAGCTTAGCGATTGGTCGCCAATCCCTCTGTCATCGGGCCAATGTTTCTGCCATCTCCCCGCAGCGAAGAGGCAATAGCGATGGAGCGCGGGCTCGTGACGAGTATCGGGATTCTCGGCAGTGCCGGACGGATGGGGCGCGCGATCGCCGATGCGCTCGCCAGCCATGACGCGACACTGGCGGGGGGCATCGATGCAGGCGGTGATCCGGCCCCGCTCGCCGCCACTGCCGATGTGCTGGTCGATTTCACCGTGCCGGGCGCGCTCGCCGCCAATCTCGCTGCCGCGCGCGCCGCAAGCACGCCGATCCTGATCGGCACCACCGGGCTCGGCCTCGCGCATCACGCGTTGATCGACGAGGCCGCATGCGACATCGCCGTCCTCCAGACCGGCAACACCTCACTCGGCATTACGCTGCTCGCGCGGCTGGTGCGCGAGGCGGCGGAGCGGCTCGGCCCCGCCTGGGACATCGAAATCGTCGAGATGCACCACCGTGCCAAAGTCGATGCGCCGTCGGGCTCCGCCCTGCTGCTCGGCGAAGCGGCGGCGGCGGGGCGCGGCGCCGCGCTTGCCGAACTGTCGGTGATCGGCCGCGCGGGCCTGTCGGGGGACCGCGCCGAAGGGACGATCGGCTTTGCCTCGCTGCGCGGCGGCACCGTCGCGGGCGACCATCAGGTCGTTTTCGCCGGGCCAGGCGAGCGGCTCGAACTCGGCCACCGCGCCGAAGATCGCGCGATTTTCGCCAATGGCGCGGTGACGGCAGCGCTCTGGCTCGCCGGCCGCACGCCGGGGCGCTACACGATGGCGGAGGTGCTGGGGCTTTGAAGAAAGCCGACGTCATCGAATTCTACAGTCGGCTCGCCGCCGACAATCCGCACCCCGAAACCGAGCTGGCGTTCGGTAATCCCTATCAGCTCGTCGTCGCCGTGGCGCTGTCGGCGCAGTCCACTGACATTGGCGTCAACAAGGCGACGCGCGCGCTTTTCGCCGAAGTCACCACGCCCGCGCAGATGCTTGCGCTCGGCGAAGATGGCCTCAAGGAGCACATCAAGACGATCGGCCTGTTCAACACCAAGGCCAAGAATGTGATCGCGCTGTCGCAGATCCTCGTCGACCAGCATGGCGGCGAAGTGCCCGCCGATCGCGACGCGCTCGAACAGCTGCCCGGCGTCGGGCGCAAGACCGCCAATGTCGTTCTAAACGTCGCGTTTGGCGCGGAGACTTTCGCGGTCGACACCCATATTTTCCGCGTCGGCAATCGGACCGGCTTGGCCAAAGGCAAGACGCCGCTCGCGGTCGAACTCAAGCTCGACAAGGCAACGCCAGCGCCGTTTCGCGTCCATGCGCACCACTGGCTGATCCTGCACGGACGCTATATATGCAAGGCGCGCACGCCGGAGTGCTGGCGCTGCCCGGTCGCCGATCTGTGCGCGTACAAGCCCAAGACGCCTGCGCCCAAAACGCGGGTCAAGGAGGTTGCATGAACCGCACGCTGCTGGCGACGCTCACGCTGCTGACCGGCATTGCCATCGCCGGACCGGGCAGCGCGCGCGACACCACCATTCCCGAAGCGACGCCGGTCGGCCCGCCGCAAAGCTGCATCACCCGCCACCGCATCGCGCAAAGCCTGGTGCGCAGCGATTCGGTGATCGATTTCCAGATGATCGACCGCAAGGTCTATCGCGTCACGCTGCCGCAGCCCTGCCCCGGGCTCGGCTTTCAGGAACGCTTCGGCTATAGCGTATCGATCGATCAGCTGTGTTCGAGCGACATCATCACCGTGCTCTACCTCGAACCGCAAGGCCCCGGTGCGCGCTGCGGCCTTGCGCCGTTCCAGCAAGTGACGCTCGCCCCCCGGCAAAAGCGGCCACGCTGAAACCACTGGCGCGACGGGGGATGCTTTGCTAGGCGCGTCGCTCAGGCACCCGTAGCTCAGCTGGATAGAGCGCTGCCCTCCGAAGGCAGAGGCCAGGGGTTCGAATCCCTTCGGGTGCGCCATATCTTTTTCCAGCATAGAAAAATCCCCTAACATATTGAATGGCAACGCTAAAACAGGTGTTCGAAAACCCGTTTTTCGGTCGTATGCCAATTGGCTTGGAAAGGTGAGTTTTAGGGCTATCCGCTTCTCAGTGAGCTTGTCACTTTTCCAAAGATTCCAAGGGCTTGCGAGAAATTGCAGGGCTGTTCGAAAGGATTCGTCGAATTCCTTGATTGGCTTGTCGCAGCCAGCCAATTGCTCCTTTAGAAGGAGCTTGCGGCCTTCGAGTTCGGCGACCCGTCGCTCATAGGCTTGGATAACCGCATCGCTTTCGGCTTCGACGATCCGGTCGAGAAGCTGGGCGACCTTCCGCTCGATTGAGCCGATTTCCTGGGTGATCGATTTCTTGGCTTCGCCAGCCTTTAGGATTTGGCGATCCCACAGATCGCGGAAGGCTTGCGTCGCCAGCTCGACGAGCTGCCGCGCAGGTGTCAGGCTCTTGAGCATGGCCTCAAAGGCATCTTCGATCATCGCGCGGGGAATCGACTTACCGTAGTCCGAGCATCCTTTATGGCGGCACAGATAGTATGCGAAATGCCCGTGCTTTCCTTTGCTCCAGTTCGCCGTCATCGGCTTGTCGCACGACGCACAGCAAACGAAGCCGCGCAGCGGGAAAGCTTCATTGAGATCAACCCGCGCAGGCGCGCGAGGTTTCTCATTCAGCTTCTCTTGGATCGCATTGTAGGTTTCGACCGATACGAGCGGTTCGTGCTGGCCAATGCGTGGCGTGATATTCCAGTTCGGCAACATCACGATACCTGCATAGAGCGGCTGCGTCAGGATTTGATGGACGCGCTCAATGGTGATTGAGCCGTCCTTAGCCTTCGGCACAGGCGCTTGCGCTTCGAAATAGCGCATCACTTCGGCTTGGCTGGCAAAGCGGCCATGAGCGAAGCCTTCAAGAGCATCCTTGATGATCGAGGCTAGAGGCTCATGCCGATGCAGCATCTTGCCGCCTGAAGGGCATGGGCCATAGCGATAGCCCCAAGGCGCTTGGAAAACCCAAAAGCCGCGCTCGACACGCGCGGTCATACGATTGAGCGTTTGCTCTGCGTTCTTTTGCCGCGCGTGCTGACTGACACACGCCAGCAAATTTTCGACGAGTTTGCTATCGCTGTCTTCGCCGAATTCGATAGACGGCGATTCAAGTGACGCGCCGGTCGATCCGATCTCAGCTCGCAATTGAATATGCGCTTCGATCCCGCGAGCGAGTCGTGAGATATCATCGATCACAACGACATGAGAATGTTTGCGCGTTTTGCGAAGGTAGGAAAGCATCGCGTCCATACCGGGCCGCTTGGCAACACTTCCCGACATATCGTCTTTGAAAATCTCGACGACCTCATAGCCTTTGTGTTCGCAGTAGAGTCGGCAGCGTTGTTCCTGCGATGACAATCCATCGGTTCGTGTCGTCTGCTGCGCAGACGACACACGTGCATAAATCACAGCTTTCTTATGTTGAGCCTCATTCATGGCGCAAATTCCTTGTTCTTGTTTTTTGTGATTGCGCCCTCGCTTGCGAGGTCAACGGGCTTGGCATTACCAAGAGCTGAAATCTTATCACAGACACCATCGCCATGAGAAGATTGAAGTTCAATTTGTTGAACCGGATGTTGCCCCCATGCAGCATCGACAAAGGCCTGCATCATATTGATCACAATGATGATGGCCTCTTCCTTCTGTGAATCGGACATCCCATCAATATCAGCGACAATAGCGCGATACCGTTCCATCTCAGCAGAAGTGACACTAACAACAACATTCATCACAATCACCATCACGACGTGCTCAGTTCGAGCAGCATGAAAGTGATTTTGCTTTGCCATCGCTAATCACGTGGGGGAAACTGGAATGGCATCTTCAGTTTACGCCACATTATATTATAATTATACGCATATTTGAACAAAAATTGCAAGGTTTTCCGCAGATTTCTGCGGGTTTCAGGCTGCTAGCGCCCAAGCCCATCACGTTTGCGTCCCTCCATCCGATCAGCGGCGCGATCAATGCGCTGGATGTTTTTCGCGAGGCGTTGCCGCGCAAGATTACCGGCAGCGCGCAGGAGGTGAGCTTTTCGATCCTGCACTCCCCATGAGGGTTGCAAAGAGGGAGCGTTGCCTTCGCGCTTCAAGAGGCGGTCGTAGTAGTTCGCCGTCCATTGCCCCTTGCACCGCTCGAACTGCTTTTCCGCAAATTGCGTAACGCGCTCGTGCTTCGATTGGACGGCAGCTTCGCGCGGCTTTGATTCCGCGCGCGCATTAAAATCAGGCGACACTTTCATCACAAAAATCCTTTGTGGAGCGCGCGCACATCGCCGAGCTGATTCCACGGATCGACGGCGTAGAAGGGCACGCAGTCGGAGACGATCAGATGCGGCATGGTTGCGACTTTGATGATTTGCTTCGAGAGGCCGAGACCGAGAATATCTTCGGCCTGCAACACGCTGCGCTTGGACTCGCCAAGATTGGCAGCAGCGGTTTCGACCGTGCCGCCATTGTGAGAAACACCACGATTCAAAATTGTGGCGTTGCCGCTCCATAGCGAAACGTCGCGGATCAAATCCGGTTCGCTTATAGAGCGCATCGTTACGACAGCAGCTTGATCTTCAAACTCCTTCGCCAAGACCTCCGGCCACCGTTCGCGCAGTGAGAATCTACCCTGCACAAAAAACCAGAGTTGGATTCCCTTTGACCGATAAAGGCGCGTTGCCTTCGGCACGGCGTTGATTGGCGGAAGCTGCGCAAATTCATCGAGGATGAAAATCGTCTTGAGTGGCCCTCGCTCTTTCGCGATGGTTTCAATCTCATAGTTTGTTGTGAGCGACATCCACGGCGCTCCCACGGCGAGCTTTTCCGAAGGCAGAATTTTGAACACGGTCGTCGCTTCGTGTTTCAACGTTCGGAAATCAAATTCGTGAGCGGACGTTGCATCGGCAAGCGCAGAACCTGGTGCAAATGGTTCGAGCGCGTCACACAGCGCTGACTTATACGCCTCCCATTGTTTCGGCGCATCATGGCGCACGAGATTGAAGCTCGCGGCGCGACCTTCAATTGATGGGACGCCGCACGTCTCCATCATCGCGAATTGCGCGCCGAGATCGAATCCGCCGGAGTTCGCGAACGACCAGAGCCGCGAAGGGATACAATTCTTAACGGACCCAATTAGGCTCCCGTTGGCCTCAATTGGACGGTTATTGGACTC